>NZ_JBHTZI010000006.1:0-453368 GCF_042790355.1 Rhodococcus sp. NPDC056743 | reverse complement strand
GGGTATATGGTTCCGGCTGCTGTGGTGGTGTTGGATGCGTTTCCGTTGAATTCGTCGGGGAAGTTGGATCGGGTGTTGTTGCCGGAGCCGGTGTTTGAGGCTCGGGTGTTTCGGGCTCCGGTGTCTTCGGTGGAGTTGGTGGTGGCGTCGGCGTTTGTGGGTGTGTTGGGTGTTGATCGGGTGGGGTTGGATGATGATTTCTTCGAGTTGGGTGGCAACTCCCTCATCGCGATGAAGCTGGCGTCTGAACTGAGTAATTCTGTCGGTGCCGACGTACCGGTGCGTATGCTGTTCGGTGCATCGACGGTTGAATCTCTTTCCGCCCGAATCGAAGACGTACGCAGTGGCGGCGCGCAGGAGTCGAATCACGCACTCGATGTTCTCTTGCCGATCCGGGAAGCCGGATCGGCCGTACCGGTATTCTTCATCCACCCGATGAGCGGGCTGGCATGGAAGGCATCCGGCTTGATTCCACACCTCGACGGGCAGACACCGCTCTACGGTCTGCAGGCGCCGGTGATGGCGGAATCGTGGGCGCTACCCACCTCGGTCGACGCTCTAGCCGAGCGTTACATTCGCGAGATGGTGAGCGTGAATCCGAGCGGCCCCTTCCACATCGTCGGCTATTCGCTCGGTGGCTTCATCGGACATGCGTGTGCAGTTCTGTTGCGCTCGAAGGGTTTCGAAGTGAAGCTCGCGATGATCGATCCGCGCGGGACAACCGAAGTCGGAGAAACCCAGGCGCAGGACAATGTCGCCGAATTGGCAGCAGGCTGGGGAGTCGATGTCGGGGATACCCTTGATCTCGGTGCACTGGGCCGGGACGAGATTCTTGCGCTCGGTCGGTCACTCGATTCACTGTCGTTCCTGACCGACGACCAACTTGGATCGCTGTACGATTTTGCGACTTCTT
This sequence comes from Rhodococcus sp. NPDC056743, assembly GCF_042790355.1. Taxonomy (NCBI): domain Bacteria; kingdom Bacillati; phylum Actinomycetota; class Actinomycetes; order Mycobacteriales; family Nocardiaceae; genus Rhodococcus; species Rhodococcus sp. NPDC056743. The sequence continues at coordinate 452,455 of NZ_JBHTZI010000006.1, read as the reverse complement.
CCGCCTCGATGATCGACGAGTACAAGCCGAGCGTCTTCGACGGTGACGCTGTACTTCTCAGCGCCACAGTCGGCGTCGGTTCGACAACGGAACTGGCCGCAGCCTGGAAGCCTCATGTGAACGGAACATTGACCGAGACAACGGTGCAGAGTTCGCATCACGCGATGATGGAAACCGATCAGCTCGCGCTGATCGGTCCTCGCGTAGCGGCGTTCTTCAGGAATTGATCGGAGCGTTAAGAGGACGTCGGCACAAATCTGAACGAGAAGCCGACGTTTTGCGTATTTGTCGGGTCCGGTCCAATTCCGGGCTGGGCAGTCACCGATGTCGGTATCTGCCTCGCATTTCGGATCAAGGGTGGAGCTTCCTGCCAAAAAGGTTGGGCAGCTTGGAGTTCCAACGCAATTTGGATCAGGCCGGCTTCGTCCCACATGCGGCCACCGAGTTGGACGCCGAAGGGAAGTTCGGTCTCCTTCGACCTTCCGGCGGGCGTCGTGACAACCGGAGCGCCGGTGTAGTTGGCCCACGCGACATCGGCAGTGACACCGTCGAACAGTGCGATGCCCGCGACCTCAGAGCGCTTACTGCCATCTACGCTGGCGCCGGGTACGAGAATGGCATCGAGATTGTGTTCGGAGAGCATGTGGTTGTATTCGTGTTGGTAGCGAAGCCTGTTGTGAGCCAACGTCATGTAGTCGGCGACCGGAACAGCCATCGACGCAAGTGCCTGCCCGACGAAGAGTGCCCGCTCCGGTTTGTACAGCCCGATGCGGTCGGAGAACTGTTGGTGGTAATTGCCGGCTTCGGCCATGTCGCCGGTCAGTAGTCCCGTCGGGTAGGTCGGCATCGTCACATCGACCAGCGTGCCTCCGAGTGCGACGACAGTGTCTGTGAACTCGGAGAACAGTGTCCCCAAGGATCCCGGCAACTTGTCGACGCCTTTACGTGGGATACCGAATCGGCGGCCGGCGAGCGGTGACTTTCCGCCCTGAGCAGCCAAGGGATAACCGTCGTCCGGAACCGGCGGGCCGACCGACGTGGTGGGATCGTTGACGTCGACGCCGGCCATGTAGCTGAGCAGCAAAGACGCATCGGCAGCACTCCGGGCCATCGGACCGGTATGGTCGCGGGTCCAATTGAGGGGGATCGTTCCGTACGTGCTGCAACGCCCGAAAGTCGGTTTGACAGAGGTGATGCCAGTTGCGCTTGCGGGCAGGCGGAGTGACCCGCCGGTATCGGTTCCAGTTGCAAGAGGACTGAAGCGGGCCGCGAGGACTGCAGCACTGCCACCGGACGACCCACCGGGTGAGTACTCCGGGTTCCACGGGTTGCCCACTTGAGCTGTCGCCACACCGATGGCGAACTCGTCGCAGTGTGCGTGACCCATCAACACCATGCCCGCTTCACTCAGGCGGCGCCAGACGGTCGAGTCTCCCGCAGCGATGTTCCCTTCGAGGACACGACTCGACGCGGTGACCGGCAACCCCGATACCGCGAACATGTCCTTCAATGCGATCGGGAGTCCGCAGACGAGTGGTGGCGTTTCACCCGCACTTGCACGCCCTGCACTCGAGAGTCGTTGCGCCGCTTTCTCGGCAGCATCGTACGCGACCTCCGGATAGATCCGGATCCATGAACCGATCCCGCCGTCGTACTCGTGACTGCGTGTCAGACATGCGTCGAGCAGTTCGCGTGGATGCAGGCTGCCATCCTGGAGCAGACTGGCGGCTTCGGTAGCGCTGAGCAGTGCCGGGTCGGTCGCATCGATCGCGTTCGGCAGCGGCAACTGGGATCGCTGGGAGTGGGCCCGAACCGGTGTTGCGGCCGCAGGTCGTGCAGCTGCGGGTTGGGCAGAAATACCGACTGCCGCACCGGCGATACCGAGTGTTGTTGCGGTACCGAGGAAACCTCGTCGGGAGATGCGTGCGGTCACGAGTGCTGCTTTCTGGTTTGTTGAGCCGGCTGGTCGACAAATGAAAGGGCCGCTATCCCTCGAACTCAGAGTCCGAGGGATAGCGGCCTATCCAGCTGTAAAGCGGTTGTGCCTCAGATGTTCAACGAATCGGCGATGAACGGCCACGACTTGTGGAGATCGTCCTGCCAGTAACCCCACGAGTGGGTGCCCGTCGGGCGGAAGTCCACCACAGCCGGAATGTTCAACTCGTACAGACGCTTGGCCATGTTGGAGGTGCACAGGTTGGTTGCAGCTTCGATGACACCGCCGACGATGATCTGGTTCTCCAGATTTGCGCGTCCGTCATTCATGCGAGGGTTGAGGCTCGTGTCGTTCGGGAAGCCGGGAAGACCGTTGCCGGTGCTCATGTAGATCGGGGTTCCGCGGAGCTTTTCGGCGTTGACCAGCGGATCGTGATCGCGCCAGCCCTGACCGTCGAGCGGGCCCCACATGTTGGTGACGTCGTCGACTCCACCGATCCATTCGGTGGTGATTCTGACGAACTGCTGGCCGAGCGGGTCACTGGTCTGAGCGCAGCCACTGTACGCGGCAACAGAGTTGTACAGACCGGGGTGCTCGATAGCCAGGTTCAGAACTGACGTACCGGACATCGAGATCGCGGACAGTGCCTGTTCGCCGTTGCTGCCCAGTTCTTTGTTCAGGAGTGGCGGCAGTTCCTCACCGAGGAAGGTCGACCACTTGTTGCGTCCGGCCTTCGGGTCGTCCTGCTCCCAATCCGTGTAGTAGGAGAGGCGTCCGCCCACGGGGGTCGCGACATTGACGTTCTTGTCGCTGAAGAAGTCGACGACGTCCGTCTGACGCTGCCAGGTCGCGGAATCTTCGCCACCGCCGGCACCGTTCAAGAGGTACAGAATGGGCCGCGGTTCGGAGTTGTCGGCCGGCGTGATGACCTGAATGGGCACCACCTTGTCCATCGACGCAGCATAAACATTGACGACGAGTTGCCGATCATTGATCTTCTGCACGGACTTGACGTACGAACCGCTCGCGGCCACGTCGGATGCAGAATTGCCCGAATTGTCGGGTGCGGCTTGCGCAATACCGGCGGTGAACAATGAGCAGGCGATCGCCAGAACTCCGGCTTGTGTGGCGCGACGCCAGGCTGGTTTCGTGTTTCGCGTCAAGACTTCTTACCTCTCGGTTGAAACGGTTCTCGGAAAAAGCGACAGTCCTTGCTTCCCGATTGGATATGTCGACCCGACCGTCGGATACGTTACGCGACGCTGCCGACACGGTAGATCGAAAATTGGTTCAGGCGTTAATCCGATGCAGCCCGACGGTATCCCTGAATTGCCGGATATATGAATATTGCGATCATTCCGAAGGACCACGCAAATGTCTTGAGGACGGGTTCGAGAACGGGCCCACCAAGGGACATTCCTCGCATCGCTTCGACCGCTACCGACATCGGTTGTGCCGCGATCACCGGTTGCAACCAGACCGGATATGCCATCGTGGGGACAAAACCACTGTTGAAGAACATCAGTAGCGTGCATCCGATGGAAACGATTTCGACGAGTGGAAGATTGTCGGACACCGTAGCGAGAGCCGTCACCATCACGGCAAATCCGATTCCGAACACGATGGGTAGAAGAAGCATTCCGATCGCGGCAACCGGCCCTTGATTGAATCGGAAACCGGCGATGAATCCGACGCCGATGATCACGATCGTCGTCACGAGGACACGGATGGCCTCGGCGATCATTCGCCCGACCAACCCGGACGCGCGGTGGGCCGGAAGCGTCCAGAAACGGCTGAGCAGTCCGCTGGTCTTCTCCGTCCGCAGCCCGACAGCACTCGCAATGGAACCGAACATCGCACCGACCAGAATGATCAGCGGAACAGTTCCGTAGATACTCGGCTGACCGGTCGCGGCGCTGATCGAGTTCCCGAGGACAACTCGGAACATGATGAGCGTCAAGGCCGGGTACAGCAACGCTTGGATCGCAGTGGACGGATCACGCGCCCAACTGACGAGTAGACGCCGAGCCTGAATCAGGCTGTGAGTCCACAGAGCTTTCGCGGAGTTTTCCGGAAACGCGGCATTGGGTTCGGGGAAGTTGAGCGTGCGCCCGCGTCGTGGCTCGCTGTGGTCGAGTTCGCTTCTGTCGATACTGGTCATCACGCCCGCCTTGTGCTTGCCCAGTAGGCAAGGGGAGCGCAGACGACCAGCAGTCCCAACGACCACATGACAACCGGGAACATCGTGTTCCAGGTGACGCCACCGTGCGCGAGGTCGCGCATCGCGAAGGAAAACTGTGAGACGGGTTGGTTACGCACGAAGGGGCGGATCCACTCGGGAAAACCGGTCTCGGGAGCAAACCCACACGAGAGCATGCCCAGGATCAGCTGGGGAAGTGTCAGTGCCTGGCTGGTTGCCTGCGGACTCTTCGAGAGCGAGCCGATCGCGTCGGCGCCGAGCGACAAACACGTACTGAATACCAAGGCCAAGCCGCAGAAGAGCGCTGCCTGACCCAGACCCTCGGTGAATCGAAAACCGATCGCGTGTCCGTAGACGAGTGCGGCCGTCAACGACACCACCGAACGGACGAATCCGCTGCTCATCCGGGACAGCAAGGGCACAGGCCCGTACACCGGCATGGTCTGCATACGCGAGCTGAATCCGGTGATCTTCTCCTTTGCCGACATCTGAGCGGCCGAGATCGACGTGAAGGCCATGGCCTGCAGCACGATGATCGGCATCAGGAACTGTGCGTAGTCGATGCCTTGGAGCTGCATCACGAACTTCAACGGCAAGTAGAAGCCCACTGTGAAGATCAACGGTGCGATGACGGCGATGACCAGTTCGTAGCGTCGAACCATCGCCCGCAACGTGCGACCCGTGAGAACCCACCACTGCATGAGTGCCGACGGATTCGGACGACGGTGACGTCCTACTCTCGTGGCTGCCGGAACCGAGATTTCGCGGCGACCGGTCTTCTGCAGCGTCAGGTTCGGGGTTTGGTACTTGGTAGTCGTGGTCATGCAGGCTCACCGGCCTTACCGGGTTCTGCGGCCTGGGGGCGTCCGGTCAGCGAGAGGAAAACATCGTCGAGCGACGGGCGGCGCAACGCGATGTCGGCAAGCGGAATTCTTGCGTGATCGAGGCGGCGCAAGGCCTCGGCAAGGGTTGCGGAACCGCGCGGAGCCGGGATCGCGATTTTTCCGTTGTCCTTGGCTAGATCGAAACGGAAGTCCGGTGGAAGTAGGTTGCCCAACGCGTTGGCTGCGGGGCCGAGCAACTCGGCCGACAGGGGAACGATCTCGCAGAAGCTCGCTCCGGTTCGGGCCTTGAGCTGATCTGCGGTTCCTTCGGCGATGACCGAGCCCTTGTCGATCACGATGATGTTGTCGCTCAGAAGGTCGGCTTCTTCGAGGTACTGCGTGGTCAGCAGAACCGTGATGCCTTGTTCCTTCAGTGTTTGAACAAGATTCCACACGCTCTGACGGCTGCGCGGGTCCAATCCGGTGGTCGGTTCGTCCAGGAACACGACCTCGGGGCGAACGACAAGCCCACACGCAATGTCGATGCGACGACGCATACCGCCCGAATAGTTGGCCACCGTCCGAGCGCCGGCTTCGACCAAGTCGAACTCTTCCAGCAGATCAGCGGCCCGCTGTTTTGCCGACGCCCGGTCCAAGCCCATCAACTGTGCAAACAGTTCGATGTTCTCGCGGCCGGTCAGCGCATTGTCGAGTGCTGCGAACTGCCCCGTCATCATGATCGAACGACGAACTTCCGGGGCATTGCGCACCGCGTCGTATCCGGCGATCATCGCGCGTCCGCTGTCGGGACGAATGAGCGTCGAGAGCACCTTGACGGTGGTGGTCTTGCCTGCACCGTTGGGTCCGAGAATGCCGAGGACCGATCCTTTGGGGGCCTGGAAGTTGATGCCGCGCAGGGCGTGGACATCTTTGAAGGACTTGTGAACGTCCTCCACGACTACGGCCGCGTCCGTGGGAAAGGGCATCAATTCTCCGCTGTCTACGTGAACAAGGTGGGGCTACCTTAGGTGGCCTGGTTGTGCCGATCCGGCTAGTAGTGAGGCCGGAGGGCGCAGCCTCGGATAACCCACACGGATTGCGGGAACCTTGGTTGTCTATCTCCGAACGCACTGAGCATGTTACCGGAGGTGACACGTGCAACTTTGGCCTCAGCGGGGGTGATTCGGCGCTTTTGCCTGACTGGACGAGTAAGCATGCAGTTGGGCCGAGGCGAACTTGTGTGGCATCGCACACTCCGCACTCCGTGTCCGATGCCTAACTGCATCGATCGACACTCACGCTTGGTGATAGCGTGCCGTCCATGGGTGCCCAGTTGTCGGTTGTTGTTCCTGTTTACAACGAAAACGAATATCTTTCGGACTGCCTGGAATCCTTGTTGCTGCAAGGTGACGATATTTTCGAGATAGTGGTCGTAGACAATAACTCGACCGACGGAACCGTTGCGATAATCGAAGAATTCGAACGACGGTCGTCGAAGATTCGTTATTTGGTGGAAACTCGGCAAGGTGTTGTTTTTGCCAGAAACCTGGGATTCAACTCTGTGCAAGGAGAATTGATCGGCAGAGTAGACGCCGATACGCGAGTATCGTCCGGCTGGGCTCGCGCAATACATGATCTTTTCACGGATACGGAATTCGATGCGGTCACCGGGTTCTCGCTGTTTTACGAATCACCGTTTGCAACCGCGCAACGCAACGCAGTTGCAAAGCAAGACAGTCTCGGAAATCTCAGCGGATTGAAAGACGCACCTTCCCTGACCGGGTCGAATATGGCGATCCGGAAATCTGCGTGGCTGGCCGTGCAGAGCTTCGTCAGTGACCGTAAGGATTTCCACGAAGACGTCGATCTGTCGTATTGCCTTCTCGGACACGGAATGAAGATCGTTCAGAACCTTGCGATGCGAGCAGAAGTGTCCGGACGCCGCGGAGAAACCGGTCCGATCGAATTTCTTTCCTACAACAAAGCGTCGATCGCAACACTGAAACAACATGGTGCGATGAACCGTCGACTGCGTTTCATGATTTTCCGCAGTTCGATACTTCACGCTGTGCTGTGGCCCGCATATCGCATGTACGACAAGAGCACCGACACGATGTCGGTGAAGCGACTGTTCTTCAGGCCCGCCGCCCGCCAGATGCCGGTCGAGGCCTCAGGAAGCTGATCCTCCCGGCAAGGGGCGATCGACACCAAGCGCGTCGTACAACTTTTTGATCCCACTGAAGTCCTGCACGAGTAGGCCGGATTCGGGGGAGTGCTCGACCTCGTCGATCATCCGGTCACCGCCGACAATGCGCTCGGCATCCAAGATCGCCCGCCACGCGCCGAAATCGTTGCCGGCAAATGCTGCCATCGCATCGGCCGCTCCGTCGACGAACCGTCGACGCGCATCCGAATCGAGATTCTCGAACACGGACACAGCCAGAGCGTCCGCGATGGACGCGTGACAGAGCTCGTCGCGATTGTGAAGCCTGACTGTCGCACGATTGACCGGCTGAATGTCCTCGCCCTCGATGATCACGTCGAGGTACGAGCTGATCGAGATCTCGGCGACGGTCATGTATGCAAGTGCGACCACTGCCCGCGAACGCTCGTCCGGGCACCGCGACAGTGTTCGGGCGCGAGCACGCACCGTCAGAACGTCCGGGAGAGACTTCGTCGGCAGCGACCACTTGCGTCCGCGGCGGGTCGACGAACTTGCGTTGAGATGCATCAGCGTGTGGTACTGCTCGTCGACCATGGCCTGATTGACCGCGACCGCAACTGAATCACCGAATCCCACATCGAACGCGTCCACAGCCAGAAGTTCGAACCCCGGATTCACCACGGACCGCTCGATATCCATGACGTTCTTGTTGAACGCAATCCAGGCCCACGCGCGGAGTCGTCCTTGTTGCTCCGGCGTCAATGCCACGTACACGGGGTGCGCGGCGAACGGCAGCAACGAGTCCGGATAGTCGAGTTTTGTCTCGTCGAAGAGATCGTCCAAGTCGGGTTCGGGCCGCTTGACGGCGGCGCGGCGCGGCCAATTCTCGGCAAGTCGGCGCACGATGGCGCTCTCGACGGGATCCTCGGCGTCGAAGCCGGGAAGCGCGGGCGGTGCCACTCGATTGCGCATTGATCCCTCCTAATCCGGGGCGTTGGCTTCTCGCGAGCTGATGGCCTCGAAGAGTGTTCTGCACAATTCGTCAAGGTCCTCCGACCGATTACCCAGAGCGCCGCCCGCCGACGCCACGAGATTCGAAAAGTCGTCGAAATTTCCTGTTGCCGCCTCCACCGAAGCAGCGGCAGAAGTCAACGCTTTGCGGGCAGCCGCGGCATAGGGATTGCCCGACTGAACATCCCAGTACACCTCGGGCTCGCCCGCCACGATTCGGGCGAGCAACGCCGAGAGTGTTCGATGCGGCGGCGGGCCGACGTCGGCGATCAGATCCGGTGCCACATCGAGTTCCGCCAACGCGAGACCGAACGCCAACACCGCAGCATGAGTCAGGGCCTGGGTGGCAGCGGCCAGACGGTCGTGGCAGTCCGAATCCATGACGGGCGTCGACGCACCCCATGATCGGACCTCGTCGAGGAATTCGCGGCACAGCGGGCCGTCGACGTAAGGAACCGCAATAACCGCACGACCACGTGGGCCGAGGGAAGGCCGGAACATCGGGTTGAGTCCGAGGAATTCACCCGTGCGGCCGGATTCCTCGACGGCAACGGCTATGCGGGACTTGACCGACAAGGTGTCGACGATCAGCGTGTCAGCGCGGGCGGCACGCGTCAGTGTCGGCAATGCTGCGAGTGCGGTCTGCTCGGCGACGGCCAGGACTATCAGTTCAGCCTGGGCGAGTGCGTCGAGTATCGGCCCGTCGGGGCAGGAGACGTCGCCGATGAGATCGCTGCCGCGCGTGCGGTCCAGAACCGTCACGGATCTGCCGTCGTCGCGCAGGAGGCCGGCGAACATGGATCCCACTGCGCCGGCGCCACCCACCACGATCACCTCACCCCGCGCCGGCATCGTAGGTTACCTTCCCGGTCCGTTCCGGTGGCTCGGCGCTACGTCGAGGGCACGGAGCATCGTCGACGCCTTGACCGTTGTCTCGTCGAATTCCTCCTCCGCGTCCGACAATGCGGTGATGGCGCCGCCGATCCCGAAGCTCACTCCGGACGACGTCGAGACAAGCGAGCGGATAACAATCGACAGATCGGCAGCGCCACCGAGTGCAAAGTATCCGATCGAACCGGAATACACTCCACGAGGGCCTGATTCGAGTCGGTCGATAATTTCCATCGTGCGGACTTTCGGTGCACCTGTCATCGATCCGCCGGGGAACGCCGCTCGAACGCAGTCGACCGCTGACGAATCGCCGCGCAGTTTTCCGCGCACTGTCGAGACCATCTGGTGAACGGACGAATACGATTCGATCCCGAACAAACGTGGCACGTGGACACTTCCCGGGACGCAGACCTTCGCCAGGTCGTTTCGGGTGAGATCGACGATCATCAGATTTTCCGCGCGGTCCTTCTCGCTGTCGAGGAGGTCTTGCCGCAGTGCCGCGTCCCGCGCCCGAGTGACGCCACGGGGGCGAGTGCCCTTGATCGGTTTGCTCTCCACCTTGCCGTCGGAATCGACCCGTAGGAATCGTTCCGGCGAGGCTGAGATGACGGCAATTCCGGTGAAGTCGAGCAGAGCGCTGTAGGGAGTGGGGTTGATTGCGCGCAGGTACTCGAACGTGCGCAGGGAGTCGATTGCCCCGTCGACAGCGGCCATATTGGTCAGGCACACCTCGTACGATTCGCCGACGTGGATCTGTTCGAGTGCGTCCTCGATCAACGACAGGTACCGGGCGCGATCGTGACGCAAACGTGCTTGTGCCCATACGGTTTCGCTGATCAGCGGAACCGGGATTCGCTCCTCGTCAGCAGCGCCGACGGCGGCAAGAACGTTGACGGCATGCGCGAGCCAATCGTCAGGATCGTTTGCCTGCTGTGTGTCGCGCACTTGGGTTTCACGTAGTCGCAAGACATGGGTTCGGCCGGCAGTGTGATCGATGACAATCGCACGATCCGCGAAAACCATTGCCGCGTCGGGTGCGTCGGACGAGTGCGCGCGGTGGCCACCGGTTTGCGCCTTCAATTCATATCCGAGGTAGCCGACATATCCGAGATTGAAATCCAGTTCCGGATCCGGGGGAATGTACCGCGTCGCGAGTTGTCCCTCGAGATAGTCGAAGAACGGGACGTGGATGTGCTCGTCAGGCAAGCCATCTCGGGTCACCGTGAGAGTTCCGGCGTCGACGTCGTACGTGATGAACTCTGCCGACGGGCCGGAAGAATCACCCATGATCGAGAACCGCGCGTCCGGTTCCGACGTGGCGGCCCGATCGAGCCAGTACGCGTTGGGTCCTTCCGCAAACAGCGCGGCGTACGCGGCGGATGGATCCACGGCAAAATCGAGTCGAACCTTGTCGACCTGGTACGACGACGCCGGTCGCAAGATCGGCGCCTGTGGCGTCGGATCGCGGCGCATCACGGACTCGAGAGTTCGGCCGACCGACAGATCGCGGAAGTTCGTCAGCAGTTCCACCCCGAATTCGGTGCTGATCGATTCGGGATGGAATTGAACGCCCCACATCGGCTTCGTCCGATGCCGGACTCCCATGATCACACCGTCCGACGTCCAGGCGGTGCGCACAAACGTGTCGGGAAGATTCTCGACGGTCAGCGAGTGGTAGCGGACCGCACGGAACGGGGAGGGCAGGCCGGCGAAGACTCCGGACCCGTCATGATCGACAAGGGAAATACGGCCGTGCATCGGCTCCGGCGCCAGTACGACATCTGCGCCGAACAGTTGACACAAACCTTGGTGCCCGAGGCATACACCGAGTAAGGGGAGTGGTCCTTCCTCGATGAACCTGCGACTGATCCCGAAATCGCGTTCCCGATCCGGCCGTCCCGGCCCAGGCGAGATCACGACATTGTCGAACTCGGCAAGATCGAGGGATTCCCACTCGGCGTCGTTGGTTACGACGGTGGGCACGATGCCGTTGACCTTGGTCAACAGGGTGAAAAGGTTGTACGTGAACGAGTCGTAATTGTCCACGAGGAGCGTGCGGGAACTCATCTCGTTAATCCTGATCTCCAGCCGACTGATTCCCGCACATTTTCCATGTTCGCGTCGGGCCCGTCGATCACCAGGTCCTCGAGCCGGCATGTTTCCGCGATCAGCAGCTCGTAGAGCGAGCTGAAGAACTCAGGTGACAGGTTGTGCTGGCGAGCAAATTGGCGCGCCCGCTCCTGGACGACGTGCACACGAGACGGCTGCATCATCGGAACATGACTCGACCGCTTCCACTCGCCGATTTGCAGGCACAACAGGAGTCGCTCACGCACGGTCTCGAGCAGGGTGGCGTCGATGGCGTCGAGTTGGCGTCTGAACCTCTCGAGATCGTCACCGGGGCTGCGATCGTGGGTGTCCGTATGCGCGATCTCCCTGTGCGCGTCGGTGCCGGTCGAGTGCTGGAAGTCTGCCACGGTGCCTCCTGCTGCTGCGCTCTCGGAGGCGACGCCCACCCGTCGCCGACGCCTTCAGAAGGCGCCGGCTACCGGTACCCCGACCGATCATCGCCGTTCGGGAAGGTGTTCCACCAATTCTGCGACTCGAAACCCGGATATCCTTTGCCGTGCAAGGCAGCTTCTGGATGTGATGGATGATGTCGACGTTCGTGAATCATCCTGTTACCCACAGGTATTAGGTCCAGTTGTTACTTTTTTGTCACCCAGGTGGTGATCTCGGCGCGGACCACTTCCTTGCCGGCGCGGTCGACGATCGTGATCGGCACGACCAATTCGGAGCCGGTGGAGATGGCGTCGAAATCGGGCACGGGCGAGAGTGTGGCCACGGCGCGGAGTCCGGTTTCTGCCTTGGCCACGTACTCCACGTTCATCGATTTCGGAATCCATCGGTGGGTGCTGGGGACGGTGGCTTCACACAGCATGCCCATTGCGACCTCGGCCAGGTTGCATGCCGCAATCGCGTGGAACGTGCCGAGATGGTTGTGCACTCCCCACCACTTCGGGGCGCGCACCTCGCACTGACCCGGTTCCAAAGTTGTGACGCGGGGGAGAACGGACGCGAAGTAGGGAACGCGAATCGACATGGCCAATGAGAAGACGGCCTGCCCGAAGGTGTTGTCCGGAAGCTTCTGCCAGGCGCGATAGGTGGGAGTCGTTGTACTCGTGCTCGAAGTCATGATCCAACCTTACTTGGGAGTAAGATCGTTGTCGCCCACATCACGATCAGAACGTGAGAGCCCGGAGTTGAGTAATTCGGGCGCCTACGGCATACTAGTCGGGTTGCCTTGTCTGGGACTGGGTCGTTTGCGGCCAAGAGCAGTCAAGGGTGAAGACGTCACGAACAGTAAGTTGGGGTAACCCGGCAATGATCGTGGCCAAGTAAGACGAGATGTAAAGCAAGACGGAAGCAGTACCTACTTTGTGTTCGACTTCGAACACGTCCGGTACGCATCACGCGCCAGATGGTCGAAAGATCATCGGCGCAGGATGAGTGAGAGAGCGACACGCCCGACCGCGTGTACCGGAGAACAATGACAAACGAACAGCGGCAGCGGATCTGGATACGTCCCGATCGCTTAAGTGTTCGTCGTGTCATCGTCCAGGCAAGGACTGTGCAGACGAGGTAGCTCGAGCCTGACCAGGCGGGCTACGAAACGCGGCAAGAAAAGGACACTAAGCGTGGCGGGACAAAAGATCCGCATCAGGCTCAAGGCCTACGACCACGAGGCGATCGACGCGTCAGCGCGCAAGATCGTCGAGACGGTAACCCGTACGGGTGCCCGCGTCGTTGGACCTGTGCCGTTGCCGACCGAGAAGAACGTATATTGCGTCATCCGCTCGCCGCACAAGTACAAGGACTCGCGCGAGCACTTCGAGATGCGTACTCACAAGCGGCTGATCGACATTCTCGACCCGACGCCGAAGACGGTTGACGCGCTCATGCGCATCGACCTTCCGGCCAGTGTCGACGTGAACATTCAGTGACGGCGGAGACAAAAACAATGACTGATACCAAGATCAAGGGAATCCTGGGCACCAAGCTCGGCATGACCCAGGTCTTCGACGAGAACAACCGGGTTGTCCCGGTCACCGTCGTCAAGGCTGGGCCCAACGTCGTAACCCAGATTCGTACCGAAGAGCGTGACGGCTACACGGCTGTTCAGCTCGCGTTCGGCGCAATCGACCCGCGCAAGGTGAACAAGCCGGTCTCCGGCCAGTTCGCCAAGGCTGGTGTGACCCCGCGTCGCCACGTCGTCGAGTTCCGCGTTGCGGATGCCTCCGACTACGAGGTCGGCCAGGAACTCACCGCTGAGGTCTTCGAGGACGGCGCATTCGTCGACGTCACCGGAACCAGCAAGGGTAAGGGATTCGCCGGAACCATGAAGCGTCACGGCTTCAAGGGACAGGGTGCATCGCACGGTACCCAGGCCGTTCACCGTCGCCCGGGCTCCATCGGCGGCTGTGCAACTCCCGGCCGCGTGTTCAAGGGCATGCGCATGTCCGGACGCATGGGTAGCGACCGCATCACGACGCAGAACCTCTCGGTCCACAAGGTGGACGCCGAGAACGGCCTGCTGCTGATCAAGGGTGCGATCCCCGGCCGCAAGGGCGGCCTCGTGATCGTCAAGAGTGCAGTGAAGGGTGGTGCACGAGCATGACCAGCACCGAGACCAAGTTGACCCTGGACGTCAAGGTCGCCGGCGGCAAGACCAACGGCACCGTCGATCTCCCCGCTGAGATCTTCGACGCTCCGGCCAACATCGCGCTTCTGCATCAGGTTGTCGTCGCGCAGCTCGCCGCTGCTCGTCAGGGAACCCACTCCACCAAGACCCGCGGCGACGTCCGCGGCGGTGGCAAGAAGCCGTACCGCCAGAAGGGCACCGGCCGCGCACGCCAGGGCTCGACTCGCGCACCCCAGTTCGTCGGTGGCGGAACCGTTCACGGCCCGCAGCCGCGTGACTACAGCCAGCGCACCCCCAAGAAGATGAAGGCAGCCGCTCTCCGCGGAGCCCTCTCTGACCGCGCACGCAACGAGCGCATCCACGTCATCACCGAACTGGTTGCAGGGCAGACGCCTTCGACCAAGAACGCAATCGCGTTCCTCGGCGAGATCTCGGATCGCAAGAAGCTGCTGCTCGTCGTGGGTCGCCAGGACGTAGCCGCTTGGAAGAGCGTGCAGAACCTGGAAGGCGTGCATCCCATTGCACCCGACCAGCTCAACACCTACGACGTGCTCAATGCGGATGACGTCGTGTTCAGCGTCGAGGCGCTCAACGCGTTCATCCACGGGCCCGCCGAGACCGCCCAGGAAGAGAACAAGGAGGAGGCCAAGTGACGACCATCGCTGACCCCCGCGACATCCTGCTGGCACCGGTCATCTCCGAGAAGTCCTACGGACTGATCGAGGAAGGCACCTACACCTTCCTGGTGCACCCGGACTCGAACAAGACGCAGATCAAGATTGCCGTCGAGAAGGTCTTCGGTGTCACTGTGACCAGCGTCAACACCGCCAACCGTCAGGGCAAGCGTAAGCGGACGAAGTTCGGTTACGGAAAGCGCAAGAACACCAAGCGCGCTCTCGTGACTCTCGCCGCCGACAGCAAGCCCATCGAGATCTTCGGAGGACCGGTCGCGTAAGCGCCGGGACTTGACGAGACATAGAGGACGAGAAGACTCATGGCAATCCGTAAGTACAAGCCGACAACACCGGGCCGTCGTGGCTCGAGCGTCTCGGACTTCGCCGAGATCACTCGGTCGACCCCCGAGAAGTCGCTGGTTCGCCCGCTGCACGGCCGTGGTGGCCGTAACGCACACGGTCGTATCACCACCCGTCACAAGGGCGGCGGACACAAGCGCGCCTACCGCCTGATCGATTTCCGTCGCAACGACAAGGACGGAATCCCGGCCAAGGTCGCTCACATCGAGTACGACCCCAACCGCACAGCAAACATCGCACTCCTGCATTACGCAGACGGTGAGAAGCGCTACATCATCGCCCCCAAGGGCCTGGTGCAGGGTTCACCGATCGAGTCCGGTGCAGGCGCCGACATCAAGCCGGGCAACAACCTGCCGCTGCGCAACATCCCGACTGGTACCACCATCCACGGTGTGGAACTGCGTCCCGGCGGCGGAGCCAAGATGGCCCGTTCCGCAGGTGCCAGCATCCAGCTCCTCGGTAAGGAAGGCACCTACGCCACGCTGCGTATGCCGTCCGGTGAAATCCGTCGCGTCGACGTGCGCTGCCGCGCATCCATCGGCGAGGTCGGCAACGCCGAGCAGTCGAACATCAACTGGGGCAAGGCCGGCCGTATGCGTTGGAAGGGCAAGCGCCCGACCGTTCGTGGTGTCGTGATGAACCCGGTCGACCACCCGCATGGTGGCGGCGAGGGCAAGACCTCCGGTGGTCGCCACCCGGTCAGCCCGTGGGGTAAGCCGGAAGGCCGTACCCGCAAGAACAAGGCAAGCGACAAGATGATCGTTCGTCGCCGCCGTACCGGCAAGAACAAGCGCTAGGAGGGAGTGAAGGATGCCACGCAGCCTTAAGAAGGGCCCGTTCGTCGATGACCACCTCCTCGCGAAGGTGGATGTACAGAACGAAAAGGGAACCAAGCAGGTCATCAAGACCTGGTCCCGTCGTTCGACCATCATCCCGGACTTCATCGGCCACACGTTTGCGGTTCACGACGGCCGTAAGCATGTCCCCGTGTTCGTTTCCGACTCCATGGTCGGACACAAGCTCGGAGAGTTTGCACCGACCCGTACGTTCAAGGGTCACATCAAGGATGATCGGAAGGCGAAGAGGCGATGAGCAACACCGAAACCGCCAACCCGACTGCCAAGGCAGTAGCGCGCCACGTGCGCGTTACGCCGATGAAGGCACGTCGTGTTGTGGACCTGGTCCGCGGGCGCTCGGTTGAAGACGCCCTGAACATTCTGAAGTTCGCGCCGCAGGCAGCGAGCGAGCCGGTCGCCAAGGTGATCGCCTCCGCAGCAGCCAACGCCGAGAACAACCTCGACCTCGACCCGAGCACGCTTGTCGTCGCGACGGCGTTCGTGGACGAGGGCGCGACCCTCAAGCGGTTCCAGCCGCGTGCACAGGGACGTGCGTTCCGTATTCGCAAGCGCACCAGTCACATCACCGTGATCGTGGAGAGCCTGCCGAAGTCCGGAACATCGACCCGTAATCGCCGGAAGGGAAGTGCTCAGTAGTGGGCCAGAAAATCAACCCGCACGGCTTCCGTCTCGGCATCACCACCGACTGGAAGTCTCGCTGGTACGCAGACAAGCAGTACGCGGAGTACGTCAAGGAAGACGTCGCGATCCGTAAGCTCCTCGCCACCGGCATGGAGCGCGCGGGAATCGCGAAGGTCGAGATCGAGCGCACCCGTGACCGTGTTCGCGTGGACATCCACACGGCGCGTCCGGGCATCGTCATCGGCCGCCGCGGCGCCGAAGCCGATCGCATCCGTTCCGAGCTCGAGAAGCTGACCGGCAAGCAGGTTCAGCTGAACATCCTCGAGGTCAAGAACGCAGAAGCTGAAGCACAGCTCGTCGCACAGGGTGTGGCCGAGCAGCTCTCGAACCGCGTTGCTTTCCGTCGCGCAATGCGTAAGGCCATTCAGTCGGCCATGCGTCAGCCGAACGTCAAGGGAATTCGCGTTCAGTGCTCCGGTCGTCTCGGCGGCGCCGAGATGTCCCGGTCGGAGTTCTACCGCGAAGGCCGTGTGCCGCTGCACACGCTTCGTGCGGACATCGACTACGGCCTCTACGAGGCCAAGACCACCTTCGGTCGCATCGGCGTCAAGGTCTGGATCTACAAGGGCGACATCGTTGGTGGCAAGCGTGAGCTCGCAGCCAGCGCCGCCGCTCCGGCCGGGGATCGCCCGCGCCGCGAGCGTCCGAGCCGTCCCCGTCGTTCCGGCGCAACCGGCACCACCGCGACTAGCACCGAGGCCGGCCGCGCAGCGACCGCAACCGCCGATGCTCCCGCTACTGATCAGAATCAGGAGGGCTGACGCATGTTGATCCCTAGGCGGGTCAAGCACCGCAAGCAGCACCACCCGAGCCGTTCGGGTGCCGCCAAGGGCGGTACCCAGGTGACATTCGGTGACTACGGCATCCAGGCTCTCGAGCCTGCCTACATCACCAACCGGCAGATCGAGTCCGCTCGTATCGCCATGACTCGGCACATCAAGCGTGGCGGCAAGATCTGGATCAACATCTTCCCGGATCGCCCCCTCACGAAGAAGCCGGCCGAAACCCGAATGGGTTCCGGTAAGGGTTCGCCCGAGTGGTGGATTGCCAACGTCAAGCCCGGACGTGTTCTGTTCGAAATGTCCTACCCCAACGAGGAGATCGCTCGTGAGGCACTGCGCCGCGCGATGCACAAGCTCCCGTGCAAGTGCCGGATCGTGACCAGAGAGGAGCAGTTCTGATGGCTACTGGAACCCCAGCAGCAGAGCTCCGCGAGCTCAGTGAAGACGAGCTGGTCACCCGGCTCCGCGAAGCGAAGGAAGAACTTTTCAACCTTCGTTTCCAGATGGCCACAGGCCAGATGGACAACAACCGACGACTGCGCACCGTTCGTCACGAGATCGCGCGCATCTACACCGTCCTGCGTGAGCGTGAGCTCGGACTCGCTGTGGGTCCGGATGCAGGTGACGCGGCATGAGTGAGGAAAAAGCAGTGAGCACAGAAGAGCGCGCGAGCCGTAAGGTCCGTGTCGGATACGTAGTTTCCGACAAGATGGAAAAGACGATCGTGGTCGAGCTCGAAGACCGCGTCAAGCACAAGCTCTACGGCAAGATCATCCGCCGTACGACCAAGGTGAAGGCGCATGACGAGAACGGCGTTGCCGGCGTCGGCGACCGCGTTCAGCTGATGGAAACCCGTCCGCTGTCCGCGACGAAGCACTGGCGTCTGGTCGAGGTCCTCGAAAAGGCCAAGTAAGCCTGATCGAAATCTCGAGCTGATCGAGTACTACCGAATGGCCCGCTTCCCCTTGGGGGAGTGGGCCATTCGGCTTTGGTGCGAATGCCCTGCAATGGGCAAGGTGGCCGCTGATTTGGTAATCGGAGAGGCGTTCCCTACAATAGAACGGTTGCCTGTGGCAGAGGTGTGTCTTCACGTGCGCAGCTCGACCGGTGCTTGCAGTGATCGTCTTGCCGATGAATTTCGGTGAGGCAACAGCTCAGACACGACGCAGGCGGCAACAATGACCGCGCGCACCGGGTCGGTAATCCGTTGCGCACGAAATTCCAGGTCTAGGGAGATCAAGTGATTCAGCAGGAGTCGCGAGTTCGCGTCGCTGATAACACGGGTGCCAAGGAAATCCTTTGCATCCGCGTTCTCGGCGGTTCGTCACGTCGCTACGCCGGGATCGGTGACGTCATCGTCGCCACCGTCAAGGACGCAATCCCCGGTGGAAACATCAAGAAGGGTGAGGTCGTCAAGGCCGTCATCGTTCGCACGACCAAGGAGCGCCGTCGTCCGGACGGTTCCTACATCAAGTTCGACGAGAACGCAGCAGTGCTCATCAAGGCTGACAGCGATCCCCGTGGAACCCGCATCTTCGGACCCGTCGGCCGTGAGCTGCGCGAGAAGAAGTTCATGAAGATCGTTTCGCTCGCCCCGGAGGTGCTGTGATGAAGGTGCACAAGGGTGACACCGTTCTGGTCATCGCCGGCAAGGACAAGGGCGCGAAGGGCAAGGTCATTCAGGCTTTCCCCGCGACCGACAAGGTCCTCGTCGAAGGCGTGAACCGAATCAAGAAGCACACCGCGGTTTCCGCGAACGAGCGCGGAGCATCCTCCGGCGGCATCGTCACGCAGGAAGCTCCGATCCACGTATCCAACGTTGCAGTCGTCGACTCGGACGGAAACCCCACTCGCGTGGGCTACCGCACCGATGAAGAAACCGGCAAGCGCGTACGGGTTTCCCGGAAGAACGGGAAGGACATCTGACATGACCTCCACCGAAAACAAGGTCCAGCCGCGCCTCAAGGCACGCTACCGCGCTGAGATCAAGGACGCGCTCAACAGCGAGTTCGACTACGCCAACGTCATGCAGATCCCCGGTGTTGTCAAGGTTGTCGTCAACATGGGCGTCGGCGACGCTGCCCGTGACGCCAAGCTGATCAACGGCGCTGTCCACGACTTGTCTCTCATCACGGGCCAGAAGCCCGAGATCCGTAAGGCACGTAAGTCCATCGCGCAGTTCAAGCTTCGCGAAGGCATGCCCATCGGCGCACGCGTCACCCTCCGTGGCGACCGTATGTGGGAGTTCCTGGACCGCCTCGTGTCTGTCGCACTGCCCCGTATCCGCGACTTCCGCGGCCTCTCGGGCAACCAGTTCGATGGCAACGGCAACTACACGTTCGGCCTCAACGAGCAGTCGATGTTCCATGAGATCGACGTGGACAAGATCGATCGCCCCCGCGGTATGGACATCACCGTCGTGACCACCGCAACCAACAACGAAGAAGGCCGTGCACTGCTCAAGCACCTCGGCTTCCCGTTCAAGGAGAACTGAGCGCATGGCTAAGAAGGCATTGGTCAACAAGGCCAACAAGAAGCCCAAGTTCGCGGTTCGCGCCTACACCCGCTGCCAGCGCTGCGGTCGCCCGCACGCTGTGTTCCGCAAGTTCGGCCTGTGCCGAATCTGCTTGCGCGAGATGGCACACGCCGGCGAGCTTCCCGGAGTTCGCAAGAGCTCCTGGTGATCTGAGACCTTCGGGTCTTGTCACTACACGCTTGTGAATGGGCGTGGGTTCCTTCGGGAATCCACGCCCATTCGGCATTTGTCGCGTATTTTCCGGACGTTGGGGAAGCCCTGGTTGGACAGGGCGAGCAATGTTCCCTACACTAGACCGGTTGCCGTGGCTGACGCATGCGTTCAGCTCGGTGCGGTAACTTACGCCGTCTGACATAAGTCGGACGGCCCAGCCGAATTGCTGGAGGCCCACGACCGGACTCTGTCCGGTGTTGCATGGGAACCACAGCGAGAAAGGTGTCGAGGTCGACCTATGACCATGACTGACCCCATCGCAGACTTCTTGACGCGTCTGCGCAACGCCAACACGGCGTACCACGATGAGGTGAAGCTTCCCCACTCGAAGATCAAGGCGAACATTGCCGAGATCCTCAAGCGCGAGGGCTACATCTCCGACTTCCGTACCGAAGACGCAGAGGTGGGCAAGACCCTCGTCGTCGATCTGAAGTACGGCCCCAGCCGCGAGCGTAGCCTCGCCGGCGTGCGTCGCGTTTCCAAGCCCGGTCTCCGGGTTTACGCGAAGTCCACCAACCTGCCCAAGGTCCTCGGAGGCCTCGGCGTGGCGATCATCTCCACGTCGTCCGGTCTGCTCACCGATCGCCAGGCGGCCAATCAAGGAGTAGGCGGGGAAGTCCTCGCCTACGTCTGGTAGAGGGAGGCCACCACAATGTCGCGTATTGGAAAGATTCCGGTCAACGTCCCCGCGGGCGTCGACGTTACGATCGCCGGCCAGGACGTCACGGTCAAGGGGCCCAAGGGCACCCTGGCACTGACGATCGCCGAGCCCATCGAGATCGCCAAGGCTGAGGACGGCTCCCTGAGCGTCACTCGCCCCGACGACGAGCGTCGCAGCCGTGCGCTGCACGGTCTGTCGCGGACCTTGGTTGCGAACATCATCACCGGTGTCACCGAGGGTTACACCAAGAAGATGGAAATCCACGGTGTCGGTTACCGTGTGGCACTGAAGGGCAAGGACCTGGAGTTCGCGCTCGGCTTCAGCCACCCGGTGCCGATCGAGGCTCCCGAAGGCATCACCTTCGTCGTCGAGTCGCCCACCCGGTTCTCGGTGTCCGGCATCGACAAGCAGAAGGTCGGGCAGATCTCGGCCAACATCCGTCGTCTCCGTCGTCCGGACCCGTACAAGGGTAAGGGCGTGCGTTACGAGGGTGAGCAGATCCGCCGCAAGGTCGGAAAGACGGGTAAGTGATATGAGCCAGACTGCAAACCAGAAAGCCAAGCGGATTCCGCTGGGCAAGGATGCGTCCACGAAGCGTCGTCTCTCGAAGACACGTCGTCACTTCCGTCTCCGCAAGAAGGTCTCCGGCACGCCCGAGCGTCCCCGCTTGGTCGTCAACCGGTCTTCACGCCACATCCACGTCCAGCTCGTGGACGACCTGGCAGGCCACACTCTGGCTGCTGCGTCGACCATCGAAGCCGACGTGCGCGTGGCCGAAGGCGACAAGAAGGCTGCGAGCGCGAAGGTCGGTCAGCTGATCGCCGAGCGCGCGAAGGCTGCCGGCGTGGAAGCAGTGGTCTTCGACCACGGCGGACACGGCTACCACGGTCGCATCGCGGCCTTGGCAGACGCAGCTCGCGAAGGCGGGTTGAAGTTCTGATGACCAACATTTTCAACGGAAGGACAGCCTGATGCCGGGACGTCAAAGGCGTGACGGCGGAAGCGGACCCGCCGGACAGAATGGCCCCAACAGCGGCGACAACAGCAACGCTCGTGGGGACAACCGTGGTGGCGGCCGTGACCGTCGCGACGGTGGCCGTGGCGGAAACGCCGCGGAGAAGTCACAGTTCATCGAGCGCGTTGTCACGATCAACCGCGTCTCCAAGGTCGTCAAGGGTGGTCGTCGCTTCAGCTTCACCGCCCTCGTGATCGTCGGAGACGGCAACGGACTGGTCGGCGTCGGCTACGGAAAGGCCAAGGAAGTTCCCGCGGCCATCCAGAAGGGTGTCGAGGAGGCTCGCAAGAGCTTCTTCCGCGTCCCGATGATCGGCAACACCATCACTCACCCCGTTCAGGGTGAGGCTGCTGCCGGCATCGTCATGCTTCGCCCGGCAAGCCCCGGTACCGGTGTTATCGCCGGTGGCGCGGTGCGTGCCGTGCTGGAGTGCGCTGGAATCGCGGACATCCTGTCGAAGTCGCTCGGTAGCGACAACGCCATCAACGTCGTGCACGCGACCGTTGCCGCGCTCAAGGATCTGCAGCGTCCCGAGGAAGTTGCGGCTCGCCGCGGCCTCACCCTCGAAGAGGTTGCACCCGCCGGCATGCTGCGCGCTCGCGCACAGGCTGCTGGGAGTGTGAAGTAATGGCAGATCTCAAGGTCACTCAGATCAAGAGCATCATCGGGACCAAGCAGAACCAGAAGGATTCTCTGCGCACGCTCGGTCTCAAGGGCATCCGTCAGACCGTTGTTCGTGAGGACAACGCACAGAACCGCGGTCTGATCAACGTGGTGCGCCACCTCGTAACAGTTGAGGAGGTCTAACCATGACCATCAAACTGCACCACCTGCGCCCCGCTCCCGGATCCAAGTCCAACAAGATTCGTGTTGGACGCGGCGAGGGCGGCAAGCGTGGTAAGACCGCAGGTCGCGGTACCAAGGGCACCAAGGCACGTAACACCGTGCGCGTGGGCTTCGAGGGTGGACAGATGCCGCTTCATATGCGTCTGCCCAAGCTCAAGGGCTTCAAGAACCCGTTCCGCGTCGAGTACCAGGTCGTCAATGTCGGCGACATCGCCCGTCTGTTCCCCGAAGGTGGAGCAATCACGGTCGAGGATCTCGTTGCCAAGGGCGCAGTCCGCAAGAACCAGCTCGTCAAGGTTCTGGGCGACGGCGAACTGACTGTTGCCGTTCAGGTGACCGTCGACAAGTTCACCGGTTCCGCCAAGGAAAAGATTGCTGCTGCCGGTGGTTCCGCCACCGAGCTGTGAGTAATCACGCGTAGCTAGTCCGATGGCCGCAGCGCAGCATTTGCTGTGCTGCGGCCATCGGCGTCTGTGCAGTTCGTCCCGAAAGTGTGGCCCCGTCGACGGGGTAAGGCACACTGGTTGTATCTTCGGCTTACCCGAATTTCGTGGTCGGCTCGTATAGCTCCCATAAGTTGACTGTTAGAGTTCTGAAGTTCGGCAGGTCAAAAGATCTGCCCCCAACCGTCGTGCCAGGAGGATCTTTGCTTTCCGCCTTCGTTTCGGCCCTCAGGACACCCGACCTGAGGCGGAAGATCCTTTTCACTCTCGGCCTGGTAGCCCTTTACCGGGTCGGCGCAGTGCTTCCGTCACCTGGTATGGACTACGCCCGGGTGCGTGAGTGCATCGATATCGCCAACTCCGGCGACTCCGCAGGTATCTACTCGCTGATCAACCTGTTCTCCGGCGGAGCGCTCCTGCAGCTGTCGGTGTTCGCGATCGGCATCATGCCGTACATCACCGCCAGCATCATCGTTCAGTTGCTGACCGTGGTCATCCCGAAGTTCGAGGAACTTCGCAAGGAAGGCCAGTCCGGTCAAGCCAAGATGACGCAGTACACGCGCTATCTCTCCATCGCTTTGGCTGTGCTTCAGTCGACGGGCATCGTTGCGCTCGCAGCTAGGGGACAGCTACTGCAGGGCTGCGACGACATCATCGCTGACAAGTCGATCTTCGGCTTGATCATTCTGGTGTTGGTCATGACTGCCGGTGCTGCACTCGTCATGTGGTTCGGTGAGCTCATCACCGAGCGCGGTGTCGGTAACGGTATGTCGCTCCTCATCTTCGCCGGTATCGCCTCGCGTATCCCGAGTGAGGGCAAGTCGATTCTCGACAGCCGCGGTCCACTGGTCTTCGCTCTGGTCTGCGTTGCGGCACTCCTGATCATTGCCGGCGTCGTTTTCGTCGAGCAGGGCCAGCGTCGAATCCCCGTGCAGTACGCCAAGCGCATGGTGGGACGCAAGATGTACGGCGGTTCGTCGACGTACCTTCCGCTCAAGGTCAACCAGGCCGGTGTCATCCCGGTGATCTTCGCGTCGTCGCTTCTGTACCTCCCCAACCTGATTGCGCAGCTCACGTCGGCCAGCACTGCGGTCGACCCCAGTTGGTGGCAGCGCATCATCAACACCTACTTGGTCAATCCCGCCAACCCGGTGTACATCCTGATCTACTTCGGTCTTATCGTGTTCTTCACGTACTTCTACGTCGCGATCACCTTCAATCCAGAAGAGCGCGCCGACGAGATGAAGAAGTTCGGTGGATTCATTCCAGGTATCCGTCCCGGTCAGCCGACCGCGGACTATCTCAACTACGTGCTGAGTCGCATCACCCTTCCGGGTGCGATCTACCTTGGCACCATTGCTGTTCTGCCCAATCTGTTCCTCGACATCGGGAACGGCGGCGGCGCGCAGAACCTGCCGTTCGGTGGCACCGCGGTGCTGATCATGGTCAGCGTCGGCCTGGACACCGTGAAGCAGATCGAGAGTCAGCTAATGCAGCGCAACTATGAAGGGTTCCTCAAGTGAGACTTGTCCTCCTTGGTCCTCCCGGTGCCGGCAAGGGCACCCAGGCCGCGATCCTGTCCGAGAAGTTCGGCGTTCCCCACATCTCGACGGGTGACCTCTTCCGAGCCAATATCGGCCAGTCCACCCCGCTCGGTGTGGAAGCGAAGAAGTTCATCGACGCCGGTGAGCTAGTTCCCAGCTCGATCACCAACGACATGGTGAAGGCACGCATTGCCGAGCCGGATGCCGCCAACGGATTCCTGCTCGACGGATTCCCGCGTTCGGTCGATCAGGCAGAGGCCCTCGAAGGCATCCTGAAGGACCTCGATACGAAGCTCGACGGCGTGCTCTCGTTCGTCGTCGACGAAGACATCGTGGTGGAGCGGATGCTTGCCCGTGGCCGCGCAGACGACACCGAGGACGTTATCCGCAACCGCCTCCGGGTCTACCGCGACGAGACGTCGCCGCTGTTCGATTACTACAAGGACAGCATCGTCTCCGTCGATGCGATCGGCGAGGTCGAAGAAGTCAACGCTCGCGCCCTGGCAGCGCTGGGTAAGTAATGGTTTTCGGGCGTAAACGCAAGGTTGTTCCGTTCCGCTCCGCGGGTGAACTCGACGCAATGGCTGCGGCCGGCGCAATCGTGGGATCGGCGTTGGTGGCGGTACGCGCTGCGGCAAAGCCCGGTGTCAGCACCCTGGAATTGGATGCGGTTGCCGAGTCTGTCATCCGCGATGCCGGCGCGGTGCCGTCATTCCTCGGATACAACGGTTTCACCGGTTCGATCTGTTCTTCGGTCAACGACCGGGTCGTTCACGGGATCCCGTCGGCGCAGGACGTCCTCGCCGAGGGGGATCTGGTGTCCATCGACTGCGGTGCGATCCTCGACGGTTGGCACGGAGACTCCGCGTGGACGTTCGGCGTCGGTGAGATCAGTGCAGCCGATCGGGATCTGAGTGAAGCGACTCGGTTGTCGATGGAAGCTGGTATTGCGGCGATGATCGCGGGCAACCGTCTGACGGACGTATCGCATGCCATCGAGGTCGGCACCCACGCCGCCGAGAAGTTGCACGGCCGTTCATACGGAATCGTCGACGGCTACGGCGGTCACGGTATCGGTCGCGAGATGCACATGGATCCGTTCTTGGCCAACGAAGGTGCCCCGGGCAAGGGGCCCGAGTTGGTGATCGGGTCGTGCTTGGCGATCGAACCGATGCTGACCCTCGGGACCACGGATACCGTGATTCTCGAAGACGACTGGACTGTCGTGACTACAGACGGTTCGCGTGCTGCTCATTGGGAGCACACGGTTGCCGTCACGGCGGACGGCCCACGAATTCTGACGCTGCGGCCGGAGTAGTTTTCGGCTTCAGTGCTCGACAAGTGTTGACGGCGAAAGTGATTCGCTAGTCGAGAAGTCCCGATCCCAACTGGGGTCGGGACTTTTTCGTTCGCCAGTTGTGTGGTCGCGGAGGCATGGATTGCCGCCCAGATGCGGTGTCCGGGGGGAGGTGCATTTGGCCTGGTCGTTCTCTTCGCGTAGCATAGCTAGGCGGTGCGCCATGCGTGTCGACAGCTTGTGTGTGAAGGACTGCCGCTACGGGGAACAACGCACCGAGTCGATGTAAAAATCATGTCGATGAAGAAACCATTGCGTGCCAATGTAACGGAAGCCGATGCACGAAGCATGCCAAACCAAACGGATCGCGGAGGATATGGCTAAGAAAGACGGGGCCATCGAGGTCGAAGGACGAGTAGTCGAGCCGCTGCCCAATGCGATGTTCCGCATTGAGCTCGAGAATGGCCACAAGGTCCTCGCCCACATCAGCGGAAAGATGCGTCAGCACTACATTCGCATCCTCCCGGAAGATCGCGTTGTCGTAGAGCTCTCGCCCTACGATTTGTCGCGCGGACGCATCGTTTACCGCTACAAGTAACGAACTTCCCGGATCTGACCTGGGTCAGGGAGAAGTACGTCTGCCAGGGTTTCACTTTGGCGGACTGCGACAAAACAGGAGATCAGAAGACGTGAAGGTTCAGCCGAGCGTCAAGAAGATCTGCGAAAAGTGCAAAGTGATCCGCCGTAACGGCCGGGTCATGGTGATCTGCGAGAACCTGCGTCACAAGCAGCGTCAGGGCTAGATCTAGCTTTTCGAAGATCTGCTTGGCAACAAGCAAAGAAGACCTTCCAGTACCAGCCATTGTTGACGAGACCCCACGCGATCGTTTACCGATCGACAAGGTCGGACATTGGTTCACCCCCGGCACGGAGGCCGGGGCCCCACTGAGTTAGTTGATGAGACCAGCCACGTTCCCGGACGTGGTTACTCGGCAAGAGGCACAGGGGATGGGCTGGGAGCAGACCTCCGCACACCGATAGGAAATGCCAACATGGCACGTCTCTCTGGTGTTGATCTTCCTCGCGAAAAGCGCATGGAGATCGCACTGACATACATCTACGGCATCGGCCGTACCCGCTCCAAGGAAATCCTTGACGCCACCGGCGTCAGCCCGGATCTCCGGAGCAAGGACCTCTCGGACGAGGACCTGGCAAAGCTCCGCGAGTACATCGAGGAGTCGCTCAAGGTTGAGGGTGACCTTCGCCGCGAGGTTCAGGCCGACATCCGTCGCAAGATCGAGATCGGCTGCTACCAGGGCCTGCGCCACCGTCGTGGTCTGCCCGTGCGTGGTCAGCGCACCAAGACCAACGCCCGTACCCGTAAGGGTCCGAAGCGCACCATTGCCGGCAAGAAGAAGGCGAAGTAATGCCCCCGAAGTCACGTAGCACCGGTCCGAAGAAGACCCAGAAGGCGCGTCGCAGGGATAAGAAGAACATCCCGCACGGTGCCGCTCACATCAAGAGCACCTTCAACAACACCATCGTGTCCATCACGGATCCCGCCGGAAATGTCATTTCCTGGGCATCCTCGGGACACGTCGGCTTCAAGGGTTCGCGTAAGTCGACTCCCTTCGCCGCTCAGCTTGCTGCTGAGAGCGCTGCCCGCAAGGCGCAGGAGCACGGTGTCAAGAAGGTTGACGTCTTCGTCAAGGGACCGGGTTCGGGTCGCGAGACCGCGATTCGTTCGCTCCAGGCCGCAGGCCTCGAGGTCGGCACCATTTCCGATGTAACTCCCCAGCCGCACAACGGCTGCCGTCCGCCCAAGCGGCGTCGGGTATAAGCGGGAAGGAATAGGTAGAAAATCATGGCACGTTATACCGGACCCATCACCCGCAAGTCGCGTCGTCTGCGCGTCGACCTCGTTGGAGGCGACCAGGCATTCGAGCGTCGCCCGTACCCGCCCGGACAGCACGGGCGCGCGCGTATCAAGGAGAGCGAGTACCTGCTCCAGCTGCAGGAGAAGCAGAAGGCTCGCTTCACCTACGGCGTCATGGAGAAGCAGTTCCGTCTGTACTACAAGGAGGCGAACAACCGCCCCGGTAAGACCGGCGAGAACCTGCTCACCATCCTGGAGTCGCGTCTCGACAACGTCGTGTACCGCGCAGGCCTCGCTCGCACGCGCCGTCAGGCACGTCAGCTGGTCACGCACGGTCACCTTCTCGTGAACAACAAGAAGGTCGACATCCCGAGCTACCGCGTCTCGCAGTACGACATCATCGATGTCAAGGAGAAGTCGCTCGCAACGCTTCCGTTCCAGGTTGCTCGTGAGACCGTTGGCGATCGCCCGGTTCCCGCGTGGCTGCAGGTTGTCGGCTCGCGTCTGCGGATCCTGGTTCACCAGCTTCCCGAGCGTGCGCAGATCGACATCGCTCTGCAGGAACAGCTCATCGTCGAGTACTACTCGAAGTAAGGTGCTCCGCGCCCTGTGCGCCTTTTCGGTAGTTCCGACTGCTGGAAAGGCGCACGGGGCCGCAAGCCCTTTCCCATCGTGGGCGTCAAATAGTGGACGTCCGTACAGGAGGAAATACCATGCTCATTTCTCAGCGACCCACGCTGACCGAAGAGGTCATCGCTGATAACCGCTCGAAGTTCGTCATCGAGCCCCTGGAGCCAGGTTTCGGGTACACGCTCGGCAATTCGCTGCGCCGCACGCTGCTCTCGTCGATCCCCGGCGCTGCTGTCACCAGCATCCGCATCGACGGCGTTCTCCACGAGTTCACCACGGTCCCCGGAGTCAAGGAAGACGTCACCGACATCATCCTGAACCTCAAGGGCCTCGTCGTGAGCTCCGAAGAGGACGAGCCGGTCACCATGTACGTCCGTAAGCAGGGCCCCGGCGCTGTTACTGCA
This sequence comes from Rhodococcus sp. NPDC056743, assembly GCF_042790355.1. Classification (NCBI taxonomy): domain Bacteria; kingdom Bacillati; phylum Actinomycetota; class Actinomycetes; order Mycobacteriales; family Nocardiaceae; genus Rhodococcus; species Rhodococcus sp. NPDC056743. The sequence continues at coordinate 423,908 of NZ_JBHTZI010000006.1, read as the reverse complement.
GGCGACATCGTGCCCCCGGCCGGCGTCATCGTGAACAACCCTGATCTGCACATCGCCACCCTGAACGACAAGGGCAAGCTGGAGATCGAGCTCGTAGTCGAGCGCGGTCGCGGCTATGTCCCCGCCGTCCAGAACAAGGCGTCCGGCGCAGAGATCGGCCGCATTCCGGTCGACTCGATCTACTCGCCGGTGCTCAAGGTCACCTACAAGGTGGAGGCCACTCGCGTCGAACAGCGCACCGACTTCGATCGGCTCGTTCTCGATGTGGAAACGAAGAACTCCATCACCGCACGGGACGCGCTCGCTTCTGCGGGCAAGACCCTGGTTGAGCTCTTCGGCCTGGCCCGTGAGCTGAACGTCGAAGCAGAAGGTATCGAGATCGGACCCTCGCCCGCCGAGGCCGATCACATCGCATCCTTCGGACTCCCCATCGAGGATCTGGACCTCACGGTCCGTTCCTACAACTGCCTCAAGCGCGAAGGTGTTCACACCGTCGGTGAGCTTGTCGGCCGTACCGAGTCCGATCTGCTCGACATCCGCAACTTCGGACAGAAGTCCATCGACGAGGTCAAGGTCAAGCTGCATTCGCTCGGCCTGTCCCTCAAGGACAGCCCCGCATCCTTCGATCCCACGACCGTTGCAGGCTACGACGCCGCCACCGGAACGTGGAGTGACACCGATGCCGGTTCCTTCGGCGATGCCGACGGTACCGAGGACTACGCCGAGACCGAACAGCTGTAGCAGCTCAGGTCCTTTACTAGGAGATCATCATGCCCAAGCCCAAGAAGGGTGCCCGCTTCGGCGGGTCGGCTTCCCACCAGAAGGCGATTTTCGCCAATCTGGCTACCGCGCTCTTCGAGCACGGTCGCATCACCACCACCGAGTCCAAGGCCAAGGCACTGCGCCCCTATGCCGAGAAGCTCGTCACGCACGCCAAGGCCGGCACGCTGGCTCACCGTCGTGAGGTGCTGAAGGTCATCCGCAACAAGGATGTCGTTCACACCCTGTTCGCCGAGATCGGCCCGTTCTACGCGGACCGTAACGGTGGATACACCCGCATCATCAAGACGATCCCCCGCAAGGGCGACAACGCTCCGATGGCAATCATCGAGCTCGTCAAGGAAAAGACCGTCACCTCCGAGGCTGACCGCGCACGTCGCGTCAAGGCTTCGCAGGATGCTCCCGCCGCAGAGAACGTCGTCGAGGCCGTCGAGGCCGAGGCAACCGAAGCTGAGGTCGAGAACGCCGATGCAGTTGTCGAAGCTATCGAGGACGAGACCGCAACTGCGGCCGACGCCCCCGAGGCCAAGAAGGACTAGTTCCCTTGGTTTCAGCACACGCTGAATCGAACGAGCCCGCCGCCCCCCTCGGGGACGGCGGGCTCGTTCGATTGCGGCTCGACATTTCCTACGACGGCACCGATTTCTCCGGGTGGGCCCGGCAGACCGATCTACGCACGGTGTGCGGTGAGATCGAAGACAAACTGGGAACTGTTCTACGGCAACCTGTTCAGTTGACAGTCGCCGGTCGGACGGATGCCGGCGTCCACGCGAGTGGCCAGGTGGCGCACGTCGACGTGCCCGCTGGTCTCCTGCCGGACGATCCGTCGCGGTTGGTTCGGCGACTCGCTCGGTTCCTGCCGAAAGATGTCCGGGTCAAGAATATTTCCGTTGTCCCGGCCGATTTCGACGCGCGGTTCTCCGCGATGCGACGCTATTACGAGTACCGGGTATCCAACGCGATGTTCGGTGTCGAACCACTTCGTGTGCGCGACATGGTTTCATACCCGAAGCCTCTTGATCTGTCTGCGATGCAGGAAGCGTCGCAGCGGCTTTTGGGACTCCACGACTTTGCCGCATTCTGTAAGCGCCGCGAAGGCGCAACGACGGTACGCGAGCTTCAGCGGTTCGACTGGGCACAAGAGGGCACGGTGTTCACTGCCTACGTGAATGCCGACGCGTTCTGTTGGTCGATGGTTCGAAGTCTCGTCGGAGCCGTCTTGTCCGTCGGTGAGGGGCGTCGTACGCCGGATTGGCTGGCCGGGTTGCTCGACGAAACCTCTCGGTCGAGTTCCATCCTGGTAGCACCGGCTCATGGATTGTCGTTGGTGCGAGTCGATTACCCGGATTACTCGGAGTTGGCGGCCCGCAACGCGATTACTCGTGAGACCCGCGAATTGCCGTCGGTCGGCGGTTGCTGCGGCGACTGAGTGCGCCCATACGGAGAATTGCCCTCCCACGTTCGTGGGAGGGCAATTGTCGTAGTTCGCTATCCCGCCAATTGGCGGGCGATGACCAGACGCTGAATCTGGTTGGTGCCCTCGAAGATCTGCGTGATCTTGGCTTCACGCATGTATCGCTCGACGGGGAAGTCCTGGGTGTATCCGTAGCCACCGAATACCTGCACGGCGTCGGTCGTGACCTTCATCGCGGCGTCCGTGGCAATCAGCTTGGCGACGCTGGCGTTGCGGGAATACGGCACCCCGGCGTCGCGGCGGCGGGCGGCATCGAGGTATGTCGCGCGGGCCGAATCGACAGCAGCGGCCATGTCCGCGAGAACGAAGCCGAGCCCCTGATGGTCGATGATCCGCTTGCCGAAAGCCTTACGTTCCTTGGCGTAGGCAACTGCGTCGTCGAGTGCGCCCTGGGCGATGCCGACTGCAACTGCTGCGATACCCAACCGGCCGGAGTCGAGGGCGCTGAACGCAATGGGGAGTCCCTGACCGCGTTGGCCGATGAGACGCTCGTCGGGGATGAAGGCGTCGTCGTAGTTCGCGGAGGCGGTGGGAACTGCGCGCAGTCCCATTTTTTCCTCGGGTTTGCCGAAACTCAGACCTTCGGTGTCCTTGTCCACCAGGAGGCAGGAGATGCCGCGTGAGCCGTCGTCGCTGGTGCGGGCGAAGAGGTTGTAGAAGTCTGCCTTGCCGCCGTTCGTGATCCAGGCCTTGCTGCCGTTGATGCGGTATCCACCGTCGACGGGTGCAGCCTTGCAGGACAGTGCTGCTGCGTCGGATCCTGCCTGAGCTTCGGAGAGGCTGTAGGCGCCGATGGTGTTGCCGCCCAACATGTCCGGCAACCACGTGTTCTTCTGTTCGTCGGTGCCGAAGGTGAAGAGGGGGAAGCAGGAGAGGCTGTGAACGCTGACTGCGACGGCAACTGCAGCCCAACGTGATGCAATCTCTTCGAGAACCTGCAAGTAGACCTCGTACGGCTGATCGCCGCCGCCGAATTCCTCGGGGTACGGCAGGCTCAGCAGCCCGGCTTGACCGAGTGCGGGGAAGACTCCGTCCGGGTACTTCTCGGCCTTCTCGTATTCGTTGACCTTGGGGGCGAGAACTTTGTCTGCCACGTCTCGGGTCAGTTCGATGAGATCGCGAGCTTCCTGGCTGGGCATCAGACGTTCGACCGGCACTGTCGACTCCTGTTTCTGTAGTAGTACTGGAAACGATACTGCAGTACTGTTCGGAGTATGGCAAGAGTGACGGCACGCAGAGCGCAGCTATTCGATCAGTTGGTCGAGCTTTTCCTCCGTGAAGGATTTGCTCATCTCACTCTCGACGAGATCGCCGCGCGTCTGCATTGCTCCAAGAGCACTCTGTACACGGTTGCAGCAGGCAAAGACGATCTCGTGCGCGCCGTCACGGTCCACTTCTTTCGGACAGCGACGGGTGCCGTCGAAGACGCGGTTGCTGCGCACACGGATCCATTGCAACAGGTGAGCGCATACCTCGAAGCCGTCGGCGATCAACTTTCCGCCGCATCGCACCAGTTCATGGAAGACCTCGCCGCGTCCGCGTCGGCGCGTCAGGTGTACGAGAAGAACACCTCGATCGCGGCGAGTCGAGTACGCGAACTGATTGTTCGGGGTGTGGAGACCGGCGCGTTTCGCGAAGTACATGCATCGTTTGTGGCTGACGCGGCCTCGACCACGATGGTCCGCATACAGCAACGTGACGTCTATAAGGCGACCGGATTGGACGACGCGCAGGCGTACCGCGAACTTGCCGCCCTCATCACCACCGGGATTGCTGCGACAGGCGCGCCGTTACCATCAACGGCATGACCGATCTGTTTGTCGAGGTAATTGTCGGTTCCGTGCGCGAGGGACGAATCGGTATGGCTGTGGCCGATTGGTTTGTTGCGCGTGCTGCGCAGCAACCGGATTGGTCTGTCTCGGTCGTCGACCTCGCCGAATTGGTGCTTCCAACGGATTTCTCGCCGTCGGACGCCACCGAGGAATTGCGTCGACGCATCGAGTGCGCCGACGCCGTTGTTGCGGTCACGCCCGAGTACAACCATGGATATTCTGCTGCTCTGAAGACGGCATTCGACTCGGTGAAACACGAGTGGCGGGCAAAGCCGATCGGTTTCGTGTCGTACGGGGGAGTGTCGGGCGGTTTACGGGCGACGGAACAACTGCGTCAGGTAGTAGCCGAATTGCATATGGTCTCTGTTCGGCAAAGTGTGAGTATCCACCAGGCCCGCAAGCAATTTCGTGCGCCGAATCCTACTCTCGACCCGATCGCAACCGATGCCGCCGACCGGATGATCGACCAATTGGACTGGTGGGGGCGAGGACTGCGCAGCCATCGTGGGCGGCAGCCCTATCCCGGGTGACACTCGGCTACGACGGCACCGGGAAGTCGGCCCCTGCCCGCGGCCGTCCGATGAACGATGTTTCAGCGGCGATGGTCACCAAAGTGAGTTCGACGCTCGTCTTGTTTGTTGCAACGACAATCCGATCCCCGAGGGCATTCGGCTGGACGATCGTGAGATCGGGGTCGATCTCGGGCCATTGCCCCGGGTTGCCGTACACGTAGACCGCGGTGACCCCGGCGCGCGGGGGAAGAGCTCGAACACCGTCGAAGACAACGGCATTGAAGGTTCCTTCAACTCCTTGTCCGTGGCCGGAAACTCGGAGGCGATCGGGCACACCCATCGAGTCGATCAAGGGTGTCCAGGTCTCGGGCCGATCCGTATGGATCAGAACCCGGGTTCCGGTGGCGACGGCACGGAAGATCAATTGTTGGGCGAGATAGAGTTCCCCGGCCACGAAGACGGTATTCACGCCGGTTCCCGCAATGAGGGCAGCAACGCCGTGACCTCGATCATCGGATCCGAGAAGTTGTCCGCATCCCGCTAGCGGGAGCTCGAGTGCGGTCAGTTCGGCAGCATCCATCGTTCGGGTAGGTGAGATGGCGTCGAGCGAGGTGAGCGCTGTCGGCATGTTGGTCAGTAGGGCATCGTGTTGACGGCCACGCATGGATACCAGCCCGGCGACCGGGGCAGCGTTCGGGAGATGCCGTGTTGTAAATCGACATGTTGCACTCACCGTCGTCAGTCCGGTTTCGGGACGCGGTCGGAGTCGAACCGTGACGGAGGTACCCAGTGTTGCAGCCGCCCACACCTGCGCAAGACTGTCTTTGGTGATCGACTTCGGTTCGATTCCGTAACCGAGATTCGATACACCGGGAAGTGGTGTGGAATACCATGTTTGGGCCACGTCTGCGGCTTCCACACCGCGACTGACCTGTGCGATCGACGAGGAGATCTCGGGTGCTGTCAATATGCGTGCCCGCGCGCCGGCGGCTTCGAGAACTCGGACGACGCGACTTGTCGCGACAGAGATGCTGCGCGCCGCTCCGTCGCTGCCACCACCGCGGCGGTCAACGGCATCGGAACCTTCGATTCGGTCGAATCGAAGTGCGAGCCAGACGATTCTGGTGGCCGTGGCGGGTAGTGGGCCGATGAGACGGTCGTACACTTCGGTTGCCGGTGTTCCAGATGCCACCCGGAATCCGTGGCTGACGATGTCGATCCCGGTAAGCGAAATGTCGTGTTGGTGAAGGCAATCTGCGAGTGCCGCAGTGGGAAGGATATGCGACGCGTCGAATGACGTTCGTCCGATTCGCGTCAGGTAGTCGTGCGGCGCCATGATCTCGACGACGCTCACCAGCGTCGAACCGTCGACGCGTAGGCCAATGGATTGCTCGCTCGGCGTCTGGAAGCTCACGATGGTGCCGCTGGAGGTCTGGCGCCCTCGAAGGTAGCGAATGGCGGTCTGAATCCACGTCGCGATCGACCGTCCGCCGATATGCAACAGCAGGATCACAGTGACAATGCCTGCGATCACAATTGCCCACCGCAGTTCGAGTCCGGCAAACAGGGCGAGGCACGCTGCGCTGATACCAACGACCTGCGCAACCACGAGCTCGCGCGCCGAGATCCTGTGCGACGACGGCCAGTTCTTCAAACGTGATCTGTCCACGGTTCCACCCCCGGGGGAACTGTACTGTGTCATCTCAGGGGATGTCAGGTACGGGGGGAAAGATGGCTGCTACACCTACAACTCGATGGCAGGTCAACGGATACCGCTTCCTGGTGCGGCGCATGGAACATGCACTGGTCAGGCGGGATGTGCGGATGTTGCACGATCCGATGCGATCGCAATCGAGGGCTCTGGTCGTCGGTATCGTGCTGGCGTCGTTGGGTCTTGCGGGGTGTGGCGTGCTTGCGCTCTTTCGGCCTCAGGACAAGATTGCCGATGCAGCCATCGTGGTCGGAAAAGACTCGGGTGCAATGTTTGTCGCAATGGAGGGGACATTTCACCCGGTTCTGAACCTTGCGTCTGCGAGGTTGATCATCGGTTCGCCGGACAAGCCTTCGATCGTGAAGGAATCCGAAATCGACGGTAAGCCTCGGGGAGCGCTGGTCGGGATACCAGGTGGGCCGTCGGCATTGCCGGAGGCGGCAGATCCGACAAATGCGCCCTGGACGGTGTGTGACACAGTGGGCGCCGACGGCAGTCGATCCATAACCTCGGCGGTGCTGGTCGGCGAACCCGAGATGCGTGACGTGGCGTCGTACTTGCCTTCTGATCAGGCGCTTCTCGTGCGTTCCGGTGGTGATCATTTTCTCGTCTACGACGGGAAACGGGCGGCGATCGACATCAGCGATCCGGCGATCACGCGAGCATTGGGACTGGAAGGAATCGAGCCGCGGCCGATTGGTGTCGGCATGCTCAATGCCATCCCGGAGGTTCCGCGGATACAGGCTCCGCCCATTCGTGGTCTTGGTACGGCGCCGCAGTATCCATTGGCGGACAAGACAGTCGGATCTGTTGTTCAAGTGTCCACCGGCGCTGAGATGATGTACTACGTCGTTCTCGGGAGCGGCATACAGAAGGTCAGTTCAGCTGTGGCGCAACTGATCTACTTCTCCGATTCTCAGGGTGAGTCGGGGATTGCCACGGTGACTCCGGATGCTATCAATCGCATTCCCTCGGTGAACGAACTTGCCACTGCTGCCCTCCCGGCTGTGGCCCCGAGCGTGGTGAACGAAGACGTAGCTCCGGTCAGTTGTCTTGTCTGGAAACCGGATCCGATTTCGGTTGCGGCGCAGCGCAGCTCCGCGAGCATGAGTGTAGTCGTGGGCAGTGACTTGCCGATTACTGCCGACGCCAGGGTGGTTGCGCTGGCGCAGGCGGACGGTTCGGGGGATCGGCTGGATTTTGCCTACGTTGCCCCGGGCATGGGGGGATTTGTTCAAGCGACCGGTATCGAGGCGGATAGCACTCGGCGCGACAGTGTCTTCTATGTTGCCGATACCGGTGTGAAATACGGCGTGCCGAACGAAGATTCGGCCAAGGCGCTCGGACTGTCGAGGCCCCCCGATCGTGCGCCCTGGCAAATATTGGAGTTATTGGCCTCGGGGCCGTCGCTCGACAAATCGAATGCCCTTGTTGCACATGATGGAATGGCACCCGATCCGTTTCCGGCAGCGCCGGTCAATTAGACGGTGTACGTACGCTGAGAAAGTCACCGACGCTGGTAACGGGCGCCGACAGAATGCCCACGGCAGCGTCGACGATGAAGTAGGCCAAGTCGGTCCAGTGAGGGTCGATTGAATCTTGCTCGACCAGCAACTCGTACCGGGCGCAGACGTCGGTGACCATGCGCCCCATGATCCAGGCCCGGCCGGCCAGTACGGGTGGTGGCACGTCCACGAGGAAGGCCTTCGTTTGCTGAATGAGGTCGTCTTCGAGCGGGTCCGACATCATGGAGATGAGCTCGATTCCCGATGGCACGGACCTCAATTGCTGCAGTAGGCGTGCGCGCCAACTCGGCCGCGGCAACGACGCCAGCTGGTCGGTCCACGGAAGAATGAGGCAGCTCAACAAGTCTCGGAGATCGGGATCCTCGCCCATCACGGCGACAAGTTCTGTGCGGCGCATTCTGGTCTCGGTCGCGTGACGCTCCAAGAGGGCTCGGATGAGTTCGTCGCGTCCACCGAAGTGGTAGGCCACTGCGGAGTGATTGGCGTTGCCGGCGTGTTCGGCGATATGGCGGTTCGACACTGCGTCGATGCCGTGGGTGGCAAAGAGCTCCTCTGCTGAGTCCAGCAATGCCTGTCGAACCCGATCTCCGTGTTGCCCCATATTTCCTCCGTCTACTTGTCCCCTGACTGGCTTTCCGGCGCGAAGCCGCGGAAGTGGGACCAACGTCACGACTCTACCGATTGTCATTCTAAGTCATGTGGCGTAATTTTTTTAAGACGCACAGCGTAATTTTTGGATTGAGGAGTTCGACTATGACCACCGCCCCACCGCCGGAAACCGAGGATCCGCCAGCCGAGGCCGCGGAAGCCGAGGCCGCGGCCGCTCGCGCTCGAAAAGAGCAGATCGGGCGATACGTCGCGATGATCCTGCTGCCCTTTCTGATGGTCGGCATGATGATCACGGGGTATCTGGCCGCGATGCACGCGCCGTCCCCGAACAACATGCCGATCGCGATTGCCGGGCCGATGCAGCAGGCCGATCAGTTCGCTGCTGCGCTCGAGGCATCTGATCCGTCGGCAGTCGATGTTCGAGTAGTCGGCAGCGAGGACGAGGCACGTCAACTCCTTCTCGACCGTGAAGTATCCGGAGTCGTGTCATTTCCCGCGGCGGGCGGTGCCACCGCGACGGTCTACACCGCGAGCGCGGCGGGCGCTGCCCAGGTCTCGACCGTCACCGGTCTCGTTGCCCCACAAGTGCTGGAGCAGGGGCTCAACGTGACGGTCGAAGATCTGGCTCCACTTCCCGCCCACGACACCGCTGGTCTGGCGGCGATGTTCATGGCAACGGCGCTCATGCTTGCGGGCTACATGCCCCTGAGCATCACACTGTCCAACTCGCCGGAGCTGTTGCGATTCCGTCGAGTCGTGCCACTCCTTGCGGGATGGTCTGCGCTGATCGCAGCGCTCGTGTGGTTGGTCACGGGCCCGATTCTCGGTGCAGTCGAGGGACATGCGGCGGCTGTTCTCGGAATCTCCTGGCTGGCCGTCTTTGCTGTGGGTTCGGTGCAGTTGTTCCTCACGCGGATATTCGGGCCGATGGCGGTTCTGGTCGGCATGCTGTTCATCATGGTGCTCGGAGTCCCGGCATCGAACATGGGAATGTCGGTCTACACCCTGCCGTCGATTTACGCGACGCTGCATGGTTTCCTGCCCACCGCGGCAACGGGTGAGGCTCTGCGATCGGTGCTGTACTTCGGCGGCGACGGTCTCGGCTCGCACCTGATCGTCCTGGCTCTCGGCGCAGCGTTGGCACTTCTCGCGACCTTGGGTGTCGACGCGCTCAAACGTCGTCGCAGTCCTGAAGGTGGTACTCCTGAGGTGACGATGGAGTCGTTGACAGCCGGAGCACGCCCCACCAGCAACAAGGTTCGATACGCCACTCTCGCGTTCTTCCCGTTTGCCATGGTTGTGCTGATGCTCTCGGTCATGCTCGGTGCCATGTACCAGCCGGCGCCCCGCGACATGCCGGTTGCCGTGGTAGCCGCGACGAGTGAGCAAACTGAGCAAGCCGTTGTCGGACTTGAACAGAATTTGGGTGGTTTGTTCGATTTGCGTGCAGTCGATTCGGTTGACGACGCTCGCGCCCTGGTTCAGGACCGTACGGTGGTCGCTGCGTACGTATTGCCGTCGTCTGATTCGCCGACCGCGACCTTGATCACCAGCCAGGCTGCCGGCGTGAGCCAGCAACAAGCAGTTGCCGCTGTATTCACGCAGGTTGCGGCGGGCCAGCAGGTGCCGCTGACCACACAGGACCTTGCGCCGCTTGCGGGTTCCGATTCCAGTGGCACGGTCAGCATGTACATCGCGATGGGCTGGATCATGTCCGGCTTCATGATCATCGTCGTCGCGAGCAGTGCCGCGCCCACTGTGATGAAACTGCGGACCCTGCTCCCCGTGCTCGCAGGCTGGTCGGTCTTCATGTCCGCTGTGATCTGGACGATTGCCGGACCGATAGTCGGAGCGATCGACGGGTACTTCTGGCAACTCTTGGGAACCGGAATCGTCGCAATTTTCTGTACGGCACTGTTCACGACGGTGTTCGTTCGGCTGCTCGGACTCCTCGCAGTCATCCCGGCGGTTGCAATCTTGATGTTCCTCGGGGTTCCGGCGTCGGGTGGCGCGATGTCGGTCTACATGGAACCCGAGATATTCCGGGTGCTGCACGGAATCCTGCCGATGCCTGCTGCTGTGGAGTCGGTTCGGTCGATTCTGTACTTCGGCGCAGACACAGTCGGTTCGCATCTGATCACGTTTGTGATCTGGGGCGTTGCCTCCTTGCTGTGCGTCATGGTGATCGACAAGATTCGTTCCGGTCGGGCCAAGGATCTGCCTCCGGAGCACACGGATCTGCCTCAGGATCAGCTCTCTGCCGTTTCCTGACGACGTGAACGGTGTCCTCGCTCTGCAAACACGCGACGTATCGGAAACGATGACAACAGGGCGAGGACTCCGAGCGAACCGACGGCCGCGACTCCGAGCAGTGCCGCGTCGCGTGCGCGGTTGTCCGGCGGCGGCGGTACGGGCAGCGCGGCCAAAGTCGCGGTGTGGTGGCCCAGTGGATAGGTTTCGGCGTCGCTCGGCAGCGCTGTGACTGCTGCCAACGGATCGACTATCCCATGCCCGACGTAGGGGTTCCAGCCCTCGGCCGGGGCATGCGCAGTCGACTCGATACGCTGAACTACTTGTGCAGCAGTGAGATCCGGGTATCGGGATCGAACCAGCGCCGCGGTTGCTGCGACATAGGGGGCCGCAAAACTTGTTCCGTTGATTGCTTGAACGGCACCGTCCGGGCCGTACGTTCCGTTGGTCAACCCAGCTTCGGTCGGATGGAGTGACACGATTCCGGTACCGGGAGCCGCCACGTCGACCCAGGGCCCACCGAGGCTGAACGAACTTGCCGCCCCGGTGGGATCGACGGATCCGACGGTCAGCACGAAGTCGTCATACCAAGCAGGGCTGGCGAGCGTGTTGACCGAATTCCACAGGTCTGCAACAGGTCTGAGCGGGTTGGGTGCGGGATTCTGGGTTTTGCAGCCGCCGGATCCGACATTTCCCGCGGCGGCTACGACGACGATGTCCTTGACGACGGCGGCGTACTGGATTGCGGCACCCAGGCTTTGATCGTTGATGCCCTCGGCTGCCGGCTTGCACGCAACTTCGGAGATGTTGATGACGGTGGCTCCCATCTCGGCGGCGTGACGGACAGCCATGGCCATCGTGTCGACATTTCCGTACCCGGACGAGTTCTCCGGGATATTCGAATTGTCCTGACTACCGGCAAGGGAGTACGCGGAACTGGACTGTCGGATCGTAATGATTGTCGCGCCAGGTGCGGCACCGGAGAAGCCTGATCCATCCACCGGTTGGGCGCCGATCAACCCGGCGACAACCGTCCCGTGTGCGTCGCAGTCCTCGGTTCCGTCGGCGGTCCCCACGTAGTCGCCACCGGGTTCCAGATTGGGAAGTCGGGGATGACGGTTCACTCCGGTATCGATAACCGCGACACGCTGCCCGGTACCGGTGGTGATCGGCCAGACTGCGTCGAATGCCAAGTCCAGCTGGGCAGGTGGGATATCGGCACCGTCGCCGCCCGATACTGCCGGGACGCACAGTGTGCGTTGTTGCGTGGCCTGAGGTGGCGCAGCGGGGCCGTCCTCGGGAAGCATCAACGGATCGATGGGTGGCGGCATCGCGCCGACGGCTACGCCCTGCCCCGCACAGAGTGCGAGTGCAGCCATGGAGAGGAGTGTTGCAGTCCAGGATATTCCACGATTCATGCGTGTCTGTCCGACGCTCAGAGTCCGCGCATGACCGAAAACAGATCGGTCACCCAACAAATCAGAGGCACGATCAGCGCGATCGCAGCCAAGTCGATCAACTCTGCAACCCGTCGCATCACCGGGCTGAACACCCGGTTCGGTGCGAGGATTCCCAGCACCAGGGCCAGGATGAGAACGGCCATGGCGAGCGCAAAAACGATGACGTGATTGTCTTTGCGCAACCAGATCTGTGCGCCCAGAACAACAAGCACGACGGCTGCCCCGCACGCGATGAGGGGAACAGCCTGGGCGGTACCGGCAAATGTGCGGCCGCGGAGCATCAGAATGCCTGCGGTAACTCCGGCCAGGGCAAGGCCGGACCAGGCGATTCCGTTGTCGGTATGGACCGCGGCCACGCTCAGCGCCCCGGTCATCGCTGTCACGGATGTCGCAACCACCAAACCCGTCAGGTAACTGCGGGCGCGTCCGGTTCGCTCAGTCAATTCGTCGAAATTCGGCATTTCGGGCTCGGTGACACGATCACGAGCCTCGTCCAGCGGATTTGCGGGTACCGGCACTGGTGGCAACGGAAGCTTGGCAAGAATCATCGAAAGCCGCGCCGCGTAGGCGAGCGTGATGAGTGCGAGTGCGATGGCGGCTGCGCTGATTGTTTCCAGCGAAACGCGCGGAAGCAGCGTTGCGGCGGCAGTAGCTGCCGTTGCTGCCGATGAGATGCCGAAAAGTGCTGTGAATGTGGCTAATCCGACGCCGCAGAGGCGCAGGCATAGTAATGCCACCGATGCGACGAGCACGGAACCCATGAGAAGGTGTGGCGCCTGGAGCTCGTCGGGAACGACAAGGAGACCAGCGGTGAACGCGAGTGGAACGCCGGCGCAGCCGAGGACAAGGGCGCTACCACTGTCGTGGTAGACGCGGGCCGACACGATGGACGCAATGGTCAGCACAATGGATGTAATGAAAGCGCAAGTAGCACCGGGTATTCCGGTTGCGCCGACCAGTAACGCAGCCGAGCCGAGTAACGATGCGAGGACAGCGATCACGGAGCCGGTGATCCGTGCAGCCAGCGGTGTCCATCGCCGATAGGTCTGAGCGCCGGTGGCGGCGACGGTGTACATGATGTCGTCGAACAGTGGCGGCGGAGCGGCAGCGTCTGCGGCTTCGAGAACGAGCAATTCTCCGTCACGGATTCCATGCTCGTGAAGTGAGAGTGTGCCGGAGAGGGGCGCGCGGCAGACCTTGGCGAGGGTCCAGTCCGTCGGTTCGAATTGTTCGGATTCCGTGTCGAAATCATTGGAACCGCTGTGGCTTCGAATAGTGTCGACTATGCCGGGAATGACCAGTGTGAGCGGAATGCGCAGCGGTACTGCAAGATCGACCTGCGAGTGTGCCGAGAGAACTGTCAGCCGACACAGCTCTGCGGACGGTGCTGTTCGACGCTCACTCGGCGCTGCCGACGTCGTGTCAGTTGTCGATATGCTCATGAATCAACCCCACCGTTCACTATCGAACCCCACCTCCGACGCGATTCCCCGTTCGCGTCCCCCTTCTTTATCGGAACCATACGACACCGGACTGGGAATTGCTGCCGTCACTGCCCGGTGGAACGGTTGCACCCCAAGGTCTTGTCGGCTCGATGGGTTAGTGTCTTCTCGTTGCGTGGACTTTGTGCCGTGGGGGCGGTCCGGTTGATGTCGGACACATCGCAGCGCTGTAGGGGGCGAAGTGAGTACAGTCAGATTTTTGCGTCGAGCTCGGCGGGAGGCGCCGCGGGCGCCAGGCGGCGAGGTGACGTTGCAGGCGCCGCCCGAGATTCCTCGTGCTACGCCGGGAAATCTGCTCACCAAATTGCTTCCGGTGGTGATGGTGGTGGCGATGATCGGAATGGTCGCGTTGATGTTCACGTCGGGAATGGCGCGAAATCCCATGTCATTGCTGTTTCCGATCATGATGATGGTTTCGATGCTCGGGATGTTGGCCGGTGGCGGTCGTAGTGGTGGCGCGCGCGTCGCCGAGGTCAACGAAGATCGCAAAGACTACCTTCGCTATCTCGATCAGTTGCGTCGCGACGTCGACGAGACCGGACAGGCGCAACGCCGGGCACTCGCATGGAGTAGTCCGCAGCCGTCTTTGCTGTGGACGCTGGCGGGCACGTCACGCATGTGGGAGCGTCAGATAACCGATCCCGACTATTGTCACGTACGCGTGGGCCTCGGTAGTCAGAGACTGGCGACACGTCTGATCTCGCCGGAGACCGGACCGGTCGAAGACCTCGAACCAGTTGCATCCGTGTCACTTCGGCGATTCGTCCGTTCCCATTCTGTGGTCGAGGATCTTCCGACTGCGGTGTCGTTGCGGGGGTTCGCTGCGATAGCTCTCGAAGGTCAACGTGACGCCGCCCGTTCGTTGGTCAGGGCGATGCTGATGCAACTGTGCACTTTTCACGGTCCCGACGTACTGCAGATCGCACTGGTGTGCGGCCCCGATGCGCAGTCCCACTGGGAATGGGTCAAATGGTTGCCGCACACACAGCATCCCGAGGCGTACGACGGTGCCGGTGCGGCGCGGATGGTCTACGGCTCTTATCTCGAATTGGAAGGCGCTCTGGGTGAGCAACTTTCGATGCGCGGACGGTACTCGCGCAACGCGCCCGCTACGGCGGGCGTTCCGCATATTGTCGTGGTCGTCGACGGCGGATTGTTGGAAGGCGATTCGGGTCTGTTGACCGGATCAGGTCTGGATTCGGTGACAATCCTGGACCTGTGCGGTTTCTCGTCGTCGTTGTCCGCCAGTCGTGGTTTGCGCCTGGTGGTCGCTCCTGATCAGGTGGGCGCGGTCAGCAGTGCCGGAGTGGAGAAGTTCGCGCGCCCGGATTCCGTCTCCACGACCACCGCGCAGACCTTCGGCCGGCGGATGGCGCCGTACCGTGCTGCTTCACAGAATGCCGTCGATTCGGGGGACGACGACACGGCGTCGCGGTCGTGGAGTCAGATGCTGGGCATCGGAAACGCGGCGCGCTTCAACCCGGAGCATGCATGGTTACCTCGTCAGGGGCGTGATCGACTGCGGGTACCGATCGGAGTCGGCGGTGACGGTCAACCTGTCGAACTCGACCTCAAGGAATCCGCTGAGAACGGAATGGGGCCGCACGGTTTATGCATCGGGGCAACAGGTTCGGGCAAATCGGAGTTTCTTCGGACGCTTGTTCTGGGTTTGATTGCGACACACTCGCCGAATGCACTGAATCTTGTCCTGGTGGATTTCAAAGGTGGGGCCACGTTCCTCGGTCTCGAAGATGCGCCGCACGTTGCGGCCGTCATCACCAACCTTGCCGAAGAACTAGCCATGGTCGACCGGATGCGCGACGCACTTGCCGGTGAAATGAACCGTCGTCAAGAACTACTCCGGGCCGCGGGAAACTTCGCAAATGTGTCGGACTACGAGAAAGCGCGGGTGGCGGGCGCCGCCCTGGACCCGCTACCTGCCCTGTTCGTCGTAGTGGACGAGTTCTCCGAACTGCTCAGTCAGCAACCGGAATTCGCCGATCTGTTCGTGGCAATAGGGCGACTCGGTCGATCGCTGCACATCCACCTGCTGCTTGCCAGTCAACGTCTGGACGAAGGGAAGTTGCGTGGGCTCGACAGCCATCTGTCGTATCGGATCGGATTGAAGACGTTTTCGGCCAACGAGTCTCGGACGGTATTGGGGGTTCCCGACGCGTACTATCTACCCGGAAATCCAGGCGCCGGATATGTGAAAGCTGATTCAGCTGAGATCGTGCGCTTTCAAGGCGCGTACGTCTCCGGACCCTACGAGGGTGCGAGGATTGCGCCGACGCGACTTGCGACGGAACAAACTGTTGCTCTCGCTCCGGTGTTGTTCACTGCTGCGACAGTGATCAGTGCTCACGTCCCGGCGGATGTAGTGGAGCCGGACTTCGTCGATATGGGGGAGGCCGGTGACGAATCACTTACGCTCATGGGAGTTCTCGTCGACAGGATCAAGGAGTACGGTCCGCGCGCGCACGAAGTGTGGCTTCCTCCACTCTCTGCGTCCCCGACGCTCGACCAGCTTCTTCCGCGCGCCGTGTCACGTGATCCGAATCTGCCCCGCGGCAATCTGAGTGCAGCGTTCGGAATTGTCGACAGGCCGTTCGACCAGCGACGCGACCCACTTGTCGTCGACCTCAACGGGTCGACCGGAAATGTAGCGATCGTCGGCGGCCCGCAGTCGGGGAAGTCGACGGCACTGCGGACTCTGATCATGGCGTTTGCTTTGACACATACTTCGGAGCAGGTGCAGTTCTATTGCCTCGATTTCGGCGGCGGAACTTTGCTGGGACTGCGGGATCTTCCGCACGTCGGTTCGGTGGCAAATCGGCTCGACGAGGACAGGGTTCGGCGAACAGTCGCGGAGGTTGCGACGGTAGTGCAACAACGGGAGCGACTCTTCCGTGATCTCGGCATCGATTCAATGGTCGAATTCCGGCGGTTGCGCGCTGCCGATCCTCGCGGAGTAGGTGCCGCTGCCGGCCTCGAACGCGACAGATTCGGTGATGTCTTCCTGGTGATCGACGGGTGGCCAAGCGTTCGTTCCGACTTCGAGTCTCTGGAAGGCCCGATCAATATTCTTGCCGCGCAGGGATTGTCGTTCGGGGTCCACGTCATGGTCACCGCGCCGAGGTGGGCAGATATCCGGCCGGCGTTGAAAGATCAACTCGGCACGCGAATCGAACTTCGTCTGGGTGACCCGGGAGACTCCGACGCGGGGCGTCAGAAGGCAAATCTGGTTCCGGAACGTCATGCGGGGCGGGGAATCACGCGTGAAGGACTTCACCTGTTGACCGGGCTTCCGCGAATGGACGGTATCTCCAGTAGCGGGGAACTCAGTGCCGCGGTATCCGATGCCGTAAGGCGCATTGCGGCTATGTCGACGTCCCGACCTGCTCCGCCGGTTCGGATGCTTCCTGAATCATACACGCGTGCAGAACTTCTCACGTCCGTCGGAGGCAGGTGGCCGCAGGCGAGCGCGGGAGACGGTCGGTGTTTGCAGGTACCTATCGGGTTGGGCGAAACCGACCTCGAACCCGTCTACATGGACTTCGTAGAGCACCCGCACCTCCTGATATTCGGCGATACCGCCTGCGGGAAGACGTCGCTGCTCCGCGGCATCGCCGAAGGAATCATGGCATCGAACACGCCGGCGCAGGCAAAATTGATCATCGGTGACTACCGGCATTCGATGTTGGGTGTCGTCGACGGCAATCACCTCGGTGGATACGCGGCCTCAGCGGTGACATTCGGTGAACTGATGGCGGACCTGGCTAGGATTGTCGGCGGTAGAATGCCGAATTCGGATACGACGCAACAACAACTGAGAGAACGCTCGTGGTGGTCGGGACCGGAAATCTACGTGATCATCGATGACTACGACCTGGTGGCAACATCCACCGGAAATCCAGTCGCGGCACTGCTCGAGTTCATTCCCCACTCGAAAGACGTGGGGCTGCATCTGGTGATCGCACGACGATCCGGTGGGGCAGGGCGAGCGCTGTTCGAGCCGGTAATTGCCCGGATCCGTGACATGGCACCGGCCGGTGTCGTGATGAGCGGCAGCCGCGACGAGGGAAATCTGGTTGGCGCCGTGCGTGGTGCGGCGATGCCGCAGGGGCGGGGCACCTACGTTTCTCGGTCGCGGACCCAACTGGTGCAGCTACCGTGGATGCCACCGCTGTGACACCGGGTCACACGTTGTCGGTTTCCGTGCACGTAGGTTCGCTGCACGCGTGGTCGGCAACAGGTCAACGCGAATTCTGTTGCAGGGTCGACACCGAGCAGCATTCGTCGCCGGCAGCCGCGTTGCCTATTGTCAATCCGTTCGATTTCATCGATGACAACTACATGGAGATCGGTGGGCGAATCGCGCCGACCGATCTCGAACTGGTGCACTTGATTCAGCATGCTGTGCAAGGTTGTGGTCTGGCCGATGCGGATGTGTTGTATCTGAGCTATCCGACCGAGTGGGGGAATACCCGCAAGGGGCGTTTGCTCGACGCTGCGCGCCAGGTCGGCTATGACGTCGTCCTGGTCCCGACCGCGATTGCGATTGCCCGTGCGACCCGCAGTAGTTGGCGGGCGAGGTGCGTCGTGGTGGAGATTCGTGGTGGTGACGCAGTCGTTTCGTGTGCGCGCGACTTCGACGGAGACGTCACGATCATGAGTACTCGGCGCAGACCACTGTCGGAATTGCCGCAGCTGTTCGGTGAATTGGAGGAACTGACTGTTCGAGACTCCGTGGTGGTTGTCGGGCGGCATTCGCATCCGATTGCGTCGTCCTTGGAGCGTGGGTCGCGAAGCATTCACGGCTATGCGAGCGTGCGCGTTCTCGACGAGAGCCGGATCGTCCGAGCGATCGTGGATCCGCGGGTGCGTCTGGAATCGGTCACGGCAGAAAACTCGGCGGGGCGGGCCGTCGACAACTCGGCGTTCGGAGATCGGTGGGTGCTGTCGTCAACGCCAGTGACGCAAGACGATTCGGGTGTCCACCCGCGCCGCTGGTGGGCGGCGCTGGCGGCGTTAGTCGTTGTTGTCGGACTGTGCGGGATAGGCGCGGCGGTCGTGACGGGGCGCGTCGAAGGCACTGCCGTCCACGCCCGACCTACTGACGGTCGGTCCGCCGATGTGGCGCCGGTGACCATGCTGCCGACCACACTGGGCGGTGCTCAGCAGAGCACCCTGGTGCCTTCCACTACGTCGGCCGCGCCGACGACCACAATCCCGCTCGGTGGTGGCAACGTGAGCGTTGAAGTGCCGGCGGGGTGGGCGCCCGATCCGAACCGATCGACCGCAGGACGGATGGACTTGATTCCGCCGTCGGGGAACGACCGCAAAATCGTGATCATGGAGAAAGAACTCCGCACAGGCGTCGAGTTCGATGCAGTCGAGCTCGATCTGCGTGATCAACTGGCCGCGATAGAGGATCCGCTCCGCTTCGGGAAGCTCGAGTCCGCTGTTGCGGTGGACGGACGAAAGGTTCTGTTGTACAGCGAATTTCCGGATGGATATTCAGAAGTTCGGTGGCAGGTATTTGTCGAACGGGGCACGCAGGTGAGCATCGGGTGCCAGTACATCGTCGGTGAGTGGGATGCGCTCGAGCCGGAGTGCATTCAGATCGTCGAATCCCTGTCCTACGTGAACTGACTGGCTTACGCGAAATTTGTTTCGAACCGTCGGAACCGTCGACGAGTGAGCGGCGTCCAAGTATGTGTAGCGCACATCAGGTATTTGTCGCCAGAGAAGGTCCGCCGGATGTGAGCCACCGCCGACACCGCGCATGCACATCACAACCAGGGGGAAGACATGGGCTTTACCGCAACAACCGCTGAATTGGTCAGTTCGTCGAATGTCATCAACGGCCATTTGGGTGACATCAGAGGACTGGTAAACGCTGTTCGATCCGAAGCGGAGGCGTCGAGCGGTTCGTGGAAGGGCAGTGCACACACCGAATACGCAGACATCATGGTGCGCTACAACAACGCTGCGATGAAGCTCGACACCGCGCTGAGCGATATCTGTGAGCAGATCAAGCAGTCGGCAGGAACATTCGACAGCGCAGAATCCGACAACGTGAGTTCCTTGCGTGGCGCGACCGTCAACATGTCCTGAGTGCTCTGAATCAGGCTCCGCGCAAGAACATTCGGTGAGACAACTCGGATCGACCCGAATGTGAACGACCTTACAGATCAGGCTCGATATGGACGCAAAAGTGGAATGGGAGTGGTTATGAGCGAGAACATGATCAGGTACGACTTCGGCGGACTTGCCATGCTGTCCGACGAAATGAAGCGTCAGGCGCAGGCAATCAACGACAAACAGGGTGAGATCAAGGTTGTTGTCGACAATCTGCAGGCGGGATGGGAAGGCGCGGGTTCGGAGGCGTGGAACGACGCGCAGCGTCGGTGGGGGCAGGCGTCGGAGGAGTTGAACATCGTGCTGGCCCAGATTGCCAACGCAACTGCGAGTGGTTCCGACTCCATGCGCGACGCAGATCGTGCGGCTGCGAACGGCTTCGGACGCTGACCTCACGCCGAATATCGTGTTCCGCTTCTGCCCCGACGAGCAATCGGTCGTCGGGGCAGAAAGCTCGTGGGGTGGGGTGGTCCGGACTCTCTTTGACCGGAGACAGGTGCTACCGGTATCGTCTATCGGTGGCGTGCCGTAGGCCTCCGCATGTTGATGTCCGGATGTTTGTTCGTGTGTTCGATTGCACGTTCGATTCCCGGAACTCGATGCGCAGGGTCCAGCGGTTCTCGGGTCTCAACTGGCCGCCGAGAATTGTCTATGCGATACGCACATGGTCAGCAGTGGAATGAATTAAGACGAGGAAGTTCTGTGTCTACGTACACCCCGAAGGCCGGAGATGTGACCCACACGTGGCACGTCATCGACGCCACCGACGTGGTGCTGGGCCGTCTTGCCGTTCAGGCAGCGACCCTGCTGCGCGGTAAGCACAAGCCCACCTACGCTCCGCACATCGATGGTGGCGACTTCGTCGTCGTCATCAACGCTGACAAGGTTGCCATCAGCGGCAACAAGCTTGTCGGCAAGAAGGTTTACCACCACTCCGGTTTCCCGGGTGGCCTGAAGTCCCGCACCGTCGGAGAGGTCCTCGACCGGACCCCCGATCGCCTCGTGGAGAAGGCCATCGTCGGCATGCTCCCGAAGACCAAGCTTGGTCGCGCGATGAGCAGCAAGCTGAAGGTCTATGCGGGCCCGAATCACCCCCACACCGCGCAGCAGCCGGTGCCGTTCGAGATCAAGCAGGTCGCACAGTGACATCGCCGGAAGAGCAGAACGTGACCGAAGAAAACATCGAGGCAGTGGAAGAATTCGCCGCCGAAGCAGTCGAGGTCGTAGAAGAGGTTGCAGCGGCTACGCTGGCACCGATCGTCATCGATCGCCCGATCCAGACCGTTGGTCGTCGTAAGGAAGCGGTCGTTCGCGTCCGCATGATCCCCGGCACCGGCCAGTTCAAGCTCAACGGTCGCACCATCGAGGATTACTTCCCGAACAAGGTGCACCAGCAGCTGATCAAGGCTCCGCTGGTTACGGTTGAGCGTCCCGAGTCCTTCGACATCATTGCACTGCTGCACGGTGGCGGACCGTCCGGTCAGGCAGGCGCGTTGCGTCTGGCTATCGCTCGCGCGCTCATCGAGGTCACCCCCGATGATCGTCCGGCACTCAAGAAGGCCGGCTTCCTGACCCGTGACGCCCGCGCAGTCGAGCGTAAGAAGTACGGTCTGAAGAAGGCCCGTAAGGCATCGCAGTACTCGAAGCGTTGATGCTTCGCCGAGGTTGACCGAATGGTCTGCTTCGGCACCTGTTCGACTCGAGAGCAGGCGTCCATCGTTACCGGACGCCTGCTCTTGTGTTTTTCGGGAAAGATATTTCACAGAACTCGCACAAGATATTCAGGGAGTTGTTCGATGGGGCGGTTGTTCGGAACTGATGGTGTGCGCGGGTTGGCCAATGGCGATCTGACGGCGGATCTTGCGCTGCGATTGTCGATCGCGGCAGCGCATGTTCTGGCAGCTGAAACAACCGGTGGCGGTTCCCGCCCAACTGCCGTCGTCGGACGCGATCCTCGCGCGAGCGGTGAAATGCTTCAGGCTGCTGTCACTGCGGGGCTGACTTCGGCCGGCATCGACGTCTTGGATGTCGGCGTTCTGCCGACCCCGGCAGTTGCCTATCTGACTGGTGTGTTCGATTCGAGTCTTGGCGTGATGATCTCCGCCTCTCATAATCCGATGCCGGACAACGGCATCAAGATCTTTGCCGCCGGTGGACACAAACTCGACGACGATGTCGAGGCCGCAATCGAGGTCGCCATCGACGGCGGTGTGACGCCGACGCTGCCGACCGGCGCGGAAATCGGGCGAGTGCGCCCAGTCGGTGATGCCGCCGCGCTCTACTTGAAGCATCTCGGCACCGCACTGACGCAGCCACTCGACGGATTGACCGTCGTTGTGGACTGCGCAAACGGGGCAGCCTCCCAGGTCGGTCCGGCAGCCTATCGTGCTGCGGGCGCGAGCGTCATCGCGATCAGCGCCGAACCCGATGGCCTCAACATCAACGACGGTTGCGGATCCACTCACCTCGAGAATCTGCAGAAAGCAGTGGTCGAACACGGGGCAGATCTAGGTCTTGCCCACGACGGTGACGCCGACCGTTGCCTTGCTGTCGACGAGAGCGGGGCAGTGATCGACGGTGACGTGATCATGGCCGTGCTGGCGGTGGCGATGCACGAATCCGGAGAATTGGTCGACAACACGCTCGTGGCGACAGTCATGAGCAACTTGGGACTGCACCTCGCGATGCGGGCAGCGGGCATCGACGTTGTCACAGCCGCGGTCGGTGACCGTTATGTACTGGAAGAACTACGTACCGGTGGATACAGCCTGGGCGGCGAACAGTCCGGACACGTCGTCTTCCCCGGATTCGGAACAACGGGAGACGGCGTGCTCACCGGACTTCGGTTGCTGGCCAGGATGGCGCAGACGGGTAAGTCGTCGTCGCAGCTCGCCGCAACGATGACGTCGCTTCCGCAGGTCTTGGTGAATGTGAGGGTAGACGACAAGGCAGCAGTTGCCGCAGCGACGTCGGTGATGGCTGCTGTCGCTGATGCAGAGCGTGTCCTCGGTGATGGTGGCCGAGTTCTGCTTCGGCCATCGGGTACCGAACAATTGGTGCGTGTCATGGTCGAAGCTGCGGATCTTGGTGTGGCTCGCAAGCTTGCCGACGAGTTGGCCGAAACCGTCGCAGCGGTGTAGTGGCACGTAGCGTGCTCATCGATCCTGTCGGGAACTGAACTTTCGAGGGAACGGCCGACGGGGTTCGTGCGTCCAAGTAGTCATGGACCGCCGGATCTTTCGTGCGGCTGGGCGAAACGGAGTTCCGCATGAATATCGACCGCACTGCTACAGACGAACTCGAGCGTCGGACAGCGGCGCTTGCGCAACAGATGGGCGTCACTGCACGAACGTTGGAGTTTCCCGCGTTCTCGGGCGAGTGTGCCGGCCGGGATTATGTCGAGTGTGGCAATAGGCTTGCTGCCGCACTGGGTGTACTCCGAATGCGGATGGTGGAACGTGCCCAGTTCGTCGAGGCTCTCGGCGCGCGTATCGGTAGTTCGTCGAGAGCAATTGCGGATGTTGATCTGGGGTTGGCAGATCAATTACGAATGCACGGCCGCGAGTATCCGAAATCGGGCTTCTGATGTCGCTTCGCGCTGCCGCTACCGCGAGCTCTGTGGCCGACGCTGCGGAAACAATTATTGCGCAACGTAATTCGATTTCCATTCCGGACGATATTCTCGACGCCGGTAGTATCGGATTGGATTTTTTCGAGCGCTTCCACGACGCGGCCAGTCGTCTCGGTATCGAAATGCGGCCGTTGGATAGCTACGACGAGATGTATCGTGCCGAATCGGGAATCGATCTGCCGGCTCTGAACGCTGACGTATCGACGATGTCCATGGCGGTGGAAGCGTCGTCGCACGACTCGCGGGACTTCGTGGTGCTGTCCGATACTTTCGCGGAGATCTGGAATGTCGAAGGGGTGGACGACGTCATCGGACGTGTACACGATGAGCGACGGAGAGCGGAAGTCGAGGTCGAATCAGTGCCGCTGCTGATTTCCGTCGCCGACGAGTTGGCGCGCACTGTGCGAACTGCTGTGGTGGACAAGGCTTTCAAGGTTGCGTCGCTGGATCGAGAAATGATCGGTGGTCTCGATGCGCAGCACATCGATCAGCTGGTGGATGTGAGCACGCAGCGAGGGGTCGTCGACGCAGTCGAGAAGGCGTCTCAGTGGTTTGCGCCGTTGTCGGATGCGAAATTCAGGGCGGTGCGATACGCCGCGGCACTCGATCAGATCGAAACCTGCAGACTGGCAGCAGATCTCGTCGGAACCTGGATTGATCAGATCTTCAGGCCTGTGTACGTGGATACCCGTGACGAGTTCGACGGCGCCTGCGAGCAGGCCAGACTGGCTCTGACCGACGCGTTCGAGATTGCCGCCGATCTTGTCACCGAACTGTTTCCGGTCGAGAGTGCATCGACCGACGCTGGACATCCATCGGTTCCGCCGGACACATTGCCGGCATCCGTGTCGGCGGTGGACGGTGTTTCACCTTCCCTGGAGTTGACGGTCGGTACCGATACCTGGGGGTTCTCCGTTGCGCCGGACGGACGCGGGATCAGTCTCGAAGTTCGCGACCTGTCGGGGGAGTCCGTCACTGTCACTGTGGAATTGGACGAGCGCGGCTGGCCGACAATCGCGGTGGATACGGATGCCGCTCCCATTGTTTCCGAGGTGCCGGAGCCTGTGTCGCAGCCGTACCAACCCCCGAATCCGACACCAGCGGACCCTGCACCGACAGCGGATCCTGCACTGACAGCGGATCCTGCACCGCTAGTGGTTCCTGAGCCACTGAACGAACCGGATACGACCGGAGCCGAATTGGCGGGGGCGGGTCCGATATGAGTGTGTCGCAATTCGACGCGATCAATGCGGTCATGGATTCGCAGCTCGCCGAATTTCGCGAGCGACGGTCTGCTGCCGAACGTGATGACGAACAGCGGTGTGCACAATTCGGTGACGTCGTGGTGTCTACCGGGGCCGAGAAGTTCGGGCACGCGCCTGTCGAGCAGGGTGCGTTTCTTCGGTCAGCGTCCGAGTCGATGCCCGGCGACACCGCGACCCCCGCAGGGACCGCGATGCCCGGCCACCCGACCGGAGATTTGATGGCCGACTACCGGGAAACTGCCTGGCTCCGGCGCGCATCGGACTGAGAGTCGGAATCGGACTCGGAATCGGCGTCGAACATGGGCGAGGTGTGGGGGAATTCGGTGTTCTGGTCGGCAAATGCTTCGTAGCGCTTGTCGCCAGTGAGGTGGAAGAGAAGGAATCCTGTCAGCAGGCATCGCGTCGTGGCCTGTGTTTTGCGTTCGGATCCGCCGAGGCCCAGGGCTCCCAGAAGGCGCCGCCCTTCGATGAGACCGGCGTCCTGGGCGTCGTCGATGGTTCGCCCGATTACGGGGCCACCCCATTCGCGGGTAAGCGGACGGGCATTGCTGGTGAGTGAGTCGACGTCGTCTTCGCCGGCAAGGATCAATCCAGGGGCTGTGATCTTGGACGCGTAGTTCTCGGCTTTGGGGGCTGTGGGTGCGGGGAAGAGTGCGGCGACGGCTGCGACGTTTCCACGTTGTGCGGCAGCGAGGACAGCGGCACCGGCGCCCATTCCGTGTCCGGCGAATGCGACGTGGTCGGGATGGACGCTGATCTGTCCGGGACCGAGTCGGACGCCGACGCAGATGTCGAGAGTCGAGCGTAGGTCTGCGGCCAATCCGAGGTGCGAGGGGACGGGGCCACGCTCACTTTCGGGTGCTGCGGCGACAATTCCCCAGGAAGCTAGATGCTGAAGTGTCTGTTCGTATTTATGTGCGCCGACCATCCAGCCGTGCCCGAAGGCGACGGCGGGGAGATTGAAGCCCGCTTCCGGGGTGTAGACGACGCCTGGTTGACCGGCCAGAGCGAGGTTGCCGCGCAGAACACGGTGCGGTCCGCGCTTGGACAGCTCACGGGTCAGTGTCTTCAGTTTCGGTGCCACGGATCAAGACGTTATCCGATGCGGACGTCGGCGTGCCCTGGCAACCGCAGAATGCGCGTGCGACGGGTGTCCAAGTACCCTGATTCACCATGTGCGGAATCGTGGGATACGTCGGCCACCGCCCAGCTCTGGGTGTTGTGGTGGAGGCTTTGCGGCGAATGGAATATCGCGGCTACGACTCCTCGGGAATCGCGATTCTCGATGGAGTGGGTGGCGTTGAGATCGAGCGTAAGGCCGGGAAGCTGGCCAACCTCGAAGCCGAGTTGGAAGAGATCGGTGCCGATAGCTTTGTCGGTTCCACTGGTATGGGTCACACCAGGTGGGCGACGCATGGCCGGCCGACCGATCGGAATGCTCACCCGCATCGTGATGCAAGTGGGAAGCTTGCGGTGGTCCACAACGGCATCATCGAGAACTTCGCGCCGCTGCGCGCTGAGCTCGAGGCTGCGGGCATCGAACTGCTCAGCGATACCGATACCGAGGTGACGGTTCATCTAGTGGCTCGCGCGTATGCGGAGGGCCCGACTGCGGGTGATTTCGTGGAGAGCGCGTTGTCGGTTGT
The DNA here is from genome assembly GCF_042790355.1 of Rhodococcus sp. NPDC056743. Taxonomy (NCBI): domain Bacteria; kingdom Bacillati; phylum Actinomycetota; class Actinomycetes; order Mycobacteriales; family Nocardiaceae; genus Rhodococcus; species Rhodococcus sp. NPDC056743. Next base: position 397,566 of record NZ_JBHTZI010000006.1, on the reverse strand, counting down.
CCGTCGTCTCGAGGGTGCGTTCACGTTGCTGTTCACGCACGCCGATCATGCGGACACGATTGTTGCTGCGCGTCGTGCGACGCCGTTGGTGGTGGGTGTCGGTGAGGGTGAGATGTTCCTCGGTTCCGATGTGGCGGCGTTCATCGAGCACACGCGCGATGCGGTGGAGCTCGGGCAGGATCAGGCGGTGGTGATCACCGCGAACAGTTACAGGATTTCCGATTTCTCCGGTAACGAAGCGCAGGGTCGCCCGTTCCGGATCGACTGGGATCTTGCGGCTGCCGAAAAGGGCGGTCACGACTACTTCATGCTCAAGGAGATCGAGGAGCAGCCGACAGCGGTTGCGGACACGCTTCTCGGTCACTTCGAGAACGGCAAGATCGTTCTCGACGAGCAGCGGTTGTCCGATCAGGAACTGCGCGACGTCGACAAGGTGTTTGTCGTGGCCTGTGGCAGTGCGTATCACTCCGGCTTGTTGGCGAAGTACGCGATCGAACATTGGACTCGGCTTCCCGTCGAGGTGGAACTGGCGAGCGAATTCCGTTACCGGGATCCGGTTCTGGATCGTTCGACGCTGGTTGTTGCCATCTCGCAGTCGGGTGAAACCGCGGATACGCTCGAAGCGGTCAAGCATGCCAAGGATCAGAAGGCGCGGGTTCTCGCGATCTGCAACACCAACGGTGCGCAGATCCCCCGTGAGGCCGACGCTGTTCTCTACACGCGGGCGGGACCGGAAATCGCCGTCGCGTCCACCAAGGCTTTCCTGGCGCAGGTGACGGCAAATTATTTGGTCGGGTTGGCCTTGGCGCAGGCGCGTGGCACCAAGTATCCGGACGAAGTTGCTCGTGAGTACGCGGATCTCGAGGCGATGCCGGCTCTGGTGGCCAAGGTCATCGAGAAGGCGGAGCCGATCCGCGAATTGGCACGCACGTTTGCGCATGCGTCGACGGTTCTGTTCCTGGGGCGTCATGTGGGGTACCCGGTTGCGCTCGAGGGTGCGCTCAAGCTCAAGGAACTTGCGTACATGCATGCCGAGGGTTTTGCGGCGGGTGAGCTCAAGCACGGGCCCATCGCGTTGATCGAGGAGGGCCTGCCGGTCATCATCGTGATGCCGTCGCCGAAGGGGCGTGCGGTGTTGCACTCGAAGTTGGTGTCCAACATTCAGGAGATCAAGGCGCGTGGTGCGACGACGATCGTGATTGCCGAGGAAGGCGACGACGCGGTTCGTGCGCACGCCGATCACTTGATCGAGATTCCGGCATCTCCGACGTTGTTGCAGCCGCTGCTGTCGACGGTACCGCTGCAGATCTTTGCCGCGGAGGTCGCGGCGGCACGTGGCTACGACGTCGACAAGCCGCGTAACTTGGCGAAATCGGTTACCGTCGAATAGTTTTCGGCACAGGCAGCAATGAGGCCCGCAACCTTCCTTGGTTGCGGGCCTCATCTGTGTCGCACGATTATTGAACGATCACCGTGCCACGCATATCGGGGTGCGGTGTGCAGGTGTAGTCGTAAGTTCCGGGTTCGTCGAAGGTGACTGTGTAGATTCCCGACTTCTTGAGCGGGCTACGGAGCAGGCTTCGGGATGTTCCGATGCCTTTGACATCGTGGGCCATTCCTCCGTCGTCGAACACCCAGGTGACGGTGTCGCCGACGTTGACGGTGATGGAGTTGGGGGAGTAGGCCATGTTGGTGACGGTGACGACGGGGCCACTCACCGTGGTTTCGGGCGCGGCGGGGGTGGAATCCGTGCTGGAACTGCACCCGACGAGGCCGGCGGTGAGAACGAGGCCCGCGAACATCGGGACGAGACGTGATTTCATGGTTCCGAGGGTAGCGACTGGCAAACGAAGGGTTCCGGCATGCGCGGGTACTACACGGCAGATCAGGTTCGCGAAGCGGAGGCGCCGTTGCTGGCGTCGTTGCCCGAGGGAGTACTGATGCGCCGGGCCGCGTACGGACTTGCGCGAGTTGTTGCCGACGAATTGCGTTTGTACACAGGATCACTCGCATCCCGTTCGGTGACTCTGCTGGTGGGCAGCGGCGATAACGGCGGTGACGCGCTCTGGGCCGGAGTGTTCCTGCGTAAGCGCGGAGTGGCTGTGCGTGCGGTGCTGCTCGACCCGGAGCGCGCGCATCAGCGCGGCCTCGAGGCTTTCCGCCGAGCGGGTGGACGCGTCGAGTCCGATCTCGGTACACCGGATCTGGTGATCGACGGCATTGTCGGGATCTCGGGTCGCGGTTCGTTGCGCCGCGAGGCGGCTGCTGTGGTGGAGCAGGTCCGCTGCCCGATAGTGGCGGTGGATCTGCCCAGCGGTGTCGATGCGAATACCGGTGGCGTCGACGGGCCCGCTGTGACGGCTGCGGTGACCGTGACGTTCGGCGCGCTCAAACCGGTACACGTGTTGGCGCCGCAGCGGTGCGGTCGGGTGGAGTTGATCGATATCGGGCTGGATCTCGGCGAGCCGGCTTTCGGTTCCCTCGATCCGGTGGACGTGGGTGTGCTCTGGCCGGTTCCGGGGCCGAGTGACGACAAGTATTCGCAGGGTGTTGCAGGCGTGATTGCGGGGAGCGCGCAGTATCCGGGGGCCGGTGTGTTGTGCACGGGGGCCGCGGTCACGGCGACGTCGGGGCTGGTGCGTTATGCGGGTCACGGCGCGGCCGAGGTGCTCTCACGTTTCCCCGAAGTGATCGCGAGCGCGACCTTCGACGACGCGGGGCGGGTGCAGGCGTGGGTGGTGGGCCCGGGAATGGGGACCGATGCCGATGCGGCGGCTCTGCTCGCGTCTGTTCTCGCGACGGATGTCCCGGTATTGGTCGACGCGGACGGGCTGACAGTGCTGGCAGCAAATCTGGACCTGGTGCGGAGGCGCACCGCACCGACGCTGCTGACCCCGCACGCGGGTGAGTACGCACGGTTGGCGGGTACCGAAGTGGGGTCTGATCGGGTGGGTGCCGCGCGCGCCTTGGCGTCGGATCTCGGTGCGACTGTGCTCCTCAAAGGCCACACAACGGTGATTTCGGATCCGGATGGAAAGGTCCTGTTCAACGACGCCGGTGGCTCGTGGGCGTCGACGGCCGGATCGGGTGACGTTTTGTCCGGAATAATCGGGGCGCTGCTCGCTGCCGGACTTGCGCCACTCGACGCTGCGGCAGTGGGAGCCAGGACACACTCGCTGGCCGCGAACTTGGCGGCCGCCGGCGGTCTCGCAGACGTCGCAGGCGCACCGATCTCCGCATCGCCGCTGCTGACAAGTGTGCGTGACGCGGTTCGAGTGCTTCGCACCGTTGCCCGAAATTGAGTGATCTCAAACCCGAATTGGTGTCGGAATTTGCGGGAGTGGCAGGATTGACGCCATGAAGCTTGCCGAAGGAAGAGCCCCGAAAGACCCAGAAGAAGGGGAATCGGCAAGCGTCACGGCAACGGGAGGTCCACAGACCGAGGCGGTCGTGGACCTCGATGCCATCGCCCATAACGTGCGCGTTCTTCGTGAGTTCGCCGGGGACGCGGCACTGATGGCGGTTATCAAGGCTGACGGGTACAACCACGGCGCCGTCGCTGTTGCACGCACTGCGCTTGCTGCCGGTGCCCGCGAACTCGGCGTCACCACGATCGGTGAGGCTCTGGTCCTGCGGGCAGCGGGGATCACCGCGCCGGTACTGGCGTGGCTGCATGGCGTCGACGCCGATTTTGCCGCGGCCATTTCCGCCGATGTGGAAATCGGAGTGTCGTCACCGCGCCATCTGGCGGCGGTAGTAGCCGCGGCGCGGGAGCTCGGACGCACTGCCACGGTGACGTTGAAGGTCGACACCGGGCTCAATCGCAACGGCGTCTCGCAGACGGACTGGCCGCAGATGCTGGCGGACCTGGTCGCGGCGCGAGACGAGGGCACGATCCGGTTACGCGGAGTGTTCTCGCATCTAGCGCACTCGGACGAACCGCATCACGATGTCATCGATCACCAGAAACAGCGTCTGATCGATGCGGTTGCCGACGTCCGGGCACACGGATTCGAACCCGATGTTGTACACCTTTCCAACTCGGCAGCGACAGTTACCCGTCCTGACCTGCGATTTGACATGGTTCGGCCGGGAATTGCGATATACGGGTTGTCGCCAGTACCGGAGATGGGCGATTTCGGTCTCAGACCGGCAATGACGTTGCGAGCGAAGGTGATTCTGGTGAAGAAGGTGGCCGCCGGCGAGGGGGTTTCCTACGGACACCTCTGGACCGCGCCGCGCGACACCACGCTGGCGCTGCTACCCGTCGGATATGCGGACGGGCTTCCGCGCTCGCTGAGCGGGCGCTTCGAGGTCCAACTCGGCGGAAAGCGTCGCCAAGCCGTGGGACGGATCTGCATGGACCAGGTGATGGTCGACATCGGACCGGACGGTGACGGCGTTCGCGAAGGCGACACCGCCATTTTCTTCGGTAACGGCGATCAGGGCGAACCCAACGCGCAAGCCTGGGCCGAAGCGCTGGACACCATTCACTACGAGATCGTGACCGGCCTGCGGGGGCGAACCGAACGTACGTACATCGGTGGGGAGGGTGTCTCGTGAAGACTGCAGGGCGAATGAGCATCCTCGGTGGGCTCCTCAGCGCGGTCGCACTCGGTTCCATGGCCGGAGTCAACGCATTGAAGACGGTCGCTCGGCCGGGGCGTGAGATCTACGCAGACGAAGACTTCGACCTGATGACCCGCGACCGCGCGAGTGTTGTACGCACCGACGACGGGGTCGATCTGGCTGTCCGCGAAGTCGGGCCGGACGACGCTCCCCTGACGGTTGTCTTTGTGCACGGATATTGTCTGAGCGCGTTGTCCTGGCATTTTCAGCGTCGTGAGCTCGCCGAGCGGTGGGGCGACGACGTTCGGATGGTGTTCTACGACCAGCGCGGACATGGAGATTCGGGTATGCCCCGCGCAAAGAGTTGCACGGTCTCGCAGCTCGGCCGTGATCTGGCGTCGGTTATCGAAGCCAAGGTGCCGATAGGCCCGGTTGTGCTTGTCGGTCATTCGATGGGTGGCATGACAGTGCTGGCCCTGGCCGGTCAGCGACCGGAGTGGTTCGCCGGTGGCCGCGTTGTCGGTGTCGGGTTGGTATCGACGACGGCAGCAGGTCTCGCCGAAACCGGGCTCACTCGCAATCTGCAGAATCCGATCATCGACGGTTTCCGATTGGCTGTCCGGACGTCTCCGGGCGTCGTGCAGCATGCCCGTGGCGCTGCGCGCGTACTCATCACGCCGATTCTGCGGGCCGCGTCGTACGGCACGGACGTGAGTCCCCGGCTGCACGAGCTGTCGGACGGGATGCTCGATCGCACGTCGGTTGTCACCATCGTCAATTTTCTGCGGACCCTCGAATTGCATGACGAGAGTGAGTCTCTGCCCGTCCTCGCGCACACTCCGGCCGTGGTGATCTGCGGCGATCAGGACATGATGATTCCGTTTGCCAGCTCGCAGTTGTTGGCGGATGCGTTGCCCGAGTCCGATTTGGTGCGGGTTCGCGGTGCCGGTCACCTGATTCAGCTGGAGTTCCCAGCCATTGTCACGGAGGCGATCGAGCGTCTCGTCTCACGCACCCATACTCAATTGAGGTCTGATGTCGGCTGAAACCCTCCCTGAATCAGGAACCGTCACTCTGGAGACGACGGAGGACACGGAGGCATTCGGTCGCAGGCTGGCGGCCGGGCTTGTCGCCGGTGATCTCGTGGTTCTCGACGGCCCACTCGGTGCCGGAAAAACTGCCCTGACCCGCGGTATCGGTGCCGGCCTCGGTGTGCAGGGGCGGGTGACATCACCGACATTTGTCATCGCTCGTGAGCACCGCCCCGGCGTTCGGCCCGGCGGAGGAACACCGGTCGGGATGATTCACGTCGACGCGTATCGTCTCGGCGACAGTGGCCCGCACGCTCTCGACGAACTCGACGCTCTCGACCTGGACACCGACCTCGCCGACGCCGTGGTCGTGGTCGAGTGGGGCGGCGATGTAGTGGAGCGACTTGTCGAGCGTCACTTGCGAGTGCAACTTCACCGTGAACCGGAGTCGGATGTCCGGACGGCCAGTTGGGCATGGACGTCGTGACACTCCTCCCACTGGTGAAAGTAGTTCTTCACGTGCGAGTACCCTGAGTTATCGTGCTTGTTCTCGCGATTGATACCTCCACACCGGCCGTCACTGCCGGAGTTGTCTCACTCTCGCCTCTCGGTGAGGTTTCGACGCTCGCCGTCCGGGTGACAGTGAACCCCCGCGCGCATGCCGAGGTGCTCACTCCGCACGTTCTCGAATGCATCGCCGAGGCTTCGATCACCCCGGGCGACCTCGCTGCCGTCGTAGTGGGTGTGGGACCGGGTCCGTATACGGGCCTGCGGGTGGGGATGGCGACCGGCGCCGCGTTCGGTGACGCGTTGAGCATCCCGGTCTACGGTGCGTGCAGCCTCGACGCTATTGCCGCGGCAGTGCAGACGTCTGGCAACCTGCTTGTCGTGACAGATGCGCGTCGACGCGAAATCTATTGGGCCCGTTACGATGCGGGTGTTCGAGTGGAAGGCCCCGCGGTGAATTCCCCGGGCGACGTGGATGCGTCTCCATCGACGATTGTGGCCGGATCTGCTTCGCACGTCGACCTTTTCGATCTCCGGGTCGAGCCTGCGGAGACGCCGTCGCCGGCTGGTTTGGTCACTGTTGCAGCGCAAGACATTCTGGCCGGTGCGATTCCGGAGCCGCTCGAGCCCCTGTATTTGCGCCGCCCTGACGCCAAGACCTTGGCGGAACGCGGCAAATGAGTTACACCATCACGCCGATGACGGTCGGCGACGCGGAGCGTTGCGCGGAGTTGGAACGTGCCCTCTTCGCGGGGGATGGGCCGTGGACCGCGCAGGCGTTTGTCTCCGAACTGGCCGGCTCGCACAATCACTACTTCGTGGCACGTGAGCCTGACGGTCACGTTCTGGGGTACGCCGGAGTCGCATTGCTGGGTGCGCCGCCCAACATCGAAGCCGAAGTGCACACCATCGGGACGGATCCGAATGCGCAGCGCCGCGGTATCGGCGGGGCTTTGCTTGATACGCTCTTGGCTCTCGCGGACGACCGGGGAGCGGAAGTGTTCCTGGAAGTGCGCATCGACAACGAACCGGCAATCGCTCTGTATCGGCGTGAGGGATTCGAGATCGTCGGAACCCGAAAGAAGTACTACCAGCCCAGCGGGGCAGACGCGTTCACGATGCGGCGGCCCGCCGCGGGTGTTCGCAAGAATGAGGAGCAGCAAGCATGATCGTCATGGGTGTCGAAAGCTCGTGCGACGAAACAGGAGTCGGCATCGTTCGTTGGAACGGTGACGGAACCTGTGAGTTGTTGGCGGACGAAGTGGCGTCGAGTGTGGATCAGCACGCCCGGTACGGCGGCGTGGTGCCGGAGGTGGCATCGCGCGCTCATCTCGAGGCGATCGTTCCGACCATGCGGCGTGCCCTCGCAGCGGCGGGTATCGAGAAGCCCGACGCTCTTGCCGTGACGATCGGGCCCGGACTGGCCGGAGCCCTGTTGGTGGGTGTGGCGGCAGCCAAAGCCTATGCGGCAGCGTGGAACATCCCGTTCTATGCGGTCAATCACCTGGGCGGCCACGTATCGGTCGACACCCTCGAGCACGGCCCGTTGCCGTCGTGCGTCGCTCTTCTGGTCTCCGGCGGCCACACGCATTTGTTGCACGTCGAGGATCTCGGCAAGCCGATCGTCGAACTCGGAACAACCGTCGACGACGCCGCCGGCGAGGCGTTCGACAAGGTTGCGCGGCTTCTCGGTCTCGGGTTCCCCGGTGGACCGGCATTGGATGCTGCTGCGCAGGAAGGTGATCCGAACGCGATCCCGTTCCCTCGCGGTATGACCGGCTCACGCGACTCGCGCCACGACTTCTCCTTCTCCGGACTCAAGACGTCCGTGGCCCGTTATGTCGAGTCGAAACAGCGTGCAGAAGAAGCTCTTTCGATTCCGGATATCGCCGCGTCGTTCCAGGAGGCCGTTGCCGACGTTCTGACGATGAAGGCGGTCCGGGCCGCCAAGGATGTCGGAGTCGACACCGTGGTACTCGGTGGGGGAGCAACCGCGAACTCTCGCATCCGTAGCCTCGCCGAGCAGCGATGCGCCGAATCCGGTCTTACGCTGCGAATCCCGAAGCCGCGACTGTGCACGGACAACGGAGTGATGATCGCTTCACTGGCCGCGCACCTCATCGGTGCGGGAGCCGGGCCGTCGGAACTGAGTGTGGCAACCGATCCGGGATTGTCCGTCTCGATCAGTCAAGTTCTGCGCTAGGTCAGCCGACCGGTAGGGGCACTCGATCGGTGGGGGTCGGCGCAGCGCTCTCGGACGGCGCGGCGCTCTCTGGGGGTGTCGGCTCCGGTGACACGGACTCGGTGGGAGTAGGGGCCGTGGTTTCGGTCGTACCGGAACCGGTGTTTCCGCCTTCGCCCGGCGCGATTTCCGTCGGTCCGCTTGGTATCTGTGGCAGGTTCTCCGGCCACCACGACGGTGTGTCGGGCAACGTGATGCCAGGAAGGATCGGCCGGGCTGGGGTGGTCGTGGTTGTCGGCGGAACGGTTGGCGTTGGTGTGGACGTGTCCGACGGCGGCGCAGGTGACAACGTGAACTGATGCGTCTCGTACGGCTGTGTCTGGTACGGCTGTGTTACGTACGGCTGTGTTACGTAGGGCTGGGGTTGATAAGGCACTGGTGGGTGCGTAACCGTGGGCACCGGGTCGTTTGACGGGATGACCGTGGAACCGGTGCTGGGAACGACGTCGGTTGTGGTGTTCAGCGTGGTCGATCCGGTGCCGACCGGCGAAATAAGTGTGTTGTCGGTTGGCACGAATTCTTTGGCGGCGTAACCCAATACGAGCCCGCCGACCACCAGCGCGCCGATCAATGCCCCCGACGCTTTGGCGGCGGGGCGGCTGCGCTCGGACGTCTCCGCGCCGGCCAACGGATACCGCAGCGACACCGCAGAGTCGGCAAGTAGTGCAGCGCCTTTCGCGGCAGCTGCTTCGGGCTCGTCGAACTCGACGATGGGAACTCGGGCGGCGTCGGCGATTGCCGCACGCACCGAGGGGATGTGGGCGCCACCGCCGATGAGAACAATGGCCTCGACGGGCTGCGGCGCCGCGCTCAAGACGCTGCGGATCAGGGTGACGGCGCGCTCGACATCTGCGGTGATGATGTCCTCGAACTCGACCTGGGTGATCGTCACAGGCCCACGTGGCAGGTCGATCGTGACGCTGCGGGCAGTGGAGAGTTGTTCCTTGGCGACGTGGCAGCGCGACACCAGTAGTTCGGTGTCGGTGTGCCGGCCGAGGGGATGGGGGTACTTGTCGGTGACAAATGCGACGAGGGCGCGGTCGATGCCGGCGCCGGCAAGAGCCTCGGTGCGCTCGGCGAGGAGAACCTCTCCACTGTGATCGATCACGGACACGCTCAGGCCGTTGTCGCCGAGGTCTATCTGCGCGGTGGTGCCGTATCGGGCGGTCTTGCCGGTTTCGGCCAGATAGGCATGCACTGCGGCGGGCTCGGGGATGAGCCGAACGAGATTCGGCGATTTAGCGAGCGAGGATCGGATGCTCGCGAGCTGTTGGTCGGTCGAGTACGTGACCCCGATGGATCGCGGCGTAGCGGCGCGATCGGAGACCTGAGTGGTCATCAGCTTGATCGACGCACGCACCAGATCGCCCACGTTGGTGTTGACCTGATCGGCGGAGACGAATCGTGTTTCGGCCGGCAAACTGCCGGGTGTAGCTTCTGCGGAATCGGTGTCGACAAGCGCGGAGTAGACGCCAGACGACCCCGCCGACATTCCCAGTGATGAACTCATCTTGCACCTCCTCGCAGGCGTTTCTGTGACGGCCTATCTGTCGTCGTTACATGAACGTTACAGAACGATCGTCATGATTGCTCAGTGGATTTCTGCAAGAAGGTGAACTTTTCGGACCGAAAGGGTGGTTTTACCAGCACGATTGCCGAATATTGAATTATGCGGAAAAAAGTCGAATCTCGGTCGATGGATACGCGTCAACGTCGTCGATTGATCGCCGAGGCGTTACTGCGGCCGATGCTGACCGTCATCGCATTGGGAAGCGCGTATTTCCTGTTGCCGTGGACCGATGCGCATTCCGTTGGGGGGTTCGCTCTGTTGATCGGAGGAGGGGTTGCGGTTGTCGCGGTGGCCTCGTGGCAGATCAGTCGAATCCTGAAATCGGATGTCCCGTCGCTGCAGGCCGTCGAGGCTGTATCGGTGGTGATGCCGACGTACCTTCTACTCGTCTCGATCACGTACTTCGTCGTCGCCCGAGCCGACCCGGCAAGCTTCACCGAACCCCTGTCGAGAATGGCTGCGCTGTATTTCTCGCTCTCGGTGTTCTCGACGGTGGGGTTCGGGGACATTGCCGCCCGAACCGATCCGGCCAGGGCATTGGTGTCACTTCAGATCGTCTGCAACCTGGTGCTGATCGGCTTCGGCGTCCGCTTTGTTGTTGCCGCCGTGTCCTGGTCGAAGAAACACAGGACACGGCAGCAGAAGGCGGGTGACGCTACCGAATGACAGGAACCAGCAGCTCGACATTCTGATCGACACCGGCGCCGGTCAGCTTGGGGTCGCGATGAATGTCGTTGAACGACAGTTCGCGATACAGCGACGCCAGGCCTTCCGGTGTCTTGTTGCTGTGATCGACCGAGTACGGGCTCTCGGCTTCGAAGAGCGTCGCGAGCAGCGAGACTGTGCCGTCGGCGTTGTCCGCGATCTCGATGATTCGGCCGAGTTGCGGGAAGTCGATGTGTGAGGCGGTATTGATCTCCCAGAATCCCTGCTCCGGCGTAGCGCCGGGCCACGGGGTGATCTTGTTCTCGTGGGTGTGGCCGTTGACCCAGGCAAGAACATTCGGGAAGCGGTGCAGCAGATCGAGAAGCTGCGAACCCCGGAAGCGGGGTTCGAGGATGTTCTCGGGATCGGGGATGAGATTGTCCATCGTGTCGCTCGTGTGGTGACTGAACAACACGAAGTAGGTGTCACTGCGCGACTCGGTGACGCGCGAGCCCGCTGCGTCGTAGTACGTGCTGCTGCCGCCGCGGAGGGTGTCTTCGATCCAGCGGAACTGCGCCGCGCCCAGTGAACCGTCGACAAAGCCGGCGCGGTTGGTGGAATCCATGCTGATGCCGACGACGCCGGGAGCTATCTCGAACGAGTAGTAACCGATGCCGGTGTGATCGGCGTCCGGTGCAAATCCGTGACCGACCGGGCCCGGACCGGTATGCGCCGGATCAAGGTGCGCCGCGATGAACTGCTTCGGAGTGAAAGGGGCACGTGCCGGGTCGGGGGTGACCTGTCGCGGCGGCGTCGTGAAGGCGGACAGAATGCCCGGAATCGCACTCGGATCGAACTTGGTGGCGATGTCGATCTGCTTGGCTTGCTCGGGTGAGCCGGGAACCTCGAACTTGAGCGATCCGGTGTACATGGCCTCGAGCGGCGGGATGCCACTGGGAACGGTGCCGGAGACCGAATCGTCGTGGTTTCCGAACACGCAGTACCAGGGAGTGTTCAGGCCAGGGCTCGAGACCGGAGTGAAGGCGGCGCCGAAGAAATTGGGAATCTCGGGGAAGCCGGCCTTCTTGTACATGTCGAGCATCGGGGATTCAGGGTTCCAGTACAGATCGGCCCCGGAGTTCTGGACACCCTCGTAACGGTCCTTCGCGCCGGTGTTCGCGACGATCGTGCCGCCGTTGAGCGCCGTCAGGAACCAGTCGAGTTCGGCATGTTCCTTGTTGTCGGTGTTGTCGCCGGTGGTGACCACCGCGTCGAACGGTCGTGCCGTGTGCGGGCCGGATCCGATGGAATTGACCCGTCGGACAAGAGAAATCAGGCCGTGCGCAGTCAGGGTTTCCTGAGGGCGGAAAGCTGAACCGGTGATCTGGTGGACGTATTCGAAGCGCATCGGCGACTGTGCGTCGAGGATGTGGACGTCGGTCAACTGCACAAAAGATGCCAGTGCGGTGCGACGGTCTTCGCGTCCGGACTTGGGTTCGGCGAGTTCTCCGCGCACGATGTTCGCCCAGCCGGGCCCGGCTCCGAGCTTGCGGTAGCCGCTGCTGCCGATCGGCGTCGCGACCGATTCGAGTGTGGTGCCCGCGCCCGAGGTGGGCAGGGGAGCGGCGCCGGCGTATTGCAGTCCCCATGGCTTGGCGCTCAGGCCTACTGCGCCCACGGCGCCGAGTCCGGCAAAGGTCAGGAAACTACGGCGGTTGATGTTCGTCACGAATGAACAATAGGTGAACAAATTGGACGTGGGTCTGATTTCGCTCAGGACGAAGAGAAAAAACGCGCCCAGTCCTTGAGCGTTGGCACTCTCACGTATAGAGTGCCAATTGGCGCTGATCGAGTTCCGGCACCCGCGACGACGGGACTGCAGTGACGTGCCGTAAACGTCAAACCCAATCGCGTCTCGAGCAACCCTCGGGCGCACATACCCAAAGTGGAGGGCTCATCGTGGCGAGCGTCAACATCAAGCCGCTCGAGGACAAGATCCTCGTCCAGGCCAACGAGGCTGAAACGACGACGGCTTCCGGCCTGGTCATTCCTGACACGGCCAAGGAAAAGCCCCAGGAGGGCACCGTTGTTGCAGTCGGCGAAGGCCGCGTCAACGAGCAGGGCAACCGCATCCCGGTCGACGTCAAGGAGGGTGACACGGTCATCTACTCCAAGTACGGCGGAACCGAGATCAAGTACGCCGGCCAGGAGTACCTGATTCTGTCGGCACGCGACGTGCTGGCTGTCGTCTCCAAGTAAGACACACGTGATCCGCCCCGGAGTCCACACAGGATCCCGGGGCGGAATGCGTTCACGCCCCGAAGATTCAGGAGCTGACAGAACAGATGTCCAAGCAAATTGCGTTCAACGAGACCGCACGGCGTTCTCTCGAAGCAGGTGTCGACAAGCTCGCCGACGCCGTCAAGGTGACCTTGGGCCCGCGTGGACGCCACGTCGTGCTCGCCAAGGCATTCGGCGGCCCCACCGTCACCAACGACGGTGTGAGCATCGCCCGTGAGATCGACCTCGAAGATCCCTTCGAGAACCTCGGCGCACAGCTCGTCAAGAGCGTCGCCACCAAGACCAACGATGTTGCCGGCGACGGCACCACCACCGCTACGGTCCTCGCTCAGGCGATCGTGCGCGGCGGTCTGAAGAACATCGCCGCGGGCGCAAACCCCATGGCGCTCGGCGTCGGAATCAACGCCGCCGCAGACAAGGTCGTCGAGGCACTCATCGCCGCGGCCACCCCGGTCGAGGGCAAGAAATCCATCGCTCAGGTTGCCACCGTCTCCTCGCGTGACGAGGAAATCGGCGAAATGGTCGGCGAAGCGCTTACCCGCGTCGGCACCGACGGTGTTGTCACGGTCGAGGAATCCTCCACCGTCGCAACCGAACTCGTTGTCACCGAAGGTGTGCAGTTCGACAAGGGCTACCTCTCGCCCTACTTCGTCACCGACATCGATGCGCAGAAGGCAATCTACGAAGACGCATTGATCCTGCTCTTCCGCGAGAAGATCAGCTCACTGCCCGACTTCCTGCCGCTGCTCGAGAAGGTTGCCGAATCCGGCAAGCCGCTCTTGATCATCGCCGAGGACGTCGAGGGTGAAGTTCTCTCCACCCTGGTGGTCAACTCCATTCGCAAGACCATCAAGGCCGTCGCCGTGAAGGCACCGTTCTTCGGTGACCGTCGCAAGGCGTTCCTCGACGATCTTGCCGTTGTCACCGCAGGCACCGTCATCAACACCGACGTCGGACTCTCCCTCAAGGAAGCCGGACTCGACCTGCTCGGCAGCGCACGCCGCGTTGTCGTCACCAAGGACGAGACGGTCATCGTCGACGGTGCAGGCTCGGCAGACGACATCGCGACCCGCGTTGCTCAGCTTCGCCGCGAGATCGAGAACACCGATTCCGACTGGGATCGCGAGAAGCTCGAAGAGCGTCTGGCGAAGCTGTCCGGCGGAGTTGCGGTCATCAAGGTCGGCGCAGCCACCGAGACCGACCTCAAGGAACGTAAGTTCCGCGTCGAAGACGCTGTCAACGCGGCCAAGGCTGCTGTTGCCGAGGGCATCGTCCCCGGCGGTGGATCCGCACTCGTTCAGGCCGGCGTCGAGCTCGCCGACAACCTCGGCTTCACCGGTGACGAAGCCACCGGCGTCGCAGTGGTCCGCGCAGCACTCAACGCGCCGCTGTTCTGGATCGCCTCCAATGCCGGCGTCGACGGTTCCGTCGTCGTCAGCAAGGTTGCGGACCTCCCCAAGGGCCACGGCTTCAACGCCGCGACCCTGACCTACGGCGACCTGCTCGCCGACGGCGTCATCGACCCCGTCAAGGTCACCCGCTCGGCAGTGGTCAACGCCGCTTCCGTTGCTCGGATGATCCTCACCACCGAGAGCGCTGTCGTCGAGAAGCCGACCGAAGAAGAAGCTGACACCGGACACGGTCACAGCCACTAGGTTTCGCGCACGAAAAGAGATCCCCCACCGAAAGTTGGTGGGGGATCTCTTTTTTCAGTTACAGCTCACACCAGGGGAATGACCGCGAACGGAGGGCTGGTCGGCTGAGCCGAGCCTCCCGGAGGTTCGACCGTGAACGCCAATTTCGTGTTGGAACCGATGCTGTCGAGGACGACCTGAGTGGTGGGTTTGACATCGGCGGGGGCCATCGTGCCTGCCGGTGTCATCGTGGTTTCGTTCTCGACCAACCACATTTGGTAGACCTTGTCCGGGCTCGGGGGAGTCACGCCGCTCATCGTCAACACCGCAGCATCCTCGGAAGGCGAGAAGTCCGTCGTCGCGGTGCCGCCGCCAGGGACATCCAAAGTAGTGGTGTGTACGTCGGGTGCCGCCATGATCTCCGACACGGAGTTCGGAGAGACAGGGTTGTCGTTGATTCGGCTACCGATCCCGATTCCTCCGACCACGATGACCACCGCAGCAGCGGCAGCTAGAGCGACGGTCCACGGGCGTCGACGCTTGCGGCGACTGGCAAGGGAGACAGGCGGAGCCACTTCCGGGGTTTGAGGTATCTCGGCAATAGTGTCGAGCAACCGTCCACGAAGGCCCGGCGGAGGTTCGACCGCGTCCAGGATGCTCAATGCAGCCATCGTGTCGGCGGCGAGCCGGACCTGAGACTCGAATTCCGCCCGGGTGGCCGCGTCAGTGCCTTCCAGGAGAACGTCGACGGCCCGACGCTCGTCGGGGTCGAGGGCATCGATCGCATAGGGGTACGCCCAGCCGATCAGCTCTTCGTCCATCTCAGTTCACCCCCAGACATTTTCGCAACCGCAGCAGTCCGTCGCGGATTCGTGACTTTATCGTGGGAATCGCCACGCCGAGGTCTTCGGCTACTTCTCGGTACGTTCGCCCGCCGTAGTACGCCAGTGTCAATGCTTCTCGCTGGGTTGCCGTCACCGATTCCAAACAGTCGGTGACGGCGCGATGTTCGTCTCTGCGGGTGACTTCTTCGCTGACGACGTCAAATTCGGGTGTCGAGTTTGTTGTGTCGTAGAGGGCTTGGCGATCTGTACTCGATTGCTCGGACCGCACCCGGTCTACGGCTCGGCGGTGAGCGAGGGTGATCAGCCAGGACAGTGCCGACCCACGTGCCGGATCGAACGTGTCCACGGATTTCCAGGCTTGGAGATACACCTCTTGAACGGTTTCTTCGGAGAACCCCGGATCGCGGAGAACTCGGAGCACCATCCCGTAGACGCGGGTACAGGTCCGATCGTAGAACTCGGCGAATGCCGATTGATCGCCACGAGCGACATTCTCGAGGATCAGCGCGAGTTCGCGGGATTCCGTGGTCCGGGCGGTGCGGGCGGCAGAATTGTCGATCGGACAAGCGTCGGTGTGCTCTGGGGTCTCGTTCGGTTCACTCACGTCGCGTGGCTCACCCGCGCTGAGTATTCCCGCCCCGAAGATTCGTCTTGTTTCATCGAGTACAACCGTAGCGTGCATGTCCGGTTCTTTTCTGTTGGCCCGCCGTGACCGCTGTGCGCCTTTGTTAACCGCCCGCGGTTGACAAAGGCGCACAGCAGGGGGATTACTGCGGCATCAACACCGAATCGATGAGGTAGACGGTGGCATTTGCGGTCTTGACGCCACCGCAGATGACGGTCGCGTCGTTGACCTTGATGTTGTCGCCCGATCCGGTGACGGTGACCGTTCCGCCCTCGGCGGTGGGGTGGGTGCCGTCGATATCGGCAGGAGCGATCTGACCGGGAACCACGTGGTAGGTGAGGATCTTCGTCAGCGTTGCGCTGTCGGTCTTGAGACTGTCGATGGTGGCCGGATCGATTTTCGCGAATGCGGCATCGACGGGGGCGAAGACGGTGAACTCACCGCCATTGAGGGTGTCGACGAGATTGACGTCCGGATTGAGCTGACCGGATACCGCAGCGGTCAGCGTGGTGAGGAGGGGATTGTTCGACGCCGCTGTCGCGACCGGGTCCTGAGCCATTCCGCTGACCGAGCCGGCGCCGGTGGGCACTGCCGCGGCGTAGTCCGCGCAACCTGCCCCGACCAGATCCGATGCGGGCTCTGCCATGGCGCTGGTCGTCGACATCGACATGCTCGAGGTCGTTGTCGCAGCGCTGGAGGTGGCATCCGACGAATCATTGCTGTCGGAGGAACAACCGACAACGCCGACGAGTGCAAATGATGCTGCTGCCGTGACTGCCAGAACTCGAGAGGAGGTGTTCATGGGTCTGCCTTCCGTAGATGAAGTGCCGGTGTGCACGTTCCGTACAAGGCATTCGGAGGCGGCAGTGCGACGGATGGGTCGAGACGCAAAAAGACCTCGAGACACGCAAAAAGACCTCGAGACACGAGAAAGCCCCCGAGTTCGTCGGGGGCTCTCTGGTCTCGGTCTGCGGGTAAGCAGCAGGGCGTGCAGTGCTGTGCGGGGGTGCTGTGCGGACGTTGATTCAGGTACGAAGTGTTACGACGCCAGGCGGCCGCTTCGTCGGTGTCGTGCGTGCAGTTCGCGTTCGGTTTCCGACATCCCGCCCCAGATGCCGTACGGCTCCGAGACTGTCAGTGCGTGAGAGCGGCACTGAATCAGGACAGGGCACTGGTGGCACATTTCCTTGGCTCGTGTTTCGCGTTGCGCTCGGGCTCGTCCGCGTTCGCCGTCCGGGTGAAAGAACATCGAGGAGTCGACTCCGCGGCACAGCCCGTGCATCTGCCAGTCCCAGATGTCTGCGTTCGGCCCGGGAAGATGATTCGGTGCAGGCATGTTGACTCCTTACTGCAAGCTCGTCGTGATCAACGAGCGGACCAAGTAGCCCGAAGATTATCCGGGCTTTCTATCGTTCACGCTTGCTAACCGTAAGGGTGCTGAGTAAATCGCGTCAATAGCCTCGATGCGTGGCGAGCGGCATATCTCGCAAAGCAAGATTTAACGAGAGAAATATTTACATTTCGGCCGGCTCGTGTGTAAGTGATTCCCTTGCGGCTAATTGACAGTGTGGAGTGATGTGTAAAGTTCTGCAGATATTTTTCGCCTGAAGTGGCAGATCAGGCAGAGTATTCGTATTATGGACAAAGGGGAATCGCTCGTGAATGTCTGTGATCGTCGGCGTCGTCGCAAGACCTTCGAATGACTGAATTGGGACTAAGTTCCCATATCGCACTTTGGACATTTGTCCAATAAGTAACCCGTAGTTAACGTAATGGATATGCATTCGTTAATATTCCGAGAAAATGCAATTTTCAATTTCAGTTGAACATTTGGTGAATGGCTGCGAAATGACAGGCGTCGCGTCATCGTGCTCCCCTCGCAACACTCTGCGATTGGAGGCACTGCAATGATTTGGCTGTGGCGATAACTCTTCAGTCCGTGGCATTCGGGGCAGAGTCCGGATATGCACTGCTTTCTGCTCCGGTGACGATCGAAGATTGGTGGTTGACGGCTGTCGCGCTCGGCGGGCAGGGGCGTTATGCGCAGGCGCGGGCCGCCTTGAACGTGGTGGATCGTCGCACTGCCGGCCTCGCCGGGGATGGCGACCGTGTGTACGCCTCGCTGTCCGCAAGCACCCGGGCGTCGTTCCTGAGGCAAACGGGCTGGCATCGGAAGGCGTCGTACGACGATGGGCGCGCCCTTGCCATTGTCGCAGGGTGTGGCGACTCTCCCGAGTTGGTCGCTGCCGTCTGTGACGCGTTGACCGGACTGGCGGCCGACGCGCTCGGTCAGGGGCGTCTGGCGCTGGGATGGCGCCTGTTGGAGCTGTGCGCAGCGCGGATACACCGGTCGGAAAGCTGGTCGGCGCAGCTGTGGCGTCAGTTGATCAGACTCGAGTGGGTCTCGGCTGAACTAGGACTCGCCGGCGGTGATTTCACTGCGGCGCTGGGGCACGCTGACCGCGCCGTCGAACTCGCCGCCGGTTGTGAATCGCTCAGGCACAGGGTCAAGTCGAACCTTCTGCGATGCGCCGCGCTGACAGGTTTCGATCCGGGCCAGGCGGCAACGCTTGCACGTGAAGTGTTCGATGATTGTCGTTCGTCCGGGTTGTTGCCTCTGGCGTGGGCGTCTTCGATGCTGATCGAGGGTGTGAGCGGGATCGCCACGTCGCCGGATTCGGCAGCGCTGGGCGCTGCGGTTGCAGCGCGTGGGGGAGTATTCCGCGATATGTCACTGTGAGGTGTGCCACGTGGTAGCCGGCAAGTTGTACACGTCGAAACATTGCGCCGGCTGGCCAGGCGTGCGCGGACCAGTCGGTCTGGATGGTTACTCTTATAGGGTTCCGCTGAGAGTGGAAGCACACCCGCTCGGGAAGTGCCACTGTAACGCCAGGATTTTCGCTGACGATGACAAATACGAGCGATGAGTTGGACTCCGCGGTCGCCGCTGCAGCGCAGGGCGACCGTACAGCTCTAGCTTTGGTTTTGGAAAACATTCGACCCATGGTGGTGCGCTATTGCCGTGGTCGGGTGGGTGCGGCGGAGAGAGGCCACCTATCGGCCGACGATGTCGCGCAGGAGGTGTGTCTCGCCGTGATGACCGCGTTGCCGCGTTATCAAGATCAGGGACGTCCCTTCATGGCTTTTGTGTACGGCATTGCTGCACACAAGGTTGCTGACGCCCATCGAAGCTCCGCCCGTAACAAGTCGGAGCCCGTAGCCGAAGTACCGGATGTAATTGCACTTGACGATGGACCCGAGCAGCGAGCACTCGATTCGGAATCCAGCCGGCACATGCAGGAACTGCTCGGCACCTTGCCGGAGAAGCATCGAGAGATCTTGATTCTCCGGTTGGTTGTCGGACTGTCGGCTGAAGAAACGGCCGCCGCCGTCGGGAGTACCGCCGGAGCTGTACGAGTCGCCCAGCACAGGGCGATCGCGAAACTGAAAAAAGTAGTAACGAAAGCGGGTGAGAGCTATGGCTAGAGACGAGAATCGTGATTCTTCCGATCGCGATGACCTCGCAGCCGGTCTCGCCGACGACGGTGCACCGGTGGATCTGGCTGCGGTTCGGCGCGACGACGCGCTGATCGAGGCAATTTCGCATGGTGGACCGGTAGCAACCGATAGCACTGAGCAGTACGAACTGGCGTTGATCTTGTCGAAGTGGCGCGATGACGTCGTTTCGACTCCGATGCCGGAAGGTCCACTTCTCGACGATGTGATCGCAGCTATCGAATCGGCACCTCCCAGCATTGCCGATCGCGAACGCTCCCGTTCACGTCTTCGGCTGCTGCGTCCCGTTGCCGCTGCGGCAGCCATCGCTGCGGTAGTGATCGGTGGCGGCTCGATGCTCACGTACGGGGCTGAACCGGGCGACGCACTGTGGGGTGTGAAGCAGGTTGTCTTCTCGGAAGAAGCGAATTCGACAGTCGCGAAGATCGACACCACGTCCGAGCTCGAGAAGGCCGAGCGGCTGTTGGCTGCCGGAGACATTCCCGAAGCGAAGAAGGTTCTGGACAACGCCGCTCAGCGTGCCGGTGCTGTGAAGGATTCGCAGGCGAAGACGGATCTCGTCGAACGCTGGGGCAAGCTGATGACCCAGGTTCAGGAGACAACGACCCAGGCTGCTCCGCCGCCGTCGAGCACAACCGATGGGGTGACAACGTTCGAGCCGCCGTCGGTTACCTCGATTCCGGTGTTGCCTGGCCCGACCTCCGATTCGGAGTTGCCTGGCACGGGTCCGACAACATCGACGCCCAATCCTGCGATCGTGCCGCCGTCGTCGACCATCCCGAGTCCCTCGTCGAACCCGACGACGACAACAACGACAACGTTGCCGACGACAACTACCCCGTCGTCATCGAAGACGACGACTACGTCGCCGAATGTGAACACGCCCTCCTGAGCGTCGCGAGACCTGTTCGGCACCAACGTAAATCAGTAGCAACGTAATCAGCGACAAGGTAGATCAGCACCCCACGCGATTCGCAATCAAAAACAGATTCGCAATCAAAAACAGTGGGCCGGCAAGCGTCATGCTTGCCGGCCCACTGTTGTAGGTCTGTGTCAGGCGTCGAATCCGTCGCCGTGCATCGCTTCGTTCATGGATGCGTCGGCGTATCCGCGGCAGTAGTCCCACGTGACATATGCCTCAGGCATGGGATCGTAGGCAGGTTCGTGAGGCCGGACTGTGCCGTCGACGAGGAGTTGAAGCAGGTTTGCCCGCAACATGTCCCAATCGTGGTAGTGGTCCTGTTGGCAGTCTTCGCAGCACACCACTAGTCCGCGGATGCCACGATGAGCGAGGAGGGCCTCGTATACGGCCAGGTCAGCGAGATCCTCCTCGACCGCCTGCCGTTCTTGGGGGTCGAGTGGTTGACCCGGCTCGATGGCATCGAGAGCCGCGGAAGGGTCAGCGGGGTCGCCGGCAAAGGGATCTGGCGGCAGACCGGGAGGCAGTTGATCACGCACAGCACCACGGTACGCAGGTCAGGGGGGTCAGCGCCACTCGTTACGCGTACTTGCAGCGTGGGTGGGATGGTTCGGACCAATGTGCGGCCCGATACCATGGTGTTCAACGCCGGGAAAAGGTGCCAGGAATATCTTTCTGTGCAGGTGCCTTCTATCCGATATCCAGCTTTCGTAATCCGCTTCGAGGTGGCTGCTACAGCAACCACCGAACAGGCGAATCTAGGTCCATGGAGGGTCCTGACCGCATGACTAGTTCTGCAGGGCATGTACACACCGGAGGAGACGACCCCAACAAGGTCGCGATGCTCGGGCTGACATACGACGACGTACTGCTGTTGCCTGCGGCGTCCGATGTCATTCCGAGTCAGGTCGATACGTCGAGTCAGCTGACCCGCGATATCCGTCTGCGAATCCCGTTGGTCAGTTCGGCGATGGACACGGTCACGGAGTCGCGGATGGCCATTGCCATGGCTCGCGCAGGCGGAATGGGTGTTCTGCACCGCAATTCGTCCGTCGAGGTTCAGGCCGGCCAGGTCGAGACCGT
Organism: Rhodococcus sp. NPDC056743; assembly: GCF_042790355.1. Classification (NCBI taxonomy): domain Bacteria; kingdom Bacillati; phylum Actinomycetota; class Actinomycetes; order Mycobacteriales; family Nocardiaceae; genus Rhodococcus; species Rhodococcus sp. NPDC056743. The sequence goes on along the minus strand of NZ_JBHTZI010000006.1, from coordinate 376,079 downwards.
CAAGCGTTCGGAGGCCGGCATGGTCACCGATCCGGTGACGTGTAAGCCGTCGGACACGATGGGTGAGGTCGACGCGAAGTGCGCTCGCTTCCGTATCTCGGGTCTGCCGGTCACCGACGACGCCGGACAGTTGGTCGGCATTGTCACGAACCGTGACATGCGTTTCGAGGTCGACCAGAATCGTCCGGTCGCCGAGATCATGACCAAGATGCCGTTGATCACCGCGCAGGAAGGCGTCACCGCTGACGTCGCGCTGGGTCTGCTTCGTCGCCACAAGATCGAGAAGCTTCCGATCGTCGACGGCAACGGCAAGCTCACCGGCCTGATCACGGTCAAGGACTTCGTCAAGACCGAACAGCATCCGTTCGCAACCAAGGACCGCGACGGCCGTCTGCTGGTCGGTGCCGCTGTCGGTGCCGGAGATGAAGCCTGGGCGCGTGCGATGGCTCTCACCGATGCCGGTGTCGACGTTGTCGTGGTGGACAGCGCACACGGCCACAGCGTCGGTGTTCTGGACATGATTCGTCGCCTCAAGGCCGAGATCGGTGATCGCGTACAGATCATCGGTGGCAATGTCGCAACCCGGGCCGGCGCGCTGGCGCTCGTCGAAGCGGGTGTCGACGCGGTCAAGGTCGGCGTCGGTCCCGGTTCCATCTGCACGACGCGTGTCATCGCCGGTGTCGGAGCGCCCCAGGTCACAGCCATCCTCGAAGCGGTTGCCGCGTGCAAGCCGCTCGGTGTCCCCGTCATTGCCGACGGTGGTCTGCAGTTCTCCGGCGACATCGCCAAGGCGCTTGCTGCCGGTGCGTCGACGGCCATGCTCGGCTCGCTCCTCGCTGGTACGGCCGAATCGCCGGGTGAACTGATCCTGGTCGGCGGCAAGCAGTTCAAGAGCTATCGCGGTATGGGTTCACTGGGTGCGATGCAGTCGCGCGGTGAGGCCAAGTCGTACTCCAAGGATCGCTACTTCCAGGACGACGTCCTCTCCGAGGACAAGTTGGTTCCGGAGGGCATCGAGGGTCGGGTTCCGTTCCGCGGACCGCTCTCGCAGGTGACGCATCAGCTCACCGGCGGATTGCGCGCGGCAATGGGTTACACGGGCTCTGCCACGATCGAGCATCTTCAGAACGCTCAGTTCGTTCAGATCACGGCTGCGGGACTCAAGGAAAGCCACCCGCACGACATCACGATGACGGTCGAAGCGCCCAACTACGCCGCCCGCTAAGTTCAGTTCGCTAGTTCACCAGTCACGAGAAAGGGGCGCGCGTGCGCGACCTCGTTGAAATCGGAATGGGTCGTACGGCCCGTCGTACCTACGAACTGGACGATGTGAACATCGTTCCCTCCCGGCGGACTCGTTCGTCGAAGGAGGTGTCGACGACGTGGCAGATCGACGCGTACAGGTTCGACATTCCCATCCTCGCTCACCCGACCGACGCGTTGGTCTCGCCGACGTTCGCAATCGAATTGGGTAAGCGCGGCGGGCTCGGCGTCATCAACGGAGAGGGCCTGTGGGGCCGTCATGCCGACGTCGAGGCAAAGCTGGCTCGTCTTGTCGAAATCGCGGAAACCGACGGTGGCGTCGACGCCGCGATCCGGTACCTGCAGGAACTGCACGCGGCGCCGTTGCAAGCGGAATTGCTGGCAGCAGCGGTTGCGCAGGTTCGTGACGCGGGTGTCACGACGGCGGTTCGCGTCAGCCCGCAGAATGCGCGCGCGCTGACGCCGGCGTTGATCAAGGCGGGAATCGACCTGCTGGTCGTTCACGGCACGATCATCTCGGCCGAGCATGTCGTGCGCACGGAGGAAGAGCCGCTCAACCTCAAGACGTTCATCTCGGAGCTCGACGTTCCGGTTATCGCGGGTGGCGTGAGTGATCACCGTACGGCTCTGCATTTGATGCGGACCGGTGCTGCGGGCGTCATCGTCGGATACGGATCTGCCGAGGGTGCGACGACGACGGGTGAAGTTCTGGGTATCGGTGTGCCGATGGCTACGGCTATCGCCGACGCCGCTGCGGCTCGCCGCGACTACCTCGACGAGACGGGTGGACGCTACGTCCACGTCATCGCCGACGGTGACATCGCGACGTCGGGTGACCTGGCAAAGGCGATCGCGTGTGGCGCGGACGCTGCTGTTCTCGGCACGCCGTTGGCTGTGTCGGCTGAAGCTGCCGGCGGCGGTTGGTACTGGCCGTCCGCTGCTGCCCATCCTTCGGTTCCGCGCGGTGCGCTCCTCCCGGTTTCCTACGGTGAGCGGCCGTCACTGGACAAGGTTCTGGCCGGGCCGTCCGACGATCCGTACGGTTCGCTGAACTTCGTCGGCGGATTGCGTCGTTCCATGGCCAAGGCCGGCTACTCCACTCTCAAGGAGTTCCAGAAGGTCGGACTGACAGTTCGCGCCTGATTTGTCTGCATCTGTGGCCCCGGCTTCCCAGCGGAACCGGGGCCACAGGTCTATGTGCAGGATTTTCGCGCGTTGGTGATACTTATGGTTACGCTTAGGGCACCCTTGTGGTGGCAGTCACAACATTCGGGTGCATACTGACGGGTAACTACGTTTTCACGGTGGAGGTGTCCGGATGGGCAAACAACGCGCGACGGATTACGACGTACTGATTGTCGGGTCCGGATTCGGCGGCAGTGTGAGTGCGCTACGTCTGGTGGAGAAGGGCTACAAGGTCGGTGTCATCGAAGCGGGCCGACGGTACGCCGACGCAGAGTTCGCGAAGACGAGCTGGGATCTGAAGAAGTTCCTGTGGGCGCCCAAGCTCGGCTGCTTCGGTATTCAGCGGGTTCACCTGCTGCGTGACTGCTTGATTCTGGCCGGCGCGGGTGTGGGCGGTGGTTCTCTGAACTACGCGAACACGCTGTACCAGCCGCCGGAGCCGTTCTTCCAGGACAAGCAGTGGGCGCACATCACCGATTGGCGCAGTGAGCTCACGCCGTATTACGAGCAGGCTCAGAAGATGCTCGGTGTTGTGCAGAACCCGCACATGACGCCGGCCGACGAGATCATGAAATCCGTTGCGGACGACATGGGCGTCGGCGACACCTTCATCCAGACTCCGGTCGGGGTGTACTTCGGTGAGCCGGGGAAGAAAGCCGCCGACCCGTACTTCGGTGGTGTCGGTCCGGAACGCACCGGGTGTATCGAGTGTGGAGAGTGTATGACGGGCTGCCGGCACGGCGCCAAGAACACGCTTCTCAAGAACTACCTCGGCCTGGCCGAGAGCGCCGGCGCCGACATCATTCCCCTGACCACCGTCTCGGGCCTTCGCGAACAGCGCGACGGCAGCTGGGATGTGTTCACCGAACGCACCGGCGCATACGCGCGCAAGAACCGTCGGACGTACACGGCCGCTCATGTGATTCTCGCGGCCGGAACGTGGGGCACGCAGCACCTGTTGTTCGACATGAAAGACACCGGAGCGCTGCCCAAGCTGTCCGGCACACTCGGCGAGCTCACGCGCACCAACTCCGAATCCATTGTCGGCGCAGGCAAATACAAGGTCGATCCCGCCCTCGATCTGACCCACGGAGTTGCGATCACGTCGTCGTTCCATCCGAGCAAGGACACGCATATCGAGCCGGTTCGCTACGGCAAGGGTTCCAATGCGATGGGCTTGCTGCAGACGCTGATGACCGACGGTGGCGGAAACAAGCCGCGGTGGGTCAAGTTCCTCGGTGTGGTCGCGAAGAATCCGTACCAGATGCTGCGCATGTTGACGGTCAAGGACTGGAGTGAGCGCACGATCATCGCCCTGGTCATGCAGAATCTCGACAACTCCATCACGACTTACACGAAGAAGGGCTTGTTCGGCCGCCGCAAGGTCACCAGCAAGCAGGGCCACGGTCAGCCCAATCCGACGTGGATCCCCGAGGGCAACGACGCGACACGTCGGGTTGCCGAGAAGATCGACGGTGTCGCCGGTGGCACGTGGGGCGAGATCTTCAACGTCCCGCTGACGGCGCACTTCCTCGGCGGTTGCGCTATCGCGGAGGATGCCGACCACGGCGTGATCGATCCGTATCACCGCGTCTTCGGCTATCCGACGCTCAGCGTCGTCGACGGTGCGGCAGTGTCCGCGAACCTCGGTGTGAACCCGTCGTTGACCATTGCCGCTCAGGCCGAGCGCGCGGCGTCGCTCTGGCCGAACAAGGGGGAGGCGGACCTGCGTCCGGCTCAGGGCAGTGGCTACGAGCGGTTGACTCCGATCGCGCCCAAGTCGCCGGTGGTTCCGGCGTCGGCACCGGCTGCGCTGGTACTTCCGATTGTGAAGATCACGGGCGGAAAGAAGGCCACTGCGCCAGGAGTGGCGTAGCGAGGTGATCTTCGTCGCCCCCGGGCTCTCGTATGCTGCGCAGAGTCCGGGGGTGCGCGGGTTCGCTAGCTGGGGCGATTAGACTGCACGTGTGGCAGATATCGAGCAGCAGAGACCAGTTCTTGTCGTCGACTTCGGTGCGCAGTACGCGCAGCTGATCGCGCGTCGAGTCCGTGAGGCCAAGGTCTACTCGGAGGTGATTCCGCACACCATGACCGTTGAGGAGATCGTGGCCAAGAAGCCCTTGGCTGTTGTGCTCTCCGGCGGGCCGTCCAGCGTGTATGCCGACGGCGCTCCGAAGCTCGATCCGGCCCTGTTCGACCATGACATTCCGGTGTTCGGCATCTGCTACGGATTCCAGGCGATGGCCGGAGCCCTCGGTGGAACCGTTGCCGAGACCGGAACCCGTGAGTACGGCCGCACCGACATCTCGGTGTCCGGTGGCCTGCTCCACGACGGACTTCCCACGACGCAGCCGGTGTGGATGAGCCACGGCGACGCCGTCACCGAAGCGCCGTCGGGCTTCGAGGTCACCGCGACCAGCGATGGTGCTCCGGTCGCGGCGTTCGAGGATCGCGCTCGTAAGCTGGCCGGCGTCCAGTACCACCCCGAGGTTCTGCATTCCCCGCACGGGCAGCAGGTCCTGAGCCGCTTCCTGCACGAGATTGCCGGTATCCCGGCTGCGTGGACGGCGTCCAATATCGCCGACGCGCTCATCGAGCAGGTCCGCGAGCAGGTCGGCGACGGCCACGCGATCTGTGGGCTGTCCGGTGGCGTCGACTCCGCTGTTGCCGCCGCGTTGGTTCAGCGCGCTATCGGCGACCGGTTGACCTGTGTGTTCGTCGATCACGGTTTGATGCGTGCCGGTGAGCGTACCCAGGTCGAGAAGGACTTTGTTGCCGCGACGGGTGCTCGCCTGATCACGGTCGATGCCGCCGACACCTTCATCGGTGAACTGGCGGGTGTCACCGACCCCGAAACCAAGCGCAAGATCATCGGCCGCGAATTCATTCGCAGCTTCGAAGGCGCTGTCAGTGATGTCCTGGGCGAGAACGCTTCTCAGGGTGCAACTGTCGACTTCCTCGTTCAGGGCACCCTGTACCCGGACGTCGTGGAGTCCGGTGGCGGCACCGGGACCGCAAACATCAAGAGCCACCACAACGTCGGTGGCCTGCCGGAAGATCTGCAGTTCAAGTTGGTCGAACCGCTGCGACTGCTGTTCAAGGACGAGGTCCGGGCAGTCGGCCGCGAGCTCGGCTTGCCGGAAGAGATCGTCGGACGCCAGCCGTTCCCCGGACCGGGTCTGGGTATTCGCATCATCGGTGAGGTCACCCGTGATCGCCTTGAAATCCTCCGCCAGGCGGATTCCATTGCGCGTGAAGAACTTACGTCCGCGGGCCTCGACGGGACGATCTGGCAGTGCCCGGTTGTCCTCCTCGCCGACGTGCGCAGCGTGGGTGTGCAGGGAGACGGCCGTACCTACGGTCATCCGATCGTCTTGCGTCCGGTGTCGAGTGAAGACGCCATGACCGCAGACTGGACGCGTTTGCCGTACGAGACCCTCGAACGAATCTCCACCCGCATCACCAACGAGGTTCCGGATGTCAATCGCGTTGTTCTCGACGTGACGAGCAAGCCGCCGGGAACGATTGAGTGGGAGTGAGCTGATTGCTGTGCGCCTTTGTTAACCGCCCGCGGTTAACAAAGGCGCACAGCGCTATTTGCGGTTCGGCAGAATTACCAGCAGCAGGCCGGCGATGACTGCTGCTCCCACGAACAGCCACCGGAATTGGATGTCTCCGGCCGGCGCGAGGGAGAAGGGGCCGAGAAGGGCCCATCCGCTGACCAGGAATGCCGCGATTCCCGCTATGAGCAGAAGTGCGGACGGGCGCTTGGACTTCGGGGTTTCCTCGTGCTCTTCGGTGCTGTTACCGATGTCGTCGTAGTCGCTCATCACTGGTGTACCTCCAAGGCGCCGAATGTGGCTTTGGCATTGATCGTCAGGGTGGGGGCATCGGGTCCGGCCTGAGCGCCCGCGTGGACACCACCGTCGAGGCAACGGGATCCGTCACCCATCACGACTGTGCAGTCGTTCTGTACCTTGACGTTGTCCGGCACGTAGACCTTGAATTCGCCGAATGCTGCTGAGACGTCGATGGTTTTGTCCTCGGTGAACGCGACCTTGCTCAGATCCAGGGTGAAGCTGCCGAAGCCGCCGGAGTACGACGACTCGATCTCGGACACACTGGCCGGCGTCCATTTCTGTTCACCCGACGCGTCGAATTCGAGGGGATACACCAGCGACGCGAGGATCACGAAGGCGACGAGTGGTCCGGTCACGATCAGCAGTCCGTATCCCTTGCGGAAGAATGCTCCGAAGATCAACCCGAGTGCGATCACGGCAAGTCCGACTGCGCCGACGCGGCCTGGGGTGAACCAGTCGTTGCCGGTTGCGGCGCCCGCGGCTCCGACTGCGGAGGCGGCGATGATGGCAAGCCCCAGGACGGTCAGGGTCCAGCGGGAGCGTCGACGCCGAGGTGGAAGTGGTAGTAGGGGTGGGTTTTTGGTCACAGGGTCGGGAAGATCCCAGGCAAAGGGGGCGACGCCGAGTGGATCCCACGCAGGGGGAGTGATCGTGGGCTCGTTCTTCGAGAGATCAACTGCTGGTGCGGATTCCGACGCTCCCGTTGTGCCCGGTTCGGTGGGAACGTAGCTGTCGGGAAGTTTGGTGTACGGCGTGTACGTCGGTGGCTGGTTCGGGGCGAAGTTACCAGGGGCGAAGTATCCGGGGGTGAATGGACCGGGGGTGAATCCTGTTCCGGGAAAGGCTGTTCCGGTGCCGATCTGCTGCGTTGATGACGGTGGCAGTACCGGTGGGACGGGTTGGCGTTGGTAGAGCAGCCACAGGCCACCGAGCATCAGTATGACGCCGATCAGCCCCGAACCGCCCTGGCCGGCGCCGAGAGGGCCGATAGTGGTCGCGGCGATGGCGAGAGCTACCACCAGGACGATGGTTTTGGTGTGTTTGTCCGAGCCGTGGCGGCGTGCGGGCACTGCTGCGGTGTGGCCGATGTCGGCGCGGGGGAAGGTCAGCCAGGCCACGACATACAGCAATATTCCGGAGCCGCCGAAGATGGTCGAGATGACAAAGGCGACGCGCACGAGAATGGGGTCGACACCGTATCGGTATCCGATTCCTGCGCATACGCCGGCAACGTGACCCTGGTCCGGTAGACGCACGGGGCGGGTCCGCCACAGATCGTTGATCTGTTCCTGGAAGGTCGGATTACTCATGGCTCCATCGTGGTGTGTTCGGTGGTGTTGCCGCATCAGGGGTGGACCCTGATCTTTGGCTCGCTGCGAGCCTGACTTCAGGGTTGGACCCTGATGTGTTCGAGCATGGTTCGTGCCAGTATCGACTATGTGCAATCTGTGTCTGATCCCGCGCTCGTGAGTGCGCCGCTGCCGATACGAAAGTTGGAGCGGCGCTCCGGCGGTCGAATTGTGGGTGGTGTTGCCGGCGGTATCGCGGATCACCTTGGCGTCGACGCGCTGAAGGTCCGTGTTGCGTTTGCGATTTTGGCTGCAATGGCCGGTGCGGGCATCGTGGCGTACGGAATTCTCTGGGTTTTCGTTTCGGCGGGTACCGACACCGACAAGCCGAGCGCGGCGGAGCGTCAGCGTGCTTACGGTCTGGCCGCACTCGGTCTGGGCGGCGCGGCGGCATTGTCGTGGTTGTTCAGTGGCACGGCGGGGTCGGTACTGGCGCCGTTCTTTGTTGTTGCCGTCGGTGCGGCGCTGGTGTGGCGGGAGTTCGATTCCGACGGCCCGCGTACCGTCATCGGGTTGCCGGCGCGGCCGACCGTCCTGACGTGGACGCGTGTGGTCGGCGGCGCCTCGATGATTGTGCTGGGTCTGGCCGTGGTGGTGCTGGCGCAGGTCGACATCGACGCGTTGCGGTCGTCGTTGTTGGCCGTCGTCGTGACGTTGATCGGTGCGGGCTTGTTGACCGTTCCGTTGTGGTTGCGGATGTGGCGGGCGCTCGGCGCCGAGCGAGCCGCTCGAATTCGCAACGACGAGCGTGAAGAGATCGCGTCGCACCTGCATGATTCTGTGTTGCAGACGCTGGCGTTGATCCAGAAGCAGTCCGACAATCCGGCGGAGGTGGCGCGGCTTGCCCGTGGGCAGGAGCGCGAGCTGCGGAAGTGGTTGTTCAGTGGCGGCGAGATCGACCACACGAGCTTGACCGAGGGACTCAAGATCATCGCGGGTGAGGTCGAGGATCAGCACGGCGTGACGGTTCGGCCGGTGACGGTGGGCGACGTTCAGTTGGACGGTGAGGACGGTCTGCCGAAGGAAGCGTTCACGGCTCTTCTCGGTGCGACGCGGGAGGCTCTGGTCAACGCCGCGAAGCATTCCGGAGAGAAGGAGATCAACCTGTTTGCCGAGGTGGAGGGTGATCAGGTGAGCATCTTCGTTCGGGATCGCGGCGTGGGATTCGACGTCGACGCGGTGCCTGAGGACCGTCAAGGTCTGGCCAAGTCGATTCGCGGCCGGATCGAGCGTCGTGGTGGCCGCGTCGTGGTTCGCTCCACCATCGGCAAGGGGACGGAAATTCGGGTGCACATGCCGCTCGGAGGTAAGACGAGCACCGACTCTGACTTACAGTGGGACGAGCCTGCAGATCATGTCGACAACCCGGAGGAAGCGCCCCAGTGACAGTTCCGCCCACGCCCCCGTATCGCGTTTTTCTGGTCGACGATCACGGGGTGTTCCGCTCCGGGGTTCGGGCCGAATTGTCTCGCGAGGACGACATGGAGATTGTCGGCGAAGCCGGCGGTGTGGCCGAGGCGATTGCCGGGATCAATTCGATGAAACCGCACGTGGTCCTGCTCGACGTACACATGCCGGACGGCGGCGGGGTTGCCGTGCTGCGCGGGATAGATTCCGGTCCGGTGTGCTTGGCGCTCAGTGTCTCCGATGCGGCTGAGGACGTCATCGCGGTGATCCGGGCAGGCGCTCGGGGCTACGTCACCAAAACGATTTCCGGATCGGAACTGGCAGACGGTGTCCGCCGGGTCGCGGGCGGCGACGCCGTCTTCGGACCCCGGTTGGCGGGGTTTGTGCTCGACTCCTTCACCGGTCGATCTGCCGCACCGGAACCTCAACTCGATCCGGAACTCGATTCACTGACTCCCCGTGAACTCGAGGTTCTGCGGTTGCTCGCGCGGGGGTACACCTACCGCGAGATTGCGGAAGAACTGGTGATCTCCGTGAAGACCGTCGAGACACATGCGTCCAACGTCCTGCGAAAGACCCAGCAGTCCAATCGCAATGCCCTGACACGCTGGGCTCATCGCCGCCAGATCGACTGAACTCTTCCGCGAGCGTCCGCGAACGCGCACCATGGACCACATGACGGAACCACTGGCGCTGGCGTCGAGACAGGGACGCTGGGTTGTTGCCGCCACGGTTCTCGGTTCGAGCATGGCTCTTCTCGACGGCACGGTGGTCAATATCGCGCTACCGCATATCGGCGAAGAGTTGGGGTCCGGGGTGGCGGGCCTGCAGTGGACGGTCAGCGGATACACGTTGGCTTTGGCGTCGTTGATTCTGCTCGGTGGCGCTCTCGGGGATCGGTGGGGCAGGCGCCGGGTGTTCGTGTGGGGCACGGTGTGGTTCGCGGTGGCGTCGTTGCTGTGCGGCATTGCTCCCGACATCACGTTTCTCGTGGTGGCCCGAATCCTGCAAGGCGTGGGTGCGGCATTGCTGACACCGGGCAGCCTGGCCATCATCTCGGCGTCGTTGCGGGAGGAGGATCGGGGCGCCGCAATCGGTTTGTGGTCTGGGCTCGGGGGTGTTGCGGGAGCGATAGGTCCGCTGTTCGGTGGTTGGCTCGTGGAGGTCGCCGGGTGGCGCTCGGTGTTCTTCCTGAACTTGCCGTTGGCTGCTCTGGTCGTGTGGGCGAGTGTGCGGCACGTTCCGGAGAGCCGTGACCCGCATCCGCCGGAACGTCTGGATGCACTGGGATCTGCCTGTGCGGTACTCGGTCTCGGCGGATTGACCTACGGGTTGATCGAGATGAATCTGGTCGCGGGAGTGGTGGGCGGGCTCGTGTTGTGCCTGTTTGTCGTTGTGGAGCGGCGGTCGCCTAGTGCGGTGGTGCCACCGTCGCTGTTCCGATCGAGAATGTTTGTCGCCGCCAATCTGGTGACCCTCGCGGTGTATGCGGCGTTGGGCGGCGTGTTCTTCCTGCTGGTGCTGCAGTTGCAACTGGTCGCGGGTTATTCGCCGGTGGCAGCGGGAGTCGCGACGGTGCCGATCACGCTGGCGCTGCTGGTCTTTTCGTCGCGCGCCGGTAGGTACGCGCAAACTCACGGACCCCGGTTGCCGATGACTGCCGGCCCGGCAGTGGCAGCAGTGGGATTGGTGTTGATGACGCGGATCGGCGTCGACGCGTCGTACCTCACCGACGTGTTGCCCGGAGTGCTCGTGTTCGGTCTGGGGTTGTCGGTGATGGTGGCGCCGCTGACCGCGGCTGTGCTGGGTTCGGTTCCGGTGGAACAGTCGGGCATTGCGTCGGGTGTGAACAATGCCGTTGCCCGCACCAGTCAACTTCTGGCTGTTGCGGCGTTGCCGGGAATTGCGGGGATAGGCACCGAGGCGCTGGCGGATCCGGAGCTGTTCTCGGACGGGTTTACGATCGCGATGTACATCTGTGTTGGGTTGTTGTTGCTCGGGGCGGCTATTGCGGCGGTCCTGATCCGGGCTCCGGCTGCGCCGCCGATGCCCGAAACGGATTCGGTTGCCTGCAAACCCCACTGTGATCTGACGGGGCCTGCAGTACAACCGAATCCGGCCGAGAATTAGACGAGACTAGACGCTGATATCTCGATCGTGGCTCGGTATCAACGGGATTGACGCGGCAGGGAAGGCCGCGACTATCGCAAACGCGATGGGATACCCCACTGCACCGATGAGTGCGCCGACTACCGGTCCCACAGCGGACGCGGCAATGAATTGTCCAGTGTTCTGAGCGCCCAACGCTTTTCCCTGCCACTGCGGCCCGGACGCTTCGGCGACGGAGGTGAATGCCAAGCCGTTGTCCGCAACACTGACGGTGGTAGCGATCAGCAGGACCAGCGCCGGGATTCCCCAGGGGGTGGCGTCGGCGGCGGCCATGGCCAGCATGACGACGGCAGCGGATATCGACACCAGGCGCAGCGGCCGGACCCGACTGCCGGCACGGTCACTCCACATCCCGACGACGATGCGTCCCAGTGCCCCGACGAACTGCGATGCGCCGATCAGCAGACCGGCAGGTGCGGCCTCCCACTGTTGCTCGTTGATCAGCCAGACCAGTCCGAAGGTCGACAGTGTGAACTGCGGGAACACCAGCAGAGCGGACGCCAGATGAATGCGCCACAAGAACGAGTTCGACCGGTAGGGGTTGACGGCCGCGGTGGGTGCGTGCGCGGTGGCAGTGGGCCGCGGGGGATTGACCAGGGCAAGTGCGCAGACAAGTGCGAGTGCACCGTTCAGAACCACGGACAGAGCAATCGCCGAAGCGATTCCCGAGTGAGCAGCCAGTGTTGGGACCGTGATCGACGCGATCGTGACGCCCAAGGGTTGGGACATCTGCCGGATGCCCATCGCCAATCCGCGGCGGTCCTTGGGGAACCACCCGACAACCACGCGCCCGCTGGCGGCGTTGGCGGCGGCGGCCGACATACCGCCGGCCAGGAACGCGATACCGAGCAACCCGTAATTGTCGGTGGTGGTGGCCGCCAGAGCGGCAACTGCCGTCAACGCAAGTCCGATCGAGATGACCCACTTCTCACCGAATCTGTCGGCCAACGCGCCCCACGCGACGAGTGTGAGAACCATGCCGAAAGTGGGTGCTGCAGCAAGTGTTCCGGCCTGCGCGAGGGAGAGTCCGTGCTCGGAATGCAGGAGCGGGATCAGGAAGGCAGGTGTGCTGACGAAGACGGTTCCGGCGGATTGGGCGGCAACACCGAGGGCAAGCATCGTCCAGGCCCGCGGTGTGACTACCGATTTTTCCAGCCGTGACGCCTCCGTCATGGTGAGCCTCCCCGTTCTTCTTAGCCGAGGGCTCTGACGGTACTCCGGCTATTTCACATGCTGAAACTTCAATCCCAAAATGTGGTCATGGGTATTGGTTGTCGATGGGGAGTCGCACAGTGAAGACGGTGCGTCCATCGACCTGGTCGACGCCGATGGTGCCGCCGTGCAAGTGAACGTTCTCGACAGCCAGTGAGAGTCCCAACCCACTGCCCTCGCTCCGTCCGCGTGCGGTGTCGACCTTGTAGAACCGTCGAAATACCGCCTGCCGGTCCTGGGGCGAAATCCCGGGACCGTGGTCGACGACGGCAATGACGGCGTAGCCGGACTCGGCGCTCAACTCGACGCGTACCGGGGGTGAACCGTGACGCAGTGCATTGCCGACAAGGTTGGCGACGACTACGTCGATTCGACGCGAATCCACTCTGGCGCTGATGCTTTCGGGTGCGTCCAGTTCGACGGTGTCGGTCCAGCCTCGGCTCGCAAGAGTGCGCTCGGCCAGTTCGACGAGGTCGACGTCGTCGAGGACGAGTTTTGCCTGTTGTGAGTCGTGGCGAGACATTTCGATCAGGTCTTCGACCAGTCGAGCGAGTTTGCCGATCTCACTGCTCACGATGCGCGCGGCAGCGGCGGCGTCGGGCGGAAGATTGGGGATCTCTTCGCGAAGTATTTCGCTGACCGGCACCAATGCGGCCAGCGGCGTCCGAAGCTCGTGAGAGACGTCGGCGACGAACCGTCTCGCCTGCTCTTCCGATTCTTCGAGCCCGGTGATCACCGCTTCGTTGCGGGCCACCAGGTTGTTGAATGTTGTTGTCACCTGGGCGAGTTCGGCTACTCCGTCTTCGGGGAGCCGGACGCTCAGGTCGCCGTCGGCGGCGCGGGCGGCAGCATCGTCCAGACGCTTCAGCGGCCGCACCAGCGTCGACGCGATCCAGAGTCCGAGCAGACCGCTCACCAACACGCCGGCGGCGAGGGTGAGGCCGACAGCCCGAAGCAAGTCGTCGAACTTGTCTTGCACTCCTACCAGTGGCCGGACAGTGACAGCCTTCACGAGTGTCTGATCGTCGTAACCGTCCTCCGAGCTCGTGTCCATGACGTAGACGGACATTCCCAGCAGAATGCGCTGGGAGTCGAGCCGTTCGAATCGAATGAGTTTGGTACTGTCCAAACCGCTGTCGAAGCTCGGCGGGATCGTCGAGGGATCGACCGATCCTTGGAGGATTACGTCACCGCCCGAGATCAGTGTCATGTCGGAGGGGAAGACCTGGGAGAGGTTGGCAGGTGTCAATCCGTCCACCGACATGCCGTTCAGCGACTGTAGTTCGTCGCGAAATTGTGCTGTTGCCACGTCCTGAGCATTGGAGTAGATCCATGACCGCGCCATGAACGATACGACGCCGGCTGTTCCTCCGGCGATGATCACGACGATCGCGATGAACACGAGCACGAGCCGGGTGCGCAGGCCGTCGACCCGAAGCCAAGTCGGTCTCATCGAGCTGAGCCGGTGTTGAAGCGATAGCCGAAACCGCGCACTGTCTCGATAACAGTCGGTGCGGCTGGATCGTCCTCGATCTTTCCGCGCAGTCGTTGCACCGCTGCATCGACGATTCGGGAATCGCCCAGGTATTCCTGGTCCCAGGCTGCGGACAGCAACTGTCGGCGACTGAGGACCTGCCCGGGATTCTCGGTCAGTGCCAGTATCAGTCGCAGTTCTGTCGGGGTGAGCGTCACCAGCGTCCCGGCCTTGCGAATCTGCAATGACGACCGGTCCACTTCCAGGTCACCGAAAGTCTCTGCACCCGGCGCTACGTCTGGACGCGTCGTTGTGGGCGCCGAGCGCCGCACGACGGCTTTGATCCGAGCATCGAGGACACGCGGACTGGCCGGTTTGACGACGTAGTCGTCGGCGCCGGCCTCGAGACCGGCAACGGTGTCTATGTCGTCGGATCGTGCGGTCAGGATGATGATCGGGATCGAACTGCGAGTGCGGATGCGTCGACAGATCTCGTAACCGTCAGCCCCGGGGAGTCCGAGGTCGAGCAAGACGAGATCTGTAGTGCCCAGGGCGTCGTCGAAATCGCCGTTACCGTCGGGGCGATGGCTGACATTGTGCCCGAGTCGGTTCAGTCCCAACGTGATTGCCTCGGCCACCGCTGGATCGTCTTCTATGAACAGGATGCTCACCATGAGCTCAGGCCTTCCGTGGTCGGAGTCTCGGTCAGCCCACGGTACAGGTGTCACACACTCGAGAGTCGTTCGTTGCCGGAGTTTGCCAGTACCGCGTGCCGTGCGGCGGTGGTGTTCAACGGAAATGCCGACACTGCGAGGGTGTAGCAACCGACGAGGAGTAATGCGCCGAGAACGTCACTCGGTCGGTGCCATTGCAATACGACTACGGAGATCGCGGTCCCGATGGTGATCAGCGCGCCGTTGACGGCGACGAGTGCCCGCCATCTGGTGGGCGTGACGAGCACGATCGCGCAGACGAGTGCGGCGATAGCCGTCAGAGTCCCGCTGGGAAAAGAATTGTGCATCACCAGACCGTTCAGGTCCGGTCGATCCAGCGATTGTTTGAGGACCCAGGCCGTCGTGATGGGACCGAGGGTTACGACGATAACGCGTAGTGCCAGCGCAATCGGGTTGTTGCGCAACGTGATCATGAGTACCACGAGCACTCCTCCCACTAACAGAATTGGGGTGACGAGGCCGATGAACTCGGTGGAGAACACCCCGAGTCCTCCGGATGTGGCCGCGCCCACCATGAGTTGTTGGTCGACGATCTGACCTCCCGTCGTGTTGACCGCTACTTCGAATTCGATGACTCCGAGGATCAAGAGTGCCAGTGCGGCAATCAGTCTCGCTGGTTTGACTCGTGTCATGGTCAGCCTTCCGCTCGCTCGTCCGAAGGGTTGCTCAGTTGGGGCGGGCATTCCCCACCGGGGGCAGTGGCCAATTCGAAATGCCACATCTCGTTGGAATAGGTCTGGCAGAGGCCGTAGTCGCTGCCGTGCCTGATGAGCCAGTCGTCAGCGTCTGTCGGACCGATGTCGACGGCCTGTCCGCTGACGTGTTTGGACAGGCTCGGGGTGTGCACCCACTTGGACGCTTCGTCCGCGCTTCCGTACCTGACAACGGCTTCGTCGAACAGTCGCTGTTGGTAGGCGGCGGATCGCCACCCGGACGTGACGTGCATGTCCACCCCAGACTCCCGTGCATCGACTGCCGCTGACTGTAGCGCTGTGAGAAGCGCGGAATCGAGACGGGCCAGAGCAGGTACATGAGTGTCCTCCACGCTGACACCGTTTTCGATCTCACCGCCGGAGGGCCCTGAATCAGGCTGAGTGGCAAGGTAGTTACCGCGCCTGGGTTCAGCTGATTCGGTGTACGAGCACGCGCTGAGCGTGAGCGCCCCGAGTACGACTGAACCGAGTGCGAGGATGCGGATGATTCCGCGGTGGCTGGGCATGCACACGAGACTGCTCGGTCAGTGTCACCGGCAGGTGGTCACTGTTCGTCGACGGTGTCACGGTGTGCAACAACTCTGTAACGAGATGGAACGGGGCTGGTGGGGCGTGCGCTAGGCGGGGCGGGGAGTTGCGGCAAAGGTGGAGAGTTCGAACCACGACGGCAGGCTGCGACGCAGAGACTCCGGCCCGGAGATGGTGACCTCACCGGATCGGATGGCGTCGGACCACGTCAGGTCGCCGCGCCAGATCTCCGTCAGTGGCCTGAGCCCGGCAGATACGGACACGGTGACGTCGAATCCCGGGTCGAGGTCGCAGACCTCGACGTCGTCGGAGTTGATGACCAGCCACCAATTTCGTGAATGTCGATCGATTTCGGAAAAGATGAAGTGGACCACTGTTTTTCCGTCGGGTACAGCGGAGTGATCTACCCGTCGATGCATGTCCCACAGCAGGAGCTTGGGATCGAGATCCTGATCGCCGAGTTCGCCGATCCAGCGGGTGCCCCAGATTCCCAGTGCTTCGACAACGGGGCGGAGTTCGCGCCCGGCATCCGTGAGGCGGTACGTGACGGCTCCGTCGGTGTTGTCTCGGTAGGTGATTCCGGCGGCAGTGAGTTGGTGCAGACGTTTGGACAACAATGTCGGCGACATACGGGGGAGGCCGCGTCGTAGGTCGTTGAAATGGGTACTTCCCATCATGAGTTCACGCAGAACCAGGAGCGTCCAGCGCTCGTCGAGTAGCTCCATCGCCTTGGCGACGGGGCAGAACTGGCGGTACGACGACCCCACTTGTCAATCGTAGGCCGATAGGTGGGGCCGGTACAGATCCAGTACTGGATCGGTGACGCTCGATGGTCGTAACGTCGAGGTCAGAGCAAAAATCGGTACTTCGAAAATTGATGGAGGAGAACGACAATGACTGAGGCAGCACAATCTGAATCAGTGGAGGCGGATCGAGCCCTCAAGTCCAAGCACAGAGTGATGTGGGGGTTGGGCAATTATCCGGCGGTGGCAACAGAGGTGATCCCGGAACTCGGCCCTGTTGTAGCGGCGGCCGGTGGCGTGCGCGCCGGTGATCGGGTTCTCGACATTGCGGCGGGTTCCGGCAATGTGGCTATTCCCGCGGCGGCGCTCGGAGCGCAGGTGGTGGCAACCGACTTGACTCCCGAATTGTTCGATGTGGGAAGGAAGATGGCGTCCGGCTTGGGTGTCGAACTCGAGTGGCGGGAGGCTGATGCCGAGGATCTACCTTTTGCAGACGGTGAGTTCGATGTGGTGCTCTCGTGCGTCGGGGTCATGTTCGCGCCGCATCACCAGCGAGCAGCGGATGAGCTTGTTCGAGTATGCAAGGAAGGCGGGAGAATTGCTGTACTGAATTGGACGCCAACAGGTTTCATCGGAGAGATGTTCAAGGCTATGAAGCCGTATGCACCGGCCCCGCCCCCTGGTTCGCAGCCGCCGCCGTTGTGGGGTGAGGAGAGTCATGTTCGTGAGCTGTTCGGTGATCGGGTTCGCGACCTGACGACGCGACGAGAAGTGCTGCCGGTGAGCAGGTTCCGCGATCCGGAGGACTTCCGCGACTTTTTCAAGGAGAATTACGGGCCGACTATCGCCGTCTACCGCAACATTGCCGACGACGACGCCAAGACGGAGGCCCTCGACCGGGATCTTGTCGACTTGGCTCGAAGGTACATGGTAGGAGGGGATTCCCCCGGCATGGGCTGGGAGTACTTACTCGTCACAGGTGTCAGGAGTACGTCATGACAAGCATCGATATCGAGCCGTTGAGATCGTCTGTCACCGGCCCGGTTTTCGGCCCGGAAGATTCGGGCTACGACGACGCTCGGGCCATCTGGAACGGCTCGATCGATCACCGACCGGCTGGGATCGCCAGATGCCTCTCGCCGGCGGACGTGGCTGCGACGCTGGGGTATGCGCGAGAACACGATCTGGAGGTGTCTGTGCGCGGTGGTGGGCATTCGTATCGTGGGGCTTCGGTGTGCGAGGGCGGTCTGATGATCGATCTCAGTGCGCTGAACACCGTGAGTGTGGATCCGTCGGCTCGTACGGCGCGAGCAGGTGGCGGGGCAACCTTGGCAAACCTGGATGCCGCGACGCAGGAGCATGGCCTGGCTGTGACCGGTGGGGTGATCAGCGATACCGGAGTGGGCGGTCTGACACTCGGCGGCGGCATGGGGTGGCTGACACGAACACTCGGCTTGTCGATCGACAACCTGGCGTCGGCGGAGGTGGTGCTTGCCGACGGTGAGGTTGTGCGCGCGTCGCAAGACGACCACCCCGATTTGTTCTGGGCGTTGCGGGGCGGGGGAGGCAACTTCGGTGTGGTGACCGAGTTCGAGTATCGGCTGAGCGCGATCGGACCGGAAGTGCATCTCGGTTTCTTCTTCTGGGGGATGGACGACGGGCCGGATGCGCTGCGTTTGTGCCGCGACGTGGTGCCTGCTCTGCCCCGTAACGTCGGTGCGTTGATTGCCTCCACTCTGTCCGCGCCGCCGGCGGCTTTTGTGCCGGAGCAATTCCACTTTCATCCCGGATATGCCTTGCTGGTAGCAGGTTTCGGTTCCGCGCAGGAGCATGCACAGGTGATTGCGCCCATCAGGGAAGCATTGCCGCCGTTGTTCGAGTTCGTCACACCGCTCCCGTACACGGGGTTGCAGTCGATGCTCGACGACGCCGAACCGTGGGGTGCGTACGCGTACGAGAAGGCTTTGGACTTGGGCGATCTCTCCGATGAGGTGATCGGCGTTCTGACCGAACATGCGGTGAAGAAGTCGTCACCGATGTCCTTCATCCCGATCTTCCCGCTGCAGGGCGCCTTCACCGCGGTCGGCGACGAGGATACTGCGTTCGGTGGTTCCCGCTCCCCGCACTACGTGTGCAACATGACGGCCACGGCAACGGATGCCGGGACTCTGGAGCTGGATCGAACGTGGGTGCGGAATCTCTGGGAAGCGTTGCGTCCCTTGTCGACCAATCCTGGCGGCTACGTCAATTTCATGACCGACGCGGACGAAGAGCGGGTTCGCAGCTCCTACGGAACGGGCAAGTACGCGCGCCTGTCCCGGATCAAGGCACAGTATGACCCGGACAACGTGTTTCATCTCAACGCCAATATCCAGCCGGCTGCATCGGCGCTCAAACAGTGAGTCTTGACCGGTGACTCTTAGACAGTGAACACCAGGACAAGCACGATGAGTATTGCCGCGATGATGATCGCCACCATCGCGGTCATGGCCAGCGGCGCCCAGGCGACCACTTTGTCGCGGGTGCTCGCGTCGGCGGGTCCGGTGGGTATCCGCGGCGGCCACGAAAACAGATCGAGCGGGCTGGGGACCGAGCCGAGTGGCGTGTTCTGTTGCACTGCAGGCAGTCCGGTGACCGTGGGGCCGACCAGACGATTGCGTCGGTGCGGGTCGGGAAGCTGGGTCGTGCGGTGTGCCCACGCCGGAACCGCTCCGTCGGATGAGTAGACGGGGATGTCGATCAGCTGATCCACGGAACCGCCCCCGGTTGCCACCGCGGCGAGTGCGTCGCGGGCCTGTGCCATGGTGGGCCGGCGCGTCGGATCCGGTTCGAGAAGCTGGAGCAGGACATCCGTGAGCGGTCCGGATTTGGTGGGACGGTAGATCTCGGCTTTGGCGACTCGGTGCAGCAATGCAATTGCGTCGGAGTCGATTCCGAAGGGGGGTTGACCTTCGATCACCGTGAAGAGCGTCGAGCCGAGGGAGAAGACGTCGCTGGCTTCGGTGGGGTCGTCGCCGCGGGCGACTTCGGGGGCGAAGTAGGCAGGGGTGCCGGTGATGACTTCGTCTTGGCGGTCCGATCCGTCGCTCTTGGCGCGCGCGATTCCGAAGTCGCTGATCTTGACGATGCCCAGGGAGTCGCCGCGATCGGCAATGAGGATGTTGCCCGGTTTGATGTCGCGATGGACGATTCCGGCGGCATGCGACTCTGCGAGTGCTGCGGCGATCTGAGCACCGATCTGGGCAACTTCGAGGGGCGGCAGAGTGTCGGCGAGGTTCATGGCCTGCGCGAGGCTGCGGGACGGGAAGTACTCCATGACCAGCCACGGTTCGCCGGCCTCTAGAGCGACGTCGTACATGCCGATGGAGTGGGGGTGTGAAAGTTTGGCGGCGTTTCGGCCTTCACGAAGTGTTCGAGCGCGGATCTCCTCGGCGCTCTCGTTGTCGAGGCCGGCGGTGGTTGTGACCTGTTTCACCGCGACGTCGCGGCTGAGGAGGGTGTCGCGGGCCAGCCAGACGGCGCCCATGCCGCCGCCGCCGATTTTGGATCGGAGTCGGTACCGCCCTGCCAGCAGGTATTCGGGGCCGATGCCCCGCCCTGTCTGCTCTCGAGATGTCACGTATCCAGGTTAGAGGATTGATACGGGTGTGACCCTCGAGGTTTGTGTGAACTGGGACTTTTGTCGCTACTTGACGAGTCCTCAGGGTCAGGCTTTACTGGGAAACGAATCGAAAATATGTTCGACTGTTGTCTGTTCGATGTGTGTCAGACCACGACTTCCCCGTGGTTTGCCGGCTTCCGAATATCACGGAAATGTCGCGGAACGGGGATGTGCACGAGGTGACCGAAGTAGTGGAGACCTCAGTAGTGGAGACCTCATTCGACGGGGCAGGTATGTCCCGTCAGGATCGGTTGGCGGAACTCCGCAGCCGGATGGCCTCCATCCCTGCTCGTGGTGACGGGCACGTTGTGTCGTCGGTGCCCCTCGGGGTCACAGTGGGGGAGGCCGCGGAGGGAGTGGTCGAGAACCGAGCCGGGAAGGCGGGAATCCTGCCCGTGCCTGCCGGTATCGCCGAGTTGCTGCCGCAGGGTGGATTGGTGCGGGGAACCGTGGTGTCCGTATCCGGGGCCGCGTCGTTGCTGGTGGGGTTAGTGGCGACGGTGACTGCGTCAGGCGGGCATGTTGCCGTTGTCGGCAAGCCGCAGTTGGGTGTGTTGGCCGCGTACGAGATGGGTGCACAGTTGGAGCGTCTCGCGTTTGTCCCGGATCCAGGGCCGGATCCGGTCGAAGTTGCCGCAGTGCTGCTCGACGGTATGGATCTGGTGATTCTGGGATTGGCGGGCGCGTCTGTGCCGCCGTCGCGCGCGCGGGCAGTGGTGGCCCGCGCGCGCAGTAAAGGTTCCACTCTTGTTGTGACGGATGGTCATTGGGACGGTGTGGAGGTGCGGTTGGAGGCGCAGGTCAACGGTTACGGTGGCTTCGGGTGCGGACGCGCGTTGGGGCGGGGCCGACTCGAATCGCTCAGCCTTGCCGTGCGTGCCCGTGGGCGTTCGTTCCAGCCTCGCACCACACGTCTGGACATCTGCAGCGCAGCGGGACGGGTGGAATGGAAGCCTGCTCGCGAGGTGAGTGCAGCTCAGGTGGTGGCGCTGTGAGTAGGGTTCTGGCGCTCTGGTGTCCGGACTGGCCGGCAGTGGCAGCTGCTGCTGTAGCCGACCTTCCGGCTACCCACCCGGTTGCGGTGACGTCCGGCAACAGGGTGATTGCGTGCAGCGCGACGGCCCGATCGGAAGGGGTTCGTCGTGGGCTGCGCCGACGCGAGTCGCAGGCGCGGTGCCCGGAACTGTATGTGGCGGTGGCAGATCCAGAGCGGGATGCCCGGTTGTTCGAGCCGGTTGCCGCGGCTGTCGATGCGGCGGCACCCGGCGTGGAGGTGCTTCGTCCGGGGCTGTTGGTGCTGAGTTCACGCGGTGCCAGTCGCTATTTCGGCAGTGAGGAGGCCGCGGCAGAGCGGTTGGTTGATCAGGTTGCTGCCGTGGGAGTCGAATGCCAGATCGGGGTGGCCGATCAGTTGTCGACGGCGGTGATTGCTGCACGACGAGCTGCGCTGGTACCGCTCGGTGCGGGCGCTCGGTTTCTTGCTCCGCTGCCGATGTCGGAGTTGGCGGCCGAGCCGAGTTTGTCCGCGCCGCATCGTGGTGAGCTGGTGGATTTGCTGCGCCGACTCGGGATCAGAACCATCGGGGCCTTTGCGGACTTGCCGGCCGTCGACGTGGCGTCGCGGTTCGGTACCGACGCCGTGCTGGCGCACCGGGCGGCGCGCGGTGAACCGGAACGACCACCGTCGGCCCGGGCATTGCCCCCGGATCTCGATGTGGAGCAGCATTACGATCCGCCCATCGAACGAGTGGACGCCGCAGCCTTTGCCGGGCGCGCCCTGGCGGTTCTTCTGCATGGCGCGTTGTCTGCTGCCGGCGTCGCCTGCACACGATTGCTGATATCGGCGAGCACGGGAAACGGCGAGCACCTGTCCCGTACGTGGCGCTGCGCCGAGCCGCTGACGTCGGAGGGAACGGCCGATCGGGTGCGGTGGCAACTCGACGGATGGCTTACCGGTCGCAGTGAGGACAAGCCCACGGCGGGAATTACCGTGCTGCGTCTGGAACCGGTGGAGGTGGTCAATGCCGGGGCCCTGCAATTGGGTCTCTGGGGCGGGGTGGGCGACGAGGACGAACGGGCGAAGCGAGCGCTGGTACGAGTGCAGGGGCTCTTGGGCGGTGAGTCGGTCCAGGTGGGTGTCCTCAGTGGCGGGAGGGGGCCATCAGAGCGAATTACGCTGGTGCCCTTGGGTGATGAACGGGTGCCGGCGCATGACCCGCAAGCTCCGTGGCCGGGGCGGCTGCCGCAACCGTCGCCGGGATCGGTGTATGTCGACAATCCACGAGTGTGGCTGGGAGACGCGTCGGGCAAAGCTGTGTACGTCACGGAACGTGGAGTGTTCAGCTCGAATCCGGCGAGGCTGAAATGGGGGAGCAAGGAATGGGCGGTGCAGGGGTGGGCTGGTCCGTGGCCGGTCGACGAGCGATGGTGGGATACGGCCGCGGCGCGAACGGCGGCGCGGGCGCAGGTGTTGTTGGAACAATCACGCGCGTTGTTGATGATCTGTGAGGGTGGCGAGTGGTCTGTGGAAGGTGTGTACGAGTGAGTACGGCTAATCTGGAATATCGTGAGTATCGCTAACGTGCGCAGTGCCGGTGGAATCAAGATCAGCTACCGCGATTCGGGGGCTGGTTCCGGGAGTACCGAACTGCCTCCCGTCGTCCTCGTGCACGGCATGGGCGGCGACAGCGGCACGTGGGACCGATTCGCCAGAGCCTTGCGGTCACGCGATCGGCGCGTCGTCTCGGTGGACCTTCGTGGACACGGGCGCAGCGCTCGGGCGTCGTCGTACCTGTTCGAGGAATTTGCCGAGGACATCATGGATGTGTGTGATCACTTGGAGCTCGATCACGTCGATCTGGTGGGGCATTCACTCGGCGGGCACGCGGCGTCGTTGATCGCGCAGCGGCGGACGAGCGGCGTTCGCAAGCTGGTCATCGAGGAAGCACCGCTCCCACTTCGCCCGGGCGATCCGGAGCAGGTATTTTCCCGCACGTTGCCGAGTATGTCCGAGCTGTGGCACGCAACAACAAGTTTGGTGCGTCATCCGCGGGCTGCTCTGGCCTTCGACAAGTCGATGACGGGATCGGCGCTGACGCAGTTCCGTCAACCGGACCAACTGTGGTGGGAATCGTTGCCGCTGATCGAAGCGGACACGTTGTTCCTGCGCGGTGGCCTCGGCGGCATGGTGGATCCCGACCGGCTTCGTGAGGTCACGGCGACGGTCAAGCGTTGCGAGGTCAAGTCATTTCGCACCGGTCACAGCGTGCATCGTGACGGTTACCGTGAATTCGAGGCGGCAGTGGTGCCCTTTATTTCGTAAACCGGGCGTCCAGATGTGTAGAGAACCTGCCGACGGTCAACTCTGTGCAGACACACTCCGAGAGGACGTCGTCACGTGAGCCCAGAACCCGCGAACGTCCCGCAGTCCAGCCACGGATTACCGCGTCGGATGTTCTTGGGTGGGATGGGCGCTCTGGCTCTGGCCGGAATGACAGATATCGGGTCGGCGGGTGCCGCGGTCACGCCCTCGCGGGCAGCGCCCAGTGATTCGTTTCCCGCTCAGCCCAACATCGTGGTCATCATCACCGATCAGGAGCGGCGGCCGATGTTCTGGCCGCAGGGGTGGGCGGAGCGGAATCTTCCTCACCGCCAACGCATTGCGCGTCACGGACTGACTTTCGACCAAGCCGTCTGCAACACGGCGATGTGTTCTCCCAGTCGGAGCACGTTCTTCACCGGGTTGTATCCCGCGCAACATGGCGTGACCAGAACCCTGACCGAGGGCGGCACGGTTTCTCCCACCGAACCACAGTTGCAGACGTCGGAACAGAACATGGCGAAGATGCTGGCGTCCGCCGGGTACAACGTTCAGTACCGGGGGAAATGGCATCTGAGCAAGGGAGCGTCCGGCGGCGATCCGTCCAGTGACGACGTCGCAGCGTTCGGTTTCGGCGGGTGGACGCCACCTGATGCCGGGCAGGACACCAACCCCGACCATTTCGGCGGCGGATGTGCCGATCACGACCGCCGCGCTGCCGAGGAAGCCGTCGAATTTCTCACCGGTCCGGATGCGAAAGGGGGCAAGCCTTTTGCGTTGATCGTTTCGTTTGTCAATCCGCACGACGTCCTTGCGTACCCGCAGTCGTGGGATGCGATGAGCGGTACGTGCGACAACTACGGGTCCGATGCGCCTGGCGCTTTCGAGCAGGGCATCGAACTGCCGCCGACCTATGACGAAATCCTTGCCTTCAATTACAAACCGAGTGCTCAGGTGCAGTCGGAGTTGTTGCTCGCCGCCGGACTCGGCCCACTACTCGGACCCGATCAGGCGAGGAAGTACATCAACTTCTACGCCTACATGCACAAGGTCGTGGACGAGCGCATCGGTAGCGTTCTCGACGCCTTGGAGGCCACACCGGGGTTGCTCGATGACACCGTCATCGTGCGGATGTCCGATCACGGTGAGATGGGGATGTCGCACGGAGGCTTGAGGCAGAAGGTATTCAACGCGTACGAGGAAACTCTGCGCGTCCCACTGGTGATCAGCAATCCGTTGTTGTTCCCGCAACCGGTTCAGACGGACGCCTTGGCGTCGTTGATCGACGTGATGCCCACGCTCGCAACCCTCGCGCAGGTGCCGGACCGTGCGTCGTGGAACTTTCTCGGCACCGATCTCACTCCCGTGCTCGTAGACGCGGCGGCGTATCCACACGCGCCGAGCATGCAGGTTCAGGACACGATTCTCTTCACTTACGACGATCAGAACTGTGCGACGCCTGATGGCCAGAACATCGTCAGGGCGCCGAACCATATTCGCTGCATTCGGGACAGTCGGTGGAAGTACACGATGTACTTCGATCCGGCGGGAAGTGCTGCGCCCCAATACGAACTGTACGATCTTAATGCTGATCCCCTGGAGACGAACAACCTGGCCAACCCGTTCAATTCCGAGTCTTACCAACCCGCAAAAGCCGCAGAGATGAATGCAAAACTCTTTGCCACGATGGACGCCAAGGGTGTTTCGCTGGCCGAGTCGAGCAATATTCCGCAAAACTGATTCAGGGTGCGGTTCTCCGGGCATTCTTGATGGACATATGTCTTCGTTTCGGGAAGAAGGATTGTCATGACCGTCACCTCGCCGGGGCGAGAAGGATTCAGTTCCCTCCGATCGGGAGGGTTGAACTGGGATTGTTTTCCCCTCAGATTGTTCACAAAAGGAAATGCCAAATTCTGGAACCCGGCAGACCTCGATTTTTCGAAAGACGCTCGGGACTGGCAGGAGTTGACCAGCGAGCAGCAGCGCAGCGCAACGTATCTGTGCGCGCAGTTCATCGCCGGTGAAGAAGCAGTGACAGAGGATATCCAACCGTTCATGCAGGCAATGTCCGCTGAAGGCCGGTTCAGCGACGAGATGTATCTGACCCAATTCTGCTTCGAGGAAGCCAAGCACACTCAGGTTTTCCGGCTGTGGATGGATGAGGTCGGGCTCACTGACGACCTGCATTCCTACGTCGCCGATAATCCGTATTACCGACAACTGTTCTACGAGGAGTTGCCGGCATCGCTGCGGATTCTCCAGACCGACCCCAGTCCGGTCAACCAAGTGCGGGCGAGCGTCACTTACAACCATGTCATCGAGGGCAGCCTTGCGTTGTCAGGCTACTACGCCTGGCAGAAGGTATGTGCCACAAGGGGAATCCTGCCCGGAATGCAGCAGCTGATCAAAAAGATCGGCGACGACGAGCGGCGCCACATGGCATGGGGGACTTTCACGTGCCGTCGGCACGTGGCTGCGGACGACGCCCTGTGGGATGTCGTGCAGGAACGCATGGGTGAGCTGATGCCGATGGCTCTTGGTCTCATCAACTGGGTCAACGATCAATTCGAAGTCCAGCCCTTTGGCCTCGATAACCAGGAGTTTCTCGAGTATGCGGCTGATCGTGCGCAGCGGAGGCTTTCGGCAATCGAGTCTGCGCGTGGGCGTGACGTGGCCGAGATCGACCTCGACTACTCACCCGAGACTCTCGAGGAGAAATTCGGGGCTGAAGACGCGGCGGTGATGAGTGAAGCCGGTAGCTAGAGTCAAAAGCTAAGCCGCCCAAAATTTTCCGTCAGTATTCGGACTTTTCCGACCGATTTGATTGTGACCGTTGTCTCCGAACATAGTTTCGAATAGAGTTGGGGAATGTTCGATCCGGGGGTGGGGATTTTCGGTCGCTCGGCGCAGCTGAGTGGTACCGAAACCGACTGTGCCCTCGTTGATTTGATGGCCGAACTGCATGCGTGTGAGGCGATGCTGGTCGAGCGGAAGCTGGCGGTGGTGGCGGAGTTCTTCACCCGCCGTAGCGCCGGGCATGTCGAGGGCGGAGCCTGGTCGTCGTCGGCGCACGAGTTGGCCGAATCCGAGGTCGGCGCGGTGCTCACGATGGGGCGCGCCGCGGCGGGGAAGCTCATCGGGTTGGGTTTTGCTTTGAGGACGCGGTTGCATCGGACACGGGCGGCGATGGCGCGCGGGGAACTCGACTTCTACCGGGTGTCGTTGATCGAGTCGGCGACGGCGAATGTCGGTGACGAGTTGATCGACGAGGTCGAACGCTTACTCCTCGAGCAAGTGTTGGCCCCGCCCGTGGACGGTGGGACCGGGTTGACTGGGCGGCGGTTGACGGCGGCGATCGACCGGATCGTCGCCCGCGTCGACCCGGAAGGACTGCGGGAACGCCGACGCCGCGCCCTCGCCGACAGGTTCGTCGGGGTCAGCGCCGCCGAGGACGGCATGGCCCGCATCCTGGGCAGCATCCCGGCCGAACAAGCAAGGGCGTTCGACGGACGGTTGCGGGAATTGGCGATGTCGGTGTGCCGCCATGATTCACGGACGTATGAGCAGCGCCGGGCTGACGCGTTGGGTGTGCTGGTGGGTGGGTCGACGGTGTTGGTGTGTGATTGCGGCCGGGATGATTGTCCGCAGGACCGCAGTGGTCTGATCGTTGTGCGTCGGCCGTTGGTGCATGTGGTGATGTACGAAACCACTCTGGATACGGACTCGGATGAGCCGGCCCATCTGGACGGGTACGGCGTGATCAGCGCCGAGCATGCCCGCGACATCGCCAAGAATGCACAGGTGCGGGAAGTGCGAGTACCGGAAACACCCGAACCTGAGACCGTGTCGGCGTTTGTGTACCGTCCCGGCGCCGCCCTCGATGCCTGGCTACGCGTCCTCGCGGGCAGTTGCCAGTGGCCGCACTGCGATGTCCCGGCCTGGAACTGCGACCTCGACCACCGAGTTCCGTTCAACCAGACCGATCCCGCGAACGGTGGGCTGACGGTGGCGTCGAATCTGAGTGCGTTCTGCCGGAACCATCACCGCCTCAAGCATTCCGGATCCTGGCAGCTCGCCCCGAATCCGGATCGCAGCATCACCCTGACCTCACAGACCGGGCATCGCTACCGAACCCGAGCAGCCGGACTACTCGCCGGAAGGCAGGAACCGCCGCCACCGGACGGCGGCACCCGACGGCGAACTCGACTCGAGAACAAGGCTGCCCGCATCCGGGCCGAACGCAAACGACGGAAAACTCGCGCGAGACCCACACCCCGAAAACACGCGCCCCACAAACCCGTCGACTACGGCAACGACCCGCCACCGTTCTGAGTGCTTGCTGTGTTGCGGCTCAACCATGCCAAGCTGTAGTCCGCAATTTCACGCCAACCGTGATCGATGGTGAGGGAGTGGCCACGGTCGTCGAATACCCTGTACTCGTTGACTGTTGGCGCTTTGTGATACATCTTGAACGAGCTGTCCGTGCTGGCTTTCGGGACCATTCGATCTTTTCCGCCGCCGATTATCAGCAGCGGGCCGCGTTCGGCATTGAAGTCGACGTGTGCGGGGCTGTGGGGATTGAAGTTGGCGAGTGCAGCTTCGAAGAGTGGTTGCCCGGGTGCCGGAATCACGTACCGCTCGTACAGTGCGTCGGATTCGCTCTTGGTGATCGCACTGGCAAAGGATCTGTGAAAGGAATCTCTGGTGTGCGAGTAAGTCTTCCGGTAGTTGGCGGGATTGGACAAGACCGGGAGGACAGTGCGGAGTTGCACGAGGGGGAGTTTCAGCACACCTTTTGGTTGTGCGGGGTCGATTGCAATTGCAGCGGAGGCTAAGTTCTGCCCCAGAAGCTTCTGTGCGATAAGTCCGCCGAAGGAATGACCGACCACGATCGGTGGAGTATCCAAATCGGCGATCACTTTGCCGTAGTGGTCGGTGATCTCGTCGATTCCGTGTCCTGCGATTTCTTCCGGGTGTTCTCGGGATTCTCCGACAGTGGCGCCGTCGCCGGGCCATCCGGGTGCCATGGTGCCGTACCCACGTTCGGTGAAGACCTGGGTCCAGGGCTCCCATGCGCTGGGATGCATCCACAATCCGTGGATGAAAAGGACCGTCGGTTTGGCGGCAGTGGGCATGTGTTCTCCTGTGATCGATCAGCTCTGATCGTCAGGGGATGCCCAATTTTGCTCAACTCATTCACCCGGTACGTCGACGACGACGCCGTAGCCATGCAGCTGGCAAGATTGCCGACATGTTCAGAACCTCGAGTCAGCGATCCATGGCCGTCTGGTCCGCGGTATTTGTTCTCTCCCAGGCGAACATCGTGAGACTGCTGGGGCCGGTGGGTCCGCGGGTCCTGGAGGTGCAGACAGCATTCTCCGCACGTCGGTACCACGAGGTTCTGGCGAAGATGGATGGCGCGGAGACGGGGCGGTTCCGCAGTCACTACTACCCGGACTTTGTCCATCCGGCGATCTACGCGATGGCATTGCGCGCCGCCGGCCGAAGGTTGGGGGAGCGCACGCCGCTCTCGCCGACGGTTCGCAAGGCCCTTGCGGTGGCGCCGGTACTGTCCGCTGCCGGTGACTACGTCGAGAACGTTGTCGGACTGCATCTGCTCGACAACCGGGGCAGCATCACCGATACGACGGTGCGGCTCACCACAGCGGTGAGCATCAGCAAATGGGTGCTTGCGCTGGGAACTCTCGGATATCTGTCGCAGGGGTTTGTCAGAGTATGGATAACTCGGTATTGATAACTCGACGATGAGGAGTACTGATGGCGGCGGAACTGGATATCGAATACTTCGCGGACGGTGAGGAATTTCGTCGGTGGTTGTCCGAACACCATGAGGTGAGTCCCGGGGTGTGGTTGAAAATGGCCAAGAAGACGTCACCCCATTCGTCCATCGACTACGACCAGGCACTTGATGTCGCGCTGTGTTTCGGCTGGATCGACAGCCTGCCGAGGAAGGTTGACGACCACTTCTTTCTGCGGAAGTTCTCACCGCGTACGCCTCGTAGCCCGTGGTCGAAACGTAATGTCGAGATTGTTGCGAGGCTCGAGAGCGAAGGATTGCTCGAGCCCGCGGGCGTTGCGGCTATCGAGAAAGCCAAGGCCGACGGCAGATGGGAACGCGCGTACGAAGGTTCCGCGAAAGCCGAGGTGCCGCAGGATTTTCTCGACGCATTGGCCTTGAATCCGCAGGCGCAAGCTTTCTACGAAACGCTGAATTCGACCAATCGGTTCACGATCTTCTATCGGTTGCAGGAGGCGAAGCGTCCCGAGACCAGGACCCGCCGGATACAGAACTTCATCAGCCAACTCGAGGAGGGCAAGAAGTTTCACTGACGTGGGCTGACACAATGGCACTCGTGACCGAAGCCAAGACCTGCTCAGCGCTGTCTGCCGTCGACGAACCGTTGGAAGGCACAGCGGCCGTTGTGCGTGGTTGGGTGTGCCTCGAGTTTGTCGGTGCCTGGGGACGGGATGTTCTCGACGGCACAGCTCTCGGGGAGGAGCTTGCCACTGAACTGAGTCGGCGCGCGGACGCTGCAGACGTGCGCGTGATGTTCATCAGGCATCCCGGTCGACACGAGACGTTGTCTGCCGGTCACACGGTGCTTCTTGCGCGTTCCGATCCTGACGATTCGTGGTGCGAGCGATTGCAGATCGATTCGCCGTTCGATCTTCTCGACATCGACTTCGCGCTGCTCGGTGGGCCGGCCCCAGGCTTGGGCGTCAGGGTCGAGGAACCGGTGGTGTTGGTGTGCGCGCACGGAAAACGTGATCAGTGTTGCGCGGTTCTGGGCAGGCCGATTGCAGCGGAGTTGGTTCCGTCGTTCGGCGAGAACGTGTGGGAATGCTCGCATACCGGCGGTCACCGGTTTGCGCCGTCCATGATCCTGTTGCCCAGTGGCTATACCTATGGCCGGCTGTCCGGGGCGGAAAGCCTTGCGGCGGCGGAGTCGGCGGTTCGCGGTGAAGTTCATCTTCCGGGGCTGCGGGGCCGGAGTCAGTGGAACTCGGTGGGCCAGGTCGCGGAAATTGCTGTCCGACAGTACATTCCCTGTGGCGTCGATGATCTGAGTGTCGAAGATCTGGGCGGTCAACTGTGCATTGTCGAGCACACCGACGGCCGGAGTTGGGAAGTGGAAACGCGGACGTCGGAGTTGGCTCCGCGTCCACCCAGTTGTGGGGCGGATCCCAAACCGGTTCGGCCCGTTGTTGCCACGTCCGTTCGTGAACTGGGTTCGGGCCTGATGCTGAACTAGCCGGAATCGTGCATCAGTTCAACAGGATTCCGTCGTCGGCATCGAAGTCCAGTCCCGCCGTGACGATGCCTGAGAACAGGAATGCCCCGCCAACGGCGACGGCGGGGATAGTGAGGATCCACTCGAAAATTGTCATGCTCCAAGTCTGACAACGCGCGGCTCGAAGAACATCGCCCCAGGGATCGATATACGCGATCGGGTAGTCATCCCGGAGGATGACTACCCGATCAGGGGAAACCAGGAGCGATCAGTGCCCGATGCCGACTTTCGCGTGGATTTTCTTCATCCACGCCGGCGCCCACCAGTTTGCTTCGCCCATGAGCTTCACCAGGGACGGAACGAGGAGCATGCGGATGATGGTCGCGTCGACGATCAGTGCCACGATCATGCCGACTCCGAGGAATTTCATCACTCCCAGACCTGACATCGCAAAAGCACCCGTCACGACGATGAGGAGTAGTGCTGCGGCCGTCACGATGCGGCCCGTTCGCTCGGTGCCGAACTTGACGGCCTCTTCCGTTGTCGCGCCGTCGTTCTTGGCTTCGACCATGCGCGACATGAGGAACACTTCGTAGTCGGTGGACAATCCGAAGACAACAGCCAGGATCAGGACGACAAATGTTGCTTCGAGCGGTGTCTGGCTGACACCGAGAAGTTCGACGCCGTGGCCTTCCTGGAAGACGAAGGTGAGGACGCCGAAGGTGGTTGCCAAACTCAAGGCAGCCATCAGTACGGCCTTGATGGGCAACACAATTGATCCGAACGCGAGAAAGAGCAGGATCAGCGTCGAACCGACCATGATCAGAATCATGACCGGCAGCCAGTGCAGGACAGCGTTGTTGCCGTCGTCGACGGTGGCTTGTCCGCCGCCGACCAACAATTCGGCACCGTCGGGCGCCGGTATCTCGCGAAGATCGGTGACGGCGCTACTTTGGGACTGCGACGTGGAACCTTCGCTGTAGAACGCCTGGATTGCGATCAGCGAATTGGTACTCGCGACGACGGTAGCCTGTGCGATGCCCTCGACTTCGCCGGCGGCTTCGGCTATTGCCGTGCCTTCGGCAGGGGTGAGTACGGTATCGCCCTCGGCTTGCAGGATCAATGTCGCGCCGTTGCCGGTTTGGGGAAAGTCGTTGACCAGCGTGTCCATTGCCGTACGGGCGGGGTCGTCGGCCGGCAATGCGGTGTACGAGAGTTCGCCCAGTCGTGCGCCCAGTAGCGGCGACGCCAGCACGAGAAGCAGGGTGACAATCGTGATGGACACGGCAACAGGTCGTTTCATCACCCACGAGACGACGCGGCCCCAGAACCTTTGTGAACGTTCTTCTCCGCGTTGGGCCGCGCCCTTACGCCACGTCAACGAATTGATGCGGTGGCCCAGGATGGCAAGCAAGGCGGGCACCGCGGTCAACGACAGTACGGCAGCGCACAGCACGGCGGCGATGGCACCGAATCCCAGTGAACGAATCACAGCTTGTGGGAACACGAGCATGCCGCTGAACGCGCAGATCAGCAGCAGCCCTGAGAACATCACGGTACGACCGGCCGTCAGAACTGTGCGGGTGGCTGCGGCGCCGGGTTCGGAACCGGAGTTCAGTTCCTCTCGGAATCGACCGACGACAAACAATCCGTAGTCGATGGCGAGGCCGAGCCCCAGTAGTGAGGCCACGTTGATCGAGAACGAACTGACCTCGGTAATCGACGTCAGAACTCGCAGGACGGCCAATGCGCTCAGTACGCTCAGGACCCCGACAAAAACCGGTACGGCTGCAGCGACAAGCCCGCCGAAGATGAAGACCAACAACACGAGGGTGATCGGGATGGCTATCGCCTCGGCGACAATAAGATCCTTCTCCAGCGTGGTGTTGAAGGCGACACCCACCACCGTATTTCCGGCGAATTGTGCTTGCGCGCCTTCCACTTCGAGCGTGGGGAGTAGATCGGAAAATGTGGCGGCGGTGATTCCGGAGTCCGGTGCCAACGTGATCGCGACCGCGCCCATCGTTCCGTCGTTGGAGACCAGATTTGCCTTTGTCGCGGCGTCGGCGCTCCAATACGACTTCACGGTGGCAGTCGGCACGTTGGCCGTGAACTCGTCGACTGTGGCTGTCACGGCCGGGCCGATGTCGTCGAGGCTTTTGCCTTCGGTCGGTGTGTAGATCGCGATGATGTCCGGGGTTTGTGGTCCGAGGTTCTCCTCGACGATTGCTGCGACCTTCGCGGAGTCGCTTCCCGGGTCGACAAATCCACCTTGGCTGAGCTTTCCGAATACTCCGAGACCCCACACGCCACTGATAAGCACGATGAGAACTGCGAGCGAGAGCACCCACCATTTTCGGGAAACGACGGTTTGGGCCCAGCGTGTCATTGATCAACTCCGGTGAAATTTTCGGACATGGCCGTACCGACTGTATCGGGGGTTCGAGCGGTGCGGTGAAATGCCGAATCGACAGTGTCGGAGAATGAGTCCGTGTTTCCTTTCGGTCGGTCAAGGCGGCTCGGTGTCGCGCGCGCACTCTACGAACCGAAAGACCTGTTGCGAGCCTATGAGCGGTTCGCGAGAAAGGAGATCCGACCGAACTCCGAACTTCTGATCGTGATCCCGCTCAGTGACAAGAGCGACTTGGAGATCACGATTCCGAATTCGTCCGCAGACTGGATCGAGTCGAGGATTCGCGGGCTGTGCGCCTCGCTGGGAGATATCGACCGGCGTGCACAAAAGACTCTGCGCGACGAGTTTGTCATCGGCTGGATCGAACTCGATTCACCGGACCACGGAGTCGTCGATTACTGGGCCGTCGGTGTCAACAGCGAGTATCCCATCGATATCTGCTGGACTGGCGATGTCTGGGAGGAAGAGCGAGCGACGTGACAGGCGCTCGCCCCCGAACGAATCACGTTCAGGGGCGACGACGGGTGTGCAGAATCAGCGATTGTCCTTCTTGGCCTGGCGCCGTGCACCAGCGGCAATACTGGACGCTTCGAACTTCTTCTTGCCCGGAGAACTACGTGTTTCGTCGACGCGAGCCTTTCCCGCGGACGCGACCTTTCCGCTACCGGTGTCGATATCGCTGAACGACGGAGCGTCCTTGCGAGCCCGGCCCAGTCGCTCGTCCTTGAGTTCGCGGGCGCTTTGGCGGGAGACCGCAGCCAAACGGCGGCTCACCCGGCTGAGCGCGTCTTCGAAAACTTCTGCTTTACCGGCGTTGCGAGCATTTGCCGACTTACCGGAACCGCGTCCCTTCTTCTCGGCAACCTTTGCCGAACCCGCACGTCGGTACAACTTCGTGTACTTGTTGCGGGCCCGACGAATGCGCGTGTGCAGGGCGATCAGTTCGTCTTCGTCGAGTTCGGCAATCTGATCCTTTTTGGTCTCGAGGATCAACACGTATTCGTCCTCGGAAAGGGAATTCAGAATCTTTTTCACGTCTATTCCGATCTGTCCAGAGTTTCCGAATTTCGGTGGTACCGCATGCTAATCCTTTTTCGAGGTGCATGGCGGAATACCGTGCTCAGGCGCGGGGCCGGAATGTGCGTGACGAGGCCGTTGCGACTCGGTTCGGGTGTGTCATGCATACTGCTGGAAGCACTTGCAAGCCATGCGTGTGGGGGAAGCCGGTCGAAATCCGGCGCTGACCCGCAACGGTAGGTTCGTTGTCGAATCATCGAGAACGAATGAGCCCGAATGCCCGCCGCGTGGTGTGCGACATCCATTCGTCGTGGTCTACGAAACGGAAGTCCAGCGAGAGCCCTGCCCGCGGATTCCGTCTGCGCGGTAAGTGTTCTCCCAGGATTCTCATTCGTGGCTCTGAGCCCTTTTGCGAGGTCCCGTGTCACTCAAGATTTCCACCACCCGCGCCGTTGCCGCGTTGATCGGGGTCGCGTTGGTGGCCGCCGGTTGTTCGAAAGGCGAGGCAACCGAAAACTCTGTGTCGACCGAATCGTTCGCTCAGCCGGTCAGCATCACCAATTGCGAGCGTGAAATGACCTTCGATTCACCGCCGCAGAGAATCGTGTCCTTGAACGGCCATGTCACCGAGGCGCTTATCGAGATCGGCGCGGGTGACCGCATTGTCGGACGGGCATACAGCGACAATCCGCCTACCGCGGAGACGGCTGAACAGTTCGACACGATTCCCAGTCTGTCCGATACGTTTCCGAGTGCCGAGCAAATTCTGGACGTGGATCCGGACTTCGTTGTCGGCGGCATGACCAGCGCATTCAACGAGAAGCAAGGAAGATCACGCGACGCGTTTGCCGAGAAAGGGATCAATACCTTCCTCTTCTCGGAATACTGCGGCACCGGTTTCCCTGACATCGGACTGCTCGAAAACGATTACACGCAACTCGGCCGCGTCTTGGGCGTCGAGGATTCCGCTCGCGCGGTAGCCGAACAGATCAGCTCTGGCCTTGACTCAGTCCGCGCTTCGGTCGGTGATGCCGCACCGGTCTCCACCTTCTTCTACGACAGCGGTGAGGATGTTCCGACCACGATCGGCGGCGTCGGCGTCGGGCAACTGGTTGCCGAGTACTCCGGCGTGACGAACATCTTCTCCGAAGGTGCCAAGCCCTACATCGATGCAAGCTGGGAGGCTGTTGCCGAGCGTGCGCCCCAGGCGATCGTTGTCATCGACTACGGCGACAAGACAGCGGATCAGAAGATCGACTTCCTGCGGTCTCAGCCGTTGATGGCAACCACTCCGGCTGTGGCGCAGAACCGATTTGTTGTGGTGCCTCTCGCGGATCTCTTCGAGAGTTCTCGTCTGGTGCGCTCGGCGCACACCATCGCAAGCGCTTTCCATCCGAGCGCTGTCGCAACAGGCACCGACGCGTCGAAGTGACACTTTCACGTTCCGGTTACGGCGCCCTGCTGGCCGGACTGCTGGTAGCCCTGGCAGCGATGCTGGGGTTGGCGGTGTCCTTCGGGTCGGTGCGCATTCCGGTCGGTGACGTGTGGGCGATAGTCGGAGCACGCTTGGCGCCAGGGACTTTCGAGACCTGGTGGTCGGCGGCGCGGGAGTCGATAGTGATCGACTCTCGCCTGCCACGCGCCCTCACTGCCGCTGTGGTGGGTGCGTCGTTGGCGATCTCAGGCGCGGTGGCGCAGGCGGTCACACGCAATCCGTTGGCTGATCCCTATCTTCTCGGGGTGTCGTCCGGTGCGGGCTTCATGGTGGTGCTGGTGTCCGTGCTGGGCATTGGTGTCGGTGTCCTGGGAGTTTTCACGATTCCCGTCGCGGCCTTTGTCGGCGCGATGATCCCGCTGTTCCTCGCCCTGGTGATCGGTGGCAGATACCCCCAGCCTACGGCGATCATCCTGGTGGGAGTTGCTCTGGCCCAGATATTCTCGGCGCTCATCACCTTCTGCATTCTGGTTTTGGCCGACGATCGGCACGTGACGTCGGTGATGCACTGGATAGCAGGCGGATTCGGCGACTCGAGATGGTCGACACTGATCTTCCCGACCGTGGCGCTTCTCGTCGTCGGAGCTGCGTTGATGCTCAGCGCGCGGTGGATGGACGTCCTGCAGACCGGTGACGACGGCGCAGCAGCCTTGGGTATGAACGTGCGACGCTTCCGGGTGCTGTCGCTTCTCGCGGTGTCGGTACTGGCCGGCGCGGCGGTGAGCGTCGCCGGTGGCATCGGTTTCATCGGATTGCTGATTCCGCATCTTGCCGGATTTGTGGTGGGTACCAGAGCAATTCGCCTTCTTCCTGCCGCCGGGTTGCTGGGCGCAGTGGCGATGGTAGCCGCTGACACGGTGGCGCGTTCGGTGTCGGAATCGACCGAGCTACCGGTGGGTGTGATCACTGCCTTGGTGGGAGCGCCGATATTCGTCTGGATGCTCTACCGGCAGTACAGGAGGCTGGAGCAGTGATTCTGGAACTCGTCGACACGCGGGCCCGCCTGGGAAATCGTGAGGTGCTGCACGGCATAGGTTTCCAGGCTTCCGCAGGTGAGATTCTCGGCTTGGTCGGCCCGAACGGCAGTGGCAAGACCACTGCGCTGCGTTGCTGTTACAACGCGCTGGCCCCCAGCGGTGGTGCGGTACTGATCGATGGCATGGACGCGACGTCCTTGTCGCGCCGGGAGATTGCGCGAACCGTTTCGGCGAGTGTTCAGGAACCGGCAGTGTCCGGTGGGCTTTCAGTGCGTGAATCCGTTGCTCTCGGACGTACCCCGCACCGAAATTGGCTGGATCGCACAACGGAGCGAGATGGCACTATCGTGGATCGGTGCCTGGAACAGGTCGGTCTCGCGGTGCTGTCCGGCCGGGATGTCGCGACGTTGTCCGGCGGTGAGCGTCAGCGAGTGTCCATTGCCCGGGCGCTGGCGCAGCAACCGAAGATCCTGTTGTTGGACGAGCCGACCAATCATCTCGACCTGCGCCACCAGTTGATCGTGATGGAACTGCTCACGGAGTTGGCATCACAGGGATTGGCCGTGGTGGTCACGATGCACGATCTTCGATTGGCCGTCGAATACTGCGATCGACTGGCGGTGCTTCACGAGGGAAACCTGCGGGCCTGTGGGCCCACTGCCGAGGTGCTGGAAGAATCGTTGCTGGCCGAGGTTTTCGGGATCAAAGCTCGCGTGGAGCAGGGACTGCGTCCAAGGATGGAGATTGTGGGGCTGGCGTGAATGACGAGATACGCGCGATCTACGCGCGGATGGCGGCCGCGGTTCCGTTTTTCGAAAGCCTCGACGCCTATCCGGCTACCATCCCGGCCGAGGTGATGACGGACCCGGACTGGATGGCCGCGCGCGTCGCGGATACAGCGAGGCGGTGGGGGAGCGACGAGAGTCGGGTCAACGGCACCTTGTGGTGGTATTCGGCCAGTTCGACGTTGACCGGCATTCCGCTCGGAACTGGGTTGGTCACCGGTTTTGCCGCTGACCCGTCGCTCTCTCGAGCTCGGATCTTCTTGCGCGGCGACGGTTATCTCGGTGGTTTTGCTGCCGCTTCTCTCATCCCGATCACGACCGGTGTTGCCGAGTTGGCACGGGCGATGTGCCAGGCTTTGACGCCTGTCATCGAGGTGCTCGCCGAGGTGTCCGGAGTGCGTGAGAAGGCATTGTGGGCGATCACCACCGATTCCATTGCCAACCGCGCGCTCGACGCGGCCGGTCTGCGGCGTGAGCGCGGAAGTGCCTGTGCCGCTGGATTGATCGATGCCCTTCGGAGTGCGGGCGCGCCCATTCCGCGGCCTCGTTTCGTGGACGTGAGCGCGGGGGAGAGCGCCGCGCGAGTCGAGAATCCGTTGACGCCGGTGTCGGCGGATCGTCGACGGTTCACCCAGCGGGCGTCGTGTTGCCTGATCTACGAGGTGCCTGGCGAAGCCAAGTGCACCAGTTGTCCCAAGCGTGCACCCGAGGATCGTGTGGGGTTGCTTGCTGCTCTTGTTTGACGGACGGGTTGTTTGACGGATGGCGGGTGAGCTGCCAGACTTCGAAGGTATCGAACATGAGTTCGATACACGATGCGCCTTCCCTCCCGGCATCGCCACTGTTCGACAAGTGAGGCAAGTATGGGTTGGGGTAACGGACCGCCGACGTGGTCCGAGATGGAACGAGTTCTGTCGGGGCGCGCCGGCCGCGTCGAGCACGAAGATTTGTTTCCCGGCGACGGAAACGACAGTCCGGCCTGGTCACGCAAGCGCGGGGAGTACTCTGCCGGTGAACTCGCTCGCGGGAACAGCACCGTGCCGTACGCCGAACTCCATGCCCATTCTGCGTTCAGTTTTCTCGACGGCGCTTCACCGCCGGAAGAGTTGGTGGAAGAAGCCGTTCGATTGGGCCTCGAGGCTATTGCTGTCACCGATCACGACGGTTTCTACGGAGTGGTGCGGTTTGCCGAGGCTGCTCGTGAATGGGGAATGCGGACGGTGTTCGGGGCGGAATTGTCCTTGGACTCCACGCCGCGAGTGGGAGCGGCAGATCCTGGTGGGACGCACCTGTTGGTCCTCGCGCGGGGGCAGGAAGGCTACCGTCGGCTCTCCCGTGAGATCGCTGCGGCCCACCTGGCCGGTGGTGAGAAAGGGAAGTTGCAGTACAACTTCGACACCTTGACCGAAGCTGCGGGTGGGCACTGGCAGATACTGACCGGATGCCGGAAAGGCCATGTGCGGCAAGCCCTCACTTCCAGTGGGAGAAGCGGCGCCGCAGCGGCCTTGCGGGATCTGGTCGAGCGTTTCGGTGCCGATCGGGTGGCGGTGGAGCTCACCCATCACGGGTTGCCGGAGGACGACAAGCGCAATGCTGTTCTGGCTCAGCTTGCCGCCGAACAGGGATTGCGAACAGTCGCGACAACGGCGGCGCACTTCGCGGCGCCCCCGCGGCGGCGGTTGGCCATGGCGATGGCCGCGGTCCGCTCCCGGCAAAGTCTGGACGACGCCGCCGGATGGTTGGCGCCGACGGGTGGAGCGCACTTGCGTTCGGGTGAGGAAATGGCGTCGCTGTTCTCGCTCTACCCGGAGGCAGTCAGCGGAGCTGCCGAACTGGCCCGCGAGTGCGCTTTCGATCTGAGGCTCATCGCTCCCCAACTGCCACCGTTCGACGTACCGCCGGGGCACACCGAGGCGTCGTGGTTGCGTGAGCTCACGATGGCGGGGGCGTTGGATCGTTACGGCCCGCCTGAGGGGGCGGAGAAGGCGTATCGACAGCTGGAACATGAGCTGGACGTCATCACGTCCTTGGACTTTCCCGGGTATTTCCTCGTAGTCCACGACATTGTCTCTTTTTGTAAGAATAACGACATCCTGTGCCAGGGAAGAGGTTCCGCGGCAAACTCGGCGGTGTGTTACGCCATCGGCATCACCAATGTCGATCCGATTCGTAACGAGCTCTTGTTCGAGAGATTCCTCGCACCTGAGCGCGACGGTCCGCCGGATATCGACGTGGACATCGAATCGGACCGCCGCGAAGAGGCTATCCAGCACGTGTACACCAAGTACGGCCGTGAGTATGCCGCGCAGGTAGCCAATGTCATCACCTATCGAGGAAAATCGTCCGTGCGGGATATGGCTCGGGCACTGGGCTTTTCGCAGGGGCAGCAAGACGCGTGGAGCAAGCAGGTCGGACGGTGGGGCGGCATCGACAAGAATGCCGAGACGGATATACCGCGCCCGGTGCTGGAACTGGCCGCACAGATCGAAGGGTTTCCCCGGCATCTCGGTATCCACTCGGGCGGCATGGTCATCTGCGACCGTCCTATTGCCGACGTCTGCCCGGTGGAGTGGGCGCGCATGGCCAATCGTAGTGTCCTGCAGTGGGACAAAGACGATTGCGCTGCCGCGGGGCTGGTCAAATTCGACCTCCTGGGCCTGGGAATGCTGTCGGCTCTGCACTACATGATGGATCTGGTGGCTGAGCACAAAGGCATCACCGTTGATCTCGCGCAGTTGGATCTGAAGGAAACCGCGGTGTACGAGATGCTTCAGCGGGCAGATTCCGTGGGGGTGTTCCAGGTGGAATCACGTGCGCAGATGGCGACGCTGCCGCGTCTGAAGCCTCGGACCTTCTACGATCTGGTCGTCGAGGTTGCCCTCATCCGGCCCGGCCCGATCCAAGGTGGGTCGGTGCACCCCTACATTCGTCGGCGCAACGAACTCGAACCGGTCACCTACGATCACCCGTCACTGGAAAATTCTTTGAAGCGCACACTCGGGGTTCCGTTGTTTCAGGAACAGTTGATGCAGATGGCCGTCGACGTCGCGGGATTCACGCCGTCCGAGGCTGACCAACTGCGTCGGGCCATGGGGTCGAAACGGTCAACGGAGAGGATGGAGCAACTGCGAGCGCGGCTGTATCAGGGAATGCGCGACCTTCACGGAATCGGTGACGCAGTTGCCGACCGCATCTACGAGAAGTTGTACGCTTTTGCCAATTTCGGTTTCCCGGAGAGCCATTCGCAGAGTTTTGCCGCGCTCGTCTTCTACTCGTCGTGGTTCAAACTGCATCATCCGGCTGCGTTCTGCGCCGGACTGCTCCGGGCACAACCGATGGGGTTCTATTCACCGCAGTCGCTGGTCGCCGACGCCCGCAGGCACGGGGTGCGAGTGCATGGAGCCGACGTCAACGTCAGTCTGGCTCATGCCACAGTCGAAGCGGCGGGGCTCGAAGTGCGGTTGGGGCTGGGCGACGTGCGCAGTATCGGCGACGCCCTGGCCGAGAAGATCGTCGAACAACGTGCTCTCGGAGGCCGGTTCACGTCGTTTCTCGATCTGACCGGAAGAGTGGAACTTACGACGGCCCAAGCGGAATCGCTGGCGACGGCCGGTGCGCTCGGTAGTTTCGGGATTTCTCGACGAGAAGCGCTCTGGGCTGCCGGCGCTGCAGCAGGGGAGCGTCCCGGTCGGTTGCCGGGGATAGGGGCATCGGTCACGGCCCCCACCTTGCCCGGTATGAGCGACGTCGAACTGGCGGCTGCCGACGTGTGGGCTACCGGAGTATCTCCCGACACCTATCCGACGCAGTTCCTTCGCCCACAACTCGACGCACTGGGTGTGGTCCCGGCGTCCGGGCTGCTCGACATTGCGGACGGTGATCGAGTGTTGGTCGGGGGAGCGGTCACTCACCGTCAACGACCGGCAACCGCAGGTGGTGTCACGTTCATCAACCTCGAGGACGAAACCGGGATGGTCAATGTGGTGTGTTCGGTGGGGTTGTGGGCCAAGTATCGAAAGCTGGCCAACACGGCGCCGGCTCTCCTCGTCCGGGGAAGGGTGCAAAACGCGGAGGGAGCTGTGACCGTCGTGGCAGACCGCATGCAGCGGATGGACCTCCGGGTCACTGCGAAGTCTCGGGACTTCCGCTGACGGCCGCACGATTAGCGTATCCAGCGCATGTTTGGCAATTCGGTTGAGAAGATTCACCCCCGATATCACCCTTTTGGTGAATGGCGCCTCAGTAGTGCCATTCACCCCTGGTTTCATCCTTTCTTTCTCATTGTTTGTCGCATTGTTCGAGTATCTTCTCCGTGTTTGCGGACCCCTCGGGGCAACCCTGAGCGTCTGT
This sequence comes from Rhodococcus sp. NPDC056743, assembly GCF_042790355.1. Classification (NCBI taxonomy): domain Bacteria; kingdom Bacillati; phylum Actinomycetota; class Actinomycetes; order Mycobacteriales; family Nocardiaceae; genus Rhodococcus; species Rhodococcus sp. NPDC056743. The sequence continues at coordinate 334,172 of NZ_JBHTZI010000006.1, read as the reverse complement.
GGGAGGCAATGTTCGATCTGACGCGGTTGTGGTGAGGTTTCGGGACCACGGTGAGGGACCTTCGGCGATGGTTGAGGACTAACCGGGTAGGCGTAGCAGGGCGGTAGCGCGGTGAGGAATCCAAGTGCTAAATAGTCCTGAACTGGATTTATTGACCAATATGCAGGTTGCCTTGGCGGTGAAAAGTTGCCAGTAGGCGATGCCTGAGTGGGCGCAGGAGGGAGCCCCTTCGGGAAAATGGGACGAAAGTCACATTGACGACATTCCGTCCAAAACCGGGCACGGGACGAGGCGCTTCCACTGACAGTTGTCTGCGAGTTACCCGTGAATCTGCTGGCAGTGGGTATTTCTTGATAGTGCGACGGTTTGCGGGGTAAAGAAATACTGCACTTTCGGATTTTAAACCTCTAAAACCGAGCAATTTTCGCGCTGGTTTTTTCAATTGGAACGACGTAGCGTCCATCGGTGCAATCAATCAGCTAGTTGAGTAGTGAAGTACAGGTAGTGAAGTACGGGGCGGGGTTCCGGGCTGGGGAAGCCGGAACGCAGTGCTGAGGGCGGGATAGATCCCGCGGAGGGAAATCATGTCGGAACACAAGGGCCTGTGGGCTGAGGCCTGGTCCGGGTTGGGGACTACGCACGGCGCTCGGCCGACAACACCTCGCCGCTTGAATCATGTCTTCGAAGCAAGTGCAGACTCGGTTCCGGAGGCAATTGCGCTCGAGTGCGATGGGTTTGCGATCACCTACCGTCAGCTCGAAGATCGATCGAATCAGCTGGCTCACTTGTTGATCGGTGAGGGTGTCGGGGCCGGCTCACGTGTTGCGATCTTCCTGAACCGTTCGGTGGATACCTATGTGAGCCTGTTGGGTGTGCTCAAGGCCGGCGGTACCTTCGTGCCGATCGACCCGGGAGCGCCGTCCGATCGTGTCGCGTACGTTGTCGAGGACGCGGGAGTTCAGCTCGTACTGACCTCGACAGAGTTGGCGCCGAACACCGAGGAGTGCAACGTAGCGCGGCTCACCCTCGACACGCAGGTGGCGGTGTTGAACTTCCAGCCACACTATCGGCCGATCCTGGACCAATCGGACCCTGATCCGGCCTGCTACATCCTGTACACATCGGGTTCGAGTGGTCGACCCAAAGGTGTCGAGGTTGCTCAGTCGAGTATCTGCAACTTCCTCGACGTGGTTCCCGACGTCTACGATGTTCAGCCGAATGATCGTGTCTACCAGGGTATGACGATTTCCTTCGACTTCTCGATCGAGGAGATCTGGCCTACCTGGGCGCGCGGAGCGACAATCGTCGCCGGACCGACCGACAGTCGACGGTTGGGCGGCGAGTTGGCGGATTTCCTCGAAGAGCGTGCCATTACGACGCTCTACTGCGTACCGACGCTGCTTGCCACGATCCCACGCGACCTGCCCGAGATTCGTAACCTCCTGGTCGGTGGTGAAGCATGCCCACGTGAGCTGGTGGAACGGTGGGCGCGTCCGGGGCGCAAGATCCTCAACACGTACGGTCCGACCGAAGCGACGGTCACCGCGACGTGGGGCGAACTCCTGCCAGGTCGGACGGTGACGATCGGTCGCCCGTTGCCGACGTATTCCGTCGTTATTCTCGACGAGGCCCGCGGGCTGGTTCCCCACGGTGAGGTTGGCGAAATCTGCATCGGCGGGCGCGGTGTTGCCCGTGGCTATGTCGGACGCCCCGACCTGACGGCAGACAAATTCATCGATCACTTTTCCGTGCCGGCCGGTCAGAAGCTCTACCGGACCGGCGATCTCGGACGCTGGACGCCCGACGGTGAGATCGAGTACCTGGGCCGTGCCGACGCCGAGGTCAAGATTCGTGGTCACCGCGTTGATCTCGGTGAGATCGAAAGTGTTCTCCTGGAACATCCGTCGGTGTCGGAGGCCGTCGTGGCGCTGGTCGCCGCGTCGGAGGGCGAGACACCATCGGAACTGTGTGCGTACATGGTCCTCGTCGACCCGCTGGAAGACGAGTACCTCGTCGGGGAACTCGCGAAGGCAGTGTCGCAACGTCTTCCGGCGTACATGGCACCGGCATTTGTCGACTTCATCCCCGCATTGCCCGTGATGCCCAGTGGCAAAGTGGATCGATCGAAGCTCCCCGATCCGACCCGGCGACGATTTTCGGCTCCGACAGGCCCGGTCATCGAACCGCGAAACGAGCAGGAAGCGGCAGTTCGCGATATCTGGGCGCGGGCGTTCGGCGTACCGCCAGAAGAGATGTCGGTCGAAGCGAACTTCTTCGAGGATCTCGGTGGCCATTCGTTGCTGGCGGCAACGGTTATCTCCGCTCTGCGTGAAAGCGGTATCGGTGCAACTCCGTCGATCCGCGATCTGTACAGCCATCCCACTGTTCGCTCGATCACGCACGCGCTGGGAGCGGTGGGAGCCCAGCATCCGATTGCCCCGAATGTTGCTGTCAAGCATGCGGATACGGACGTGGCCCGCGCCGGGGGCATTCAGCTGGCAGTGATCTACCTGTTCCTGCTGATCACGACGCTTCCCGTCTCGTACGTCTACACGAAGAACGACGGTTTTGTGTCGGTGCCGGTCCTGTTCGAAATGTTGGCCGCGATCATGCTCACGTATCTCTGCGTGCGCTGGTTCCTGCCGGTGATCAGTGCGCGTCCACTTGCCGCCGGTATCAAGCCTGGGCGATACAAACTTTGGGGCCCGACGTATCTGCGACTGTGGACACTCGACCTGCTCCTCGCGGTCGGTGCTTTGCCAGTGGTCAGTGGATCGCCGTTGATGTCGATCTACCTCCGCATTCTCGGTGCGAGCGTCGGGCATCGCACTACCATCGCGACGTCCTCGATATCGTTGCCGACACTCGTCGAGATCGGTGACGGTGCATCGATCGGTTACGGCGCGACCATCAGGCCGTGGCGCGTCGAATCCGGTTCGGTGACGGTCGGAAAGATCGTCATCGAGCCAGGCGCTTTTGTCGGTGCAAACGTGGTGCTCGAACCTGGATCGACCGTCGGGGCGCGAGCTGCGCTCGGCGATCAGTCGCTGCTTCCGACCGGGCACATCGTGCCGCAGGAGGCGCGGTGGGCGGGATCGCCGGCAGTGCCTGCCGAGTTCCTGGACCCGGCGGTCGAAACCATGATGCGGGCCGAAAGTGTCCGTACGCGTTGGAAAGTGCGTCACATCCTGGCAGCACTCGCCGGTCTGACGGCGCTCGAAGTGGGCGCCATCGCGCTGATGGTTCCCGGTATCGCTCTGGTCTGGGGCGCCCTCCTGGCGTGGGGCGTGTTGGCGGGACTGGTGGCGACGTTGCTCACCGGACCGATTTTCGTGATCACGGTGTGCGTCTTTGTGGCGGTGAACAAACGCCTCGTTCTTCGCAACGCACCTGCTGGAATGCATCCTGTCCGGTCGGGTCTTGGTATCCGCAAGTGGATGGTCGACAAGTTGCTCGAGTTCAGTTTGTTGTTCACGAACTCGCTGTACGCAACGCTCTACACCGCGCCGTGGTTGCGGTTGCTCGGGGCGGACATCGGCCGCGGCGCCGAGGTATCCACCGTCTCGCATATCGACCCGGACATGCTCACCGTCGGCAAGGACAGCTTCATCGCCGACATGGCCAGCGTGGGAAGTGCGAGCTTCGCAAACGGCCGGATCATGTTCCAGCCCACCCGCATCGGTGATCGTACCTTCATCGGCAATGCCGCGGTGATTCCGTCCGGTATGGAGATCGGTGACAATGCGCTGATCGGTGTCGCGACGGTGCCGCCGGTGAACGGTGTTCCGGAAGGTACGTCCTGGCTCGGTTCACCGGCCATCTTCCTGCCGAATCGCCAGGACAGCGGAGATTACGACGACGCGCTTATCTACACACCGCCTCAGGATGTCGTGCGTGACCGCTACGTCATCGAGTTCTTCCGGGCGACCTTGCCGCCCACTGTTCTCGGTGTGAGCTTCTATCTCTATCTGTTGGTCTTGTCCTCTTTGGCATTCGGGCGCGCACTTCCCGTTCCGGCGCTGGTTGCGCCCCTGGTCGCAATGGCGTCGAGCCTTGCGGTGATCGGATTCTGTGCGGCCGTCAAGCGAAACACCGTGGGACGATACAAGCCTCGGGTGGAACCACTGTGGAGTAAGTTCGTCCGTCGATCCGAGTTCGCGACCGGGCTCTACGAAAGCGCAGCTGTCCCGATCGGCGTCGGAATGTTGGTGGGGACCCCGTTCCTGCCGATGGTGTTGCGGTGGTTCGGTGCGACAATCGGCAAGCGAGTGTGGTTCGGAACTACGTATCTCACCGAATTCGATCTCGTTCATGTCGGCGATGACGCCACAATCGGAACCGAGGCGTCGCTGCAGACACACCTGTTCGAGGACCGTGTCATGAAGATGTCCACGATCACCATCGCCGACGGGGCCAGCATCGGCACGCGTTCGATCATCCTCTACGACACGATTGTCGGCGAGGAAGCCTCACTCAGTCCACTGTCGTTGCTCATGAAGGGCGAAGAGCTTCCGGCGCACACGAGTTGGCGCGGAATTCCCGCCGAGGGGATTCGCGCCGACGACAGCTCCACTGTTGTGAACAGCTCGCCCGTTCTCCTCGGCTCGACCGTTCTCCTCGACAAGGCTGCCACCGATATCATCGTCGATGAAGGAGTTTCCGCATGAAATGGGTATCGTTGTCTCGCAACAAAACCCGTCGAAGTGCTACGTACAGCACGCGGCCGCACCCGCGGGCACTCGTGTACCGCGGCCCGGCTTCGTTGCCGGGATGTCCGGAAGCCGTTGCAGATCTGTTGTCGTCGAGTGCCTGGAACTTCGACGTGCGCTTCGTCGGCCCCGACGAGGAGTTGCAGATCGACGCGTCCACACTCCATTCGGCTGCGCTGTATGCACAACCCGGCGGCGGTGACCTGGACGGAGCCTTCACGCACCTGCGCCGCCACGTTCCTGCGATCCAGCAATTCGTACGATCCGGTGGACGGTACCTGGGATTCTGCCTCGGTGGTTACCTCGCGGGCCGTAGCCCGGGTTTCGAACTGTTTCCCGGCGACGCGGACCAGTATGTCGCGTTGCAGAACGCCGAAGTGCATGACACAAAAGGTGCTGTGCTCGAAGTGGAGTGGAGCGGTCAGATCGAGGAAATGTACTTTCAGGACGGACCGTACTTCTCGCTCGACCGGCACTACCGGGATTACTACGATTCCGAGGCAGCGATTCTCGCGCGATATCAGAACGGAAGTATCGCGGCGCTCAAGATCGATTACGGCAAAGGCCGGGTCGGGGTCGTCGGGCCACATCCCGAAGCGGACGAATCCTGGTATCGGGGAGACGGTTTGCGCGAACCAGAGCACCTCGCGACCGACCTGGGTTACCGCTTGATCAACGCGGTGATGACCCGATGACAGTCAGTCCACTCGCGCCGACGGAACAGATCCCGGTAGTGGCAAAACAGCGACTTTTCGGGATCGACGCTGCCCGCGGTATCGCGCTGCTGGGAATGATGGCCGTCCACTCGCTGGTCGCAGTGAGCGACGACGGATCGCCGACGCTCTCGTACGGTATTGCGGCGGGGCGATCGTCGGCGTTGTTCGCAGTTCTGGCTGGAGTCGGAATTGCCTTCACGACCGGGCGGGCGCGTGTCGGGCGCGGTGATCGAGGCGCCGCCGCAGCGTCACTGGCAGCTCGAGCCGTGGCGGTCGGTGCCATCGGATTGATCATGGGATACGCCGAACCTGAACTTGCGGTGGTGATCCTGCCGTACTACGCGATACTTTTCGTCATCGCGATTCCGATCGTCTTCTTGCCCACTCGCGTGGTCGCTGCGCTCGGATTGTTCATCGCGGTCGCTGTTCCGGCCGCCATCGAATTTCTCGGGTCGTCGTTGCCTGCGCCGAGCTTGGACAATGTGACATTGGTCGGCATCATGGAGAATCCACTCGGGTGGACCGTCGAGCTGCTCTTGAACGGGGAGTTTCCGGCGCTTCCGTGGGCTGCGTACATCTGCGCCGGCATTGTCATCGGCCGGTTGAGGCTGACATCTGCGAACGTGGCAGGCTCCCTGTTGGTGCTCGGGTCCGCGCTCGCGGTCGGTGCACGAATTCTGTCCGAGGTCTTGATTTTTCATCTCGGTGGACTGGAACATCTCATTGCAGGCAGCGCCATGCCGCGTGAGGAGATTCTCGACATCATCGACTACGGCGCAGACGGTTCGGTGTTCGGTTCGACGTGGTGGTGGCTTGCCGTCGACGGCCCGCACAGCAGTACACCGCTGGACATATTGGGAACCATCGGGTCGTCGATGGCCGTGATCGGGGCGATGCTGTTTCTCGGACATCTGGCGGGGACACGGCTCGACAGGTTGGTCAAGGTTGTGATGGTGCCGTTGGCTGCGGCCGGTTCGATGACCTTGACGCTGTACGTGCTTCACATCTGGTTCATCAATTCGAACTACGATACGTACGGCGCGTGGACGGGGTACTTCTTGCAGGTACTGGCCGCCCTGGCGATCGGGATCTTCGTGAAGCTGACTACCGGGCGTGGCCCATTGGAAGCCTTCGTGACGATGGTGGCAAATCGAAGCAAGCGGGCAGTTACGGAGAGGGCGTCTGTAACTGCTCCTGCGCACCAAGCGTGACCGTATCGATCAGATCGTGGCCCAGGTCGAACCGGATTCCGTCCGGATTGGTGAGACCGTGTGTGTACCAGGATCGCTCGGCTTCCGGGTGTGGCCCGACAACGCCGACGCGGCCGAGGCCGAAGTCGGCAACTACCGCTGCGACCTTTCCGTTGCGGTAGCGGGCCAAGACTTCCACCGGGGCATCGTCGCGCAACACGAAGATCGGGCCGTCCTGGAAGAACATCGTGCGCTCCTCCTCACGCCACGAGACCCTGACGATTGTGTTGTCCGTTGTGTCGATCTCGGATTTCCGGGACGAGATATATCGAGCCGTGTCGCCGGGGATGAGTCCGAAACCTGGTGTGGCTCCGGCCAAGTAACCGCCGAGGCAGAAACCGAGGTAGTGTCCGCCCGCTCGGACCCACTCGCGGATCGACTCCGCGTGTTGTTCCATGTGGATCCACGCCGACGAGAGTTCCCCGCCGCCAGGTTGTGCGTAGAGTGATGCGCCCGCCAACGTCGCCGCCGTCAACGGAACATCTTCGTCCGGACCGCAAAATGTGACGTCGTACGGATCGGATGAGGATTCGAGTAACCGAGCTACCGCCTCCGGGCAACCGGGTGAGGATGCCGGGCCTCGGTAGACCAACGCACGACGGGGACTACTTCGGGTGGAATCGGCTGACGCGACAACAGTTCCGCCGATGGCGACCAGCGCGCCGGCCGCGACGAGGAAGGTGCGGCGATTCACGGGTTTACCTTATCGAACTCGCGATTCGATCAGGTCGTCGCGTCCGGTGCCGGTACCACCCGCGTACCGTTACGACGAAGCTTGGTTACCGAGGACACCGGCAACCGCCGATACGAGAGTAGGACTGCGCACAATGTTGGAAGTCGATATCACTGCACTGGAAGCGGCGCTGGCGGCAGGTGAGCCGTTGATCGACGTGCGGGAGGCAGACGAGTTCGCTCAGGTGCGCGTCCCCGGTGCCGTGCTGATCCCGATGAGCGAGTTCGTATCGCGCATGGGGGAGATCCCCGATGCCGAGACGGTGTACGTGATCTGCGCAGTCGGTGGCCGCAGTCTGCAGGTTGCCGAGTACCTCCAGGGCCGCGGGATCAACGCAGTTTCGGTACGAGGCGGAACGATGGAGTGGCACCAGTCCGGGCGTCAGGTCGAAACCGGCGGCCTCTAGGCGGGCGCGGGCAACGCTCCGCTACGAAGGGAGTTCACGGTGCGCGCTGCCACTGTGGCCCAGATGGGGATGAGTGCAAACAGCAGCGCAGCGGCCATGGCGAGGATCAGTTGTGAACCCGTCGCGATACCGAAAGCGTTGGCGCCGACGGCGCAGGCCCCGATCGGGAAGGTGAAGCTCCACCAGCCGAGGGAGAACGACAGCCCGCGTCGCAGTGCCCGGACCGTGACCGTCGTGACGGCGAGGAATGCAACCACGCCGAGTGCGCCGACCACAGTGCCGTAGACAAGCCCGAAGGTGTGCAGGGCGTCGGCAGTGCCTGCGCCTACGGCGTGGCGCGCTGCGTCGGCCAAGAGGTTGGCGGCGCCGATCGACTGCCCGATCACCCCCAGCGGAATCCACAGTGACGGAATGGCATTGAAGGGGATCGCGTCGACGCCGCGAGCACGGTTGGCGGCGAACTGCCGAGCGACGGCAACAACGACGACCAGTGCCGCCGAGAGTGCCAGCGTGAACATCACGTAACAGAACACGAGAACCGACGTGCGGAGTGCACCTTCGGTCAGGTGCGACGTCACCGCAGCTCCGGTTGTGGCGGAAACCATCGGCGGTACGACGGGCATGAGCCAGAACGGCATGGCCGTCGCCATCCCGGCGTCGCGGACCAGACGCACCATCATGACGACGTACGTGCACAGCCCCAGGGTTGTGCCCAGCACCCAGAGCGCTATCGAGATCGCCGTCGCCGCGCTGTGCCCCAGGTAGGTAGCGCCGGTGACACCGGTCGCGGATCCGACGGTCAGCAAGGCCATTGCCACCGCGCCGTAGAACGGGAACATCGCGGGGCTACGGAGGTAGGCAAGAGCCAGATCACGGTGGGTGATCCAATGCGCGGCAAAGGCGCCGATCAACGTGATCAGAATGATCGCGGCCAGGAACCAGAAGAGTTCTGCCACGACCTGCAGCGCCGCAACCTCATGCTGGAGGGACGCCGCTGCCACCGACACGATTCCCGTTCCCATCGCGGCCGCGAACCAGTTCGGCGTGATGTGGGCGAATGCGGACGGCGTAGCGGTGCTCATGTAATCCAGTGTGTCGGTGTTGGGTTTACCGACGGTAGAGGGCCTGTTGTTGAATGCCCACAAATGGCGCTTGTGGGTCTAATCTGAACTCATGTCGCTGTCCCCTCGAGTGCCGGAACTCGGTGCCCTCGACGTCCTGCTGTCCGTGGGCCGCCTCGGAAGCATGGGCGCTGCCGGCCGGGAGCACGGACTGAGCCAACAGGCTGTCAGCGCCCGAGTCCGATCGGTCGAACGTCAACTCGGGATCAAAGTCTTCGATCGCGCCGCAACCGGTGTCCGCCCGACGGCGGAAGGCGGGCTGATTCTCGAATGGGCCAGTCACATACTCGTCACAGCGGAAGAGATGGCGTCCGGAGTTGCGGCGCTGCGCGGAGAACGTGATGCGGCAGTGACGGTTGCAGCAAGTATGACCATCGCCGAGTACCTCGTGCCGGGGTGGACGGTGGCTATGCGCCACAAGTTCCCCAGCGTCGTAGCTTCGGTCAGTCTCCACAATTCTTCTGACGTCTCCGCGCAGGTTCAGGCCGGCCGCGCCGACATCGGTTTTGTCGAAGGCCCGGACGTACCGACCTCACTCGCGTCGTGTGAAGTGGCGCGTGACCATCTGGTTGTAGTTGTGCCGCCAAACCACGAATGGGCGCTCGGTGCTCCCGTCCCGGTTGAGGAGTTGGCCCGCACGCCGCTCATTCAACGAGAATCGGGATCTGGCACTCGACTGACCCTCGAGAATGCGGTACCTAATTGTGCGCCACCACTTCTCGAATTGACGTCGTGCACCGCCGTCAAGGCCGCAGTAGTGGCGGGCAACGCACCGGCGGTGCTGTCGTCCTTGGCCGTTGCCGCTGATCTCACCGACGGCAGATTGGTGGCTGTGACTGTCGAGGGCCTACGGATGCCCCGCAGATTGCAGGCAGTCTGGGATCCGGTACGCGGATTGCGCGGCGCGGCCCGAGATTTCCTCGACATCGCACTCGGCTCCAACGCTGCCGTTCACTCGCGCTGACAGCTCAGACCGCACCTTGGAAGCCGTGCTGGCGCCACGCTTCGTAGGTGACCAAGGCTGCCGCGTTGGAGAGATTGAGTGAGCGTCGGCCGGGGAGCATCGGAATCCGCAGACGCTCCGTGATGTGCTCGTCGGCCAGAACTTCCTCGGACAGCCCCGTGGGTTCGGGGCCGAACAGCAGAACATCGCCAGGCTCGTACGCGATGTCGGTATACGGCACCGTTGCATGCGCGGTAAAAGCAAACACCCGTGCCGGAGTGACGGCCTCCCACGCTGCGGCCAGGTTCTCGTGAACAGTCACGGTCGCCAAGTCGTGGTAGTCCAGCCCTGCCCGCTTGAGCTTGGGTTCGGACAGGTCGAACCCGAGCGGGCTCACCAGGTGTAATTCACATCCGGTGCCTGCGACTATGCGGATCGCGTTACCGGTATTGGGTGGAATGCGGGGCTCGTGGAACATCACTCGGAACACCACCAAAACCCTACCGGGTGCAGCTGTGTCAGCTGCGAGGGCAGGTTTGCCGATTCGCTTAACAAACCGGGCAGTTTGTGCAATTCTATGGGTCGCAATCTTCATAGAACGGACAAAATGAACACTCCAGCCGGTTGGAATCCCGACCCCATCGACCCCACCATCGACCGCTACTGGGATGGCCAGCAGTGGACAGCTCAAACCCGGCCCGGGGGCTCGGCCGAACCGACACAGGTATTCGGAGCACCCGGCTCACCGCAGCCGGATCCCACAGCCCCTGACGACGGGAAACGCCGCAAGTGGCCCTGGTTCGCCGGCGCCGCTGTTGCCGCGGTTGCCGTAATCGGAATTGCTGTCGGAACGGGTGCGTCCGAAGAATCCACAACCCCTGCGGTGACGTCCTCCGCCACCGCTTCCTCGACCACTGCGGCAGCAACCACCACAAAAACCACAACGGTGACAACAAAAGTCACGACAACGACTCTCGCGCCGGTCACCACGACCACGGTGGTGGTTCCAACCACGACGACAACACTCGCCGTGGTCCCGTTGGTGCCGCAGGTTCAGGCCACGACGGAGGCGCCGTACGTTCCTCCTGTGACCACCGAGCCTGCCTACATTCCGCCGCCGGTCAAGGTCCCTGACGCAGGGGTGTCCTACGCCAACTGTGCCGAGGCAAGGGCAGCGGGCGCCGCGCCGATACTCAAGGGCGAGCCTGGCTATTCGACGAAGCTCGACCGTGACAAGGACGGTATCGCCTGCGACAAATAGCCGAGTGAGATGCTGTCGGTAGTGCGGGGCAGTATGTAGGCCATGGCTCTCGAAGAAACCGGCGACGTTGTCGGCGAAGACTATTCCGACGCGCGATTGTCCGGCAAGGTGTGGCGCCAGCGCACGTTCACGAATTGCATGTTCCGTGACGCAGACCTCACGGGCATGACGACGGAATCGGTTGTCTTCGACAATTGTGATTTCACCGGTGCGGATCTGGGGGAGTCGGAACACATCGGTAGCGCGTTCCGTTCCTGCAATTTCGCTCGGACCAGCCTGTGGCACAGCACTTTCCGCAATTGCAGTTTGATGGGCTCTACATTCGACGGATGTCGCATCCGGCCGTTGACGCTCGACGAGGTGGACTTCTCACTCACCTCGTTGGGCGGTGCGGATCTGCGGAAGATCGACTTCACGTCGTGCCGCTTCCGCGAAGCTAATCTCGTGCGTACGGATATGCGTGATGCGATTCTGGTGTCGGCGGATCTGTCCGGTGCCCGTACCGGTGGGCTCAAACTCGACGGCGCGGACCTGCGCGGCGCGCGTGTCGATCCGGGTCTGTGGACGTCTGCAGTCGTGGCAAACGCGAAGATCGAACTGATGCAGGCGGTGGCGTACGCGTCGGCGCACGGTTTGGTCGTCGACCTGTAAGGAACAGGAGTTGCCGTTCCGGTGGTCAGCGGATGAATTCTCGGGCGAGCAGATCCATGAGTAGTCCGTCCTTCCACACGCCGTGGCGATCGCGTGAGTATTCGCGCATCACCCCGACGTCCTTGAACCCGACCGATCGATAGCAGGCGATTGCCACGGTGTTCTCCACTTCCGGATCGATGATCAATCGGTGAAACTTCAGATCGTCGATCAGGTGCACACACAGAACGCGTATCGACTCGCGGCCGAATCCGCGTCCGTGGGCAGCCGGATCGAGAAAAAGATCGAGCCCGGCATGGCGGAAGTCGGGGTTGTCCTCGTCGGCATACCACTGGATGAATCCGATCAGGGTGCCGTCGTGGAAAATGCTGTAGCGAGTGGTGCCGGATTCCGGAGCGGCAGGCCAGTCGTCGGCCGGATTCTGCCACCACTCACGCACGTCGGGATGCAGATGGATGGCCCGCAAACGGGCGTGATCATCGGCGGCGACGGGCGTGAGAACCACCCTCGGGCCGCGTAGTTCCGGAGCCGTTGTCACGCATCGACCCTAACCTGGAACAATGGTCGCCGTGACTGCAACGATCCTGGACGGCAAAGCTACCCGCGACGAAATCTTCGAAGACCTGAAGGTGCGGGTGAACGCGCTGAAGGCAGCGGGTATCACGCCCGGACTTGGCACCATTCTCGTCGGTGACGACCCGGGATCCGCGGCTTACGTGCGGGGCAAGCACAACGACTGCGCCAAGGTCGGCATCAACTCCCTGCGCCGCGACCTGCCGGCCGACATCACGCAAGAGCAGCTCAACGCCACCATCGACGAACTCAACGCCAACCCCGAGTGCACCGGATACATCGTGCAGTTGCCGCTGCCCAAGCACCTCGACGAGAACGCAGCGCTCGAGCGCATCGATCCCGACAAGGACGCCGACGGCCTGCATCCGGTGAACCTCGGCCGTCTGGTACTCGGCAAGGAAGCCCCGCTGCCGTGCACGCCGCGCGGAATCCTGCACCTGCTCCGCCGCTACGAGGTGCCGATCGCCGGCGCTCACGTCGTTGTTGTCGGCCGCGGCGTCACCGTCGGTCGCCCCATCGGACTGCTGCTGACGCGTCGTAGCGAGAACGCCACCGTCACGCTGTGCCACACCGGTACCCGCGACCTGGCTGCCGAAGTTCGTCGCGCAGACATCATCGTTGCAGCCGCGGGCGTTCCCGGTCTCATCACCGCCGACATGGTCAAGCCGGGCGCGGCTGTGCTCGACGTGGGAGTCAGCCGCACCGACGACGGTTTGCGCGGCGATGTAGCTGCCGACGTCAACGACGTTGCGGGGTTCGTCTCGCCCAACCCCGGTGGAGTGGGTCCGCTGACCCGTGCGTTCCTGATCACCAACGTGGTGGAGCGGGCCGAGCGAGTTCTGGCCGGAGTCTGACGCCGATGACCTCACCGGTTGGCCTCGTGAAGAAGAATCTGCCGATGATCACGGTTCTTGCCGTGATTGCGGCCGCGGTTGTTCTTGTCCTGGCCGACCGGTGGCGTCGCGGTTCGCTGGTCTTGGGGGTGGCGGTCATTATCGGCGCGGCTGCCCGTTGGTGTTTCCCGGAGAATCGAGTGGGACTGCTCGCGGTGCGAGGTAAGAAGTTCGATACCGCGGCGATGGGCGTCATGGGTGCGTTGATCGTGACTCTTGCCCTCACCATCGATCCACTCGGCACCGACTGAGAGTCAGCTGTAGAACGTCGCGACGTCTATCTCGCGCAACGGAATCCACTCTCCGCGTTCCTTCTTTGTGGTCGAGTTCCGCTTTCGTCCCTGCTTTGTTCGCAGCGTGACGGCAAGTGCAGGTTCTTCGTCGATCCGGCCGGACAGTGCGTAGATCGCAGCAAGATGATGGACGCACGGGGTGCGCCGACTCGAACAGTCACACGTGGCGCTGCATTCGGAAAGATCCACGGCCACAGTGATATCGCGTGCCCGTAGATCCGCGACGACACTGTCCGGTAGTTCTCCGGTCGATACGGATCGGTTCGTGGTGCCACTCGCTCGAATCAGCCGAGCAACGATATCGGATTGTTTTTTGTCCCAGAGTGGCACGCTGACAACAACAGTCGACGTCTTTCCCTTCGCGGTGACCTGCGCGGCAAGCGTGCCCGCAGAAATATCCGTGAAGGTCACACCGCCGCCTCGGGCCAATGTGCGTGCGGTGGGCAGGGAGGGGTTGCGTCCGGACGTCGATGTTTGCTCGATCGTCCGCAACCACACGCGACCCCATGCGGTCACTCCGAATTCTGCAGCCATCAGATGATCACCGCACCGTCGAGTTCGAGCAATTCACGCAGTTCGCTGTCGGGAAGATCTGCGAGCGCTCCTTCGGAGTTTCCGGAAATGGATTCGGCTACAGCTCTTTTGGATTCGTGCATGGCGGCGATGTGATCTTCGACGGTTCCTCCGGTGACCAGGGTGTGGACGTTGACTGTGCGCTGCTGACCGATTCGATGGGCCCGATCGGTGGCTTGGTCTTCGACGGCAGGGTTCCACCACCTGTCGTAGTGAACGACGTGACTGGCGCGGGTGAGATTGAGCCCGAACCCGGCCGCGCGCAGGCTCAGAATGAGAACGGGCGATGATGCGCCGTCGGTTTGGAAGGCGTCGACCATGGCGTCGCGACTGGCAACATTCAGACCGCCGTGGAGGAACGGAACGTCTGCGATGCCCAGCTCGGCCGTGAGGTGCTTCGACAGCAGTTCGCCCATCGTTCGGTACTGCGTGAACACCAGGGCCCGATCACCGTCGTCGACTATCTCGGCGAGCATTTCGGTTGCGCGATCGAACTTTCCGGAACGGCCACGCAGATCCTCGCTGTCGCCGGTGACTTGAGCGGGATGATTGCATACCTGTTTGAGAGTGGTGAGGAGTGCAAGGACGTTGCCGCGTCGGGCAATGCCGGTGCCCAATCCGGTATCGAACGCGTCGGAGACCGCTGCCCGGTAGATACGCGCCTGCTCCGACGTGAGTGTGCACTCGACGGTGGAGAACTGTTTCGGCGGAAGATCCTTGGCAACAGTATCTTTGGTGCGGCGCAGGACGTAGGGGTCGATGATCGTTGCCAACCTCGTTGCCGCGGACGCCGAGCGGCCGGATTCGATCGGGACGGCAAAACGCTGCCGGAAGCGTGCCCGCGTTCCCAATACCGCGGGATTGGCGACGTGAAACAAACTCCACAACTCTTCGAGGCGGTTCTCGACCGGTGTGCCGGTCATCGCAACCTTGACGGTGGCATTGAGCCGCATGGCTGCCTTGGCAGCCAGCGAAGACGGATTCTTGATCTGCTGCGCCTCGTCGAAGACAGCCGACGCCCACGGCACGCTCTCCAATTCGTCTGTATCCGAGCGTAAGACGCTGTAGCTGGTGAGCACCACGGTGCCTGCCGCCGGTTCGGCAAGAAGAGCGCGGCCGGACCCATGGTGCACGTGCAGGTTCAGGTGTGGCGCGAACCGGCAGATTTCGCGCCGCCAGTTTCCGATAACGGACGTCGGGCACACGACAAGATGAGGACCGTCGTCGGCTCTGATTGCGATCATCGAAATGGCTTGCAGTGTCTTACCCAGACCCATCTCGTCGGCAAGGATGCCGCCACCGGTATCGGCCAGCGACGTCAACCATTCCACGCCTTGAATCTGGTACGGGCGCAAAGTCGCCTGAACCTGCGCACGATCGAGTGTGTCCACCAAAGTCTGCGCGTGGGTGAAGCGCTGTACCGACGCGGCGGCACTTCGGATGACCGTGTCGTCGCGGTAGAGAGCGGCGTGTCCGGCAGGTGGCATGGCGCCGGGTTCGCTGTTCTCGATCACTCGCTTCCAGGCGCGCACCGATTCTCCGATGCCGGGTTGATCTGCGTTCACAGCCTGCAATGCCGTTACCGCTTCGGTGAATTCGACGATTTGAATGTCGATGTCTACGGGCGTGATGACGCCGTCGACCGGTACTGCCATTCGGGCGACGGCGGCACTGCCGATCGGGAGCCCCAACTCCGCGAGATGCCCGGCCGTATCCGGCACACCCCAGAACCCGAACGCCATATTTTCGGGAAGGTAGGTCGCCTGCAGTCGATCCGGGCACGGTTGAGTCACGAGCGTCGATGGTAGCCGTGATCGGTGACTGAGGGCCACGCTCTGTCGGAGAACCGAACATTTCATACATCGGCCGTGATAGTCACCGCGCCGGTCGGTGTTCCCGTTGCACATGCTGGTGCCGTCACCATGTGGGGCGGGGCCGACGACAATCAGCGCGACGGCGTCCCGGTTCGGGGGATCTACTCCGCACTTGCTGCCGGTGATCATCATTCGGTGGCGTTGTCTGCCGACGGAACGATCACTGCGTGGGGCAACAACGAGAACGGGCAACTAGGCGGTGTCCCGACCGTCGACCGGATCACTGGGAAGCGTGACCGGTAGCTGAGTGCTCAACGAGCCGTGCGGGCCAACTCCATTGTCCGGCGCAGCAATTTTGCCACGGCGTCGGCTTCGGTGAGGAAACCGTCGTGCCCGTCCTTGGAATTCAGGATTTCGAGGCCGGCGCACGTCGGGATTCCGGCCGCGATCTCTTCCTGCAGACGTAGCGGGTAAAGACGATCGGAATCGACTCCGCCGACGACTACCGGGACCGTGATCGACGCCAATGCCGCTGCGACTCCACCGCGTCCGCGGCCGATGTCATGACGGTTCATGGCCTCGGTCAACAACACGTAGGTGCTGGGATCGAAACGCGACACGAGTTTGTCGGCCTGATGTTCGAGGTAGCTCTGAACCGCGTATCGTCCACCGTTCCAGGGGTTTTCATGCCCCTGGGCGGTGTTCTCGAAACGGGTGTCGAGTTCCGTTTCGGCGCGGTAGGTGAGGTGCGCGATGCGCCTGGCGATCCCGAGTCCGGCGCGGGGAGTGCGTCCGGTCCCGTGATAATTGCCGCCCTGCCAATCGGGGTCGGACATGATGGCGGCGATTTGTGTTGTCTGTGTACCGATTTGATCGGCGGTGGCGCGTGAACCTGTGGCCAAGACCAGTGCGGAGTTCAGATTCTCCGGATACGACACAGCCCATTCGAGGGTCCGCATGCCGCCCATGGAGCCGCCGACCACTGAAGCAAGCCGATCGATACCAAGCAGGTCGATCAGCTTCTTTTCGGCTGCGACCTGATCGCGAATGGAGATGCCCGGAAACCGGCTACCCCACGGCTTGCCGTCCTCGGCAAGCGAACTCGGACCGGTGGTACCACGACAACCGCCCAGAACATTGGTTGCAATGACGCACCATTCGCCGGTGTCGACAGGTTCGCCGGGGCCCACCATCCCGTTCCACCAACCGGGGGAGGGCTGGGTGTCTGATGCCGGGCCGGTGACGTGTGAGTCTCCGGTCAGTGCATGCTCCACCAGAACGACGTTGTCGCGGTTCGGAGACAGCTCGCCCCACCGTTGAACCGCAAGCGATACCGACGGCAGCACTGCGCCGTTCTCGAGCTGGAGTGAGCCGATGTCGACGGTTCCGACCCGGCCGTCCGGCGGCGGCAGGATATCGGCGACCTTTGTCTGGGCTTCGTTGACGGTCAAGATGCCGCCGCCGCGGTGAGGCCGGTTTCGAGGTCGGCGAGGATATCGGTGATGCCTTCGATTCCGACGGCGAGGCGGACGAGTCCGGGCGTGACTCCGGCCGCGAGCTGTTCCGCGGGAGTGAGTTGGGCGTGGGTGGTGGAGGCGGGGTGGATGACGAGGGAGCGGACGTCACCGATGTTGGCGACGTGGCTGTGCAGGGTAAGGGCGTTGACGAACTTCTTGCCTGCGTCGACACCGCCGGGCAGCTCGAAGGTGACGATGGCGCCGGTTCCCTTGGGGGTCAGTTGCTTTCCGCGTTCGTACCACGGTGAGGAGGGGAGTCCCGCGTAGGAGACGGAGGCCACGGCGGGATGGCCTTCGAGGAATTCGGCCACCTGCTTGGCGTTGGCGACGTGGCGTTCGATGCGCAGGCTCAAGGTTTCGATGCCTTGGGCGATGAGGAACGCGTTGAACGGCGCGACGGCGGAGCCGAGGTCGCGCAGGAGCTGTACGCGGGCTTTGAGTGCGTAGGCGGGCGCGCCGAGGTCGGCGAAGGTGACGCCGTTGTAGCTCGGGTCGGGGGTGGTGAAGTTGGTGTGGCGTCCCTGGGTCCAGTCGAAGCTTCCGCCGTCGACGATGACGCCGGCGATAGCGGTGCCGTGCCCGCCGAGGTATTTGGTGGCGGAGTGCAGGACGATATCTGCGCCGTGTTCGAGAGGGCGGAGCAGGTAGGGGGTGGCGACGGTGTTGTCGACGATCAGCGGTATTCCGTTCTCGTGGGCGAGGGCGCTGATGCCGGGGATGTCGAGGATGTGGTTCTTGGGGTTGGCGATGGTCTCGCCGAAGAAGGCTTTGGTGTTGGGGCGGACGGCAGCTGCCCACTGGTCGAGGTTGTCCGGATCCTCGACGAAGGTGGTTTCGATGCCGAGCTTGCGAAGCGTGTAATGCAGGAGGTTGTAGGTGCCGCCGTAGAGGTAGGGCGAGGCGACGATGTGGTCTCCGGCTTCGGCGAGGTTCAGGATCGCGAGGGTCTCGGCGGCCTGACCCGACGACAGCAGGAGTGCAGCGACTCCACCTTCGAGTGCAGCGATGCGCTGCTCGACGGCATCCTGCGTCGGATTCATGATGCGCGTGTAGATGTTGCCCGGCTCGGCCAGGCCGAACAGCGCGGCAGCGTGATCGGTGTTGTCGAAGACGTAGCTGGTTGTCTGGTAGATCGGCAGAGCGCGTGCGTTGGTCGCGGTGTCTGCGGTTTGTCCGGCGTGGACCTGCTTGGTCTCGAAGGACCAGTTAGCTGAGATGTCGGTCATGATTTGTGTACTCCAGTGGTCTGACGGATAGCTGTCGGACGGGGGCGAATGATCGCCGCCCCGTGCTGGGGTCTATCTACAAGTGCGACACATACTGAAAAACCTCCGTGGGGCTCGGCCCGGTCTGGGGTCCGTCCCTGTCGGACCCGCGCTTGTCGCCTGGAAATCCGGTGAAGCTGCAACTGCGCAGTTTCACCTCGAGGCGACCTGGTCATCACCCGGGGCACCCCACCGCGGTTGGAGGGTTGCCGTCCAGCGAGCCGGGGCTTGACGCTGGTACTCATGACCGAGCTGAATTCTACCGGGAGTGAAGCCGACGCATGACGCGGGTCGAAGTGTGCGGTGTCACCAGTCGCCATTCGACGCGAGCGCGCCCACTAGCAGGCAAAAGTTACCGGCCGGTAGTGACTTGGAGGAGGGGCTGCCGGTTGCGGTCCCGAGGGTTAGCAGTACGCTTGTCTTGTTTGGGACTCATCTCCCGGGATCAGTCCACACAGTCTAGGTTTGATAATCGAACCGTTCGCGGACCCACTCACAAAGTGTGACCGCAACCGTGTAACCAGGGGAAACTTCCTAGGAGGACGCGAAGCACCCATGTCCAAAATAAAGGTTGAGGGCACCGTCGTCGAACTCGACGGCGACGAGATGACACGCATTATCTGGCAGTTCATCAAAGACAAGTTGATCCACCCGTACCTCGATGTGAACCTCGAGTACTACGACCTCGGTATCGAGTACCGCGACGAGACGGATGACCAGGTCACCATCGACGCCGCACACGCGATCCAGAAGCACGGCGTGGGCGTCAAGTGCGCCACCATCACGCCGGATGAGGCTCGTGTCGAGGAATTCGGTCTCAAGAAGATGTGGCGTTCCCCCAACGGAACGATCCGCAACATTCTCGGCGGCACGATCTTCCGTGCACCGATCATCATCTCGAACGTTCCGCGACTCGTCCCGGGCTGGACCAAGCCGATCATCATCGGCCGTCACGCATTCGGTGACCAGTACCGCGCCACAGACTTCAAGGTCCCCGGCCCCGGCAAGGTGATGATCACCTACACGCCTGAGGACGGAAGCGCACCGATCGAGCACGAACTGGTCAACTTCCCCGAGAACGGCGGCATCGTCCAGGGGCAGTACAACTTCAACGATTCCATTCGTGACTTCGCTCGCGCGTCGCTCACCTATGGTCTGCAGCAGAACTACCCGGTGTACCTGTCCACCAAGAACACCATTCTCAAGGCGTACGACGGTGCCTTCAAGGACATCTTCCAGCACGTCTACGAGACCGAGTTCAAGGCTGAGTTCGATGCCGCAGGTCTGACCTACGAGCACCGCCTCATCGACGACATGGTCGCTTCCGCACTCAAGTGGGAGGGCGGCTACGTCTGGGCATGCAAGAACTACGACGGCGACGTCCAGTCCGACACCGTGGCTCAGGGCTTCGGCTCGCTCGGCCTCATGACGTCGGTTCTGCTGACACCGGACGGAAAGACCTGTGAGGCAGAGGCTGCTCACGGCACCGTCACGCGTCACTACCGTCAGCACCAGCAGGGCAAGCCCACCTCGACCAACCCGATCGCGTCCATCTTCGCGTGGACCCGTGGGCTCGAGCACCGTGGCAAGCTCGACGGCACCCCTGAGGTCATCGGCTTCGCGCAGCAGCTCGAAGACGTTGTCATCAAGACCGTCGAAAGCGGCCAGATGACCAAGGACCTCTCGATGCTGGTCGGCGGCGACCAGGGTTACCTGACCACCGAAGAATTCCTCGGTGCGCTCGATGTGAACCTGCAGAAGGCCATGGCCGCGAAGTAGTTTCACAGCTTCACTTTTCACATGGGACGCCCGGGCACTCCGGGCGTCCCATGTGTGTCCGTGGTCTCACGTGAGCGAACTCACCGGCTCTCACTTGGAAGTTCAACCAAGTCTGCGACAACAATTGACCAGTGACGTCGTCAACCCTTTCCCACCTCGATGCCCCGACATCCAGGGCCCGTTCTACCAGGGGTCCGGCGATGCTCGCGTTGGCGCTCGGCGGGTTCGGTATCGGCACCACCGAGTTCGTGGCGATGGGTCTCCTACCGGAGATGGCAACCGGGTTGGGTGTGTCCGAGCCCACCGCCGGTCACGTCATCTCCGCGTATGCGCTCGGCGTTGTCGTGGGTGCGCCGCTCATCGCGGCCCTGACTGCTCGGATCCCGCGCCGCACACTCTTGATCGCTCTCATGATTGCGTTCACCGTGGGCAATGCCGCGTCGGTGTTCGCGCCGTCGTACACGACGCTGATGCTCGCCCGATTCGTCGCGGGGTTGCCGCACGGTGCGTACTTCGGTGTTGCCGCCCTGGTTGCGGCGCACCTGGCCGAACCGGGTAAGCGTGCCAAAGCTGTTGCCATGGTGATGATGGGTCTCTCCGTCGCCAATGTCGTCGGTGTGCCGGCGGCCGCGTGGCTCGGGCAAACCGTGGGCTGGCGCAGTGCCTTCGCGCTGGTCGCGGTGATCGGTGTCGCAACTGTGGTGTCGCTGCTTGTCTGGATCCCGCGCCTCGACGCTATGCCGATCACCAACCCGATCACCGAACTCAAGGCATTGGGCCGCATCCAGGTGTGGATGACCCTGATAGTGGGCATGGTCGGATTCGGTGGCATGTTTGCCGTTTACACCTACATCAGCACGACGCTCACGGACGTGTCCGGCTTGGGTGCGTCGTTTGTTCCGTTGGCGCTCATGCTCTACGGCCTCGGCATGGTGGCCGGCAACTTCGTCGGTGGCTTTCTCGCGGATCGGGCGCTCATGAAGGGCCTGTTCGCGTCGATGGCGTCGCTTGCGATCATCCTTGCGGTCTTTGTGCTCGCCGTTCGTAACCCGTACACGGCGTTGCTCTTCGTCTTCCTCATCGGTTTGGCCGGCGCGTCCATGGTTCCGGGGCTTCAGACCCGGTTGATGGACGTGGCCGAGGACGCCCAGACCCTCGCCGCGTCGCTCAATCACGCCGCCCTCAACATCGCGAATGCGTTCGGAGCCTGGATCGGTGGAGTGGTGATCGCCGCAGGCTTCGGTTACACCGCGCCCGCTGCGGTCGGCTCACTCCTTGCCGTCGCCGGCCTCGGCGTCCTGGTGGTTGCAGTGATCCTGCAGCGTAGAGCCGCGAACTGAGAACACGTCGGCACCATCGGCTACGGTGCTTGCCGTGCCACAAACAGCTGACTCTCATATTCTCGCGCCTCACACGATCACGTCGGTGAACGTCAACGGCATTCGAGCCGCAGCCCGCAAGGGCATGACCGAATGGCTCGAGAAGACCGACGCGGATTTCATCTGTCTGCAGGAAACCCGAGCATCCGACAAGCAGTTGCACGAGACTCTCGAACCTGCGCTGTCGAACGGTTGGTTCCTCGTTTCGGCTGAGCCGTCGGCCAAGGGACGCAACGGCGTCGCCGTCCTGTCCCGCGTCGAAGCCGACGCCGTTCGCATCGGTTTCGGTGACGAAGAATTTCAGGACGCGGGACGCTACATCGAAGCGGATTTTGCCGACCTCACGGTGGCAAGTCTCTACCTGCCGACGGGGGAGGCACTGACCCCGAAGCAAGAAGCGAAAGAACGGTTCATGAGTTCATTCGCAGCTCATCTCGCGGTCACCGCCGCTGCTGCCGAGTCGGCCGGGCGCCACGTGGTGGTCAGTGGTGACTGGAACATCGCCCACAACGAAGCAGACTTGAAGAACTGGAAGGGCAACAAGAAGTCTTCCGGCTTCCTGCCGAGCGAGCGGGAGTGGATGGACGTTCTGTTCGGAGACGAGTCCGCGTGGGTCGACGTGTTCCGGACGCTGCATCCGGGCGTCGAGGGACCGTACTCGTGGTGGTCGTACCGGGGTAAGGCATTCGACAACGATTCCGGCTGGCGCATCGATTACCAGGTGGCAACCCGAGCATTTGCCGAGCGCGCCAAGGTAGGCGTCGTCGAACGCGCGGAATCCTACGATTTGCGTTGGTCCGATCACGCCCCCGTCACCGTCTCCTACCGGTAGGCATCGGATATGCCCAGTGCCAAGACACTCAAGGCCTTAGGCACCGTCGTCGTCGCCGTGCTCGCGGTCGTGCTCGCGATGGTGCTGTCCTCTCAGGACTCCGACAGTTCGGCGACGGCGGGCTCGGCCAATTCGAGCACGTCGACTTCGGCGGCGACGTCAACCCAGGTCAAGCCCGGCGCTACCACCAAGGCGGCCCAACCGACCTCGTCGGCACAGAAGTCGTCGGCCCAGCAAGTGAGCAGCGATGCGCCGGCGCGGGTACTCGCGACGTTGGTGGAAATCGACGCCGGACGGTGGCCGGATTCCGCGAATGCGGTGGGAACCAAAGGCGGCGTCACCTTCCGCAACAGCGAGGGCAGGTTGCCGGCCGTCGGGGCAGGTGGTGGCCGGGTTGTCTACCAGGAGTGGGATGTCAATCCGAAGAAGAGCGGTCAGGGCCGTGATGCCGAGCGGATCGTCACCGGCAACGACGGTTCCGCGTGGTACACCCTCGATCACTACGAGACCTTTACGAGGATCCGCTGATGTCTGATCTCGGAGCTGTCAGTGTCGACCGGTGGCTCGATCCGGAATCCGGCGTCGCGTCGGTGGCTGTGTCCGGCGAGCCGGCGCTTCTGGACGAGTTGGCGAGGGATCTCCGGATGCGCGATCTTGTTGTTCGCGTCGTTCGCGGATCGCACCTGCAGACCGTCGCGCAGGTCTTCGACGAATTTGCGGCAGCATTTCAGTTTCCGTCACACTTCGGCCGCAACAAGGACGCGTTCGATGACGTCATGCGTGATCTCGACGATGTACTCGGCCTCGGCGCCGGGTTCGTCGTTCTCGTCCGAGACGCTGAGTTTTTGCTACGCGGCGAACCCGATCAGTTGCCGTGGTTCCGGGAATCGATGGATTTCTACGCCGAGGAATGGGCGCCCACCGTGTTCGGCACCGCGTATCAATTCGACTCGGACTCCGAAGAAACCTTTGCCGCGGAACTTGCGGTGCTCCGCTACCCGGACACCACACACACCCACTGAATCACCCTCGTGGAAAGATCGGAAGCATGTCGACCCCTGCAGAACAGAAGCCCACGGCAAAACCTCGCGTGCTGTCCGGTATCCAACCGACGTCGGATTCCTTCCACCTCGGTAACTACCTGGGCGCACTGCAGCAGTGGGTGCCGTTGCAGGACGACTTCGATGCCTTCTACTTCATCCCGGACTTGCATGCCATCACCGTGACCCAGGATCCCAAGGAACTGCGTCGGCGCACCAAGGTTGCCGTGGCGCAGCTACTTGCCATCGGGATCGACCCAGACCGTGCAACGATCTTCGTCCAGAGTCAGGTTCCCGAGCACGCTCAGCTTGCCTGGGTCTTGAATTGCATCACCGGTTTCGGTGAGGCCAGCCGGATGACGCAATTCAAGGACAAGTCGTCCAAACAGGGCAGTGACAACGCCAGTGTCGGACTGTTCACGTATCCGGTTCTGATGGCTGCCGATATCTTGCTGTACCGCCCGCAGCGCGTCCCGGTAGGTGAGGATCAGCGTCAGCACCTCGAACTGGCACGAGATCTGGCCGGACGGTTCAACAGCCGCTACGGCAAGGCCTTTGTCGTCCCGGAGCCGCAGATCATCAAGGGCACTGCCAAGATCTACGACCTGCAGGACCCGACGTCGAAGATGAGCAAGTCGGCAGCGAGCGATGCTGGTCTGATCAATCTGCTCGACGATCCCAAGGTGTCGGCCAAGAAGATCAAGTCGGCAGTCACCGACAACGAGCGTGAGATCCGCTACGACCCGCAGGCCAAGCCTGGCGTCAGCAACCTGCTCACCATTCAGTCGGCTCTGTCCGGTGTTCCGATCGAGACTCTGGTCGCGGGCTACGAGGGCAAGGGTTACGGCGATCTCAAGTCCGATACCGCGGACGTCTTGGCGCAGTTCGTGACTCCGCTCAAGGCCAAGGTCGACGGCTATCTTGCCGATGAGGCGGAGTTGGACCGCATCATTGCCGCCGGCGCGCACCGGGCCCGTGAGGTCTCGTCGCGCACGCTTGCCACCGTGTACGAGAAGGTCGGGTTCCTGCCGCCCAAGGGTTGATCTCGGGGATCGTGAACCGGTTGGAACGAAACAGGTCGACACGAATACAGGGGGAATATCTGTGGCTGAATCAGTTGCCGTCGAAGAGCCGAGCTTTCTCGACAAACAGCGCGCAGCACGGCCGTGGCTCGATCACCTTGTTCGTGCGGGTATGAGATTTCAGAACCAGAAGGGCGACTACTACGCCGCCGGAATCACGTACTTCAGCGTCCTCGCGTTGATTCCGATCCTGATGGTTGCGTTCGCGGTGGCCGGTTTCGTGCTGGCCGGCCACCCCGAATACCTGACTACCATTCAGGAAGAGATCACCAAATCCATCCCTGGCAGTCTTGGCGACACCATCAACAGCCTGATTCAATCGGCGATCGATTCCCGCGCCAGTGTTGGTGTTATCGGCCTTGTTGTTGCGTCGTACGCAGGCCTCGGCTGGATGGCCAACGTCCGCGATGCGCTCACCGCGATGTGGGAGAGCAAGCGTGATTCCAAAGGGTTCGTCAGAACCAAAATCGGTGACATCGGGGCACTGCTCGGTCTAGGCGCAGCTTTGGTCGTTTCGCTCGGCATGTCGGCGCTCAGCAGTGGGCCGGTAGCGCGTCAGGTACTGGTGTGGCTCAATCTCGAGAACATCACCGGGGTCGGCGTCGGACTTCGAATCTTGTCGACAGTGCTGTCGATCCTGGCCACCTGGGCTGTGTTCCTGTGGGTGATCGCACGATTGCCGCGTGAACCGGTGAGCTTACGCAGTGCCGCTGGTGCAGCACTGATGGCAGCTCTGGTATTCGAAGTATTCAAACAGGTTGGTGCGATCTATCTTTCGGCGGTCAGCAGCGGCCCTGCCGGCGTCGCATTCGGACCGATCATCGGTTTGCTCGTCTTCGTGTTCACCGCGTCGCGCATGCTGCTGTTCTGCACTGCCTGGGCGGCGACGACACAGGAAAGCATGGCACTGGCCTACATCCCGCCGCCCGATCCGGCGATCATCGCGCCGCGGGTGGTCGTCAGCGAAGGTATGTCGCCGTCACGCGTGGCCGCACTGATCGGGACGGGTGCATTAGCCGGTCTCGGACTGTCGGGCATTGCACGTCGGCGGAGTAAGTGAGGTAGTCGACTACTCGCGCCAACGCAATGCTGTCGTTGAACGATGAGATCTGAACGAACAAGGCAGATCAAAGGCAGTGCCGGATCAAGGGCAGTGCCGGATCAAGGGCAGTGGTCGACATGACAACAACCTCGTACGCAGTAGTGATCGGCGCTGGAATAGGCGGACTCTTGGCCGCCCGGGCGCTCAGCGAATTCGTCGACGACGTGACCGTCGTGGAACGAGATGCACTACCGGACACACCCGGGCCGCGGCGATGCGTACCGCAGGCCCGTCACGCGCACGCCTTGACCACGCGGGGTAGAGCTGCAATGGAGGAGCTGTTCCCCGGATTCACCGAGGATCTTCTCGGATTCGGTGCCCCGAACGGAGACATGCAGGCTGATTTCCGCTGGTTCATCGACGGTCATCGGTGGGCCAAGGGCGTTTCCGGAGTCCCGATGCTCGTAGTGAGCAGACCGGTCATCGAGTGGCATCTGCGAAATCTGGTAAGCGCGCTCCCCAATGTGGAGCTCATCGACAGGTGTACTGCGTCAGGCATCACCACTGATCCACAACACCGTGCAGTCACGGGACTCGCCGTGAGCGTGGAGCAGGAAGAAGTTGCGGATGGCGTGATCGCGGCCGACCTGATCATCGACTCCTCGGGGCGCAGTTCCATGAGCCAAGGTTGGCTCGAATCGCT
The DNA here is from genome assembly GCF_042790355.1 of Rhodococcus sp. NPDC056743. Taxonomy (NCBI): domain Bacteria; kingdom Bacillati; phylum Actinomycetota; class Actinomycetes; order Mycobacteriales; family Nocardiaceae; genus Rhodococcus; species Rhodococcus sp. NPDC056743. The sequence goes on along the minus strand of NZ_JBHTZI010000006.1, from coordinate 307,597 downwards.
CGGGTTCCCGCGGGCGCGCGAGGAGAAGCTTCCCATTCATCTTGCCTACGCCACTCGCCACTACCGGCGTGAACCATCCCATCTGGCCGGAGATCTGGGGGTCGGGGTAGGTGCCAGTCCGGAGCGTCCCCGCGGCGGATTGATGATGGCGCAGGAAGGTGACCGTTGGGTAGTTACGCTCGCCGGGTACGGCAAGGACGAACCTCCCTTGGACGCCGAGGGATTTGCTCGATTTGCAGCGTCACTGCCAGTGCCCGAGGTGGGTGCGTTGATTGCCGGGGCGCAGTCACTCGACGACGGGGTCCGCTACCGCGTTCCCGCTACTGTCCGCCGGCACTTCGACAGCAGCCAATTGCCGGACGGGTACATCCCGTTCGGAGATACGGTGTGCTGCTTCAACCCCATCTACGGACAGGGGATGACCGTCGCTGCCCTCGAGGCACTTACCTTGCGGCAGTGCCTTCGCGGAGACCACGGAGACCACAGCCTCGTCACGAAAACGTTCTTACGGAGGACCAGGCGGATCCTCGACGAGGCCTGGGACATGTCCTGCGCCACCGATTTACGCATGCCGTTCGTCGAGGGCAAGCGCACGGCAAGAATTCGGATGATCAATGCCTACGTTGCCCGTGTACATCGAGCGGCGGCTACAGACCCCCGGGTGGGCGCCGCGTTCTTGCGCGTCATCAATCTCCTTGCGCATCCGACATCGCTCGCGAGTCCGCCGACTCTGGCGAGAGTGTTGCGGGCGCAGCGGGCTTCCTCGGTTCATCGTCCCCGCAAGATATCCCGTAGTTCTGCCCGCCCGGCGGCACCGGTCCGCTGCGACGCCCGGTAAAGATGGCCTTCGACGGTGCGCACGGATACCACGAGGCGTTGGGCGATCTGTCGATTCGACAGTCCGCTCGCGGCGAGAGCCACGATTTCGCGTTGTCGACCGGTCAGGGGTTCGGGCGCGGAGGCTGCGCGCAAGGCGGGGGTAGTGGCGTGCCGACACCGCGCGGCGAGCCGTGTGGCGGTGGCGGACGCAGTCAGAGCCGCGCCGCGTCGCTGCGCGTGTGTGTATGCCATTGCAGCCTGGGCGGCGGCGTCCGCCGCGGCAATGGCGTCGCCCATCGATTCGTACGACCGTGACGCTTCCAGTAGTCCCTCTCCGTCGTCTGCGGCCAGGGCGGTGGCATGTGTGGCCGCGGCACACACGCGAGGACCTTCCACGAAATTTGCGAGGTCGGCCAGTCTGCGAGCGCCCGAGTGGTCCCCGAATTGCACTGCCGCTTGAAGACACATCACTTCATTTGCCGGTTGTCCGTGCTCGTGGGCCGCGCAGGCAGCGTCGCGGACGAGTGAAACTGCTTGGCTGACGGTTCCTTCGGTCGCAGCGGTCCACGCCCGCGCGATCGATGTCGCGGTGTCCATGAAGGTGAAGTCCGGGTAATGAATCGAGTCGAATTCGGTCATCGCCTCCGCCGCGGCTGTACTGTCGCCGGTCATGGCAAGAGCTTCGGCCAGCCACATCAGGCAAGCCGTGTGCAGTCCGTCGGTGGTGTCCTGTGCCGTGGCACCGGCAAGAGATTCGCGGAGAAACGTGATTGCGCTGTCGAGTCGGCCAAGTCCCAGGTGAGCGTGCCCGATCAGGAAACCGGTCTGCAATCGGGCCAGGCCTGGCGCGTTGAGGGTCTCGGATCGCAGCTTTTCGGCGATGGCCTCGCACTCGGTGAGCTGCCCGGCAAGGCGCAGCGCCCGGGCGTGCAGGGCGCCGATCCAGAACTTGAAATGTGCGGTCTCGACCGAGTGCGCCGCCAGGTCGTATCCGCGGAGTGCGGCGTCGTCGGCCTCGGTGATGTTCCCGAGGGCACCGTACGACATGACCTGCGCGCCGATGGCCATCATGGCGTGAAAGTCGGGTAGCTGCGCAGACGACAGTGCTGCGCGCGCTGCCTCGACGGCGTCATATGGCCGGCCCGTGACGGACTCCACCGACGCTCGAATTGCGGATACGGTGTCGGATCGGGCATGTGAGGTGGAAGAGGCCCGCGCAGCGGCATCGTCGAGTACGGTGCGCGCGTCACAAGGTTTGCCGAGCATCCAGACGAGGTTAGCCGCGCGCAGGGTCGCTACCTCGATGCGCACGTCGTCTGGGAGGGTAGTTTCCGCCAGTTCTGTGAATGTTGTTTCCGCAGAGCGTCCTTGGGCGAGAATCATCAGCATTTTGGCGTGCAGGATCTGGTATCGGACGCGTCCGCTCGCCTGCCAGGCTGCTTGGGCGAACCGATCGGCGAGGGCTGGGTCGAGCAGTTCGAGCGCGGCGCGGGCGGCAGCTGCGAACAATTCCGGATCCGGAGGTAAATCGGATTCGAGAGTGAGATTCGCTCGTACCACGAGCCCATGGGGATCGGATCGGTCGTCGGATGGGCGTAGTGCGTCGGCGAGTAGTCCGCGTAGTCTGCGCAGTCGAAGTGTGTGGCTCTCGGCTCGGCGTACCTCGCCGAAGAGCGGGTGTGCCAATCTGATTCCGATCCGGCGCGAACCACCGGTCTCGACGGTGATCAGGCCCTGAGTTTCCGCAGCTTCGATTGCCGCTGTACCGGTCAATCCGGCCAACGTCGCCACTGCGAGAGGTTCGCCGAGGGTGACCAGATCGAGCACGTCGCCGATATCTGCCGACAACGTGCCGACTCGTGCGGCGATCAACTCCCGCAAGCTGTGTGAGAGTGCACCTGGACCGTCCCACATCCAGATTCCGGCAGTGGTGTGCAGCCGCTGCGCTGTCAGCTCGCTTTCAACGAGTTGTCTTGCGTACAAGGCATTTCCGCGCGTCCACGACCAGAAGTTTCGGGCGCTGTCGGAATCGACCGGACCGGTGAGAACCCTCTCGAGCAGAACATGTAGCTCGTCGGGTGAGAGTGGACGTAGTTCCACTCGTGGCAGGATGCGGTCTTTCCACAGGGCCGTAATCGCGTCGGGAACATCCACTCCGGAACGGACGGTCAAGACGACGGTGGCGAGTCTGCGGATCACAAGATGATGTACGAGAAACGCGGACAGATCGTCGAGTAGGTGCGCATCGTCGATCGCAACAATGACGGGCCCCGAGTCGGCCGGCACGGTCAGCGCATCGACGATGTCATGCACGCGTTGCATCGGATCCGGCGCCGGGTTGCGGGCAATATCCGCGAATACACCCAACGGCAACGCCTGCGCGGACGCCGTGGCGACCGTCCATGTCACGCGAGCGCCCGCCGGACACGCGACGGCGAGGGCATCGCGTGCCAATCGGGTTTTACCTACGCCTGCCGCTCCGGTAATCACCAGGCCCGCCGCTCCGGCGTTCACTGGTTCGGTATCGACTCCTCGGATTGCCGCTGCTGCGCTGCGAAGTTCTTCGTCTCGACCTGTCAGCGGCCATGCGCTGATCATGATCGAATTTTACGACGGCGTACCCGGGCAGAGCTAGCGGCGACGGCCTACCACGATCGCCCCGAGGATCAGGCCGAGGACGACGACGCTGCCGCCGACGGCGACGGCTGTGCGCGCTGTGGAGCTGAATCCGGCGTCCGGGGAGGTGCCGGCCGCGGATACCGCGGCAGGTGCCCCCGGTGCGGTGGTGACGGTGGTCTCCGGTCGGCTGCTGTCGGTCGAGGTGTCGGTCAATGTTCCGACGGTCATCGTGGGGGAGAGCCCGAATCCGTAGTCGAGGAGGCGGGCGGCTTGCTCCCACGGACGGATCGGCTGTGCTTCGCCGCCCATCAACGTGACCAGGAGGGTTCGGCCGTTCCGCTGAGCCGCACCGACATAGGTATGACGGGCGTCGTCGGTGAAGCCGGTCTTGCCGCCCAACGCTCCGTCGTAGTTGTAGAGCAGTTGGTTGTCGTTTGCGAGGGTGAACCCGGGGCGGTCCTGATCTTCGGGGATCGTGGGGTCTTTGGGGAATCCCGGAAATTGAACCGTCTCGGTGTGGATCAGCTCGGCGAACGTCGGATTCTGCAGTGCCGCATGGAATATCACCGCAAGGTCGTAAGGTGAACTGCTCATTCCCGGGCCGTCCAGACCGGAGGGTGTGGCGGTGCGGGTGTCGAGTGCGCCCAGTTCCACGGCCAGCGCGTTCATCTTCTTCACGGCGGCGTCGTCACCCCCGAGTTGACTGGCCAGCGCGTGGGCGGCGTCGTTCCCCGACGCCATGACCAGTCCCTGCATCAGCTGCCGATTGGTGTACGTGCCGCCTTTGCCGAGTCCGACAGCGCTGCCTTCGGCATTTGCATCCTCTGCGGTAGCGGTGACGACGGTGTCGAGATTCAACGTGTCGAGCGCGACAAGCGCCAAGAGCATCTTGATGGTGCTGGCGGGGCGGTACCGGCCGTGCGGGTCTTTGGCGGCGAGCACGTCACCGGTTTCCGCGTCGGCGACCACCCAACCGGAGGCGGCGATGTCGGCGGGAAGCGGCGGCGCGCCGGCCGGCAGAACAACTCCGCACCCACCGAGTCGGTCACCTCCGACCGGTTCGTCCGGTACCGGCACGGGGGCGGGCACAGTTGCTCCGGGCGCGGGAACCTCGGAGAGGTCCACTGCGGGAGCCGGCAGGCTCGTGAACGGGCAACTGTCGGTATTGGGCGTCGTGAATGGTGCCGACGTAGTCGGCGGTGGGACGGGTTGCGCGATCACCGTGCCGGCAATTCCAGACACTCCTCCGATTCCGGAGATCACTGTTCCGGCAACAACAACTGCACACGCTCGACGCCACATCATCGTTATCCGAGGGTAGGCGCATTGCGCGTAACCGCCGAATCGCCGTGCCGTCTGCCACAGTGGAAGGGTCAGTTTTCGATCGGTGCATGACGTCAACGGCAGGGGATCGGTATGGGCAAGATTGTGGTGACGGAGTTCGTGTCCCTGGACATGGTCATGGAGGCGCCAGGCGGTGAACCTGGCTACGCGCACACCGGCTGGGTCTTTCCGTATCAGGAGGGCGACCAGATGAAGTTCAAACTCGACGAAACCCTCGCCGCGGATGTGCTCCTGCTCGGTCGACGGACGTACGAGAGTTTTGCCGGTGCGTGGCCTGAGCGTGAAGACGACCAGGGCTTTGCAGACAAGATGAACGAGATGCCGAAGTACGTTGTCACAAGCAGTACGGAGCCACTCGAATGGAATAACTCGACGGCTCTCACCGTCCCCATCGAGGAATCCGTCCCTAAGCTCAAGGAACAGATTGACGGCGAAATCCTGGTGGCGGGAAGTCGGACGCTCGTTCACGCATTGCTGTTGGCCGGTCTGGTCGACGAGCTGCGCTTGATGGTTTTTCCAGTGATCCTGGGCTCCGGTGGAAGAGTGTTCCCGGAATCGGCGGACAAGATCGTCCTGGAGTTGGTCGAAGATCGTCGATACAACTCCGGGGTTCAGGTTCTGACCTATCACCCAGCCGTCAGGTAGCGACACGCAAAATGACGAATGCCCCTCCCGCACAGCGGAAGGGGCATTCGAGTGGAGAGTACTAGCGTGCGAACAGAAGTGCGCGCTTGACTTCCTGAATAGCCTTTGTCACCTGGATGCCGCGGGGGCAGGCGTCGGTGCAGTTGAACGTGGTGCGGCAGCGCCACACACCGTCCTTGTCGTTCAGGATGTCGAGACGCTCGGAAGCGGCCTCGTCACGGCTGTCGAAGATGAACCGGTGTGCGTTCACGATGGCAGCGGGACCGAAGTAGCTGCCGTCGCTCCAGTACACGGGGCACGACGTGGTGCAGCATGCGCAGAGGATGCACTTGGTGGTGTCGTCGAAACGAGCACGGTCGTGCTGGCTCTGGATGCGCTCACGAGTGGGCTCGTTGCCACTGGTGATGAGGAACGGCTTCACGGCGCGGAACGCGTCGAAGAAGGGTTCCATGTCGACAACGAGGTCCTTCTCCACCGGCAAGCCGCGGATGGGCTCGATGGTGATGGTGACCGGCTTGCCGTCCTTGGGGAGCATGTCCTTCATGAGGATCTTGCACGCCAGGCGGTTGACGCCGTTGATGCGCATGGCGTCGGAGCCACAGACACCGTGTGCGCAGCTACGACGGAACGTGAGGGTGCCGTCGAGGTAGCCCTTCACGTACAGCAGCAGGTTGAGCATGCGGTCGGTGGGCAGAGCCGGGACCTGGAAGCTGTCCCAGTGCTGACCGTCGCCCGATTCCGGGTTCATCCGCGCGATCTTGAGGGTCACCATGACGGCGCCTTCGGGGACCGGGGGGAGGGCTGGTGCTTCTACAGCAGGCGCAGACATCAGTACTTACGCTCCATCGGCTCGTAGCGGGTCTGTACCACCGGCTTGTAGTCCAGACGGATGTCGGAGAGCAGGCCGTCGCCCTCCTTGTATGCCATCGTGTGCTTCATGTACTCGGCGTCATTGCGATCCGGGAAGTCCTCACGAGCATGGCCGCCACGTGATTCCTTGCGGTTGAGCGCACCGACGACGGTGACCTCTGCCATTTCGAGCAGGAAGCCCAGTTCGATGGCCTCGAGCAGGTCGCTGTTGTAGCGCTTGCCCTTGTCCTGAACCGTGATGTGGTTGTAGCGCTCCTTGAGAGCACGCACGTCCTTGAGTGCCTGGGTGAGGCGCTCTTCGGTACGGAACACGGATGCGTTGTTGTCCATCGACTGCTGGAGTTCGGTGCGGATGTCCGCAACGCGCTCGTGGCCGTGATCGGACAGGATGACGCCGACCCAGTCCTCGACCATGGCGGCCGGGGTCTCGGGCAGGTCGACGAACTCGGTGGAGTTCGCGTACGCGGCGGCGGCGATGCCGGCGCGGCGGCCGAAGACGTTGATGTCGAGGAGCGAGTTGGTGCCGAGGCGGTTGGCACCGTGCACGGAGACGCAGGCACATTCGCCGGCGGCGTACAGGCCCTTGACGACCTCGTCGTTGTTGCGCAGAACCTCACCGTTGATCTTGGTGGGGATACCGCCCATGACGTAGTGGCACGTCGGGTAGACGGGCACGGGCTCCTTGACGGGGTCCACGCCGAGGTAGGTGCGCGAGAACTCCATGATGTCCGGGAGCTTCTCGTCGAGAACTTCCTCGGGGATGTGCGTCACGTCGATGTAGACGTAGTCCTTGTTCGGGCCGGCGCCGCGGCCTTCGAGAACTTCGAGAACCATCGAGCGAGCGACGATGTCTCGGGGAGCGAGGTCCTTGATGGTGGGGGCGTAGCGCTCCATGAAGCGCTCACCGTCGGCATTACGGAGAATGCCGCCTTCACCACGAACTGCTTCGGAGATCAGGATGCCGAGGCCGGCGAGTCCTGTCGGGTGGAATTGGTGGAACTCCATGTCCTCGAGGGGGAGGCCCTTGCGGAAGATGATGCCCATGCCGTCACCGGTGAGGGTGTGTGCGTTGGACGTCGTCTTGTACATGCGTCCCGAGCCGCCGGTCGCGAAGACGATCGACTTGGCGTGGAAGATGTGGAGCTCGCCGGTCGAAAGCTCGTAGCAGATGACGCCGGTGGCAACGGGGCCGTCTTCGGTCTCGGTGATGGCGATGTCGAGTGCGTAGAACTCGTTGAAGAACTCGACGTCGTGCTTGACGCAGTTCTGGTAAAGCGTCTGCAGGATCATGTGACCGGTGCGGTCGGCGGCGTAGCACGCGCGGCGAACCGGGGCCTTGCCGTGATCGCGGGTGTGGCCACCGAAGCGACGCTGGTCGATCTTGCCTTCGGGCGTGCGGTTGAACGGCAGGCCCATCTTCTCGAGGTCGAGCACCGCGTCGATGGCCTCTTTGGCCATGATCTCGACGGCGTCCTGGTCGGCGAGGTAGTCGCCGCCCTTGACGGTGTCGAAGGTGTGCCACTCCCAGTTGTCTTCCTCCACGTTCGCCAGTGCGGCACACATGCCGCCCTGGGCCGCGCCGGTGTGGCTGCGGGTGGGGTAGAGCTTGGTCAGTACGGCCGTGCGGGCGCGGGGGCCAGCCTCGATTGCCGCACGCATGCCGGCGCCGCCGGCACCGACGATGACCACGTCATAACGATGTTCCTGCATGAAGTCTGTGCTCCCCTAGCTCGCCGAGATATTGGGGTCGAAGGTGAAGATGACGTACGTGCCCAGTGCCATGATCAGAATCATCGAGATGACGAGGATCGTGGTCAGCCAGAAACGCGTGGAGTCCTTGCGGGAGTAGTCCGCGATGACCGTGCGCAGGCCGTTACCGCCGTGCAGCTGCGCCAGCCAGAGCATCGTCAGATCCCAGATCTGCCAGAACGGACTGGACCAGCGGCCTGCGACGAATGCGAAGTTCAGTCGGTGAACGCCACCGTCGAGCATCAGCATGATGAACATGTGGCCCAGGACCAGGACGATCAGGGCGACGCCGGAGAAACGCATGAACAGCCACGCGTACAGCTCGAAGTTGTTCTTGGCCTTTGCCCGCGGGGAACGCGGGTTGTCCAGGCTGGCCGGACGGTCGTATGAGGTGCCGAGGCTCTTGGCTTCGGGTCCGTGAGTAGTCGCCATGTCAGTGCTCCGCAAACATGTTGATGAGGATGCGTCCGGCGCCCGGGATCATCACCAGGAACCAGATCGCCAGAATGGTCCAGAGCATGACGCGCTGGTACTTCGGGCCCTTCGACCAGAAGTCCACGAGCATCACGCGCACGCCGTTGAGGGCGTGGTAGAGGACCACACCGACGAGGCCGATCTCCATGAGACCGACGACGGGGTTCTTGTACGTGTCGATGACAGCGTCATACGTGTCGGGGTTGACCCGCACGAGGGCTGTATCGAGAACGTGTACGAATAGGAAGAAGAAAGTTGCGACGCCTGTGATCCGGTGTAGAACCCAGGACCACATTCCGGGGTCGCCCCGGTAAAGCGACCTCGTGCGCTCCTTCTGAGGAGCGGCTTCAGTCGTAGTACTCATCGAGTGCTGTGCCTCCAACGTCATTGGTGGACGCGCCGAGCTTGCAGAGAGCTTCGAGGTACTCAGCCCGGGCTCGACGTGGTCCTGAACCGACTTGACCCAAACTCTAAACCTATGTGAAACGGGGAACTAATCAGCCGTGGGATTCGTACACCGACCAATGTCTTTGTAAGGTTTGCCTTTCCAATCTTAATTTCGGTCGTATCGTGTCGTTTCTGCATGCATTCAGTCGGCGTGATTGGATTGCAAACTATGGGTGAAATCGACTGGAAGTTGTTGCGCCACAACGCGCAACAAGTCATGCGTCGGGCCTATGCCCCGTACTCCGGATATGCGGTAGGTGCCGCGGCACTAGTGGACGATGGTCGAATCGTCTCAGGATGCAATGTGGAAAATGTCTCATACGGTTTGAGCTTGTGCGCCGAATGTGGACTGGTGAGTAACTTAGCGGCCACCGGCGGCGGGCGCTTGATTGCCTTCTCGTGCGCCGACGCCGACGGCGCGATACTGATGCCGTGTGGCCGGTGCCGACAGCTCCTGCTCGAACACGGTGGCGCAGAACTTCTGATCGACACCCCTCGCGGACCGCGACCCCTCGCGGAGTTACTCCCGGACGCTTTCGGACCGGATCAAACGGAAGGACTTCGCCATGTTTGACGCCGTGTCGATCATCAGAGCAAAACGTGACGGTCGGGAGCTCTCGGGCACCGAGATCGATTGGATCGTGCAGGCGTTCACTGCGGGTGTTGTGCCGGATGAGCAGATGGCGGCCCTCGCCATGGCGATCTACTTCCGCGGGATGACGCGCTCGGAGACCGGCCGCTGGACGCGGGCGATGATCGAATCCGGCGGCACCATGGACTTTTCGGATTTACCGGTAGCGACGGTGGACAAGCATTCGACCGGTGGCGTGGGAGACAAGATCACACTTCCGCTGGCACCCCTGGTTGCGGCGTGTGGTCTTGCCGTTCCGCAACTGTCGGGGCGCGGACTCGGCCATGCCGGAGGAACTCTCGACAAGCTCGAGGCGATCCCGGGTTGGCGTGCCGACCTCACCGCAGCCGAGATGGTGGAGATCCTCGCGAACCCGAAGATCGGTGCGGTCATCTGTGCTGCCGGTGCGAATCTCGCGCCGGCAGACAAGAAGCTCTACGCCCTGCGGGACGTCACCGGGACGGTGGAATCCATTCCGCTGATCGCGAGTTCGATCATGAGCAAGAAGATCGCCGAAGGAACCGGTGCCCTCGTACTCGACGTGAAGGTCGGTTCGGGTGCATATATGAAGGAACTCGGCGATGCGCGGGAGTTGGCGCGCACCATGGTCGAACTGGGCAACGACGCCGGTATGCGCACGACGGCATTCATCACCGAGATGGGGACGCCACTCGGCTTGACTGCCGGTAATGCCCTCGAAGTGCGCGAATCGGTCGAGGTGCTGGCGGGCGGCGGACCTGCTGACGTCGTCGAACTCACCCTCCTCCTGGCTCGGGAAATGTTGTCGGCGGCCGGAATCGACGATGTGGATCCCGCGCAGAAGCTGGCCGACGGTAGTGCGATGGATCGGTGGCGGGCCATGATCGACGCGCAGGGCGGCGATCCGGACGCGGACTTGCCGGTGGCGCGGCACACCGAGGTCGTAACTGCCGACCGCGATGGTGTCCTCACCCGATTGGACGCCATGGGCGTCGGTATCGCAGCGTGGAAACTGGGAGCGGGACGCGAGCGCCAAGGCGACGCGGTGCAGGCTGGTGCCGGCGTGCAGATGCATGCAAAGCCTGGTGACGTGGTCCGTGCGGGACAGAAGTTACTGACATTGCACACCGACACACCCGAACGATTTGACGCCGCCCGGCGAAGTCTCGACGGCAGTTGGGCAATCGGACCCGAATCCGACACAGTGCCGCGGCCGCTGCTCATCGAGCGGATCGGGGGTGACTCGCGTTAGCTTATGTTGCATGAACGCACCGGTGTTGAACTCGATTCGTAGCGCGCCCAAAGTTCTACTGCACGACCACCTCGACGGTGGTCTGCGTCCACAGACAATCCTGGAACTGGCGCAGCAATCCGGATACACGGATCTGCCGGCGCACACGTCTGCCGAACTCGCGCAGTGGTTTCGAACCGCAGCAGACAGCGGTTCGCTCGAGTTGTACCTCGAGACCTTCGCGCACACCGTGGCCGTCATGCAGACCGCCGAAGGACTCTCACGCGTGGCGCAGGAATGCGCCGAGGATCTAGCCGATGACAACGTGGTGTACGCGGAGGTGCGGTTTGCGCCCGAACAGCATCTCGAACAGGGGTTGACGCTCGACGAAGTGGTTGAGCACGTGCTCGAAGGATTCCGGGCAGGGGAGTCAGCGGCCCAAGCGCAAGGGCGCAACATCCAGATCGGCTGCTTGCTGACTGCCATGCGTCATGCCGCGAGATCCCGTGAAATCGCCGAACTGGCTGTGCGATTTCGTGACCGTGGTGTAGTCGGATTCGACATTGCCGGTGCCGAGGCCGGGAATCCGCCGAGTCGTCATCTGGACGCCTTCGAGTACATGCGGGATGCCAACGCGCACTTCACCATCCATGCCGGTGAAGCGTTCGGGTTGCCGTCGATTCACGAAGCCATCGCATTTTGTGGAGCCGACAGGTTGGGCCATGGTGTGCGCATCGTGGACGACGTCACCGCCGTCGACGGTCGTCACGAGTTGGGCAGGCTCGCGAACTTCGTTCGAGACATGCGCATCCCGTTGGAGCTGTGCCCGAGCTCGAACGTCCAGACCGGCGCCGTAGCCGCATTGGCCGATCACCCGTTCGGACTGTTGGCAGACCTGCGGTTCCGGGTCACCGTCAACACCGACAATCGGCTCATGGGTGATACCAGCATGAGCCGCGAGATGGCGGCGCTGGTCGACACGTTCGGCTACGGCTGGACCGACCTCGAACGATTCACGATCAACGCCATGAAATCTGCGTTCATCCCGTTCGACCAGCGTCTCGCGTACATCGACGACGTCATCAAGCCCGGGTACGCCGTACTGATCGGATAGCCGTACTGATCGGCTAGCGCCGTTTACTCAGGACGCAGACGTGTCTCGAACTCACGCTCGAGTTCGCGCCATCCTTCGGATTCCTTGGTGAACGGCGCACTGGGAGCCATCCGGGACGGATCGGGGTTGAGGAGGTACGAGACGTACCACCCGAGCTCGTTCGATGCGGACAGTGTTTCCTCGGTGGACTCGTCGTCGGCGAAATCGGCTGCATCGGTGAACAATTCGACAGCAAGTTCGAGCTGTTCGACGTCGACGGCGTCCGGGCCCTGGGCAAGGTCGTCGGCGATGCCGGGGAGAACGTAGACATTCTCGTCGGTGACCTCGATGTCGAGTGAACCGTCGACGGCTGCATTCTGGATCAGGCCGTACGTGCTCACCTGTGACAGATCGTGCTCGTGATTGTCGGCGAGATACCGTGCGAGAGCGCGCTCGGACCGGAAGACCGTGATCAACCCGTCCTTACCGAGGAAGATTGCCTGATCACCCATGTAGCAGCGCAAAGTGTAGAAAGTGTCGGCCGAGGTGATGATGCGGACCGGGTCGACGCCGACCTCGCCCCAAAACGTCTCGATCTCGTCTTCCTCGTCGAGGTCGTCTTCGTCGAATTCCTCGTCCTCACCCTCTTCGGCAACATCGTCCGCATCGACGGTGTTCTCGGCGGCAGCGAGGAGTTCGGCTTCGGCGACGGCCACCGCAGCGGCATCAACCTTGGGCGACGTCACCACGTTGTCGATCGCGTCGAGAACCTTGTCCCAGTCCTTGGCGATGGCTGCGCCGACCTGATCCCAGATCTCGAGTCCTTCACGACCGTCGAACGTGCTCGCACCCGTGGCGAGTGCACCCAGAATCGGGTGACCGCTGAAGAACCGGATCACGGAATCCAGTTCGCAGACCTCGCCGATATTGCGGGCCATGTTCAAGGTGTCTTCGAGTTCCGAGACAACCAGCGGTTCCGGATCCCCGGCAGCAAGTTCCGGCACTCCGACGAAGTCGAACGTGAAGTTCTCCTCCGGCTCGAGTTCCGCGGCGGAAAGTCCGGCCACAACACTCCAGGCGGGGTGGTCGACCAAATCGTTGTCGGTATCGGTGCGGATGAAGGCAGCGAGTTCCGCGACCGAGGCAAACCCGTACAGATCTTCCTCGTGACCGAGGAAGGCCTCCCATTCGTCGTCGCCCTCACGCCACCGAGGCGCCCACAACGTGACGAGGTCTCCACTTGTGAGACCGATTTCGATCGGGACGATATCTCCAGCCATGGGCGGAAGCCTATCGACCCGATCGCCCTGCGCATAGCGCGGGTTACTCACACCTCGCCGAGTGAGCGCCCGAGTTCATTCATCAGACGTTCGCGTTCGACGTTGCTGCGGTGAACTGCCTGGTGGATGGTGGCGATGGTCAGTGCGGTGACGGCCTTCGGTTCCATGGTGGTCACGGCGTCTGTGATGGTCAGTTCGACCAACGCGCCCAGCCCGTTGACACACGCGACAACCGTGCCGTCAGGGCTCGCTGCGGTGGCACGGATAGCGTCGACGCCTCCGACGGCATCCTGCATGAAACCGCACTGACTCTTGGCGCGCTCCATGATTCGGTCCATCTCGTTCATATCGATCGCATCCAGGTAGCGGGGGCTGTGTCGGTGTGCTCGTCGGCTTCTTGGGCGTCGGCCAATTGCTCGCGTGTCGCGAGTCCCAAGGCGTTCACGATGTCTGCCGGAACGCCATCCGCTTCCAGTTCGAGGCGGTGGCGGACCCCGGCCTCCATGGCGGCCCGGGCGGCGAGGGCCATGATCTCGGTTGCCAGCCGGGCACCGCCGTAGCGTAATTCGCTGTGGTGGATTCGGATGTCGATGGGAATGCCCTGTTCGGTGGCCCGTAAGGCGATGGTTCCGCGGCGATTTGCCGCCACTGCGGTGATGACGCTCGGTGGGCGCGGTGTGTCGTGCATATCGTGCTCGTTTCACTCTGTGGGTCGGTAGAAGCCGTGAAACCCCATGCCGATGTTGGATGTTCGGACGGGGCTGACGCTGACGGGGTCGCCGGCTTCGACCATCTGGCCGTTGCCGATCACCATGGCGACGTGGCCGTCCCAGACTGCGAGGTCACCCGGCAGGAGATCGGCCTGATCGACGGGGCTGCCGATGCCTTGTTCCTGGGCGAGTCGCGGAAGGTCGACGCCCGCTTGTCCGTAGGCCCATTGCGTCAAACCACTGCAGTCGAGGCCTACTCCGGGTGAGGTACCGCCCCACTCGTACGGCACTCCTTGCTGGGTGAGCGCGTTGCGCACCGCAGCGGCGGCTTCGGCGTTGGGCGCAGTCGCAACAGAACCGTCGGGCAAATCGATCTGCAATCCCGCTGCCGCACCGCCGGTACTCGCAACGGAACCGGTTGGCGATTCCGGATTCGGGGGCCCGGGCGCTGGATCCGGCAGCGCTACCGGCGGCACCAGGACTGACATTTTGTCGGTGGACCCGGTGAGATCGCCGCGCATTCGCTCCACGACGGATATTGCACGCCCCAGATGGTCGAATGCCGCTGCAACGAGCATCAATTGGCCTGGTGGCGTCAGGAGAGCCGGACCGGCCTTGGCGGCGATACCGAGAAACGACTGCAGGATGCCGTTCAATTCGTTGATCCCGGTGGACACCGTCATGGTTGCCTCGTCGACGATCCCGGCGATGTCGGCGCCTCGATCGGTGAGTGTTCGAGTTGCCGCTTGGGTCTGCTCGGTCATCGCTGTCGCGGCGCTCATACCTGCGGTCGAGGTTCCGCCTCCGGACAGTTCCCCCAGTGCGGCGGTACCGAGTTGGTAGGCGATCTCCAGAACGTCCGACGCGATGCGGAGTCCGACCTCGGGCCCATTCGAGTCGGTGACGCCAGACCCCAGGGTTGCCACCAGGTCGATGATCGGCCGGGCAAGGGCCTCGACGGGGATCATGTTCGGGCCGCTTCGACGATGGCGGCGCGAACTGACTCGTCGGCGGCGACGTACAGGTCGCGGGCGCTGTGTGTGGCGGCTGCGGCGCTGGACACAACGGTGGCGAGACGCCCGAGATCGTCGATCTGGGTTTGTTGTGCTTCTCCGGTGACGCGGACGAAGTCCTCGGCGATCAATCCCAGGACTGCGCTGAGCGGAGTGTGATCGTGACGGGCCGCGTCGGCCTGGGCGCGGGCGACGGTGTCGGCGATGGCGGCCAGACGCGAACCGAAGTCCGTGATGTCTTCTGTGTGAGCTAGAAAATTGTCCAACTTCTCTTCCCCCCGTTGCGCTTACTCCTTTCTTGGACGCCGCCCGGGGCCGCTCGGTTCCCGAGGAACTATCCTCATGGTCATGCAAACGCACGTAGTCGACCATCCGCTGGCAGCGGCACTCCTGACGACAATGCGTGATGCACGCAGCGACAATTCGACATTCCGGTCAGCTCTGCGTCGACTCACGCACATGCTCGTGTACGAGGCAATGCGCGATGCGGAGATCGAAGAGTTCCCTGTCGACACACCGGTGGCGGCAACAACGGGTATTCGTCTTGCCAAGCCTCCGTTGCTGGTCCCGGTGCTGCGCGCCGGTCTGGGCATGGTCGAGCAGGCCAGTGCGCTGATCCCGTCGGCCGGTGTCGGCTTTGTGGGAATGGCGCGCGACGAGGAGACTCACGCACCCGTTCCGTATCTCGAATCGTTGCCTGCTGATCTCTCCGGAATCCCGGTCTTCGTGCTCGATCCGATGCTGGCAACCGGCGGATCGATGGTTCACACGATCGACCTGCTCGTTGCGCGCGGCGCTACCGACGTGACGGCCGTGTGTGTTGTTGCGGCACCGCGTGGCGTCGAAGCGCTAGCGGAGTCCGGTCACCCGGTGCGCCTGGTTCTGGCGAGCATCGACGACGGCTTGGACGAGAACGCTTTCATCCTGCCCGGACTCGGCGACGCGGGCGATCGGCAATTCGGACCGCGCTAGCCTACAAATTTTCCGCGAAGGCCCGGAGTTGTGTTGTCCGGGCCTTCGCTGCTGCCCGGGCGTCGACGAGTTCGCTGCGGTTCGCTACCGGAATCACGACTTCGAGGTAGCACTTGAGTTTGGGCTCGGTGCCGGACGGGCGGATGACGATGCGCGTCGTCGCGCCGGTGAACACCACAGCGTCGGTGCGCAGTGGAGAGTCGGCTATGGCCAGATCTACGAACATGACTGATTCGCCACAGATTTCGTGCGGTGGATTGCGCCGCACGCGGTCCATGATCGTGGTGATCTCGGCGAGGTCGTCGACTCTGCGGGAAACCTGGTCCCCGTGGTGGTAGCCGAATTCGAGGGCGTAGTCGTCGAGCACGTCCCGCAAGGTTCGGTTGTTTTCCGCGAGGGTTGAAACCAGATCTGCGACCAGAACGGCGGCGGAGATTCCGTCCTTGTCCCGGACCGCGTCGGGGTCGACGCAGTGGCCGATCGCTTCTTCGTAGGCGTAGACAAGGCCGTCGCCCGCTCGGGTCAGCCACTTGAATCCGGTGAGGGTGCGGGCGAATCGGGCGCCGCGAGTGGGTGCCAGTTTCGAGAGCAGAGTGGACGACACGATGGTGGTCGCTACCAGGGAATTCGGCGGAGTGGTCGAAAGTACGTGGTCGGCAAGCAGCACACCGGTCTCGTCTCCGCGGAGCATCCGCCACCCGTCGCCGTCGCGTACCCCGACGGCGCAGCGGTCGGCATCCGGATCGAGAGCTATCGCGAGATCAGCGTTTACGATGTCGGCCAGTGCGAGAAGTGCATCGGCGGCGCCCGGTTCTTCCGGATTGGGAAAGGCGACGGTCGGGAAATCGGCATCGGGATCGAACTGCTCGGCAACTACGTGGACGTCGGTGAAACCGGCGGCATGCAACGCGGCCAGTGCGGTGTCGCCACCGACGCCGTGTAGTGGTGTCAGTGCGATGCGAATGTTGCGGGATTGGCCGTGCGGAAGGGTCGCGACGCGTCGTATGTAGTTGTCGATCACGGAGTTGTCCACTGCTGGTACCGGTGTTCTGGCGATGCTCGACGCACCACCGACCTTCGCGATCGCGCTTTCGATCTCACGATCGGCCGGTGAGACCAGTTGCGATCCGCCGTCCAAGTACACCTTGTAGCCGTTGTCCGCGGCGGGGTTGTGCGACGCGGTGATCTGGATTCCGGCACTGGCACCGAGTGATCGAACGGCAAATGCGAGCACCGGAGTCGGAAGCGGGCGGGGGAGAAGGGTCACGTCGAAACCGGCGGCGGCCAGGACCTCGGCGGTGGCAGTGGCAAATGCTTCGGAACCGCGGCGAGCATCGCGGCCGACAACAACGTGAGAGCCGCTGTGACCGTGCGCTTTCAGCCACGCTCCGAGTCCGGCGGTGGTGCGGATGACGACGGCCACGTTCATACCGTGCGGGCCACCTCGCACCGGACCGCGCAACCCCGCTGTGCCAAAGGTCAGTGGAGCGGAAAAACGTTCGGCCAGTTCATGTTCGGAGAGCGATTCGAGTTCGCGCCGGGTCGCCGGGTCGGGATCGGAGTTGATCCACTCCTGTGCGGCTCGGTTCACAGTTCGCGGACCAGTTGGCGCAGCAGCGTTCCCACTCGGGTGGCGGAAGCCTTGCCTGCCGCGAGTACTTCCTGGTGATCGAGTGGTGCGCCGGTGATGCCCGCCGCAAGATTGGTGACCATCGAGATGCCCAACACGCGAGCCCCCAGCGCACGCGCCGCGATGGTCTCGTGGACGGTCGACATGCCTACGAGGTCGGCGCCGAGGGTACGCAGCATCCGGATTTCCGCCGGCGTTTCGTAATGGGGCCCGGGAAGTCCGGCGTACACGCCTTCGGCCAACTCGGGGTCGATGGAGCGGGCGAGCGCTCGGAGTTCGGGGGAGTACGCGTCGACAAGGTCGACAAATTCCGCGCCGACCAACGGTGAGCGGGCCGTCAGGTTCAGGTGGTCACTGATCAGGACCGGTTGGCCGACGGTGTAGTCCTCGCGGATACCGCCGGCGGCATTGGTGAGAATGACGGTGTCCGCACCCGCTGCGATTGCGGTGCGAACGGGATGGACCACGGAGCTGAGTTCATGGCCCTCGTAGGCGTGGGTGCGCCCGAGGAGCAGCAGCACCTGGGTATCGCCGACCGTGACGGTTCGGATGGTTCCGGCATGGCCGAGCGCCGACGGCGGAGCAAAGCCGGGTAGATCGGCCATCGAGACCTCGGCAGTGGGCTCGCCGAACTGGTCGGCAGCGTCGGTCCATCCCGAGCCGAGGACAACGGCGACGGACGGCGGCGCGCTTCCGGTCATGGCGGACAGAGCAGCTGCGGCGGCTTCGGCGATCGTTCCCATGTGCGCAACCTTACTGACGAGTCGGGTCGGTTCGTCGGATGACCTACCGGGCATTACGCTGCCTTTCATGCCTTATCTCGAACGCGACGGCGACGTATTCATCCTGTACCTCGGCAACGAGGGCGAAACGGACAACGAGAACCGTTTTACTCCTGACTGGATCCAGAGTGTGCACAGCGCACTGGACGAGGTCGAAGCACACGAGGGGCCGGCTGCCCTGGTCACCACGGCGACGGGCAAGTTCTACACGAACGGCCTCGACACGACCTGGATCTTCGCCAATCTCGACGGCCTTCCGGGGTACCTCGACAAAGTGCACACGCTGTACACCCGCTTGCTGACCTTCCCGATGGCGACGGTTGCGGCGATCGGTGGCCATGCCTTCGGTGCGGGAGCGATGCTCGCGACGGCGCACGATTTCCAGATCATGCGCGCCGACCGCGGCTTCTACTGCTTGCCCGAGGTGAGCCTGAACATGCCGTTCACCGTTGGCATGTCGGCCCTGCTGAACAGCAGACTTCCCAAGCAGTCGGCGCTGGAGGCCATGACCACCGGCCGCCGGTTCGGTGGCGCCGACGCACTAGCTGCCGGAATTGTCCAGGAAACCGTCGAGGGCGATTCGGTGCTCGCGACCGCCGTGGCCAAGGCCGCTGCGCTCACGCCGACGCACGGACCGAACCTGGCCGGAATCAAGGCCGGGATTCATCGCGACCTGTTGGTTGATCTTGGACGGGTGACTGACAAGAGCAACTTCTCGTTCGGGTGAGACAATGATGCGGTGAATCATGAAGTCGACGGCGTAGTCAGGTCTGTGGAGACCGATCTGATTGCTCTGTCGCATTCGATTCACGGTGATCCGGAGCTCGCCTTCGAGGAATACCGCAGCAGCGCCAAGGTCGCTGAACTGTTGGAGCAGCACGACTTCGCGATCACCCGCGATCTGGTCGATCTGCCCACGGCGTTCGACGCGACATACGGCAGCGGTGAACTGGTCATCGCGATCTGCGCCGAGTACGACGCCCTTCCCGACATCGGTCACGCGTGCGGACACAACATCATTGCTTCGGCGGCGGTAGGCGCCGGCATCGCCTTGGCGTCGGTGGCGGATCAACTCGGCATCACGGTTCGGGTGATCGGAACGCCCGCCGAGGAAACCGGTGGCGGCAAAGTGCTGATGCTCGAACGCGGCGCGTTCGACGGCGTCGGCGCTGCGCTGATGGTTCACCCCGGCCCGATCGACATCATCGGTGCGACGTCGTTGGCCTTGGCGGATATCGCCGTCAGTTACCACGGCCGAGAGGCCCACGCGTCCGCTGCGCCGGAATTCGGACTCAATGCCGCCGATGCGGCAACCCTGGCTCAGGTGGCAGTGGGGTTGTTGCGTCAGCACCTGCTCCCCGGTCAGCAGATTCACGGCATCGTCAGTGACGGTGGCACCGCCCCGAACATCGTGCCGGCGCGTTCGGAACTGTTGTACTACCTGCGCGCCGAGACCGCCGCGTCGTTGGCCAATCTGTCCGAGCGGGCGGATGCCTGTTTTGCCGCCGGCGCGCTGGGCACCGGCTGCACCCACGAGATCCGCACCGTGTCGCCGACCTACACCGAACTGACGCCGGATCCGTGGCTGGCTGACGTGTACCGCGAACAGATCCTGGATCTTGGCCGGGTGCCGTTGGCACCGGAATGGGAGCGTTCCCGTCCGCTCGGGAGTACCGACATGGGTAATGTCACCAACGTGATTCCTGGAATTCATCCCGTTATCGGTTTGGATTCAGCTGGGGCAGTGACACATCAGCCGGAGTTCGCGGCGGCATGTGTCACGGAATCCGCTGATCGCGCTGTTGTCGACGGCGCAATAGCCTTGGCTCGCACTGCTGTCCGGGTAGCGTCCGATCCTTCGGAACGCGCCCGTCTGTTGGAAGGAGTAGATCGCCGGTGAACGCGGCAATCGATACTTGGATTCACGCGCATACCGACGATCTGGTCGCGTGGCGACGGCACATTCACGCCAACCCCGAACTGGCTCGCCACGAGTACGCGACAACGGAATTTGTCGCGACGCGGCTCACCGCGGCGGGACTCTCACCGAAGGTGCTTCCCGGCGGCACGGGTTTGACGTGCGACATCGGTCCGGACGGACCCCGTATCGCCCTGCGCGCCGACATGGATGCACTGCCGATGCAGGAGGCGACGGGCGCCACATACTCGTCCACGGTCCCCGGTGTTTCCCATGCTTGTGGGCACGACGCGCACACCACGATCCTGTTGGGAGCAGGTCTGGCCTTGGCGTCGTTGTCGGAACTTCCCGTCGGAGTTCGGTTGATCTTCCAGCCGGCTGAAGAGGTGATGCCGGGCGGTGCGCTCGACGTCATCGCGGCCGGTGCGCTCGACGGTGTATCGAGAATCTTTGCTCTGCATTGTGATCCGCGCCTGGAAGCAGGCCAGGTCGGTATGCGACTCGGTGCGATCACCTCCGCAGCCGATACCGTCGAAGTGGTTCTGGATTCGCCCGGTGGCCATACGTCGCGGCCCCACCTGACCACCGATCTCATTTACGCGCTCGGAACTGTTGTCACGGGTTTGCCGGGAATGCTCAGCCGTCGTATCGATCCGCGCACCGGAACCGTCATGGTCTGGGGTGCGGTCAGCGCCGGTCAGGCGCCTAATGCCATCCCGCAGACCGGCATGATGACGGGCACCGTCCGAACCGGCGATCACGAAACTTGGGAACTGCTCGAACCTCTCGTCGAGGAGATCGTGCACGGACTGCTTGCGCCAACAGGTGTTCGCTATCAACTGAACTATCGCCGCGGTGTCCCACCCGTCGTCAATGACGAGGTCTCGACGCGCATGTTCGAGGACGCCATCGCCGGCGTCGGGCAGGACGCTTTAGCTGACACGCCACAATCCGGTGGTGGAGAAGACTTTTCGTGGTACCTCGAGACCGTACCTGGCGCAATGGCCAGGTTGGGCGTGTGGTCCGGCGAAGGTGAACAACTCGATATCCATCAACCCACATTCGATCTCGACGAGCGCGCGCTCGGTGTGGGTGTGAAGGTTCTCACAAGCCTCGTTCTCGGTTAGTTCCGGTTCCCGTCGGGGGCACCGTTTTTCGTAAGGTTCGAGTGAAGGTACGGGCATGTCCATAGGTGTGGGAGTGCGGATCGGCACAGTGGTGTCGACGGCTGTGGTGGCGTCGAACGATCCAGGTTCGGCTGATCCGGTGGTGATCGTTCGGGATACGGTTCTCAATCAACGCAAGGACGGCACCACCGTGCTCGGCGGCGAGTCGGAGTTGGGCGGCGGCCGTGAATTCACGGAAAGCTGGACGGGTTTTGTCGCCCGCGTCGGCGATCCGAGCGGTGTCGCCGGAACAGCTGATACCCGTTATCGCGCTGAAGATTTGGTGGCAACGTCTCTGCGCTGTCTGTTGCAGGAATGCGAGCCGCTGCCCGATCGTGGGGGCAAGGACGGCGGTGCACCTGACATCGTGGCGACGTACCCGTCACGCTGGGATTCTTCGACCGCGGCTATCCTGCGTGATTCGTTGGTCTACGCGGGCCTCGAACGTGTCACCCTGGTGTCCGACGCCGAAGCGGTGTCGGCGTGGTTCGAATCGGAAATCGCGGCCCTGGCCGGAACGCTTATCGGGATCTATCACGTCGACGACACCGGAGCCGCTGTCACCCTGGTGCGTTCGGGTGTTGCTGCCGGTCGTGCATTCGGGTTTGCCGGCGACGGCAGCTCGCCGAGTTCACGAATCGCGACGGCGCTCGGCGCCTTCGGATGGATGCCGGAAAACCTCGACGCCGTTGTCGTGACCGGCGACGGCGACATGGCGGGCGACAAAGCGGCGATGACGGCCATTGCCGTAGGAGTCGCCGAAAAGCTCAATGTCCGTTGCGAACTCGGTCCTGGGCCGGAACAGTCGGCAGCACTCGGTGCGGCGATTCTTGCTGCCGGTTTCACGTCGACGTCGCACAAGATCGTGCCGATCGGGCTGCCGCCGTCACACGACGTCACCGAAGTATTCGAGAATGTCCCGCGGGTTGCCGTGTCGGCCGAAGCGGCACAGGTGGCCACTGCTGAGGCAGAAAGTACGTCGGTAGCGGAGGCCGAGACCGGCAAGCCCGGTTCCACGCGCATCGTGATCGCGGTAGCCGCCGTGGTGGCGATCATCGCGCTCGCGGTGCTGGCCTACTTCTTACTGCTGTAGTCGGTCGAACTGCGTCAGTCGGTCAATCCGTTTCCGGGGCCCACGTTCCGGCTGTTCCGCGTCCGTAGTTCCCGGACGTAGTCGGCCGGAGCGCCCGCGATCTCGGCTGCGTCGGCCATCACACCGATGTAGCGAGCGGACGGAAGGCCACCCTCGTAGGCGTCCATGACATACAGCCAGGCCAGAACCGCGCCGTCAGACGTGTCGACACGTACGCGGATCTTGCGGTGCAGACCGAGTTCGGCCCCTTCCCAGCGGTCGAGACTCACCTCGTCCTCTTCCGGAACGTCGTAGAGGACGACAAAAACGCTGGAATCCGGGTCCTCCACCACAGTGGCGAGGGCACCTTCCCAGCCGAGGTCTTCGCCACTGAAGGTCAGGCGCCAGCCACGCAACCATCCAGTTCCCGACATGGGGGAGTGTGGGCAGCGCAACAGCATCTGCTCTGGGTGCATGTTGGAACCGTACGCAGCATAAATCGACACGGGCGCAAGCCTAAACGGTGGTGTGAGGGTGACGCGAAGCGGACCACCGGACGCTAGTAATCTGGTACAAGCACTGCGCGACCTCGATCGCTGCAATAGCGTGACCAACGCGTGCTGTACCTGAGCTGTATGGACTGGCGGGAGACCCCTGCCGGTCGCCTGACGACATGGAGGACACATGACCCGGATCGTGATCATCGGCGGCGGACCTGCCGGATACGAGGCAGCGCTGGTTGCTGCCCAGCACGGCGCAACCGTCACCCTGGTCGATTCGGACGGCGTCGGCGGCGCGTGTGTCCTCTTCGACTGTGTGCCGTCGAAGACGTTCATCGCCTCGACCGGCATCCGCACCGACATGCGTCGCGCGTCCGATCTGGGAATCACGCTCGATCCCGAGCAGGCGTCGGTATCGCTCCCCAAGATTCACTCCCGCGTGAAAGCGCTCGCGTTGTCCCAGTCCTCGGACATTCGCGCTCGACTGCAGACGGTGGGCGTCGAGGTTCTCTCCGGTACTGCAGAGCTGACCGACCAGGAACTCGGATTGGCAACGCACCAGGTGCGAGCGACCCTCGCCGATGGTGAACAGCGCACCATCGCAGCCGACGTCGTTCTCATCGCGACTGGCGCAAGCCCCCGCATCATCCCGGGTGCCGAGCCGGACGGTGAGCGCATCATGACGTGGCGTCAGCTCTACGACTTGGAAGAGCTGCCCTCGCACCTCGTTGTTGTCGGTTCCGGTGTGACCGGTGCCGAGTTCGTGTCCGCGTACACCGAGATGGGCGTCAAGGTGACGCTGGTGTCCAGCCGTGACCGGGTGCTCCCGGGCGAGGACGCCGACGCGGCACTCGTACTCGAAGACGCGCTGGCCGAGCGCGGTGTGATTCTGGTCAAGCACGCGCGCGCCGATGCTGTCGAGCGCACCGAGGACGGAATCATCGTCAAACTCTCCGACGGTCGTACGGTCGAGGGAAGCCATGCGCTCATGACAGTCGGCTCGGTTCCCAACACCGACGGACTCGGTCTCGACAAGGTCGGCATCGAGCTCGACAAGGGCGGCTACCTGCGTGTCGACCGCGTCTCCCGCACTGCGGTCTCGGGTATTTACGCAGCCGGTGACTGCACGGGACTACTGCCGCTCGCATCCGTGGCCGCCATGCAGGGCCGCATCGCGATGTACCACGCACTCGGTGAAGGCGTGAGCCCCATCAAGTTGAAGACCGTGGCGTCAGCTGTGTTCACGCGTCCCGAGATTGCGACGGTGGGCGTGACGCAGGCTGCGATCGACAACGGTGAGGTTCCCGCCCGTACCGTCATGTTGCCGCTCAACACCAACCCGCGCGCCAAGATGTCCGGACTGCGTCGTGGCTTCGTGAAGATCTTCTGCCGTCCGGCAACGGGTGTGGTGATCGGCGGAGTTGTGGTCGCGCCCAACGGATCCGAGTTGATCCTGCCGCTCGCGATGGCCGTGCAGAACAACCTCAGTGTCAACGACTTGGCCCAGACGTTCTCCGTCTACCCGTCGCTGACCGGTTCGATCACCGAGGCGGCGCGTCAGCTCATGCGTCACGACGATCTCGACTGATTTTCGCCGGTTTGGTTTCCCGAAATCTGAGAACTCGATTTCACATATTGGCGTGATGGTGAGATAGTCGTGTTACCGGTCGAATCATGGACCGGTACCACGGCGCTCTCCCCGCCCCGTAGACCCCTCGGCGGCTCAGGGTGTTTTTCCTCTGATGTTTCTTTTTGCGTGCCTGGGAGTTTCTATGAAACACGCCGCGCTGTCTGCTCGAATGGGCGGACTCCGTAGTTCTGCAATCCGTGACTTGCTCACCCTGACTGCTCGCCCTGATGTGATCAGCTTGGCCGGCGGCTTGCCGGATCCGAATTTCATTCCGCGAGAGCGTATTTCACAGGCGGCGACTGTCGCTCTCGGTGATGCGTCGTCCGTTCAATACGGTGAGACCTCGGGATTGCGGCATCTTCGTGAGGTGATTGCGGCTCGCGAATCCGTCAAGATCGGTCGCACACTCGAATCGTCCGACGTGGTTGTCACGCACGGCTCCCAGCAGGGTCTGAGTTTGCTGGCTCAGGTGTTGCTCGACGCCGGTGACACCGTTGTCGTGGAGGATCCGGCGTATACCGGCGCCCTGCAGGTCTTTCGGACTGCGCAGGCCAGCCTGGTTCCCGTCCCGGTCGACGCGGACGGCCTGGATACCGGGGCGCTCGAAGAGAAGCTTGCGGGCGGGCTGCGTCCGAAAGTTGTTCATACCGTGAGCAACTTTCACAACCCGCGCGGTTCTGTTCTCTCGCTCGAACGCCGCACGCATCTGGCGAAACTGGCAGATACGTACGGCTTCTGGATTCTCGAGGACGACCCGTACGGGGAACTGTACTTCGACGGGCCGCCGCCGATCCCGGTTGCAGCGTTGTCGGACAGGGTGATTCGGCTGTCCAGCGCGTCGAAGGTGCTGGCGCCCGCTCTGCGTGTCGGGTGGCTGCACGGTGACGGGCGCGTCTGCGAGGCCGTCGAATTGATCAAACAGGGTGCGGATCTGTGCGGGTCGTCACTCACTCAGCAGATCGCGGCCGACTTGTTCTCGGACACTGCGTGGTTCGACGGTCATCTGGACATGTTGCGGACATCCTACGGTGGCCGTGCGAAGACGCTTGTCAGTGCGTTGGAGGCCGGCTTCGGCGACAGTGCGCGATTCTCGCCCGTGCGGGGCGGCATGTTCTGTTGGATGGAGAGCATTGATCCGGTTGACACTGCCGCGGTTCTCGACGTCGCAGTCAAGCACGGTGTTGCTTTTGTACCCGGAGCGGCATTCGGCGTAGACGCGGACCTGAGCCGATCGGCTCGCCTGTGCTTTGCGACGTATCCGGAAACCGTGCTGGAAGACGCCGCACAGAAATTGGGCGACGCCTTCCGTGATGCTTCCGCTCAGTCTCGGGGCTGAACTCCGCACCACAGCACTTGTCATTGCGTGTGGATGAACGTTGAAACTGACTAATCGGACCAGTTGTACGTCCGCTCGACGGCCTTGTTCCATTCTGCGTACAGGCGGGCGCGCTCAGACTCCTCCATGTCGGGCTCCCACGTCTTGCCAACCGCCCAGTTGCGGCGGATGTCGTCGGTATCCGACCAGTAGCCGACGGCCAAACCGGCAGCGTAGGCAGCGCCCAGGGCTGTCGTCTCGTTGACAACGGGACGGATGACCGGCACTCCGAGGATGTCGGACTGGAATTGCATCAGGGTCTCGTTGACAACCATGCCTCCGTCCACCTTCAGGGCGGAGAGTTCGACGCCGGAATCGGCGCGCATGGCGTCGATGACCTCGCGGGTTTGATACGCGGTGGCTTCGAGTGCTGCCCGGGCCAAGTGGCCTTTGTTCACGAAGCGGGTGAGGCCGACGATGACTCCCCGGGCGTCGGGACGCCAGCGCGGGGCGAAGAGACCGGAGAAGGCGGGGACGATGTAGGCGCCGCCGTTGTCGTCGACGGTGGCGGCGAGTGCTTCGACGTCCTTGGCTTTCTGAATGATCCCGAGGTTGTCGCGGAGCCACTGGACCAGGGAGCCGGATACGGCGACAGAACCTTCCAGTGCATAGACGGCCGGGGCGTCGCCCAGTTTGTAGCAGAGCGTGGTCAGGAGGCCGTGCTTGCTGTGGACCGGAGTGGTACCGGTGTTGAGGAGAAGGAAGTTGCCGGTGCCGTAGGTGTTTTTTGCTTCACCCACCGACAGGCAGGCCTGACCGAAGGTGGCTGCCTGCTGGTCTCCGAGAATGCCTGCGACAGGAACGCCGGCCAGGTTGCCCCGCGGACGACCTTTGCCGTAGATCTCGGAAGAACTGCGGATTTCGGGCAGCATCGACATCGGGATCCCGAAGTCCGCGCAGATGGACTCGTCCCACTGCAAAGTCTCCAAATTCATCAGCATGGTGCGTGACGCATTGGTGACATCTGTCACGTGTTGCCCCTCGGTGAGGTGCCACAGAATCCATGTGTCGATGGTGCCGAAGCACAATTCGCCGGCTTCGGCCTTGGCGCGCGCCCCGTCGACGTTGTCGAGAATCCATCGGATTTTCGGGCCCGAGAAATACGTCGACAGCGGCAGTCCGGTCTGGGTGCGGTACTTCTCCGGCCCGGTATCTCCGCCGAGTTCCTGGCACAGCTGATCGGTGCGCGTGTCCTGCCAGACGATGGCGTTGTAGACGGGTTTTCCGGTCTTTCGCTCCCAGACCACCGTCGTCTCACGTTGATTCGTGATTCCGACGGCCGCGATGTCGGCGCGGGTGATGTCGGCTTTGGCGAGTGCGCCCGCCACTACTTCACGAGTGTTGATCCACAGCGCCACCGGGTCGTGTTCGACCCAACCGGCTTGCGGAAAGATCTGTTCGTGTTCCTTCTGGGCAACGCTGACAACAGCGCCGTCGTGATCGAAGATCATGCATCGGCTCGACGTAGTGCCTTGGTCGATGGCGGCGATGTACTGGTTCACATGTCTCCTTGGTTCGTGCGCTGTCGCAGTCTGAGCATGAAGCTACTAGCCTGGATGCGAATTCGGCGTCGACTTACAGGAGATACGGGTTGAGTAA
Organism: Rhodococcus sp. NPDC056743; assembly: GCF_042790355.1. NCBI lineage: Bacteria > Bacillati > Actinomycetota > Actinomycetes > Mycobacteriales > Nocardiaceae > Rhodococcus > Rhodococcus sp. NPDC056743. The sequence continues at coordinate 280,049 of NZ_JBHTZI010000006.1, read as the reverse complement.
GCAGCAGGGTGTGCAGTTTCTCGGCCCACAGCAGCGAGAAGCTGCCTGGGAGCAGCTTCAGAGCGAGCAGTTCGACGTTATCGTCGTCGGCGGCGGTGTTGTCGGTGTCGGCACAGCGCTCGACGCGGCGACGCGTGGACTCAAAGTCGCGCTGGTCGAGGCTCGTGACTACGCGTCGGGTACGTCTTCTCGATCGTCGAAGATGTTCCACGGCGGTTTGCGCTATCTCGAGCAACTCGAATTCGGGCTGGTCCGTGAGGCATTGCGCGAACGTGAGCTCTCGCTGACGACGCTGGCACCGCACCTGGTCAAACCCCTCAAATTCTTGTTCCCGCTGGCTCACCGCGTCTGGGAACGCCCGTACATGGCCGCCGGAATCTTCCTGTACGACCGGATGGGTGGGGCCAAATCAGTGCCCTCGCAGAAGCACCTCACGCGGGCCGGGGCGTTGCGCATGTCGCCGAGTCTCAAGCGCAGCTCGCTGACCGGCGGAATCCAGTATTACGACACCGTGGTCGACGACGCCCGTCACACCATGACCGTTGCGCGGACGGCGGCGCATTACGGCGCTGTCGTGCGGACGTCGACGCAGGTTGTCGGCTTCCTACGCGAAGCAGATCGGGTGTCGGGTGTGCGTGTTCGTGACTGCGAAGACGGACGGACCGCTGAGGTCAAGGGGCACGTCGTCATCAATGCGACGGGCGTGTGGACCGATGAGATCCAGGCGCTGTCGCGTCAGCGTGGTCGGTTCCGGGTTCGGGCGTCGAAGGGCGTCCACATCGTTGTTCCGCGTGACCGCATCGTCAGTGAAGCGGCGATCATCCTGCGCACCGAAAAATCGGTGCTGTTCGTGATTCCGTGGGGCAACCACTGGATCATCGGAACGACGGATACCGATTGGAATCTCGACCTCGCGCACCCCGCTGCGACCAAAGCCGATATCGATTACATTCTCGGGCATGTCAATTCGGTGCTCGTGACGCCATTGACTCATGCCGACATCGACGGAGTGTATGCCGGCCTTCGTCCGCTGCTTGCCGGCGAGAGTGACGAGACGTCGAAGCTGTCCCGTGAGCATGCCGTTGCGCGGGTTGCTCCCGGCCTTGTTGCCATCGCGGGCGGAAAGTACACGACGTACCGCGTCATGGCCGAGGATGCGGTTGACGTTGCATCCGAAGACATTCCGGCGCGAGTCGCGTCGTCGATCACCGAGAAGGTGCCGCTCGTGGGTGCCGACGGATACTTTGCGTTGGTCAACCAGACAATGCAGTTGGGGGAGACGTATGGCCTGCATCCGTATCGCGTCAAGCATCTCCTCGACCGGTATGGTTCGTTGATCACCGAAGTGTTGGATTTGGGTCGTACTACGCCGGAGTTGTTGCAGCCCATCACTGATGCGCCCGATTACCTTCAGGTCGAGGCAGTGTATGCCGCGGCGGCGGAAGGGGCCCTCCACCTCGACGACATCTTGGCGCGCCGCACGCGCATTGCGATCGAATACCCGCACCGCGGCGTCAACTGTGCCCAGCAAGTGGCGGAACTTGTTGCCCCGGTATTGGGTTGGGACGCTGAAGCTGTCGATCGTGAGGTTGACACCTACCGCGCCCGGGTCAAGGCCGAAGTGGAATCACAGGCTCAGCCCGACGATGAAGCAGCGGATGCACTGCGGGCAGCGGCACCGGAATCGCGCGTGGAAATCCTCGAGCCGGTCGTGGAGGTACAAGACCGGGTGTAGTCAGGCGGGCTCGACAGTCATCGGCGCGATCGGGGTACCGGCTGAGTCGAACAGGGTGCGCCCGCACGAGTCGCAATCGCCTTCGTCGGGCTTCGATTCCGTTTTCGGTAGCTGCCACACGTTCATTCCGCCGCACGGACAGTCGATGGTGTAGAGCAACTCGGGCGAAGGGCGATCCAGTCCCCATGCCCGGCTCGACGCCTTTGTGCGGCGCATGACCCCGATGCGGTACGTATCGTCCCCGGATCGTAGTTCGCCGAGCGCCAACCCTGCAGCGGCCAGGGCATCATCCACAGCGCGCAGAATCCCCGGCACGTGTTCACCCCGCGCGAAGTCGGAACTGGCCGCATCTCTCGCTGCCGACTCAACGGCGGCGACAACGGCGTGGCCCTTTCCGAAGGCTCCTACTCGGCGCACCACGAACTGTGAAATGTGCCCCGCCGAACCCTCACCTGACCAATCGATCGGCAAGAGAATTCCTACCTGCACCAAGGTGGCCGGCATATCGTCTACATCGAGCGGGAGCCCCCGCTCGGCAGCTGCAAGAAAAACCGTAATATCGCTCACGGCTATCAGCATACGAATAACTATCTGGCCGCGACCATGCGAATATCCCGACATATCCGACTGGTTTGATTGTGACTGTTGTCTCCGAACATAGTTTCGAATAGAGTTGGGGAATGTTCGATCCGGGGGTGGGGATTTTCGGTCGCTCGGCGCAGCTGAGTGGTACCGAAACCGATTGTGCCCTAATCGATTTGATGGCCGAACTGCATGCGTGTGAGGCGATGCTGGTCGAGCGGAAGCTGGCGGTGGTGGCGGAGTTCTTCACCCGTCGTAGCGCCGAGCATGTCGAGGGCGGAGCCTGGTCGTCGTCGGCGCACGAGCTCGCCGAATCCGAGGTCGGCGCGGTGCTCACGATGGGGCGCGCCGCGGCGGGGAAGCTCATCGGGTTGGGTTTTGCACTCAAGACGCGGTTGCATCGGACAAGGGCGGCGATGGCGCGCGGGGAACTCGACTTCTACCGGGTGTCGTTGATCGAATCAGCGACCGCGAATGTCTCCGACGAGTTGATCGACGAGGTTGAACGGTTACTCCTCGAGCAAGCGTTGGCACCTGCCGTGGACGGCGGGACCGGGTTGACTGGGCGGCGGTTGACGGCGGCGATCGACCGGATCGTCGCCCGCGTCGATCCGGAAGGACTGCGGGAACGCCGACGCCGAGCCCTCGCCGACAGGTTTGTCGGCGTCAGTGCCGCCGAGGACGGGATGGCCCGCATCCTGGGCAGTATTCCGGCCGAGCAGGCTCGGGCGTTCGACGGACGGTTGCGGGAATTGGCGATGTCGGTCTGCCGACATGATTCCCGCACCTACGAGCAGCGCCGGGCTGACGCGTTGGGCGTGCTGGTGGGTGGGTCGACGGTGTTGGTGTGTGATTGTGGCCGGGATGATTGTCCGCAGGACCGTACCGGTCTGATCGTTGTGCGCCGGCCGTTGGTGCATGTGGTGATGTACGAAACCACCTTCACCGGCGGCGAAACCCCGGACGCGAACGAGCCCGCCCACCTCGACGGCTACGGCGTGATCAGCGCCGACCATGCCCGTGACATCGCGAAAGACGCCACCGTGCGGGAAGTGTGGGTACCGACAGACCCCGTACCCCCAGAGCCTGTGCCGGCGTCGGCGTCGGCGTCGGCGCTGGTCTACCGTCCCGGCGCCGCACTCGACACCTGGTTACGCGTCCTCGCGGGCAGTTGCCAGTGGCCGCACTGCGATGTCCCGGCCTGGAACTGCGACCTCGACCACAACAACCCGTTCAACCACACCGATCCCGCGAACGGTGGGCTGACGGTGGCGTCGAATCTGAGTGCGTTCTGCCGGAACCATCACCGCCTCAAGCATTCCGGATCCTGGCAGCTCGACCCGAATTCGGACCGCAGCATCACCCTGACCTCACAGACCGGGCATCGCTACCGAACCCGAACTGCCGGGCTGCTCGCCGGACAACAGGAACCGCCGCCACCGGACGGCGGCACCCGGCGGCGAACTCGACTGGAGAACAAAGCTGCCCGCATCCGCGCCGAACGCAAACATCAGCAGGAAAAGATCCGACGCCGCACAGCGAAACGGTCGGATCGGAAACGCCGGCAGACTTTTCCGATCTCGACACCGGTAAAGCGCGCGCCCGACAAACCCGTCGACTACGGCGACGACCCTCCGCCATTTTGAAGCCGAGTTCGACGAATATCAATACAGATAAACAATTGCGTTGTTACCGCCAGTGCAGGTGACAACCTTCTTTCCGGTGCAACTCATCGAATAGCGGGTATTGGTGACCGGGCTGACAGCGCTGATCGACACTGTTGTATTTCGTTTGCCCTGACTGACGTACTGATACCGCACTTCTTCGGCGAACTCGCATGATGTGGCGTTGCTCCCGGTCGCGGAGTTCGGCAATTCGTTGTTCGAGAACACGGGTCCGCAGCGAGTTGCGTTTGCCGGGACGGCTGTACCGGACGTTGGCGCGGAAGTGGTGGTTCGAGGAGCTGCCGACGTTGCGGCAGGTGAAGATGTTGTGGTGGACGGTGTTGTGCTGAGCTGAGTCGAGGATCGCGCGGATTGATTCGTGTCTGTGTCGAACAGCATCGGCCGCACCCAGACAAGCCCCACAACCACAACGATCGCAGCTATCCCGGCACCGAGAAGCACCCACACCCACGCCGGTGTTTGGGGTGGCTCTGGCTGAGAATTTCGCTGTGGTTGGGAATCCCACGGATATGGCGGTTGTGGGGCGTTCATATCGGCAGGTTCTCCGGATCAGTCATGAGGGGTGAATTGTCTGCGTTATGTATATCGGATCAGGGGACACGGTAACTTTTGCCGGATGAGCGCAACGAAATTCTTCCGATCGGCATGGGGTGTGATTGCGCTAGCGGCTGCCGCGGTCGGGTACTTTGCCGCCTCGAATCCGATGTACCAGATCACGTCTTGCGAAATTGGGATCTTCCCCAGCGGCGGCGTTACGAATTGGGCGCAGTGCAGCGAATCGATCGTCGGCTATCTGGGCTGGTCGATTCTTGTGTGGTTGGCAGTGCCGGCTCTGGTGTGCATAATCCCGGCCGTCGTACCTCGTCGCTGGGTTGCGGTTACCGTCGCCGTACTTCTGGTGTTCGGAGCTTTCGGTGCTTTCTTTGCATCCCGACCGCACTTGGTTGCCTATGGCTTTTTCATTCCGATCGCGCTGGCGGCCTGCTTTGTCGCGGCGCTGCAGTGGGTGAGAACAGAACCCACAGTTAGTGAGTCAGCACGATCTTGAGGGCCACGATCACCGTCGCAACTGCGGCGAGAGCGAATGCTGTGACATGGGTTGTTGTGCTTACTTTTTCGCCGCGAAGGTGGCTGATGATGTAGCTGGTCGATCCGATGCGCAAAACCAACAGGAATTCCGCAATCAATTGCGCGGTCCGAGGCTCGAGAAAATCGAACCAGGCGGTTGCCAGAATGACGATGGGAACCACTGCCGACGTCAGGATGGGAACAGAATCACGGAGAGCTTCGATTCTTTCCGTGGTAGTGAGTTCTCGATCGTTGCGAATGCTTTCACCCACCCCCTCGGCGAAGGTATGCGCGATATATGTCGACAGGGCCGTTCCGATGACGATGGCAACGCCGAGCGATTCCTGTGATTGGGTGACCGGAATCAGAGCGGCCAGAGCCAGGATATTGCCGTACACGTAGGCCGTGGTCCGGGCAGCGATGCGTTCTTGCCCGAGGTGGCGACCGCGGGTGGTAATCGGACGATTGAGCAGGGTACGTAGGCTCCGCGGCATCGCTTGATTATGGCAGATCAGGCATTTGGACTGTAGTGCGTCGGACTGTCTCGGCGCGTTGTGGGAGGCAGATTTCGGGCCGGTGTGTGAACGAGTGGGGCATCGGGAGCAGTCCGGCCCGTGGCTCGGTCCCAGCCCGCGCGAGCGCGTGGTTGATAGCGGTAGCGCCACGGGACAAGGTGGAAGACCACGTTGACGGCCTTGCCAACGACCGTGTGAATCCGCGCGTCGCGCTCGTTCCACGAGTATCCGAGAAGATCGCGAATTGCTTGGTCGTACATGCCGACGGTCAACCACACAAAGCCTCGCGCGACGGGGATGCGTGCGAGACGCCAGATCGGCTCGGGTAGCCACGTCATGAAGGGCGGCTTACCCAGGCCGGAGAGGTCGAGCACGTCACGCGTGGCCTTGTTGTCTTCGAGAACGTTGCGGCACATGTGATCCCAGTACTCTTGGAACGCCTCCCAGGTTTCGGGAACGGGGCGCATGCTCATGCCGTAGAGGCGGTACCACTGGATGTGTTCGGTGAACAGTTGCTGTTTCTGTGCTTCGGTGAGGCCGCCGGAGAAGTTCTCCGCCGTCACGATTGTGCCCATGAAGAAGGTTGCGTGTGCCCAGTAGAAGGTATCCGGGTCAAGGGCGTGGTAGCGGCGCCCCAGCTTGTCGACGCCCTTGATCGTGGTGTGGTAGCCGCGTACCTGTTCTGCGGTTTCCTGGGCTCTGTCGCCGTCGAAGACAACTCCGGCGATGGGGTAGAGCGATCGGTACAGGCGTTCCCAGCGCTCGTCGAAGAACTGCGAATGCTCCTCGACGCCGGCCCCGAGTCCTGGATGCATGTTCTGCATCGAACCCGCCCACACGCCCTGCAGCATGCCGCGCCAATCGCCGAAATACTTCCAGGTCAAAGAATCGGGCCCGAGCGGTGTCGGTCTCGGCACGTCACCACTTTGACTACGCATGTTGTCAGATTAGGATCGACAACATCAGTAGTCAAGGAATCGGAGCTGGGTAGTGGGTATCGAGGAACGGCGTGCAGCGCGAAGAGCATCGCTGTTCGATGTGGGCGTGACGCTACTCGGGGCAGTGGACGGTCCGGCTGTCAACGTGCGAGCAGTCTGCAAGGCCGCCGGACTGACGGAACGGTATTTCTACGAGAGCTTCACCGACCGCGACCAGTACGTGGTGTCGGTTCACTCGTTCGTGGCGGAGCGTGCCCAAACTGCACTGGCGGCAGCAGTGGCCACGGAAACCGGTTCCGAAGCGATTGCCACCGCAGCGGTTGATACGTTCGTGAAGTTGATGGTCGACGATCCCGCGATGGGGCGAGTGCTGTTGATCGCGCCGCTCTCCGAACCGGTTCTCGGCGGCCGCGGAATCGAATCGATGCCGGCCTTCGTGGACCTTGTGTACGCACAGCTCTCCGAAATCAGTGATCCGGTGGAGAAGCAGCTGACTGCTGTGGGGTTGGTGGGTGCGCTGTTCACCCTGTTCATCGGATACCTCGACGACACAATCGACGTGAGTCGTGATCGTTTTGTCGCGCACTGCGTCCGCCTGCTGACAAAAGCTAATCGCGCGTAATCGGTTGGCAGGAGGGGCAGAAGAATATCTGTCGTTCGGTGAGCTGGTCGGGTCCGAGCAGTTCTTCGCGGATTCGGGTTCCGCAACGCCGACACGGTTTCCCGCGGCGGCCGTACACCCACGTTTGTCGCCCCGGGCGGGTATCGCCGGTGGTTACCCGAACGCGACGTGACCTGTTGGCACCGATAATGCGGTACGACAGGTCGACCACCGCCCCGATATCTGTGACCAGGTCCGTCGGAGTTCGGGGATGAAGCCCGCGGAGAAAACAGATTTCATTGCGATACACGTTGCCGAGGCCGGCAATGACCCGTTGGTCGAGGAGCGCAACTCCGATCGGTTCGGAGCCCGCGGCGCGCAGATTTTCCTCGGCAACAGCACTGTCCCAGTCCGGCCCTAGGAGATCCGGACCAAGATGTCCGACGACGGATCCTTCCTGGTCGCGTTCGAGGACTTCTGTGATGCCGAGCGAAAAACCCACGGCAACAGCATCTTCGGTCGCCAGAATGATGCGCGCCTGATGGGCGGGGCGATGCCACCGCTCACCTGGTGCGTAGATCTGCCAGGAGCCTTCCATCTTCAGGTGGGTGTGGACGGAGGCGTCGCCGATCCGGATCAACAAGTGCTTTCCGCGACTGACAACGGAGTCGACACGTGCACCGGTCAGGTCGACGGTGGCGTACCGCGGGACACGCACGTCGCAGGTGGTGAGCACCTTTCCGTCGAGGGCTGCGCGAAGCGCATTGGCCGTCTGCCAGACGGTATCGCCTTCGGGCATCAGCAGGCATCCTTCACGATCTCAGCCTGAAACCGCGTGGGGTGGCGGCAAACCCGGCTTCGACCAACACCGGCGCAAAATTGTTGCCGTGGATGGTTTCACCGTTCACCTTCTCGACGACGATCTTCTCGACGGACCTGTTCTTCACGATCTGGGCCAGAGACGTTGCTGCCGTGCGGAGTACACCGGGGTCGTCGGTGAACGTGAGGATGGTTCGACCGCCGCGTTCGACATAGAGCACCAGCTCGCCTTCGACAAGAACGACCAGCGCGCCAGCTTTGCGGCCTGGTCTGTGACCAGGTGATTCTTCGGCGTTCGATGCCGGCCAGGGGAGAGCCGCGCCGTACGGATTGGCGGGGTCGCACGCAGCAAGAGTGAGTGTGGCAGAAGAGGTATGGCGACCCTCGATCGATTCCCCGAACGTGCGCAGGCGATCCACGACGGCCGGTGTGGAGAACTGCGCACCCCCCAAAGTGTCGACGAAGTAGCCGCGCCTGGCCCGGCCGTTGTCCTCGAAAGTGCTGAGTACCTTGTAGATCAACGCAAATCCGCCGGGGACGTTCTCGCTGACCACGCTGCCGCGCGTGACAACTCCGTAGCGTTCGAGCAGGAGGTCCGCAGTCGCGTGTGCCCGTACCGTCGGATCGGGTTCGGCCGCCGGCAGCAGGAACCAGCGTCCGGCTGCGGTGGCCGGTCCGGTGCGCGCAGGCACTGCCGGACGCATCATTCCTCGATACGGACGGGCCCGGGGAACACGCCTCGGCGCGCGGTGGCTGGTTGTGGTTCGAGTGGTGTCGGACAGTAGGGCCCGAAGGGGAGCCAGAGTGTCGTTGCCGATGTGTCCGAGCCACACCAATTCCCACAGCGCGGTCGTGAGCGCACCGTCTTCCGGGTTGTCCAGCGCGTCGGCCAATTGACGGAAGAAATAGGCGCCACCAGCGATCAGGACGTCGAGGACTTGCCGCTGCAAGTCCGAGACATCGGTGTCGGCAGGTGGATTGAGGGTAGCCGGGGCAAGATCCGCCGGGTGCAGGACAACCCACCCATCCTTGGCCGAGATGGCTCCGGACCCCGACCACAGGACTTCGCCCGTCGAAGTCAGTTCGTCGAGCATGGCCGGTGAGTAGTCGGGGATTCGACTCGGCAGAATCAGCGATTCGAGCGCCGACGCCGGAATGGGAACTCCGGCAAGCTGATCCACGACAGTCGCAACACCGTCGATACCGCGGAGAGTGCCACCGACGTGCTGCCAGCGGGGGAGGAAGCGGCCCAACGTGGCGGTGCTGACCGGTTCCACATCCGCGCGGGCAGCAGCGAGTGAGCGTCGACGCAATCGCCGGAGAACCTCGGCGTCACACCATTCGCTCCCCGCTGATCCTGGCCGGAATTCACCCTCGAGTACTCGCTTCTCCAAGGCCAGACGGCCGAGAACGTCGCGCGCTACCGAAACGCCGATACCGAATCTGGCGGCCGCGTCGGCGAGCGTGAAAGGTCCGTGCGTGCGCGCGTAGCGGCTCAACAGGTCCTCGAGCGGCTGATCGACGGGTTCGATGAAGGCGGCGGGCACGCCGATGGGTAGGGGTACTCCGAGGCCGTCACGCAAGCGGGCGGAGTCTTCGATGGCCGTCCACCACTGTTGCCCGGCAAACGAAACATGAAGGGCGCGTTTGTCCGACACCAGCGTTTCGAGCCACGCGTGTGGGTCTTCGAGGGAACGCGCCGCTACCTCCTCCGTCGTGAGTGGGCCGAGCATGCGCAGTAGATCAGCAACACCTTCGAGGTCTTTTGCCTTGCGCTCCGGCACCAGCCGTTGCAGCTCACGCTCGGCTTGCTCGATGACACTGCCGTCGAGCAGCTCCCGCAATTCGACGCGGCCCAACAGTTCGGCGAGCAGTGTGGAGTCGAGAGAAAGTGCCGCTGCGCGTCTTTCGGCGAGCGGACTGTCGCCTTCGTACATGAACGCGCCGACGTAGCTGAACAGCAGCGCACTGGCGAACGGTGACGGTGACGCCGTCTCGACATCGACGATGCGGATCTGACGTTTGGCGATCTTGCCGAGAAGTTCCATGAGCGCCGGAAGGTCGTAGACGTCCTGGAGGCATTCGCGCACAGTCTCGAGCAGGATCGGAAACGTCGGAAACTTGCGAGCCACGTCGAGGAGTTGGGCGCTGCGTTGACGCTGCTGCCACAGCGGTGCGCGCTTGCCGGGATTTCGGCGGGGCAGAAGCAGTGCGCGAGCGGCACATTCACGGAACCGTGAGGCAAACAGTGCGGACCCGCCGACTTCCTGGGTGACCAGGTCTTCGATGTCCTCGACGTCGAATGCAAAGAGTTCGGCGCCGGGTGGATCGTTCTCGGTGTCCGGGAGACGGATGATGATGCCGTCGTCGGAGGCGGTGGGGCTGGAATCCACGCCGTATCGTTCCTGCAGCCGTGCACCGATGGCAAGCGCCCACGGAGCGTGCACCCGCTGGCCGTACGGGGAGTGCAGGACGAGGCGCCAATCACCGAGTTCGTCGCGGAACCGCTCGACCACCAATGTGCGATCCGACGGTACCTGCCCGGTCGCGTTCTTTTGCTCGCCCACCAGTTGGATGAGGTTGGTGGTTGCGTTGTGATCAAGGCCGCCGATTCGGCAGCGTTCGATCACGTCGGCCTCGTTGCCGAGCGCGGTCTCGCGGACGAACTGACCGAGGGCCTGGCCGAGTTCTGCCGGCCGTCCGAGACCGTCGCCGTGCCAGAAGGGGAGGCGCCCCGGCTGTCCGTAAGCGGGGCTGACCAGAACACGATCGAACGTGATTTCCTCGATGCGCCAACTGGTCGCGCCCAGGGCGAACACGTCGCCGACGCGGGATTCGTAGACCATTTCCTCGTCGAGTTCGCCGACTCTCGAAGCACGCTCACCCACCATGTACACGGTGAAGAGGCCGCGGTCGGGAATGGCGCCGCCGGAGGTGACGGCCAGACGCTGAGCCCCGGGACGTCCGGTGAGTGTGTTGGCTTCGCGATCCCAGACCAGGCGTGGACGCAGTTCGGCGAACTCGTCCGAGGGGTACCGGCCGGCCAGCAGATCGAGGGTGGATTCGTATGCGGAGCGGGGAAGTGTTGCAAACGAACCACTTCGGCGGACGGTGTCGAACCAGTCGTCGACGTCGATGGGTTCGAGTGCGGTGGCCGCCACTGTCTGCTGTGCCAGGATATCGAGCGGATTGGCCGGAACAGCCAGGGCTTCGATCTTGCCTTCGACCATGCGCTCGACGGTGACGGCGCAGTGAATGAGATCGGTTCGATGTTTCGGAAACACGACACCGCGGGATATTTCGCCGACCTGATGCCCGGCCCGGCCGACGCGCTGGAGTCCGCTCGCAACCGACGGCGGCGCCTCGACCTGGATAACCAGATCGACTGCGCCCATGTCGATTCCGAGTTCGAGGCTGCTGGTCGCGACGACGCACCGCAATCGCCCGGACTTGAGGTCGTCTTCGATGATGGCGCGCTGGTCTTTGCTGACCGAGCCGTGGTGGGCGCGTGCAAGCAGCGGTTCGGCACCGAAATTGACTTCGGTGGGAGTGCCGATCTGTGACGGCGGCTTCGGCATTTTGTCGACCGTAACACCGGTTCGCTCGGCGTGAATTTCGTTGAGCCGAGCCGTCAACCGCTCGGCGAGCCGCCGGGAGTTGGCAAATACGATGGACGAGCGGTGTTCGAGGACAAGATCGACTATCTGCTCCTCGACGTGTGGCCAGATAGAACCTGCTTGGGGCGTCGGGGATTCGGAACCGTCGGCCGGTGTTGCGATGCCCAGTTCCGTCATGTCCTCGACGGGAACGCGGACGGTGAGGTCGAAGGTCTTGGCCGCCGGCGGCGCGACGATCCTGATGGGCGCGGACCCGGAGAGGAATCGTCCTACTTCTTCGTGGGGGCGGACGGTGGCGGACAAACCGATGCGCTGAGCAGGGGACCCGAGTAGTGCGTCGAGACGCTCCAGCGAGAGGGCGAGATGCGAGCCGCGTTTGGTTCCGGCTACGGCGTGAACCTCGTCGACGATGACGGTGTCGACGCCGGCCAGCGTCTCGCGGGCCGCGGAGGTGAGCATCAGGAACAGCGATTCGGGCGTAGTGATGAGGATGTCCGGCGGCCGTTTGATCAACGAGCGTCGATCGGCGGGGGAGGTGTCACCGGAACGGACGCCGACGGTGATCTCGGGCGGCGTGAGACCGAGGCGTTTGGCGGTTTGAGTGATGCCGACAAGCGGCGCACGGAGATTGCGTTCGACATCCACGCCGAGTGCCTTGAGCGGTGAGATGTACAGGACCTTCGTGGTGCGGTGACTGTCGTCCTGCGCAGCCAACTGGTCGAGTGCCCACAGAAAAGCGGACAGCGTCTTACCGGATCCGGTAGGCGCCACGACAAGGGTGTGCGCGCCGCTTGCTATGGATTCCCACGCGCCGAGTTGAGCCGGTGTGGGGGTGCTGAAGGCACCGTCGAACCATTCTCGTGTCGCGGGCGAGAACTTTTCGAGGACGTCGGTCACGTATCCATAGTGCACCTGCCTACCGACAGCGTGTTCAAACCTGCCGAAGACCTCAGCGGGACTATATTTTTTCTGTAATCGGGACGATGTGGCTGTTTTTCGAGAAGGCGAGTGCCAGATGGAAGCTGTAATTATTGTTCTCGAGCTCATAGTGGTGCTCGGTGCAATCGTCATGGGCACTCGATCGAGTGGTGTTGCACTCGGCCTGTGGGGCGGTGCGGGCGTCGCCGTCCTTGTGTTCGTGTTCGGAGAGGACGTGGGTGCGCCGCCGGTCGACGCCCTTCTGATCGTGCTGTCCGTCGTTCTTGCGTCGTCGATGATGCAGGCAGCGGGCGGTATCGACTGGATGGTCACCATCGCGGCCAAACTGATCGAATCCAGGCCCAAACAGATCACCTTGATCGCACCATTGGTGTCGTTTCTGTTCTCGGTCGGCGCCGGAACGTCCAACATTCTGTATCCGCTGCTGCCCGTGATCTACGACGTGTCGTACAAGAACGGGGTGCGTCCTTCGCGGCCACTGTCACTGTCCGTGGTCTCGACCGGTGTTGCGCTGGCATGTAGCCCGGTATCAGCGGCTATGGCGGCGATGGTGACGTTGACGGACGTGTCGCCCTACGATTTCGAGCTCATCGACATCATCAAGATCACCTTTCCGGCAGCGGTGATCGGCATCATCGTCTCGTCGTTCGCGGTGAACCGTCTCGGTAAGGAATTGGCCGACGATCCTGAGGTGCAGGCAAAGCTGAAGTCCGGCGAACTGGCCGGCCCCGGCGCTGCGACCACCACGGAACTGGTCTCGACGAAGACCGGTCGCAACGCCGCACTGATCTTCCTCGCGGGTGTTCTGGCGATCGTGATCTTCGGACTCTTCAAGGAAATTCGACCCGAGGCCGCCGACGGCTCTCCGCTGGGAATGACCCCGATCATCGAGATGCTGATGTTCCTGGTCGGAACCCTCATCCTGCTCGTGTGCAGGCCCAATGTTGCCGACGTTCCGACATCGACGGTGTTCCGCGCCGGTATGGTCTCGGCGATTGCACTGTTCGGTCTCGCGTGGCTCACCGATACATTCATCAGCGCTCACTTGGAGCTGATCACCAGTACCGTTGGCGACTTGGTCAGCGCCGCACCGTGGATCTTCGCGCTCGGTGTCTTCCTGGTGTGTGTGCTCACCACCAGCCAGTCGACCGCTACCAGGACCATCGTGCCGATCGGACTCGCGGCCGGTATTGCTCCTGGCCTGCTGACCGGTATGTGGGCCGGAGCGTTTGCCGGTATCTATCTGCTGCCCACAAACGGTTCGCAGATCGCGGCAGCGAACTTCGACCTCTCCGGCAGCACGAAGCTCGGTACCAAGCTCGTTGACCATTCGTTCTTCCTGCCGACGATAATCCTGGCCGTGACCACGATTATCGCCGGCGCGATCTTCGGAGTGGTGCTCGGCTAGCTGTCGCGGTAGTGGTCCCAGCTCGCCTTGCACGCGTGGGCGAGCTGGTCCACCCGCTCCGGATCGGAGCTCGGCCAGTCGACGCCCGGTTCCATGATGTGTGCGGCGAGGGCATCGCCGAGCAGGAACTCGCGTTTGAACTCTGCCTGCACGGCGCTGAGTGTGATGCCGGCAGCATCCGCACGTGCTGACTGCTCGGCGAATCGCGCACCCGCTGCGATGATCTCGAAGCTGCCGAGATACGGCTGATTGAGCGCGACGGCGCCCGGATCGTCGACGTGAAATCCCTTGCGATGTGCGGCCGCGAGAGATCGAATGAGTTCGGGGTCCATTGTCACGGGATTGTCGCCGCGTCGATTGCCGTCGTGATCACCGCGATTGGACAGTGCCACAACGTCAGGGAGCCGATCCTCCTCGGGGCGAAGCACATTGACGGCACCGTCTCGCCGGGTGGTGTGGTTCATCGTGTCGTGGAATGACAATGTTGCGAAGGATCGACCCAGCTCGAAACTCTTCTCCGTCATGGATTCGATCAGAGCGTCACGAGTTGTCTCGTAGACTCCCAAACCGTGTTCGGCTGTCTCGGTGAACGTGTCGGCCAGACGCTTCCATCCTGCGTCGTCGGTCGGTTCCAGCAGCAACGGGTAGAAGGAGAACGTGACGGGGCGGACGGCGTCGACACCTGTGAGGTCGACCTTCTTACCCGCTCCAGCCTCATGAACACGTGCAAATGCTTCGCGCAGTGAGGCTTCCAGATTTTCCGGTTTCGCGCGATTGGGGTCGCGGATCATGCGCGGATGAGGATTCTCGACGTACACGATGCGCGGATCGATCTCGGCCCACCGACGCACGATCGCGCTGGTCGACATGTCGGTGAAATCGAACTGCAGGCGTCTGGTGAACTCGGGTGCCAGAAACTCGGCGAGCTCTTCCGGGATGGCTGAACCCGAATGCGGGCAGCTGACAAGAAGATCGGCGCCCGCGATCGCCTCGTCGAGTGCGCGTGATTCACGATCGGAGTAGAACGTCAGATCGTCAGGAGTGAATATGGTTCCGGCCGGAATGAGTACAGGTGCACCGTCGTTCGCAAGACTGTTCATGACACCGAGCGTAATCCAGGGCAGCGGGGTGCACTCGGCTAATCGCTCAGGCGCTCGACCAGTGCTGTCTTGATGCCGGGGCGAGTGGCGGCTACCAGTGTGAACGTGGCTTCACGCATCAAACGCTCGGCTGTGTTGCTACCCACCAGTGAGCGAGAACCGGTGGCCGTGACCAGAGCCGCGGCTACCCGGACTGCGAGCTCGGAGGCCGCGGCGCGAGCGGCAGACATGTCGGCGTTGCCTGCCAGAGCACTGTCGAGGTGTTCACGCGCCAGGCCGGCTTGGCTGTGGAACGGTTCCGCGTCGACTCCGAGATCCGCCAACTCTGCCATTGCGCGCCGCGCGACCCCCATCGCCATGGCTCCGTTGAACCACAGGCCGGGCAGTTGGCTGTTCTGGAACTGCTCGTCGTCGACAACTGCGGTGACGAGGGTGTCGGGGACGGCAAAACCGTCGAAAGCTATTCGGACGGTGTTGCTTCCGCGAGCGGCAATCAGGGGGAGTTCTTCGATCGACAGACCGGGGGCGTCGGTTGCCCGGACAACCGAGTGGACGATGGAATTGTCGAATTCGTCCCGGGCGGACACGAGAAGAACATCGACTATTCCCCAACCCGTGACGAAGGGGGCTATTCCGTCGAGGACGTATCCGTGATCGACGCGACGCGCCCACAACAGTGGAGGTCGGGGGATGGCGCCGGCGTAGGCCACACCGCCCTGCAGGTCTCCGCTGACGAGTCCGTCCCAGTACTGCTCGTGCAATGCGGTGTTGGTGGTCGATGCCAGGGCGCCGACGACGCCGTGATGCTGCATCCAGGTGAATGCGGTTGCGAGGCAACCGCCGCACAGTGTTTCGACAACCTCGACAAGTTCGGACGCCGACGGTCCGTCCTCGCCCAGCGCGGCCAGACCGTAGAACCCGTCGGCCGCGAGCGCGTCGAAATGACTGCTGGGAATTTCGCCGTCCGCGTCGACGCTGTCGGCGACGGGGAACAGAACGGTATCGGCGATCTCGCGCGCAAGCTCCGGCCACATGGTCACTGCTTCAGGGTATGCGGTGTGTCAGAAGGACGGGGGAGAACTCACGATCAGGAACCGAGCAATTCGATCGGTTCGGTTGAACCACCGATGAGGAATGGTCGCCGCGTACAGCAGTGTGTCCCCGACGTTCAGACGATGCCGTTCGTCCAGACCGACCTCGACGTCGACAGTTCCCTCGAGTACGTGAATGAACTCCTCGCCGGCATGTTCGGTGTGCTCACCAGCTTCGGAGTGCGGTCCGGCCGTGATTTCGTTCGGCTCCATGGTGTGCGACCCGGTGGAACAGAATCGGATCGAAGAATCGTGGGCCAGTTCGAACTTTCGCCCCTCATTCGCCCGCACCAGGCTGGACGGCGTGCGCTCGCCTCGAGCGAGAAGCGCGTGAGCGGTAGTGCCCAGCGATTGTGCGAGTCGGTGCAGATTCATCACGCTCGGTACGGCGCGCCCATTCTCGGTCTGACTCAGAAATGGCTGTGAGAGACCGGATTTCATCGCCACCTCACGCATGGTCAATCCGGCTTCCCTGCGTGCGTGGCGCACTGCGATACCGATTGCCGTTGCGATCGCCACTTGGTCGTCGTCCATGTGCTGAACATAGCAGTGCCACAGCGGCGCATTCGAGCGGAGAATTTCATTACATGCGCGAAACAAAATTGACCACAGCAAGAAATTATCGACGTGCTCAATAGGGCAGTACGCAAAACACTCCCAGCTACGGACGGAGATCGGCGCATGGCCATCCATCCAGTCGACGAGCGGTTGCCCTTTGCCCGCCAGTCAGCTTTTGCTCTTCAGCACGTCCTGATCATGTACACAGGCTGCATCACGGTACCGCTGGTGTTCGGTGCGGCCGTGGGCCTGGACCGTAGCACCGTTGCACTGCTGATCAGCGCCGATCTGCTTGTTGCCGGCATCATCACCATCATCCAGAGCCTGGGCGTGGGGAAGGTTGCGGGAGTACGGCTTCCGATTGTCTGCGGCGCCACGTTTGCGGGCCTGACACCGATGATTCTCATCGCCCAGGAATACGGATTGCAGGCCGTGTACGGCTCCATGCTGGTCGGTGGTGTGGTCGGAATCGCGCTGGCAGTACCGTTTGCCAAAATCGTTCGTTACTTCCCGCCGCTCGTCACCGGAGTGGTCCTGACCGTGATCGGTATCTCGCTGATCGGCGTCGCCGGTGGTCTGATCGTCGGAAACGATCCCACCGCACCGTCGTTCGCAGATCCCAAGAACCTCGCGCTGGCCGCGGCGGTCGTGGCGATCGCGGTCGGTTTCATCTGCCTCGGACGCGGTATGTGGACACAGCTGGGAGTGCTGATCGCGCTGGTCATCGGCACCGTGATCGCCATTCCGATGGGCCTGATCGACCTCGGTGGTGTATCCGGTTCCGCGTGGGTCGGTATTCCCATGCCCTTCCACTTCGGGGCGCCCGAGTTCCCGGTCACCGCAGTCGTGGCCATGAGCATCGTCATGGCAGTGGTTTTCGCAGAATCGACAGCCAGCATGTTGGCGGTCAGTGAGATCACCGGAAAGCCCTTGAAGAAAGCGGATTTGGCGCGCGGTCTGGTGGCCGACGGAATGTCCGGAGTGCTCGGCGGAATTTTCAACGCCTTTGTCGACACCGTGTTCTCGCAGAACGTCGGCGCGGTTGCGACCACTCGGGTGTACAGCCGATACGTCACCGCAACCAGTGGTGCCATTCTCATTGTTCTCGGACTGATCCCACGAATGGGTGAAGTTGTTGCAGCACTGCCTGATCCGGTGGTGGGTGGCGTCGGCATCATCTTGTTCTCCACGGTTGCCGTTGTCGGCATCAACACACTCCGCAAGGTTGATCTCAGCGATCCGATCAATACGACCATCGCCGCGGTCTCCGTCGGAATCGGTCTCCTTCCCGAATTCGCGGAAGGAATGTTCGAGAAGTTCCCGTCGTCGGCGCAGATCCTGCTCGGTAGCGGCATCACTTTGGCGGCGGCGTCCGCCTTCACACTCAACTTGCTCTTCAATCACACACGACTGGGCGAACTCGCCCGCAGTTCACGCGAGAGTCTTCCCGAATCACCTGCAGTCGCACAATCCCCGGTCAATACAGGAGACACCAATGTCGCAGTCACCGTCTGACTCCTTCGAAGTTCCCGTCATCGACATCTCACCTTATGTTCTGAGCGGTTCACCGCAGGAGCGGGCCCGCGTAGCCGCAGAGATCGACGACGCA
The DNA here is from genome assembly GCF_042790355.1 of Rhodococcus sp. NPDC056743. NCBI lineage: Bacteria > Bacillati > Actinomycetota > Actinomycetes > Mycobacteriales > Nocardiaceae > Rhodococcus > Rhodococcus sp. NPDC056743. Next base: position 261,784 of record NZ_JBHTZI010000006.1, on the reverse strand, counting down.
TGCAGCAGAGTGGGATTCATCCAGATTCGGGGTCATGGAATTCCCGTGGGAGCAGCGGCCGGTCTCGCCGCAGCGATGGATGATTTCTTTGCACTGCCGATGGAGGCCAAGAACGAGTATCGCGTTGCCGGAGCGAACCGCGGGTACAGCCCACCCAAGAGTGAATCGCTGAGTTTGAGTCTCGGAGTGGAATCCGCGACCCGAATGAACGATTTTTTCGAGGCGTTCAACATCGGCATCGAGGCGCGGTCGTTCACCGATCTTGATCTCTCCGAGGCGGATTACGGTGTCAACGTCTGGCCCGACGTCGGCGAATTCCAGGAACGAATCGAGTCGTACTACACCCACGCAGCTCGCGTGGCCCGCACGCTGACCACAATTTTCGACGACGCGCTCGGCCTGGCGCCCGGATTCTTCGACTCGATTACCGACCACTCGATCGACGTGCTGAGAATGAACAACTACGCGTTGCCCACAGGGACCGTGACGTTGGACGGTGAGCTGAAGGGGATGGGTGAGCACACCGACTTCGGGCTTGTCACCGTGCTGTGGGCCGATCAGGTCGAGGGACTTCAGGTGCTCGGGAGCGACCAGAGGTGGCACGACGTGTGGCCGGAAGACGATGCGCTACTGGTCAATCTGGGCGATCTGACAGCGCAGCTGACGAACGATCGCTGGATGTCGACGCTGCACCGCGTTGCGCCTCCCGTCGTGAACGGCACCATCAAGCGTCGTCGGTCCGCCGCGTTCTTCCACGACGGCAACGTCGATGCCGTGATCGAAACTCTGCCGAGTTTCTTCGACGAGTCCGGGCTGGCCTACGAACCCGTCTCCGTTCGTGATCACATCAAGGCCAAATTGGCCGGATCGCGGCAGGGTAAATCCAACACCGCCGCCGGGCGCGAAGCCGAGCGAGTTCGCATCGCAGCGCAGCTGGAGGCGACGTCGTGAATCCTCGCAATCTTGTTCTGGTCCATGGCGCGTGGGCCGGAGGCTGGGTCTGGGAATCGATGCTGGAACCGTTGCGGGAGCAGGGGTTCAACCCGGTAGTGGTCGATCTGCCCGGGGTCGGAGTTCTCGACAACGGCGTCGTCGTCGACTTGGACACAGTGACCGATCACGTTGTTGCGGCGCTCGATTCACTGGACGGACCGGCAGTGCTGGTAGGTCACTCGGGTGGCGGCATCGTGGTGTCGCAGGTTGCGGAGCGTGCTCCCGCGGCAGTCGCGGGAATCGTGTACGTCGCCGGGATGATGCTGCCGTCCGGCATGGACTTCGGCATGCTGTGCAACGAACTTGAACTGCCCGCGCCCGTCGGCATCTCACGATGGGTGGTCAGTTCCGATGACGGGTTCTCCACCGTGGTCCCGCCCGAAGCAGGTGCTGCGGTGTTCTTCCACGAGGCCCCGGTAGCCGACGCGATCACTGCGGCCCGCCACCTTGTTCCCCAACAGGAAACCGCACGGCTGATGGCGCCGACGATCACCCCCGAGCGCTTCGGAACGATTGCTCGCCTGTACGTCGAATGCACGCTGGACCGTACGGTTCCGATCGAGACGCAGCGGGAAATGCAGCAGCGAGTGCCCGGCGCGGCAGTGGTGAGCCTCGAGACCGATCACGCGCCACAACTGTCGGCGCGCGCCGAATTGGTCCGCGCGATCACCGAATTCGCCGGGGACGCGCTCAGCCGAACTCGACGCCTTGAGCCAGCGGCAGTTGGTTCGAGTAGTTGATCGTGTTGGTTGCGCGGCGCATGTACGCCTTCCACGCGTCGGAACCCGATTCACGTCCGCCGCCGGTGTCCTTCTCGCCGCCGAAGGCGCCACCGATCTCGGCGCCCGACGTGCCGATGTTGACGTTGGCGATACCGCAATCGGAACCGTCAGCAGCGAGGAACCGTTCGGCCTCCCGCTGGTCGAGCGTGAAGATCGAGGATGAAAGCCCCTGCGGTACGGCATTGTGTAGTGCGATGGCGTCGTCGAACTCGCGATAGGTGACGACGTAGAGGATCGGTGCAAAGGTTTCGGTGTACATGACCTCGCTCTGTGTCGGCATCCGAACCAGAGCCGGGCGCACGTAGCAGCCGGTTTCGCCCACGCGCTCACCGCCGCAGACGACGGTACCGCCGCTCGACTGCGCGGCGGTGAGCGCGGACTGCATCGCCTCGAAGGCGGCGTCGTTGATCAGTGGCCCGACCAGGACGCCGTCGTCGAACGGATTGCCTACCCGCAGTTGTGCGTACGCGGCAGAAATTCTTGCGACCAGCTCGTCGGCAATCGATTCGTGAACGATCAACCGCCGCAGCGACGTACACCGCTGTCCGGCAGTTCCGGCCGCCGAGAAGACAATTCCGCGGACTGCGAGATCGAGATCGGCTGACGGGGTGACAACGGCCGCGTTGTTGCCGCCCAGTTCGAGCAGGCTCCGTCCGAACCTCGCAGCCACGCGCGGCGCCACCTCGCGTCCCATGCGAACCGACCCGGTAGCACTCACCAGAGCGACCTGTGGATTGTCCACCAGGGATGCGCCGACGTCGCGTCCGCCGATCACCAGTTGGTGAACGTCGTGTGGGGCGTCGCACTCAGCGAGGGCTCGTCTCATCAAGGAATGACACGCAAGTGCCGTCAGGGGTGTGGTCTCGGACGGTTTCCAGACCACGGTGTCACCGCACACCAGGGCAATTGCCGTGTTCCACGACCAGACTGCGACGGGAAAGTTGAAGGCCGAGATGACACCGACAACGCCGATCGGATGCCACGTCTCCATCAGTCTGTGCCCTGGCCGTTCCGAAGGCATTGTCCGCCCGTAGAGTTGACGCGAGAGGCCAACTGCGAACTCGCAGACGTCGATCATTTCCTGCACCTCGCCCAGTGCTTCCGACGAGATCTTGCCGGCCTCGAGGGTGACGAGTTCCGCGAGATCAGCTTTGTGCTCGCTCAGCAGACGGCCGAGTTGCCGTACAACGCCGCCGCGAATCGGGGCAGGAACTGTGCGCCATTTCGCGAACGCATCGTGTGCCGCGGCAACCGCGCTGTGGACATCGTCAGCGGAATGTTGTTCCAGAGTGCGAAGTTCGGTGCCGGTAATCGGGGTGCGAGCCGTCAGGTTGCCGGTGGGCCACTCGGCGCCGCACCGAGCGAGCGCACAGCGGGCACGCTCGGCGAGAGCAGAGGGATCGGGAAGGTTCACGGGTGAGTCCTTTCACGGGAGGCGTCCTGCTGCGTGCGGTACAACTCGAACGGGTCGAGGATGCGGCGTCCGATCGCTCCCTCCAGTCGATCCTGCCCGTAATCGGCGCCGTCCGCATCGGAAACGAATCCGCCGGGAGAATCGAGATTGGACGCAAAGATCCCAGCGGCCGACGCGGGCAGGAAGTCCTCGTAGACGACAGGTTCGCGAATGATCGTCGAGCCGTCACGCCGGTAGGTGAAATAAGCCAGTCCGGCGTCCGCCAGACCGTCCTCGGTGGCGGGAAAAGCGTCCTCCCACACCGCCGTGTCGGGGGACGAGACGAGAGCGTCGTAGATATCGCGGCCCGTGCGGGTCAACGCTATGCCGCGAGCCTCGACTTCGCCGAAGCGAACCCGGACAGGGACATCATGCACCGAACCATCGGGTTCACGGAACGGGCGGTTCTCCGCCAATGCCCGAAACGAAGTCTGGCGCAGCAGGAGTGGTGGTCCATCCCGTCGCGGTGGTCCCTGAATGCGGTCGATCATGGTGATGCCGCGCTCGGTCATGCGCCGGTACAGATCGTCGATGTCGAGGACGCGCGGGGTGAGATGGTTGAGGTGGGTCGACCTTTGGCCGGCGATATCCGCGGCAACCGGGGAGATGAGCGCAAGTTCTCGGTACCAGGACGCGTCGATCGGCTCGGTTCCGAGGCGGAAGGCGCGTGTGGCGGCGTCGACGAAGTGTGTGGACTGTGGCTCGGACAACCCGTTGTCGCGCTGGGCGGCAGCGGCCAGGCGAAGCAGTTCGGGGGAGAAGAGCGACCGCGTGTCGAGGTACGCGGTGATACGGCGCTGGAGATCGGCGCTGAAGAAGCGCTTGTCTCCCGTCGCGAGGACCGAGGTGAAGACGCGGAACGGGTTCAACGCGAGTTCGTCCGGATCGGTGGGACGGAACGCGGTCGAGACGACGGGAACGGGAGGATCGGTGAGCCTGAGATCGTAGAACCCAACCGCCGACATCCCGAGGGCGTCGAAGATCATCGCGACGTCGCGCAGTTCGCCGAGAGTGCCCAGCCGGATCGCGCCGTGTCGTTCCGCGCTGATCCGGCCCAGGGTTCCCCAGCGCTCCGAACCAGGGTGAGCGGCGGTGTAATCCCGATTGACCTGCCGTGTTACGTCGACCAGTGTGTTGTATGCGGGAACCTCGTTGCCGTACATCCGCGAGAGTTCGGCGGCAAACCGAGAACGTAACTGCCACTTTTCAAGCATGTGTATGTCCGGTTACGTTAATCTTCGCGGGTGGGTGACGAACAGAATGACGGCGGTAGTCCTCCGGTCGACGACACGGACAAGTTGCTGATTCGAGAGCTCGTTGTGGACGGCCGTGCCACTTTGGCGAGTCTTGCCGACAAAGCGGGACTGTCGATCTCGGCTGTGCAATCACGGGTGCGCCGGCTCGAATCGCGCAACGTGATCCGGGGATACTCGGCCAAGATCGATCCGGAAGCCGTGGGTCAGAATCTGTCGGCATTTGTCGCGATCTCCCCTCTGGACCCTTCTCAACCCGACGATGCGCCGGCCAGGCTCCGGCACTTGCCCCAAGTGGTGTCCTGCCATTCGGTAGCCGGGGCCGAAAGCTACGTGCTCCTGGTTCGGGTCGCCTCGCCTCGGGCGTTGGAGGCGTTGCTGCAGGAGATCCGGACGGCGGCCAATGTGAGTACCCGTAGTACGGTCATTCTTCAAACATTTTACGACGAATGACCATTCTTCAGTAATTTTTACATCGAATCATCGACATTGCAATAATTTTGACTTAATCTTTGCGTATGAGTACCGCGACGCAAGGCTTCGGCGGCAGTGCGGATTTCCCGGTGTTCGAGGTTCTGTCCGCCAGTATTCTCACGGACGGATTCGATCTGGTTCTCGACCTCGAGCGCTCACACGGTGTGTATCTACGAGATCTCCGCACCGGTGTCGACTATCTGGACATGTTCGGGTTCTTCGGGTCGTCTGCGCTCGGAATGAACCATCCCGACGTCGCCGATGACGAGGCCTTCGCGCGCGAATTGGCAATGGTTGCAGCAAACAAGCCGAGTAATTCCGACGTCTACAGCGTGGCTATGGCGCGATTTGTCGAGGCCTTCGTCCGGGTGCTTGGCGACCCGGCATTGCCGCACCTGTTCTTTGTCGACGGCGGCGCTCTTGCTGTGGAGAACGCACTCAAAGTGGCGTTCGACTGGAAGAGTAGGCTGAACGAAAGTGCTAGGCGCTCACCGGATCTCGGGACCAAAGTCCTGCATTTGACCGAGGCGTTCCACGGGCGCAGTGGTTATACGATGTCGCTTACCAACACCGATCCGGGAAAGGTTGCCCGCTTCCCCAAGTTCGACTGGCCGCGGATCGACTCGCCGTATCTCGCGGACGGACGTGACATCGAGGCAGTCGAGCAAGGCAGCGTGGCGCAGGCCCGCCGCGCATTTCACGAGAATCCGCACGACATCTCCTGTTTCATCGCCGAACCTATCCAGGGTGAGGGCGGTGACCACCATTTCCGGCCGCAGTTTCTTCAGGCAATGCAAGATCTGTGCCACGAGAACGACGCCCTGTTTGTCCTCGACGAGGTGCAGACCGGGTGCGGAACAACCGGAACTGCCTGGGCTTACCAGCAATTGGGGTTGACGCCGGACGTGGTTGCCTTCGGGAAGAAGACTCAAGTCTGCGGCATCATGGCCGGCGGCCGTGTCGACGAAGTTCAGGACAACGTCTTCCATGTCAGCTCGCGTATCAACTCGACCTGGGGTGGCAATCTCACCGACATGGTGCGCGCCCGGCGCATTCTCGAAGTCGTCGAGCGTGACCGATTGATCGACCGGGTTCGATTCACCGGCGCGCACCTCCTGGCGCGATTGACCGCGACGAGCGAGATGTTCGACGGCGTCACCGAGCCCCGCGGACGCGGCCTCCTGTGCGCGATCACGCTGAGCAGCAGCGACTTACGCGACCAAGTGGTGACCGAACTGCGCGAGAACGAGCACGTTCTCATCCTGCCGAGCGGGCGGCGGGGAATCCGGTTCCGTCCGCCGCTGACCGTGACGACCGGTGAGTTGGACGCAGCGGTGGACGCGATCGAGCGGGTGTTGCGGGCTCACGGGGTGAGCTGAGCCCAGATCCGATCCGGTGTCATGGGAGTGGCGCGGCACCGAACGCCCACCGCGTCGAAGATGGCGTTGGCCAGCGCCGGGGCAACGGGATTGAACGGCGCTTCGCTCATGGACTTGGCGCCGAATGGTCCCAACTTGTCGTACGTGTCGGCAAAAAGTACCTCCGTCGTCGGGAGATCAGCCAACTGCGGAACGTGATAGTTGCGCAGTTGTGGATTCAGCACGCGCCCGTCTTCGATGACGATTTCCTCGAACAATGCCGCGCCGAGTGCTTGTCCCACACCGCCTTCCACCTGACCGCGCAATTGCGCCGGGTTCAGCACCGTACCGGCGTCAGCGGCCTGGACCGACTGCAGAATGATCACGCGGCCCGTTGAGGTATCCACCGCGACCCGAAATCCGTGGACGTTGAACGCCACCGACCGCGGCGAGCCGTCGTGGTGCCCGTCCGCCGCGAGCGGTCCGCTGTCGAGGAGCGCCGGGAAGCGGATGAGATCGGTTGTAGTGGTGACGCCGTCCGCGGTGAGTTCGGCCGGACCGACGCACAGTGATTGTGCTCGTGCGAGTATCCGATCGCGGAGGCGTTCGCACGCGATCTGGAGGGCTTTGCCCGCCACAACTGTGCCGGCCGAGCCGAAGGCCCCCGTGTCGTGTCCGCCGATATCGGTGTCGGATTGGGCGATCACAATGCGATCCACCGTGGTGCGCAACTCGGTGGCGGCTATCTGGTGATGCACAGTTGTTGTCCCGTTACCGAATTCGGCTGTGCCGATCCGGACCACGTACCGCCCGTCGGATTCGAGGGTGACCGTGGTGTCGGCAAAATGTCCGCGGGGTGGGATCGTGGCGATCATCGCGACAGCCATGCCCTGCCCGGTTCGCCATCGGTGCCCGGCGGGCGAGAGCTGTCCTCGTCCACTCGACAGCGCGCGCTCGACCAGGTCCAGACACTGGTCGAGGCCGTAACTTCCGAACTCGAGGTCGCCGTCCTCGACGTGCCAGTCCACGAAGTCGTCTCCCGGTACCACCACGTTTCGCCGACGGAACTCGAAGGGATCGATACCGAGTTTCCGGGCAAGCTGATCCATCGCGGATTCGACGGCAAAGATGATCTGCCCCAGGCCGTAGCCGCGGAACGCTCCAGACGGCACGTTGTTCGTGTACACCGCCTCGGCGTCGACGCGTTTGTTCGGGCAACGGTAGACGGCAATCGATTCCGCGCACCCGTGGAACATCACTCCGACCGAATGGTTGCCGTACGCCCCGGCGTCGGAAAGGACGTCGATCGCCAGCGCGCTCAGACGGCCGTGCTCGTCAGCGCCCAACCGGACCGACACCCGCATGGGATGCCGTGACGGTGCCGTCGTGAACTGATCGCTGCGGCTGAACTCGTACTGGACCGGTCGACGGGTCTTCCGGACGGCCAGGGCAACCAGGTCCTCGGTCAGCATTTCCTGCTTGCCGCCGAAACCGCCACCCACACGCGCGGTGAACACGCGGACTTCCTCGCGGGCGAGACCGAAGATGTGCGCCAGCTCGTCCCGAACCAGGAACGGCACCTGCGTGCTGCTGCGAATGACAAGCCGGCCACCGGAGTCCAGCCAGCCCACCGCTGCGTGGGTTTCCATGGCGACATGCTGAACGCGAGCAGTCTGCCACGTGCCGTCGACGACGGCAGCGGATGCACGGAGTGCTTTCTCGACATCGCCCACGCCGTCGTGCAGGGCTGCGACGACGTTGCGCGCCGGCTCGGCGATACGCGCAGCAACATCCTTGTCCGCGTGCAGAAGCGGTGCGCCGGGCGAGCGAGCCGGCTCGGGATCGAACACCGCGGCGCGAACCTCGAAGTCGACCTCGATCAGTGCCAGCGCACGCTGTGCGTCCCGTGGTGTTTCTGCGATGACCGCGGCCACTCGCTGACCGATGAAACGCACGGTGCGGTCGAAGATGCGGGTGTCGTCCGGGTCGTCGCTGCGGTCCTGATGGCGTGCCGTGGAGAAGAGAACGTCCGGGCTGTCGAGATAGGTCAGGACGGCGACGACGCCGGGCGCGGACTGCGCTGCCGCAGTGTTGATGTCCTTGATGTACGCGTAGGGGTGCGGGCTGCCGAGAACCGCTGCGTGTGTCAGGCCGGACGGGACGTCGCCCTCGGCCAGATCCAGAGTGAAGGGTTCCGTTCCGGTGACGATTCGACTCGACGCCGGGGCCGCAACGGAACGTCCCCGAGCCGCGTCGCGATCCACGTTCTCGATGTTCTTCGTTCCCGCCAAGGCATCGCGAATCGAGCGATATCCTGTGCAGCGGCACAGGTTTCCCTTCATCGACTGCGGCAGGTTCGCCTTCTGGGTACACGTGAGCGCCGACGCCGTCACGACCATGCCCGCGGTGCAGAAACCGCATTGAAATCCGCCGGCGTCGACAAACGCCTGCTGTGTCGGGTGCAGAGTGCCCTCAGTGCCGAGGCCGGCTGCGGTCACGATCTCGTGTCCGCCCACGCGGTGCGCCGGGAAGATGCACGAATGCGTCGGTGTGCCGTCCAGCAGCACCGAGCACGCGCCGCAATCTCCGGCGTCGCAGCCTTTCTTGACGGACGTCGTGCCGTGCTCGCGCAGGAACGTCCGCAGACACTGTCCCGGACGCGGTTCGTCGTCGCGGGAAACCCCGTCGACGGAGTACTTCATGTGAGTTCCTCCCTGACCTCTTCGGCCAGTAGTGCTGTCATCGACTCGCGCCAGGGGGCACTGCCGTGGACGTCCGTGAAAAATTCGTCGTTCGGAATCAGGCGTAGTGATTCGGCCAGTTCCGCAGCGGTCGGGTGGGCGCCGAATCGCAAGACGTGGGGTCGCTGCGTCGCTGCTGTGACGCTGAGCGTGAAGCCGGCGACGTCTTTTCGGCCCGCCACGACAACCGCAGACCGGCCGAGAGAGGTCTGAGCCAGCTTGCGCAGAGCGGTTCGCGCGAGCAGTGCCCGAGTCGGGAGGGTGATGCTCCGAATGATCTCGCCGACGGCCAGCGAGTTCGTGCCGTTCCCGGTCACAAAATCCTTCACAGCCACTCGGTACTCACGCCCGCACGGACTCCAGACGGTCAGTTCGCCGTCGAGAGTGACTGCCATCGTTGTCATGGCGCCGGCGGGAAACGACAGTGCGATATTTCCGCCGACGGTGGCGTGGCGCAACACTTTCCACGATGCCAATAGCGCGTCCGCGCAGTCCCGAAACAACTGTGCGGCCCGGAACTGCCCCGAGAGTTCCGAGCGGCACAGCTCTTCGATCGTGCACGTCGCGGCGATTTCGAGGCCACGTTCGTTGACGGTGAGCGGTTCCCAGCCGAAGCCGGCCAGATCGACAAGAGTGCTCAGATGTGGTTGTGGTTCCGAGTACAGCCAGGTGCCGCCCCCGATGAATCCGACACCGGTCGACGGACCGGGAAGATCGGTCCGCGTGACCGGCACCAGCACCTGATCGACGGTGTGCAGATCCATTGCGTCGCTCACCCGGCCTTTCGCACCAGGTCGAGATGTGCGCGAGCGACGTCCGATGCGACGACGTCCTCGTCGATCGTGGTTACCCGATCGTCTGCGACAACAACCGCTCCGTTCACCATCAGCAGTTTCAGCGGTGGTGTCGAGCCGAGTACCAATGCCGCGACCGGGTCGGTGATTCCGGTGTGCGCGAGTGTGTTCAGATCCCACACCGCGAGGTCGGCCAGTTTTCCCACTTCGAGGGAGCCGATCTCATGCTCACGGCCGACAACCCGCGCGCCCCCGATGGTTCCGAGTTCCAGTGCGGTGCGAACCGTCAGAGCCTGGGGGCCGCCGCGGGCGCGGGCGAAAAGCAGAGCGTGACGTGATTCCTCGACCAGACTGCACGCCTCGTTGCTGGCCGCGCCGTCGACTCCGAGCCCGATCGTGACGCCGGCGTCGAGTAATTCGCGGGTGCGGGCGATCCCGGCGCCGAGTCGCGCATTGGACGTAGGGCAGTGTGCCGCAGCGGTTCCCGTGCGCGCCATCGTATCGATCGCGGAATCGTCGAGGTGGACGGCGTGCGCGAACCACACGTCCGGGCCGACCCAACCGACTCGCTCCATGTACTCCATCGGAGTACATCCGAACAGTTCTGCGCAGAAGTCCTGCTCATCCAGAGTCTCCGCCAAATGCGTGTGCAGTCGGACGCCGGCCTCGCGGGCCAGAACCGCGGACTCCCGGAGCAACGCCTCGGTGACCGAGAACGGGGAGCACGGCGCCACCGCGATTCGCAGCATCGAATCGGGGCTGGGGTCGTGCCACCGGTCGATGACGGACGCGGTGCCGGCGAGGATGTCGTCCAGTTTTTCCACCACGTGATCAGGTGGTAGTCCACCAGAACTCTGCCCGAGGTCCATCGAACCACGCGTCGGATGGAATCGCAGACCGATCTGAGCTGCTGCCGTGATCTCCGCTTCGAACACGTCACCGGCATCGCGTGGGACCACGTAGTGATGATCGGTGGTGGTGGTGCATCCCGTCTTCGCCAACGCAGCGAGGCCACCGGTCGCGGCTGTGTGCACGGCGTCGGCGTCGATACCCGCCCAGATCGGGTACAGGGTGGTCAGCCACTGGAACAATGTCGAATCGGCAGCCAGGCCGCGGGTGATCCACTGGTACAGATGATGGTGCGTGTTCACCAGACCCGGTGTGACGAGGCAACCGCGGGCGTAGACGGTCTGTGCGCCGGGAAACTCCGGAGCAGGCCCGCGCCCGATGGCGCTGATTTCGTTCCCGGTGACGGCGACGTATCCGTCGGTGAATTCCGTGCGAGCGCCGTCCATGGTGACGACGTGCCCGCCCCTGATGACGAAGTCGGTCACGAAAGCCATCCGGCGTAGGTGGTCCAGGACGGGCCGGCGTCCGGCGCGTCCGAGCGGCTGACGGCGGCCTGGATCAGACCGTACGGACGATCCGCGGCATGGAACACCTCGTTGTCGTTCTCGATACCGAAACGGCCGAGCGCGTAGTCGAAGTGATGCTTGTTCGGTGCGGACAACCGTACCTCGGCAATGATCGGGAACTCTTCGAGGATTGCCTTGCCGATCTGAAAAAGAGTCTGCTGCAACGCAAGTGAGTGTACTGTCGCGAACTGCTTCACGATCTGCGCCTTGACGGCGACATACACCGCTTCCCAATCGACATCTGTGGTGACAAATCGCCACTGCGCCACCAGCGTCGTGGCCATGACGCGGTCCTGCGTGGGTTCGAGGACGGTGTACGGATCCTGCAGGAACCCGGAGAACTCACTGCCGGTGGACTTGAGCAGAACCAGATCCTTCAAGCCGCCGATCACCCAGGTGCCGGTGTCGTCGTGCGTGATCGACGCGGTGCGCACTTCCTGACCCTTACGAATCCACGTGTGATCGTGCTCGGCACCGTCGACCACCGCGCGCTCCCAGGCATACTCCTCGATCTCGATCCGCGCACCCGTCACCGGTTCGATGTCGTCGACAAAATGCGACGCGAGTTCGAGGCCGTACGACTCGATCGAGATCAGGCCCTTCTCCTTGGCGTACGCGTACGCGGTCTGCTTCTGCGAGTCGGTGGGAAGCACCTTCGACTGATCGCCGGTGAGATACGCATCGGCGAAATCGCCTCGCAGACAGGTGGAGACGTTGACGTCGTGAATCTCGTGACGAGGGGTGTCGCGGTAGATCCGGACGACACGATTCTCGGCTTTGCCGTACTGATGCCCCGTGAGTTCGATGGTTCCGGAGAGCGGTGCGGTGGTCGTGTTGATGGTGTTCACAGTGGTTCTCAGCTCCCGCGATAGGTGGAATAGGCAAAGGGGGACAACAACAACGGGACGTGATACCCACGGCTCGTGTTGTCGATCCGGAAGGTCACTGTCACTTCCGGATAGAAGGTTTCCTGTCCGATGGACTCGAAATAGGTTCCGGTGTCGAAGATCAGGCGGTAGATGCCGGGAGTCAGGCCGGCTGTGGCAAGTTCGACGACCCGGCCGTCGGAGTCCGTGGTGGCCTGTGAAATCGGTGAACCGTCGGACGCGCAGAGCTGGACGTGGACACCCTGCGCCGGGTTGCCGGTTGTCGAATCGAGGACGTGTGTACTCAGTACCTTGCTCATGCGTCATCTCCGGACAACGAGTCGATCAGACGAGTGAGCCTGATGCGATTGATAGCGGCCAACTCGATTCGTAGCACGCGGCGTTCGGTCTCCGGGTCGTTTCCCAGGCGCTTGTGGAGGACGTCGAGAAGTTCGGTGGCCGAACGGCCGCTCGCACAGACGAGGTAGACGTGCGAGAACTTGTCCTCGTACTCGGCATTCTTGATCCGCAACCGCTCGAGGACGTCGCCGCCGGCGGTGGACACCGCGGCCTGTTCCCGGCTCGACGACGCGCTTTCGGTGCGCTCACCGATACGTGGGTGCCCCGCGAGGGCCTTGTCGATCTCGGATTCGGGTAGGTCGCGCAGTACGGAATCCGCGCGCTCCAGCAGAGCGTCGACGCTCTCGAAAGGCCGCGCCGCCGCGAGCGCGCCCGCCCAGGAGTCCGAGTGACAGCACTCGAGCAGTGCCGACACAGCCGACTGGTCAGCGAGTGCGTTGAACGCATCGAGACCACTGGAATTCGTTGTAGGCATGTCCACAGCATTATCCGAACATGTTTCGGAAATGTAGCGCAGCAATTACGGGAGATCACTCAGTCGCAATTGTCCTGTGCACCATGGTGAGTATCTTCATAGACATGACTGACAATCCTCGGCCGTCCTCCGTTGTTCCTTCCCTGGCGAACCTGCGCGACATCGGGGGACCGGAGTCCCGATTCGGCGGTTCGGTGCGAACCGGCGCGGTGTACCGCTCCACCGATCTGGCGTCACTCGACGCAGAAGGGGAAAAAACGCTGGCCGACTTGGCAGTCACCACGATCTACGACCTGCGAACCGCCTCCGAGCGCGAAACAGCACCAGACCGGACGCCGGCCGGAATCCGGGAACTCGGACTGGACGTATTGGCGGACAAGCAGTATCGAGCCATCCCCGCCCAGATGCAGCAGATGATCGCAGATCCGCGGGCCGCGTCCGAGTTGCTGGGAAGCGGTCAGGCACTCGAGTACTTCGAGGGCAGCTACCGCGATTTCGTGACCCTGCCCAGCGCGGTGGCGTCGTACCGCCAGTTGTTCCTCGACCTGGCAGAGCCGTCGAGTGCGCCGGCGCTCATCCACTGCACGACGGGTAAGGACCGGACGGGATGGGCCGCGGCCGCACTGCTGCTCTTCCTCGGCGCGTCGAAGGACGCGGTGTTCGAGGACTACCTGCGCACCAACACGATCCTGCTTCCACTGTTCGCGCCGCTCTTCGAGAAATTTGCGGCCTCGGGTGGTGACCCGACGCTGCTCGAAGGTGTCCTGGGGGTACGCCCCGAGTACCTGGAGGCGTCGCTGGCCGAAGTGGAATCGGTGCACGGTTCCATCGAGGCGTATTTCACGGACGGATTGAAGATCGACCAGGACACCCAAACTCGCTTGCGCAGCAACCTGATCGGCTGATCTCGACTAGACGGCGCGGGCCCGTCGCCGGTACCCCGCCACCGCGGCGATCCCGATGCCGATCGCGATACCGGCCAGATCCGCGGCCGCGTCCCACACCGAGCCCGAACGGGAAATCGGCAGCACACCTTGCAGGACCTCGGATATCGCGGCAAAGGCGATCAGCCACAGCGCCGTGAGCCACCAGGGGATTCTGGCGTACAACGATGTCATCGCCAGCACGACGAACATCACCGTATGGGTGACCTTGTCGCTGTTCTCCGGCCCGGACGGAACGGTGGAACCGGGGGAGAACAGCATGATCAACGCGATGACCACGGCTATCGCCAATGGCCAGTACCGGTGGTTCTTCACTGCTGCGTCACGCTCAGATCCAGCGCACCTTCGGCGAACCTCGCGACGGCAGCACACGCCGTCGCGAGAGCGTCGTCGTGACCAGTCCGCGCCCAACCGTCGAGCGTGGCAGTGGGAGCGTGGGGCGTCAGGACTACCTCCGCCAGAAGTTCACCGGTGTTGGGTTGGCACACTGCCCACGAGTAGACGCTGTTTTCACGCCACTGAGCGCTCCGCTGACCGACGTACTCCGGGTCGGTGATACCGCCGTCGGCAAGCGCCGGTCTGTCGTCGACACGCTCGTCTGCGCGCAACGCGCGCAGATACCACGCGCCCGCGTTGATTTCTATCGGGTCCATGAATCAGGAATTCCTGTCGTCGCGACGTTTCTTCTTGCGTGCCTTTTTGCGTTCGGAGTCCGTTCCGAACAGCAGGGCACCGGCCAGGGGGATAGCGAGAAACCACAGCCACGTGCCGGTGACGAAGAAGAGTATGAGGGCAAGAATCGGGATGACCGCCATGATGCGACCGGACCAGTCGGGTCGAATTTCCGGGCCGCGGGAGCGGTGTCTACCGCTGGAGTCGGCACCGTACCTGGCAGGTCCTGGAACACTAGTGGCCGGAAACGACTGTGCGCCTTCTCGGTAGTGGGAAACTACCGGGAAGGCGCACTCGCGAAGTCTTACTTCAGTTCTGCGAGAACCGTTCCCTGCGTGATGGCTGCGCCGGCCTCGACGGACAGTCCGGTGACGATACCGGCCTTGTGCGCGTTGACGGGGTTTTCCATCTTCATGGCCTCGAGGACAGCGATGAGGTCGCCTTCGGCAACTTCCTGGCCTTCGGTGACGGCAACCTTGACGACGGTGCCCTGCATCGGAGCGGTGACGGCGTCACCGGATGCTGCGCCGCCGCCCGCGCCGCCGCGCTTGCGTGCCTTCGGCTTCTTGCGGATGGCACCGGATGCTGCGCCGCCGCCGTTGCCGAGTGAGAACTGACCCGGGAGGGAAACCTCGACGCGACGTCCACCGACCTCGACGACAACGTTCTGACGCGGCAGAGCCTCGTCCTCGTCGTCTACGGGAGCGCCGGCGCCCGCGTAGGGCTCGATGGGGTTGACCCAGTCGGTTTCGATCCACTTGGTGTAGATGTCGAACTTCTCGCCGTCACCGACGAATGCCGGGTTCTCGACGATGTGGCGGTGGAACGGGAGGACGGTCGCGAGGCCGTCGATCTCGAACTCGGCCAGAGCGCGCGATGCCCGCTGGAGGGCTTCTTCGCGGGTGGCTCCGGTGACGATGAGCTTGGCGAGCATGGAGTCGAACTGTCCGCCGATGACGTCGCCGGCGACAACGCCGGAGTCGACGCGAACGCCGGGGCCCGTGGGCTCACGGTAGACGGAGACCGGGCCGGGAGCAGGCATGAAGCCGCGGCCGGCGTCTTCACCGTTGATGCGGAACTCGAAGGAGTGTCCACGCGGGGTGGGATCTTCCTTGATGGAGAGTTCTTCGCCGTTGGCGATGAGGAACTGCTGACGCACGAGGTCGATGCCCGCGGTTTCTTCCGTGACGGGGTGCTCGACCTGAAGGCGCGTGTTGACCTCGAGGAAGGAGATGGTGTCGCCCTGAACCAGGTACTCGACCGTTCCGGCGCCGTAGTAGCCGGCTTCCTTGCAGATGGCCTTCGCGGACGCGTGGATGCGTGCGCGCTGGTCGTCCGTCAGGAAGGGAGCCGGAGCCTCTTCGACGAGCTTCTGGAAGCGACGCTGCAGCGAGCAGTCGCGGGTACCGGCGACAACGACGTTGCCGTGCTGGTCGGCGATGACCTGAGCTTCGACGTGGCGGGCCTTGTCGAGGTACTGCTCGACGAAGCACTCACCGCGACCGAAAGCGGCGATGGCCTCACGGGTAGCGGATTCGAAGAGCTCGGGGATTTCCTCGATGGTCTGCGCGACCTTCATGCCGCGTCCACCGCCGCCGAAGGCAGCCTTGATCGCGACCGGGACACCGAACTCCTTGGCGAACGCGACAACCTCGTCGGCGCCCTTGACGGGGTCCTTGGTGCCGGCTGCCATGGGAGCCTTGGCGCGCTCTGCGATGTGGCGAGCGGTGACCTTGTCGCCGAGGTCGCGGATGGACTGCGGTGACGGACCGATCCAGATCAGGTTCGCGTCGATGACGGCCTGCGCGAAGTCGGCGTTCTCGGAGAGGAAACCGTAGCCCGGGTGGATGGCGTCTGCGCCGGACTTACGGGCAGCGTCGAGGATCTTGTCGAATACGAGGTAGGACTCGGCGGACGTCTGTCCACCGAGGGCAAACGCCTCGTCTGCGAGCTTCACGAACTGTGCGTCGGCATCGGGTTCGGCGTAGACAGCGACGCTGCCGTAGCCGGCGTCCTTGGCTGCTCGAATGACCCGCACCGCGATCTCACCGCGGTTGGCGACAAGCACCTTCGTAATGTGCGCGCTGGCATGACTGGGCACTGAGCCTCCTGTAGTTCGCATTATCTGTCTCCTTCGGTGTACTTACGAGGGGTCACCGTCGGAGTCTTACTGGCATCGTTTTGGAGTGTATTCACTGCTTCGATGCAGGTTGCAACCGGATCGGTCTACCTGGATCTGGCTCATGAAACGGTTTGCAAAGCTACCGACGAGTAGCCGGGAGCGTCGATTGTCGGGTTCTTCTCCTCGTTGCCTGCGACCGATTCTTCGATCGCCCGACGGAACGCCGCCACATACCGGTGCACCGACGAGTTCGCGGTGTCGTTGTTGGGATAGCGTACGGCGAGATTGAGGCCTTGTGGGGTTCGATTGATCCAGAGGTAGACGTCATGGGTGTATGCCTTGCTGCGCAGCGCTCGCGCATTCCATTCGGGCCACTGCGCCGCTTCAGGGACAAATCGAACATCCATGTAGGACACCACAAATCGAGGCCGGATGGGAGTTCCGAGTTTCTCGCCGATGCGATCGAACGGTATCGCCGCGGCTGGTTTGCGAGCGGACATCGAGGCGGCCGCGCGCTCGGCGAGAGTGTCGAACGAAAGCTCGGAGTCAACCGCGATGTCGAGTGGGCACAAACCGACGAACCACCCCAGCGCGCCGGCCCATTCCTGAGTGGTGCGAGTGTGGATCGGCGTCACGACCCGGAATCGATCAACACCCGCGACGTCGTGTCCGACTGCTGCGAGACGGCCGAGCAGACCCGCGAAGTAGCCCACCCCGCTCGCGGCGCACCTGGCACTGAACGCCTTCGACTGATCGGTGTCGAGAAGCCACGTCGACAGCCCGTTCTGCGACTCGGTTCCCCGGTCGCCGATAGGCAGCGGAAACTGGGGGAGCCCGCTGCCTGCCAAGGCCTCACGCCAGACATCGAGAGCAGCGTCTTCGGCGCCGCGATCGGCCATCTGCTCGCGTTCCTGCGCCCCGAAATCGACATAACTCCCGACCGGGAACAAGTTGGCCGGCTGACCGGTCAGATTCTCGCGGTACAGCGACGCGATCTCGTGAGCGATCAAGACGATGGAAAAACCGTCGATGATCGAATGATCGGCTGCGAAGAACACCGTGAACGGAGCGTCGTCGCTTCGCGGAGTGAGGGTCGCGAAGACATACGACGGCCAACTGTGCGGCGACGCGAACTCGTCGAACAATCGGTGCAGGTGCTCGAAGTTGACCTGGCTCGGTGAGTTGTATCCGTGGTCGACAACGCCGATGTCGATCCCGTTCACGGGAACGGTGTGCCGGGTGATCTCACCCGACTCGGTATCGAGCGACGTGTGTGAGCGAAGAACCTCGTGTCGATCGATCCACTGCTGCAGAGTAATTCGGAAGGCGCTTTGGTCGAGCGGTCCGGGGATCTCGAAAGCTGTTCCCAGCCAGGACTGTTCGCCGGCGCCTGCGGACGAGCGCTGCAGGTGTGCCTCGTGGATGTACGACGCCGGCCGCGGATCAGGAGTCCATTGACCGGTTGCGCACGGAAGCCATTCGACAAGCGATCCACTGGGAATCGCGTAGTCGGCAAGTTCGGTGAATTCCATGTTCTCGTACTCAGCCCCGCAAGCGGCGCTTGATGCGCGCGAGCATCGCGGACATACCGCGCAGGCGAAGGGGACTTACGGCTTCCGCGAGGCCGAGCGCCGAGTAGAAATCGTCGGGAACCGCAAGGATCGCGTCAGCGCTCTGCCCGTCGAGGCCCTGGGCCAGGATTGAGGCGAAACCGCGAGTGGTGGGAGCTTCGGCAGGCGCGCTGAAATACAGCCGGACCTTGTCGCGATCGGAATCGTCCACCGAAAGGAACAGCGGCGACTGACATTCGGGAACGGGCTCCATGGCGTCTTGTTCGAGCTCGGCCGGCAGCGGTGGCAACTCGCGACTGAACTCGAGAAGAAGAGTGAGCTTGTCCGAGGTGCCGACGGCTGCGAAGTCGTCGACGATCTCCGCCAGTGGCTCCGGCAATTCGCTCATGCCGATACTCCGGCGGGAACGTCTCCGGGCTCTTCGCCGACAGCGATCGGAACACGCACGGCGTTGCCCCACTCGGTCCACGAACCGTCGTAGTTACGGACGTCGGGGTACCCGAGGAGGTGAGTGAGGACAAACCACGTGTGGCTCGACCGCTCGCCGATACGGCAGTACGCCACGATCTTGTCTTCGCGTGACAGATCGCCGTAGATCTCGTCGAGTTCCGTGCGTGTGCGGAAACGGCTGTCGGGTGCTGCGGCCTTGGCCCACGGAATGCTCCGGGCGCTGGGGATGTGACCACCGCGCAGCGCACCCTCTTCCGGGTAATCGGGCATATGGGTGCGCTCGCCGGTGTACTCCTGCGGTGACCGCACGTCGATCAGCGGGCCGTCACCGAGATGCGCCAGGACATCGTCCTTGAAGGCGCGGATAGGGGCGTCGTTGCGCGCGATCACCGGATAACCGGTGGACGTGGCAAAGGGGACGTCGAATGACGTGTCGCGGTTCTCCGCAATCCACGCGTCGCGACCGCCGTCGAGCAGACGGACGTCCTCATGGCCGAACAGTGTGAACACCCACAGTGCGTATGCCGCCCACCAGTTGCTCTTGTCGCCGTAGATGACCACGGTGTCGTCGCGGCTGATGCCCTTGCGATTCATCAGCTCGGCAAAGGCCTCGCCGTCGATGTAATCGCGCGTGACCCGATCATTGAGGTCGAGGTGCCAGTCGATCTTGACGGCGCCGGGGATGTGCCCGATGTCGTAGAGCAGCACGTCCTCGTCGGATTCGACCACCTTCAGTCCCGGCGCACCGATATTTGCCGACAGCCATTCAGTAGAGACCAACCGGTCGGGATTACTGAACTCGGCAAACGCGGGTGAAGGATCGGGGGCAACGGGCACGGGTGGCTCCTGTAAGGCGAATCGATCGGGTCGATAGACGGACTTCAACGATTCTAGGCGCTCCCCGTGTGAGAGTCGCTCAACGAGCGCGTGGGCACCTGCTCGCGCTGCCCACGCGCTCGGATCGAGCTAGATCCGCGGTGTTCCCGCTCCGATCGCCGAATCCCTCAATTGTTCGGTCAGACTTCCGATCGGCGTCACGCCGCGATCGCAGATGTCGTGGAGAACCCGGTCGAGTTCGGTGAGGAACTTCACCATCGTGACGTTCGCTACGTCGGTGTCCGGGAACCGCGACCGCAAGGACAAGCCGCGGTTCGTCCGTGAGATCCAGAACTGCGCGTCGTCGGCCACGGTCACGTTGCTGATGTGGTGGGCGTTGAGTTCGTCGTGATCGTCCGTGCCGGGAAGCCGGCGATAGTCGATGTACGAGACCATGAAGACATCGGTGCGAGTGCGACGGATCTTGTTGCCCAACGCATCACGAACCTGCGCCATGGTGAGACCTTCGAGTGTCAGTGCCACCCGGAACGACGCGTGGGTATGTGCCAGCGACGCACCGAAATCGCGATCCGGGGTGACCCGTACGGTGATCGGCGCGCTCGTGGTGAGCCACCCGATCGCGTCAGCCCAGCGCGGATCCTTGCGGATGTGCAACGGAAACTGCAGGGGCAGTGCGGATTTCCCGGTAGCCGATTCCACCGTCATCCCCATCGCCGTGAGAACTCCGGTGAAGACACTGCCGCCTGCCGCGGTGCAGATCGAGTCGAATTCCGCAGTGCGGTCGGCATCGAGGAGAACCCGCACGTCCGCGCCTTGCGGCGCCGGATGTCCGCCCTCCACCCCGAGATCGAGGGGGAAACTCGGCGACGTGCCGCCGCAGATCTCGTAGAACCGCTCCCACTCCCGAAGTCGTGGATCGTTCTCGATGGGAACCAACCCGTCCGCTTCCAGTTCGCAGTAGCGCACGAAGCTGCCCGGATCACCCAGGTGGCTCATCACGTCGGCAACAGCAGCCGCGTCGTCGAGTGCGGGGAGCGCATTCAGGCCTTCGTAGATCTGACGAAGCTCGCCGAGGGCGATGACCAGTGAATAACCGTCCACCAAGGTGTGGTCGAACGCGCTCAGAACCGTGTAGTGCTCGGCGCGCTCAACGGTCGCGAAGGTGTACGCGGGGAAGGTCAAAGGATCACAGACCTCGGTGAATCGCTTCTTGAGATGGCTGCGCAACTCAGCGGTGGTTGCGGTCGTCAGCGGCTCGGACGTGACAATGGTTGCGCTCGCATGGTCCAGATCCATTCGAACCGCACCGAACTCGCCGACCTCGAAGCCGGTGTGCAACGTGTCGTGCCGACTGATGAACAGGCGAAGAGCCAGATCCAGTGCCGGGCGGTTCAATTGGCCGGGCAGGTCGAAAGCTGCTGCCATCCAGACACTTCGGCCGACGCCATGCGTGCGCGCCGTCTCGAGGTGGAAGTGCTGATTGTACGACGGCGGAATCGCGGATTCCGTGACTGCGCCGTCGGCCGGCTGCAGCGACCATTCGGTGACTACGCCAGGTTCGAGGCCGTATCGGTCGATCGATGTCACATGCATCAGGCGACGCCGGACGCGCGTGAGATCGAGTAATCACCCTGTGTGGCAACGGTTGTGATGACATTCGACAAGTGCTTCGCGAACCGGGTGACCGACTCGTGTGCTGTCGGTGTATCGGGATGAGAAATCGCCATCCAGGTACCGGTCTGCACCCGATTGATCCACATCGAGGCGATCTGCGTTTCCTTACCGCCGACGATGCCGGTGGCATTGGTCTCGACGTAGGTTTCTGCTCCCGGTGTGCGACGGCCGTCGATGTAGGAGACGATGGGGGGCGGCGTCAACGTCTTCGTAATTCCGGTCGACGCTCCCGCGTCACCCATGGCAGCGAGGACGACGTCGATCACTTGCTGCACCGACACGTCCAGAAGTTCCTTGCCCCGGTGATACGCCTGCTGGCCGATCTCCGCCAACTGCGTGAACGTGTGTTGCTCCCCGACGTCGATTCCGACCGGAATCAGATTGACGTACCAACCTTGTGAGAATGTGTCGGCTTCGGATCGGGTGCTGACCGGTGAGAGCGCGATGTACTTGTCGCGGCCTGCCAATTCGAATTCGGTAATGGCGAGTGCCGTAAAGATTCCACCGATGAAATTCGATCCGTTTTCCTTGCAGACCGCACCGAATTTCTCGCATTCGATGTCGTCGGCCAAATCGAACCGCGATCCGATCGCGGGTTTCGGGGCGTCATCGGCGCCGAGCGGCAGGGGGAAGCCAGGGAACGACCCACCGCTGCGCATGAGGTAGCCGAGCCACTCGTGAACCGCGGGAGATTCCATGGTCAGGGTCGCGGCTAGGTCCTTCTCGGCTCGACCCAGCTGAGCGTAACTACCCGCCGCCGGAAGCTCGATCTCGGTTCCGGTCGTTTCCGCGGCGTAGCGTGCGCGCAGCTCCGCGTACGTCAGCACCATCGAATACATATCGGTGTGAGCGTGATCGATCGCATGGAAGAGAGTGAAACCCGGTGATTGAGGTGAGATGTGTTCGATCGCACCGAAGACGAACGCAGGCCAACCCAATCCGCTGGTTTCCGCGGCGAACTTCTGCTCGACCAGTGCGCGGACGTCCTCCGGATCGCTCAGCTCCGGACCTTCCCGGTATGTGAGATCGATGGTCTCCGGTGGCACCACATGGCGTCGCACCGGGAAGTCGGTGTCTGCGGCATCTGTCATGGCAGCGTCGAACGAGAACCAACTGTGCAGGGTGTCGTGCCGGCGGACGTACTTCGTCAGCGCGCGCGTCATCGCCGCACGATCGAGCGGGCCGTCGAAATCGAAGGCGATGCCGATCCACGGCGACTGGTGATCACCCTTCTCAGCGGTGATCCGCGCACGTCGGAAGTGACGATCCTGCATTGTCGTAGGAGGTAGATCCCGATTGATCTGGGCTCCGGCAGCGCTCGCGGCGCACGTGTCGGTGACCCCCCATTCGACCACCCTCCCGGGTTGTGGACGCCAATGGGTGATCAGGTTCAGATCCATCGAGTAGGGCTCCTGCGTATGTCGTGAGAGAAGATCCGTCCTGAAGTTGGACAGACGATGAACTATCCCATTTGGGAGAACGGATTGTCTGTTCTTCCCTTTTCTAAACCGATAATGATCACAACCACATCGGTCGGACATTGGGGTGATGTCCATAGTGACGTATCCAGGATGCCGTCAGACGGACAGGGTCGCAACAACCTCGTCTACTGTGGCCGGGTGCTTCCCACTACCCGTGACCGGTCGTCCACCCGATCGTCCACCCGATCGTCACTGACGCCGTGGCTCGGTCTTGCGACCAGCCTCGCTGCGGCATTCATGCAGTTACTCGATGCAACGATCGTGAACGTAGCGCTGCCCAGCATTGCCGTCGACCTGGGCGCCGGTGTCTCAGCTCAGTTGCTGATGGTGAGCGTGTATGTCCTGGCGTTTGCCTGCTCCCTGATCACCGCAGCTCGGTTAGGCGACCTGTGGGGACGCCGTGCGGTCTTCCTGACCGCTTTGTCGGTGTTCGTGGCTGCGTCGCTGCTCTGTGGGCTGGCGCAGAGCGCCACGATGCTCATCGTCTGTCGCGGCCTGCAGGGTCTTGCGGCGGGGTCGATGTCCGCACAGACGTTCGCGATCATCTCGGGGCTGTTTCCCAAATCCCGTCATCCACGTGTGTTCGGGATCTACGGAGCAACCATCGGTCTGGCGACGGTCAGTGGCCCGCTGATCGGCGGACTGCTGATCGAGTGGAATCTCTTCGACTGGGGTTGGCGGCTGATCTTCTTCGTCAATATCCCGATCGGCATCGCCGCCTTGATCGTGGGCTACTTCCACCTTGCCGACGCCAAGGCGGATGCCGTACGCACGCTTGACCTGGTGGGCGCTCTGTTGTCGTCACTGGCACTCTTTCTGCTCATCTTCCCGCTGGCCGAGGGTCGCGCCCGCGGGTGGCCCACCCCGCTCGTGGTGATGATCGCGGCGTCGGTGCCGATCGCGGTGGCGTTTGTCCTCTATGAATACAGATTGGGAAAACGCGGCGGCGATCCTGTTCTGCGCCTCGAACTCTTTCGTGACCGAGCCTTTGCCGTGGGCGCAGCCCTGGCCTTCGTGTTCTTCGGCACGTTGACGTCGTTGATCTTCACGATCAGTCTGACCCTGCAGTTCGGGTTCGGGTTCTCCCCACTTCGCGCCGGAGTCATGACATTGCCGTGGGCGGTGGGAATGGGGGTGGCGGCGGTGCTCTCGTCGGCCGTGTACCGGTTGCTCGGCAACCGCGTGCTCATTGTGGGAATGGTGGTTTTCGGCGGATCACTGCTGACACTCTCGGCCATTCTCGGCCGAGTGGGGACAGACCCGTCCTGGCTTTCGTTGGCGGGGCCTCTGCTGATCGGCGGCGCCGGACTCGGTCTGTTCGTCGCACCGTTGCAGACGGCGATTCTCGCTTCGGTACGGCCACAACACGCCGGTTCGGTGTCGGGCTTGCTGCCCACCGTGCAGCAAGTGGGCAGCTCGATCGGCCTGGCATTGATCGGAGTTGTGTTCTTCTCACTCGTCGCCGGCAATGCACCCGCCGCTGTGCAGGGGGAGCGCGAAAACTACGTAGCGACTCTCGAGGCTGCAGGCATGAGCGACGGTATCCGCGACATTGCCGAAAAGACGTTTGTCGACTGTGCGACAAGCCAACTCGAATCCGGCTCACCGATGACGGTGGCGCCGGAATGCAGTTCGAAAGGTTCCGCTGCCACAGCGAGTGGCCCAGCCCAGGTGGCCGTCACGGCAGCATATGCGTCCACCAGATCAGCGGCGGGTGAAGCCTTCCTGCAGGCCCAGCGCAGCGTGCTGACGATCATTTCCGTCATAGCGCTGGCGATTGCTCTTGCGTCGCTGGGTCTGCCGAAGGTCAATACTCTGGTGACGGAAGATCAGAAGACGCTCTGAGTGCGCCACAAGTCGGAGACCGAGACACCGACGCGCTCCAAAAGGGTTCGCACCAAAGGTAATCCGATGCCGATCACGCTCGACGGGTCGCCTTCGATCTTCTCGACGAACCATCCACCCAAGCTGTCCAGCGTGAAAGCGCCGGCAACCTGCAGGGGTTCGCCGGTGGCGAGGTACGCCTCGAGATCCTCGGTGGACGGATTCGCGAAATGCACCACCGTGGCACTGTGATCGGACGCGACGTGCACTATCTGCCCTTCGATCACCCGCATCACACAATGACCGGTGAGCAGAGTGGCACTACGGCCGGCCATCGCGGCCCAACGACGCCGCGCAACATCGACACTGCCCGGTTTTCCCTGGAGCTCCCCGTCGATCAGAAGCATCGAATCACAGCCGATGACAACAACATCGGTCAAACCGTCTCCCAGCAGGCCGGGAACGATCTCCGCGGCCTTTGCCTCGGCCAGCACCGTGACCACCTTCTGGGGGGCCGCATCCGATCCGAGTTCACCCGCGATCTTGTCCTCGTCGACACCGGAAACACGTACAACAGGCAAAACCCCGGCCGCCCGCAAAACTGCGAGGCGTGCCGGGGATGCCGAAGCCAGAACTAGTTGAGTCACACAAGCAGGCTAGATCAGGCGCGCTACCCGAAGGGGTTCAGGTGCGCCGTCCGAACGGGTTCAGGTACGAGTACGGCGAGAACGGCGCACGCGTGCGGTGGAACTGCGTCGGATCTCCCCACGTTTCCGTCGGAAGCGACTCGGCGGGAGCCGAACCACCCGATGCAGCGGCAAGAACGCTGACCAGCGCGGCAATCTCGACGTCGGTGGGCGAGCCCTTGACGATCTTGATGAGCGCTGTATCCGAAACCGGGGTCTCGGCCTCTTCGGTCACCGCGGCGTCAGTGACGGCGCCGTCGACATCGGCACCGTTGACGGACGAAGTCGCCACAACCGTGACCTCTTCCGTCGTGATGTCCTCGGTAATTGTGGTCATAGGGGAATGTTCCCATGCTTCTTGGGCGGAAGGGAAACGGACTTGCGTTCGAGCAGGCGCAGAGCGGAGACGATCTGACCGCGGGTGTGCGACGGCGGGATGACTGCGTCGACGTATCCACGCTCGGCCGCGACGTACGGGTTGACGAGGGTGTCCTCGTACTCGTTCTGCAGCTTCAGACGCAATGCGTCGACGTCGTCACCGTTCTTCGCGGCTTCGAGAAGCTGCTTGCGGTAGACGAATCCGACGGCTCCCGATGCGCCCATGACGGCGATCTGTGCGGTCGGCCAGGCCAGGTTGAGGTCGGCGCCCATGTGCTTGGAGCCCATGACGTCGTACGCTCCGCCGTACGCCTTGCGGGTGATGACGGTGATCTTGCCCACAGTGGCCTCGCCGTACGCGTACAGCAACTTCGCGCCGCGGCGGATGATGCCGTTGTACTCCTGCTCGGTGCCAGGCAGGAAGCCCGGAACGTCGACGAGGGTGATGATCGGCACGTTGAACGCGTCGCAGGTGCGGACGAAGCGGGCAGCCTTCTCGGACGCGTCGATGTCGAGGCAACCGGCGAACTGCATCGGCTGGTTCGCGACGATGCCGACGCTGCGGCCGTCGACGCGACCGAAGCCGACGATGATGTTCATCGCGCGCTCGGCCTGGACCTCGAGGAACTCGTCGTCGTCGAGGATGCGACGGATGACCTCGTGCATGTCGTACGGCTGGTTTGCCGAATCCGGGATGAGGGTGTCGAGTTCGATGTCCTCGGCGGTGAGGCTCTCCTCGATGGACCCGACGATCGGATCGGTGATCTCGCCGCGCGGTGCTGCTGCCTGGTTGTTGGACGGCAGGTAGCTCAGCAGGTCCTTGACGTAGTCGAGGGCATCCTGCTCGCCGGATGCGACGTAGTGCGCGACACCGGACTTGACCATGTGCGTGCGTGCGCCGCCCAGGTCTTCCATGGTGACGTCTTCGCCGGTGACGGTCTTGATGACGTCGGGGCCGGTGACGAACATCTGCGAGGTCTCGTCGACCATCACGACGAAGTCGGTCAGTGCGGGGGAGTACACGTGGCCACCGGCAGCGGGACCCATGATCAGGGAGATCTGCGGGATGACACCGGACGCCTGGACGTTGCGGTGGAAGATCTCGCCGTACAGGCCGAGCGAGACGACGCCTTCCTGGATACGTGCTCCGGCGCCTTCGTTGATGCCGACCAGCGGCCGGCCGGTGCGGATCGCGAGGTCCATGACCTTGACGATCTTCTCACCGTAGATTTCGCCGAGTGATCCACCGAAGACGGTGGCGTCCTGGCTGAAGACGCAGACGTCGCGGCCGTCGATGGTGCCGTAACCGGTGACGACGCCGTCGCCGACGGGACGGTTCTCGGCGAGGCCGAAGTTCACCGAGCGATGACGGGCCAGGGCGTCGAGTTCGACGAACGAGCCCTCGTCGAGGAGGGCGGTGATGCGCTCACGGGCGGTCAGCTTGCCTTTGGCGTGCACCTTGTCGATGGCGGCTTCGCCACTCGGTGCTTGCGCCTGTGCTTGCCGGATCCGCAGATCCGCGAGCTTTCCCGCGGTCGTATGGATATCGGGTGCGGTCGCCGCCTCCGGCGCGTTGGGCTCTTGGACAGTGGTCATGAGTCGTGAGCTTAACGAGCCGACTCGGGCCGGTTCGAAGGCAGGTCCGATTGTTGCGATTTCACCCGCCTAAGCTACTGACCAGTACATTTTGCTCGCGGCTTTAGGCTGGGACTATGTGGACCGATCTGAACCGACCCCCCCTCGATCAAGCGGCGTTGCGACGCGCTCTCGTGCGGAGCGACGACAATCACGACGCACGTGCGTTCTGGAATCGACTCGACGTCGTCGAGCGCACCGGGTCGACCAATGCGGACCTCCTGGCGCGCGCGTCGGATCTCGGCGCCGATCGCCAGGTGCTGCTCGCCGAACACCAGGAAAGCGCCCGCGGGCGACATGCGCGCACGTGGGTCAGCCCGGCGCAGGCACAGATATCGATGTCGGTTCTGCTCGGGATGCCCGGACTGAACCTCGCTGACATGGGTTGGCTGCCACTGCTCACCGGAATCGCCGTCGTCGACGCGTTGCGCACGGTAGCCGGGGTGCCAGCAGAACTGAAGTGGCCCAACGACGTTCTGATCGGTGACAAGAAAGTGGCCGGCATTCTCGCCGAGGTCGCGCGGACCACCCCGGAACCTGCGGTGGTCGTGGGAATCGGATTGAACGTGAGTCTCGGCGCCGAGGAACTGCCGGTGCCGACGGCCACGTCGCTCCTTCTCGAAAACGCGGAAACCGTTGACCGGGACACGTTGGTGCGGGCTCTGGCACGGGAACTGGCGACGCAGTTCCGCGGCTGGGAGAAGTCGGGGTGGGAGACCGGCGTACTGGCAGCCGAGTACCGCGAGCGGTGCGGAACTCTCGGCAAGCGGGTGCGGGCTGTCCTGCCGGGGGACAAGGAAGTTTTCGGTACGGCGACGGACATCGACACGTCCGGTCGTGTGGTCATCGAGATCGAGGGAAGTGGTGGCGAGACGTTTGCCGTTGCCGCAGGCGACATCACGCATCTGCGGGCGGCGCCGATCGCCGACTAGCCGAACCGCGCGTCCTGTCCTTTTTTGCGCCTTCGGGTGATATTTTTCGGGTATGACCACACCGATCGTGCTTCCGACCGACTCAGAAATGGCAGAAAGCGCACGGCGCGTTCTGACCGGAATGACGGTCCTGCTCGGCCTCTTGACGCTCGGCCTCGGTATCGCGGTGCTCGTGTGGCCGAACGCCACACTGTTCGTCGTCGCGGTAGTGATCGCCATTCAGCTGTTCGCCTTCGGCATCGTGCAGATCATCCGATCGTTTGCAGACGTCACCGCGACCGGTGGTACTCGGACGCTCGTCGCGATCTCGGGCGCGCTGGCGGTGCTACTCGGGTTCCTCGTCCTGCGTAGCCCACTGCAGACCGTCGTACTGATCGCGCTGGTGATCGGCGCGTGGTGGGTGTTCCGTGGCGTGCTCGACATCGTCGACGCGGCGTCCGGTGGCGCGGCAGATCGCGGACTCGCGATAGTGCTCGGTGTCATCAGCATCGTGGCCGGCGCGGTTGTGTTGCTGCAGCCCGAGTTGTCGCTCGAGGTCTTCCGCATCGTCGTCGGTGTCTGGATGGTGCTCTACGGCATCGTCATCGTCGTCACGCCGTTCGTGTTGCGCAAGCTCTCCCAGCCGTAATCCGTCGGGGAGAGATGGCACACTTCCCGTCATGGGATATCCGGAAGATGCGCTCGCCCAGGACGAGGAACTGATCCTGCATCGGCATCCACATTGGAAGATGCTGGTGGTTCCCGCGCTCACGTTTGTCCTGGCAACGGCGGTGGCGGGGTTTTTGCTCGGCGTGACTCAGAAGCAGGTCGACGGGACGGCGCGCACCGTGCTGTCGATCATGATCGGCGTGGCCTGGCTGGGAGTGATCGCGTGGCGATCGGTGGCGCCGTTCACCGTCTGGAAGTTCACGCATTTCATCGTCACCGATCGAAGGGTCCTGATCCGGCAAGGTGTGTTGACCCACACCGGAATCGACATCCCGATGGGTCGGATCAGTAACGTCCAGTTCCGGCACGGCCCGGTCGACAGGCTTCTCAAGACCGGCACGCTCGTGATCGCCTCGGCCAGTGACGATCCGCTCGAATTCGACGACATCCCGGACGTGGAGCACGTGCATTCCCTGCTCTATCACCAGGTTTTCGATTCCACCCAGCAACAGCACGAGCGAAACCGTCCCGAGGACCGCGGCGAGGACGACGAAAACGCTTGGTAATGACCGCGCAAAGGCCCGCTGTCCGTACGCTGTCCCTGTGACTGCCGTATTGCTAGCCGAAGACGACGAGGCCATTGCCGCACCTCTTGCCCGAGCGTTGGGGCGGGAGGGGTACACCGTCATGGTGGAACAGACCGGCCCTGCCGCACTGCAGCAGGCACTCGAAGGTGACTTCGATCTGTTGATCCTCGATCTGGGCCTGCCCGGTATGGACGGTCTCGAGGTGTGCCGACAGATTCGGGCTCACCGGACGTCCCTGGCCGTACTGATGCTCACCGCCCGAACCGACGAGGTCGATTTTGTCGTCGGTCTCGACGCCGGCGCCGATGACTACGTGGGTAAGCCGTTCCGGTTGGCCGAACTCATGGCCCGAGTGCGCGCGCTCCTGCGTCGACACGGCAGCCGCGAGGACAGCATCGTCGAGGTCGGCGGTATTCGCCTCGAACCGGCCGCCCGGCGCGTCCTGGTCAACGGATCCGAGATCGCCTTGGCGAACAAGGAATACGAGCTTCTGCGCGTACTCCTCGAGCACGCCGGTGAAGTGGTCTCGCGCGATACGATCCTGCGTGAGGTCTGGGGTGACGTCGAGCTACGCGGATCGAAAACCTTGGACATGCACATGTCGTGGCTGCGCCGGAAGATCGGCGACGAGGGCCCTGCGGTCGAACGCCGGATAGCTACCGTGCGTGGGGTCGGCTTCCGCATCAACACGGACTAGTTCGCACGATGCGTCGGCGCATTCTCCAATCGATTCTCGGGGTCGTCATCCTCACGGCGCTGTTGCTGGGTGTTCCGCTCATCTACACGGCCTGGTTGTGGGTCGAAGACGTGAGCCGCAACGATTTGCGGGTACGGCTCGATCGGATGGCCACCGAAGTGATCGCCCAGGAAGGTTCTCTCGGCGTTGTCGACGGAGCCCTCGACACCGACGCGCTCCGCTTGCTCACTCCGAACGATGCCCGACTTGTCGTCGTGTACCCCACCCGGTCGGACGGGGCCGCTCGCGTCGACATCGGCGAAGCGGCGGTGAAAAACCCGCTGGTCGAGTCGTTGGCGATGGGATCGTCCGGCTCACTGCGCCTCGAAGTGCCGTCGGAGAGACTGCGGACGCAGCAGAAGCAGGCCGTTGGCGCGGTGGGGGTATTGGTCCTCCTTGCGATCACTACCGGCGCCGTCGTCGCGGTGGTCACGGCGCGTCGACTGGCCGGCCCCCTGCAGGACGTCGCCGAACGGGCGGCGAGGTTGGCCGAAGGGGATTTCCGACCCGACCCACGACGCCATGACATTCCCGAACTCGACCGCGTGTCCGATGTCCTCGATGCCGCGACCGTCGAAATTGCCGGCCGATTACAGCGGGAGCGTGCGCTGGTCGCGGACGTCTCGCACCAACTGCGCAGCCGACTCACCGCGGTGCGGCTGCGTCTGGACGAGTTGTCGGTGCACAGCGATCCCGACGTCGTTCACGAGGCAGAAGAAGCCATGGCCCAGGTGGATCGGTTGACGGACGCAATCGACGAGTTGGTGCGGTCCTCGCGCAGCAGTGGTTCAGCAGCCGCCACAGTCTCGGTGGTCAGCGAACTCGACGGCGTCTGTCGGGATTGGCGGCCGCAGTTCGAAGGTGCCGGACGGCACCTCCGGTTGATCGGCGACCGCGGCGTGAGCGCGTCGACTACAGGATCTCGTCTGCGCGAAGCCGTGTCCGTTCTGGTCGACAACGCGTTTGCCCACGGCGACGGAACCTGCACGGTATCCGTTCGCTTGATCGACGGAGTTCCCCAGCGTGAAGCAATGGTCTGTATCGAAGTGACCGACGAGGGCGGCGGTGTGGACAACAACCTCGCTCCGCACATATTCGATCGGGGCTTCTCCGGGGCCGGTTCGACGGGAGTCGGATTGGCGCTCGCGCGGGCGCTGATCGAGGCGGACGGCGGACGGCTCGAGCTACAACGTCGAACGCCGGCCCTGTTTGCGGTGTTCTTGCCGGTGGCATCCGAAAAGCTGGTGGACGTCGACAGGCTGCGCGAACCTCGCTGAGAATCTTGCCTGACGCGACGCGTCAGGCTTGGTCGAGTTCCTCTTCGGTGCGGTTGGGGTCGACCACGACGGTGTCCTGACCAACGACAGCGTCATCGCTCACGATTTCTGCGTTCTCTTCCGGGAACACGAACTTACGGAACGACCAGAAGCGGAACACCATCTGCAGAAGATTGCCGATGACGTAGGCACTGATGAAGTCGGCGATGTTCTCCGTCGTCAAGCTGACTTCGGGAACACGCAGGTTGAAGACGTAACTCGAGATGTACAGCGGTATGAAGCTGATCACCACGCCGATCGCGCTGATCATGAAGAACAGCGCCGCTTCGTGAGCAGGTTCGCGCCCACCACGATTCTTGAACGACCACTCACGATTGAGGATGTACGACGCGATCACCGCGACGACGCCGGCGATGATCTTGGCCGTGACGGGCTTGGATTCGAGGATCGAGAGTTTGAGTGTGTAGAAGATGCCCGAGTCGATCAGGAAGGTTGTGCCGCCGACGATTGCGAACTTGATCAGCTCGCTGTGGCGCAGGGCAATGTCTCGGAACGGCTGGGGTATGCGGGCGATTACCCCGTCGACAAATGACACAACAGATGAGTTTACGAAAGAAAACCACCGAGTCATGGTTTTGTTCGGAAATCATCAGCAGAATCACAGACAGTGTCTGACAGCGGCAGCGCCGCCCCGGCGCATGACGACATCCGGCGCATGACAACATAGAGAGCCGTGACCGGCAATAACGACGCAGTTCAGTCTTCCCCCCGCCCGACCACCGCGCGACCGGCGAACAAGGCCATGCCTGTCGTCACCATGATCGGTGGCGGACAGCTCGCGCGCATGACTCATCAGGCAGCTGTTGCCCTCGGCCAGACGCTCCGGGTGCTCTCCGGGACTGCCGGCGAGCCGGCCGCTCAGGTCAGCCCCGACGTCGTACTCGGCAGCCACGACGACTTGGACGCACTGCGCCGCGCCGCCGTCGGATCGACTGCGCTCACGTTCGATCACGAGCAGGTTCCGACCGAGCATCTCGAGGTGCTGGTGGCCGAGGGTGTCAACGTGCAGCCGCCGCCGCAGGCACTGATCTTCGCTCAGGACAAACTGCTGATGCGTCGTAAATTGGCCGAGATGGGCGCACCGGTGCCCGCGTACGCCGAGGTGACGTGGGCCGAGGACGTCGTGCGTTTCGGCGCCGAGCACGGCTGGCCGGTTGTCATCAAGGCAACCCGCGGCGGATACGACGGCCGTGGTGTGTGGATCACCGACGACTCCGACGAAGCCGAGGCGATCGTCACCGAGCAGTTGGACAAGGGCGTTCCGCTGATCGTCGAGGAAATGGTCTCGATGCGCCGCGAACTGTCGGCGATGGTGGCGCGGTCACCGTTCGGTCAGGGTGCGTCATGGCCCGTCGTGGAGACCGTGCAGCGAAACGGCCAGTGCGCCGTTGTCATCGCGCCGGCTCCGGATCTGACTGACGCCGTCGCCGCCGAAGCCGAACAGCTTGCGCTGCGGATCGCGTCGGAGCTCGGGGTTGTCGGAGCGATGGCAATGGAACTGTTCGAGACGACCGACGGCCGCCTGGTGGTCAACGAATTGGCGATGCGCCCGCACAACTCGGGTCACTGGACGATGGACGGTGCCCGGACGTCGCAGTTCGAGCAGCACCTGCGCGCCGTGCTCGACTACCCGCTCGGCGATACGTCACCGATCGCTCCGGTCACGGTGATGGCCAATGTTCTGGGTGCTCCGGAAGCTCCCGAGATGAGCATGGACGAGCGCGTCCACCACCTCTTCGCACGGATGCCCGACGCCAAGATTCACCTGTACGGCAAGGGGGAGCGCAAGGACCGCAAGATCGGCCACGTCAACATCGTGGGTGGGGCAGGATCGATCGACGACCCGAATTACGTTGCCGCAGTTCGGGAACGCGCTGAGCGGGCAGCGCACTGGCTTTCGTATGCAGAATGGACCGACGGATGGGATGTACACGGTGAGTGAGAGCATGAGCGCGCAGGTCGGCCTGATCATGGGCAGCGATTCCGATTGGCCGACGATGGAAGCCGCGGCCGAAGCGCTTGCAGAGTTCGGGATTCGGTTCGAGGTCGGTGTGGTCTCGGCGCACCGCACACCGCAGCGCATGCTCGACTACGCGAAGGATGCTGCCGGCCGCGGCATCAAGGTCATCATCGCCGGCGCGGGCGGAGCCGCGCACCTGCCCGGAATGGTCGCCTCGGCAACGCCGTTGCCGGTCATCGGTGTGCCGGTTCCGCTCAAGTACCTCGACGGTATGGACTCGCTGCTTTCGATCGTGCAGATGCCTGCGGGTGTTCCCGTCGCAACGGTGTCGATCGGTGGCGCCCGCAACGCCGGACTACTCGCGGCACGCATCCTCGGAGCTTCGGATCCGGCGCTGCAGACAGCCATGGTGACATTCCAGGAAAGCCTCGAGACCATGGTGCTCGAAAAGGACAAGGCGCTGCGTGAAAAGCTGTTGGGCTGAGAAATTGCTGGGCTGAGATTTCTTCATGCGTGAACGACGCGGCCTGCCCCTGACCCTGATCCGAGCTAGTCGGGGCAGCGCGCAGGCCGCACTCGTCACCCGGGTAGCGCTGCTCTACGCCCGAGCGCTGGGCGCGCACGTCACCTTCGACGACGAGTTCGGTATTTTCGTGGCCTCCGGGATGCGGCGCGGATTTGCCCGCGGCGGAACAACTCTCGGTGGTGTGTATCTGACCCGCCGGAACACCACCCGGGCAGTGTTGCGTCACGAAGCGATTCACGCCGACCAATGGGCCAGGCACGGACTGATATTCGGTCCGAAGTACCTGTGTGAGGAACTGCGTCACCCTGGCCCGCGAAACGCGTTCGAGATCGAAGCCGGGCTGGAAGACGGCGGTTACCGGGTCTGAGTAGCGCTACTGTGGGCGGCATGGCTCGTTTTCCGACTAGTGAACGATTTGTGCGCTGGACCACGGACCATGCGCGCGGCATCGACATCACCTTTGCCGCCGCGGTTGCCTTACTGAGCTTGGTAACAGCCGCTACTGCCGGAGTCTGGGCCGTCATCGTCTCGCTCGGAATGAGCCTCCCGTTGGCGTGGCGACGGTCCCGCCCCGAGCTGTCCGGCATGCTGATCGCCGCATTCGCGGTGCTGCATCTGCTTGTCATCGGGAACACTCTGCTCGGCTCGGCTGTCGCCGTTCCCATCTCGCTATACGCCCTTGCTGCCTACGGCGCGCGGTGGAGCAGTTACACCGGCCTGGGGATTGCGCTGCTCGGAGCGGTCGCTGCGGAGTTCCGATATTTCGGCTACGACGGCATCACGCTGTCCGCACAGATGTTCCAATCGGTCGGCCTCATGATTTTGATGCTCGCTGTCTGGGCATTCGGTGACCTGCGCCGCGTGCGCACCAAGCAGTT
Organism: Rhodococcus sp. NPDC056743; assembly: GCF_042790355.1. NCBI lineage: Bacteria > Bacillati > Actinomycetota > Actinomycetes > Mycobacteriales > Nocardiaceae > Rhodococcus > Rhodococcus sp. NPDC056743. The sequence goes on along the minus strand of NZ_JBHTZI010000006.1, from coordinate 226,942 downwards.
GGAGGGCCTCACCGAACGCGCGCGGCTGCTCGAACTCGAGCGGGCGCAGGAAGCCGAGATCGCCACCATCAGTGAGCGTTCGCGGATCGCCCGCGAGATGCACGACATCGTTGCCCACTCGCTCACCGTCGTAATTGCCCAGGCGGACGGCGGTCGGTACAGCGCAGCCAAGGATCCGCAGGCGGCGGTTCGAGCGCTGGAAACCATCGCGTCGACGGGGCGGGCGGCGCTGACCGACATGCGCGCTCTTCTCTCGGTGCTCCGCGAAGATCGCCCGCGAGATTTTGCGGTGATCCCAGGCGCCGGTGACATCGACACTCTGCTGGGAGACCTGCGGCGCAGTGGACTCGATGTCGACGCGACCGTGACCGGAGAGCCACGCGACCTGTCGGCGGGTGCCGGTCTGACCGCGTATCGGATCGTGCAGGAATCGCTGACCAACGTACTCAAGCACGCCGGACCCGGTGCGCACGCTGGCGTCGAGATCACCTGGACCGATACCGAACTCGTACTGCGCATCACCGACGACGGCCGCGGCGGCAGTGCTGCGCTGGTCGAATCCTCGCCCGGTGGGCAGGGCCTGATCGGGATGTCGGAACGCGTGCGGTTGCACGGCGGGACCATTACCGCCGGCCCCCAGGCAGGCGGCGGATATGCCGTGCATGCGGTGCTGCCGTACGAGAGGACCTAGGGTGTCATCCATGGACAACCCGGTGACCCCGATTGCAGTGGCTCTTGTCGACGATCAGCAATTGGTTCGAGCGGGCTTCCGGATGGTGATCGACTCACAACCCGACCTCGAAGTGGTGCTGGAGGCGTCCGACGGGCAGCAAGGTTTGACCCAGTTGGCAACCCGGCGGGTCGACGTGGTGCTCATGGACGTCCAGATGCCGAACATGGACGGGATCGAGGCGACGCGGCGGCTGTTGACCACCGCGGACGCCCCAAAGGTTGTGGTGCTCACCACATTCGACAATGACGAGTACGTGATGTCCGCTATCAGGGCCGGTGCCAGCGGATTCCTGCTCAAGGACGTGCCGCCGGAGCAGTTGCTCGACGCCATTCGCACGGTGCACCGAGGCGACGCCGTCATCGAGGCGCGGGCCACGCGGCGTCTGCTTCAGCATGTCGGACCACTCCTCGAAGGTTCTGCTCCCGAGGCTGCGTTGCCAGGCGATCTCACCCCGCGGGAGATCGAAGTTCTCGAGGCCATGGCTTACGGGCTCTCGAACTCGGAAATCGCCGCCAAGTTCCATGTCTCCGAAACAACGGTGAAAACTCATGTGGGACGGGTTCTTTCGAAAACCCAATCCCGTGATCGGGTGCAGGCAGTTGTGTTCGCGTTCCAGATCGGACTGGTACGTCGCGCCGACTTGTTGAGTGCTGATTCGTAGGCTTGTACTGCTGAAGGCTGATCCGGCGTCCTCCTGTGGGAGGACACCGGTGAACCCGAAATCGGTCCGCGCTCCGACGCGCTCGCCCCCGGTGCTCCCATAGCGTCGTAGACATGAATCAGCACAGGAATATCGCGCCGGCAATCACGGCGCGCGGCGTCACAAAGGTCTACGGCAGCGGCGATACCGCCGTCCATGCCTTGGGCGGCATCGACGTGGATTTCGGCCGGGGAATGTTCACGGCGATCATGGGTCCGTCCGGCTCCGGAAAATCGACGCTCATGCATTGCCTGGCCGGCCTCGACACGGTGACGGGTGGGCAGGTCTATCTCGGAGACACGGAGATTACCAAGCTCGGCGACACCGAACTCACCGAATTGCGCCGCGAGCGGATCGGTTTCGTATTCCAGGCCTTCAACTTGCTTCCGGTGCTCACGGCCCGCGCAAATATGGTGCTTCCGATGAAGCTGGCCGGCAGTGAACCCGAACCCGCGTGGATGGATCAAGTGGTCACGACCCTCGGCCTGTCCCAGCGACTTGACCACCTGCCGCACGAGCTGTCCGGCGGGCAACAGCAGCGCGTCGCGGTGGCGCGAGCATTGTTGCCGCAGCCGGACGTCATTTTTGCCGACGAGCCCACCGGGAATCTGGATTCACGTTCCGGCACAGAAGTTCTCGGTTTGTTGCGCACTGCCGTCCGGGAGAGTGGGCAGACCGTGGTCATGGTGACCCATGATCCGGTTGCGGCGTCGTACGCCGACCGTGTGGTGCTGATTGCGGACGGTCGTACTGCCGGTGAGATCTCCGGCCCCACCGTTGATTCGGTGATGGCTGCGATGCGTGGACTCGGGGCGGACGATCTCGACACCACTGCAGACGCCACCTCGACCGTCGGTGTATTCCGATGAGGGAACTTGCCTTTGCTCAGGCCCGGGCGCACGCGGGCCGATACGTCGCGTCGATTCTGGCCGTCGTGATCGCCGTCGGTTACATCGTCGCGACGTTGACGTTGAGTTCGACGGTGACCGCCAGTGTGCGGACATCGCTTGCGGCGCAGTACAACATGACGGACGCGGTCGCGTCCGGTCCGGACGTGAGCCTCGAGGCAGTGCGCGGCGTCCCGGGTGTGTCGGCAGTGGCCGAGGATATCGCGGGCTACGTGCGGGTCGATTCCGCGGAGCAGGGCGTGTCTTACGGAGATGTGCTGTCTGTGTCCGACAGCCCGCAGCTGCGTTGGCAAAGTCTCACCCAAGGGGACTGGCCGACGTCGCCGGGAGAGGTTCTCGTGAGCGCCGATTCGGGAATTCCCCTCGGCGGCGAGATCATCGTGACCGCTGCAAATTCGGAGGATGGCGCCGCCGACCCGCGTGGTCGGGTTGTCGGGTTCGTTGATCTGAGCGGGTCGGCGCAACGGCTCGGCGGCACCAAGGTGTTTGCCACACCGGAGCAGGCAGCGATGTGGGCGGGGGACTCGGCCTCCCGCGAGTTCCGCATCGTCGGTGACGGTTCGGTGACGCCGGATCAACTAGTGGAGCGGGTGGCCGCCGCGCTGCCGGCTGGGTCGAGCGTTGTCAGTGCGGAATCCGCCACTGACGCCGCCGCAGCGCAGTACCTCGGCGGTACGGACATTCTCAGTACCGTGCTGCTGGCCTTCGGTGCGGTTGCGGTCGTTGTCGCGGCACTGGTCATCGCCAACACGTTTGCGGTTCTGTTGGCTGCTCGAACGCAGGAACTCGCGTTGCTGCGGTGTGTGGGCGCGACCGCCACGCAGGTGCGTCGCAGCATCCGGACCGAAGCCGGCGCCGTCGGTGTGATCGCATCGATACTCGGAGTGGGACTGGGCATCGGAATGGCGGCCACGATCGGTGCGGTGTCCACTGCGGCGGACGTACCGGTGCCGCTGTCCACTCTGACCGTCACACCGGTGACTCTGCTGGTCGGGCTGGTCGTCGGAATCGTGATGACGATGGTCGCGGCGTCGGCGCCCGGCCGTGCGGCAACGCGGTTGTCGCCGTTGGCGGCGCTGGTACCGATGGAGTCGAAGCCCGAACGCGCGGCGGCTTCGGTGGTTCGGGTTGCCTTCGGCGTCGTGGCGCTACTCGGCGGCATCGCGGCGACAGTGCTGGGTGTGATCGGACAGCAGGTGTTGGTGGCAACCGTCGGCGGGCTGCTCGCATTTGTCGGCGTCGCAGCCCTGGCGGGTCGGATCGTGCCGGCATTGATCACTGCGGCCGGCGGTGTCCTCGGCCGGATGATCGGCTCGGTGGGCGAACTCGCAGCAGGCAACGCCGGCCGGAATCCGCGCCGAACCTCCGCGACAGCACTGGCATTGCTGATCGGGGTGGCATTGACGAGCACCATGGTGGTGGGTATCGCCACGGTGAAAGACGCGGCGCCGGGCGCGATGGACAGCCAGTTTCCGGTCGATGTCATGGTGAGCAGTTCCGGATCCGCGTCACTGCCGGAGAACCTGGGCGCCGACATCGATGCGATAGCAGGAGTGCGGGCCGTCAGCGGCCTGGTCAATGCCGACCTGGTGCTCGACGGTCACGGGACCCTACAGGGATACGGTGTGGACGCGGTGCAGGTGAAAGACGTTCTGCGTACCGATATTTCAGTGCCGGCGCCGGGCCGACTCGTGCTCTCGCCCGCGGACCTGAGCGACTACGGACTCGGCGCAGGCGACACCGTCACCGTGCGCGGAGATCGTGGACCACTGACCGTGAGTGTCATCGAGGGTGTGAAAGGTCAACCCGCATTGGTGGATCGAGCAGACCTGGCGGCGGCATCCACCCCGGCCATCGATGCGTACTGGGTCAGACTCGACACCCCCACTGACGAGGAGGCGCTCGCCGTTACGGACCGCATTACCGAACTCGCGCGCCAGGTGGCGCCGGGTAGCGACGTTCAAGGTATGACCGAGATGCGTTCGGCGCTCGATTCGATCCTCGACACCATGCTCATGGTGGTTGCCGGATTGCTGTCCGTCGCTGTACTGATCGCGCTGATCGGCGTCGGGAACACCCTCGCGCTCTCCGTTCTCGAGCGGCGTCGAGAATCCGGACTGCTGCGCGCACTCGGACTGACCAGGAAGGGGATTCGAGCGATGCTGATCTGGGAAGCTCTGTTGGTTGCGGGGGTCGCCTCGGTGATCGGTGTTGTCTTCGGTCTGGTGTTCGGAGTCGCGGGAACGGCGTCGGTCTTCGGACTTGGCGACGTGTCGCTCGGCGCCGTGCCTTGGGCACAGTTGGTGGCCATCACCTTGATCGGCGGGATCGCAGGAGTAATCGCCTCACTCCTGCCCGCCCGCCGGGCCGGGATGGTCTCACCCGTCACAGCACTGTCGAGTTGAGACTGCCTGGTTGAGTGTGATCAGAACTGCTTCGTGACCTTCTCGGTGCCCACTCGGCGCGCGGTAGCATCTGCGTCCGGGTGGGTTACCTGCACGAGCGACGCACCGGCCGCCAGCACCGACAGCAAACCGTCGATCATTTCTTCGGCCGAATCCCACGACGCACCGGACATGACCCGGTCCGGTGACGTGAGGTTACGAGCAGCGGCGGATTCAGTTGCCGCGCGTACGGTTTCCGCAACCGATCGACCTTCCAGAGCCGCGCCGGCGCCGGCGCCGCGGAACTGATCGCCGTGCACGCGGATGGACGTCGCGTAGTCCGCAACTCCGATCGGCAGGTCACTGAGGCCTTTGCCGAATGCGTCGAGGGACAGTGCTGCGACCTCGGGGACATCGGCGACGTCATCGAGGCGATCCGCCGTCACAAAGGCCAGCTCGGCGTCCGACTCGGGGGAGAGGACAACCTCGCACCCGGCCCACCACACTCCGAGCAGGACGGCAACGCTCTGCCAGTGGGCCGGCAGCAGCACAATCACTTTTGCTCCCGGCTCGAGAGCAAACTCGTCGCGCACCATGTTTGCGGTCTTGGCAGCCCAGTTCGCCAGTGTGCTTGCCGACAACTCGATGCGCTCGCCGCTCGCGTCGTCGTAGTACGTGATGCGTGGTCCCGCAGGGTCGGCCGCGAGGATCGGTCCGAGGAGTGCGTCGGTCAGATTGTCGGCAGTTGAAGGCATCCGCTCAGTTTACGCAGAGCTTCAGTTGACACAGCGTGGTCCATTTGATGCCGCATCGATCGGCGGGCCGGCGGGAGCGGGCGTCGGACTGGTTTCGGTGGTGCTCGCCGAGTCCTGTGTCCCCGAAGCCGACACCGACTCGGAATCCGTTGGCGACACGGAATCGGCGGACGTGGGACCGGAGTAGTCGGAAGCGAGAACAACCCGAACGGTGTTCGAGGGCAACGACGAATCCGCTTTCACACTCAAACCGCCCAATGCTTCGGCGACGGCAAGGGCCGCGTCGTCGTCCTTGGATTTCGCGAAGACCGTTGACTCGGATACGTCTGCGCCCGTGTTGTTTCCGACGTCACCCTCTCGGTAGCCGAGTGCGCTCAGTGCTTCGGAGACTCCGCTCGCAAGGCCGGCGATATCGCTGGCGTTTGCGACGTCGACGGTGAATTTCGACGCATCGACGGTGGGTGCCGCCGAGGTCGTCTCCTCTTCCTCGACGTCCGCGCCGACGAGGTTCGCCACGTATTTCTTGACCTCTTTCGGATCGACCTTGACAATCGACTCGCCGTAATCGGTCATACCGTTGATGTCGAGCACCGGGATGGTTTCGAACTGGACTTTGCCGCCCGCCAAATTCTGCAGTTGTTTCGCGAATTCGATGATGTCCCAATCATCGTCGATCACGACCGAGCGTGACACAGCGTTGGTCAACGAGCTGAGTTTGCCGGGATCGCTGAGTGTTTTTGCGCTGAGGACCTGGCTGACGAGGGAGGCCATGAAGACTTGCTGACGCACGATGCGGTCCAGGTCTCCGCGGGGGAGATCGTGACGTTGCCGGACGAAGCTGAGGGCGTTCGATCCGTCGAGGGTCTGTTGGCCGGCCGGAAAGTTTGCGCCGGAGAGCGGTTCGTTCACCGCCGCGTTGAGACACACGTCGACGCCGCCGACTGCATTGGTGAGCAGGACGAATCCGAGCAGACCTACTTCGGCGTAATGGTCGACGGTGATTCCCGTCAGGTTCGCGACGGATTCGATGAGTGCTTCGCGACCGGCTTCGGTGGATTTGCGGTCCGACTCCGATTCGCTGGCTCCGTTGTTGACCAGACGCAGGCGCTCGGTCTCCTTGGTTGCTCCGAAAGCGCCGTTGATCTTCGACATCCCGATGCCGGGGACGTTGACGTACGCGTCACGGGGAATGGAGATCGCGGTCGCGGAACTGCCGTCGTTGGGAACGCGGATCAAGATGATGGTGTCGGTGTTGGACGCAACTTCCTCACCGGCGCGCAGTGAATCCAACTCGCTCTGGGTGAGTGGATTTCCGTGCGCATCCGTCCGGCTGTCGGTTCCCACCATGAGGATGTCGATGGCGCCGTCCTTGCCGCCGCCCAAACCGAGACCGCTGGCGGTGGCGAGCGAATTGCGCAGTGAATCCACCCCGCGCCACGCAAAGCCGGTGACCAGTAACACCAGGACCGACACGACAGCGATGGCGATCCGGCCTGGACTGGTCTTCGGTCGACTAGGCGCAGGCTGCGGACGCACGCGGCGTGGGGGTTGCTGGTGGGACACCCATCCAGGTTACTGGTCTCTTCGCTCCAGGTCGGGTACCTGGCGGCGGCGTGCCAAACTGACGGGTATGACTAATATCCTGCTCACAGGGGCACGCGGCCAGCTCGGAAGCCGTATCGAATCGCTTGCGCTCTCGGCGGGTCGAAGCGTTGTCGCCCTGGGGTCAGCGCAGCTGGACATCACCGATCGTGATGCTGTGGAGCGGGCTCTGACGTCCGATGTTCTCTCCCCCGAGACGGTGGTGATCAACTGCGCCGCGTACACGGCAGTGGATGACGCGGAGTCGGATGAGGCAGCGGCTACGGCAGTGAACGAGACCGGTCCGAGCAACCTGGCGTCGGCCTGCGCTCGGGCGGGTGCCCGATTGATCCACGTATCCACCGACTACGTCTTCCCCGGTGACGCACACAGCCCCTACGAGGTCGATTCGCCCACCCGGCCGTCGACGGTCTACGGCCGCACGAAGCTCGCCGGCGAGGAAGCCGTGCGCAAATCCGGCGCCGATTCCGTGATCGTTCGCACAGCCTGGGTCTACTCGGGTGAGGCCGGCGATTTTGTCGGCACGATGCGCCGCCTCGAACGTGAACGTGACTTCATCGACGTCGTCGACGATCAAGTCGGTTCGCCGACGTACAGCGTCGACCTGGCAGCCGGTCTGCTGGAATTGGCGTCGCGCCCGTTCACGGGAACCTCGACGCTGCACGCCACCAATGCCGGGCAGGCCAGTTGGTTCGATCTGGCGCGCGCGGTGTTCGAGGAGGTCGGTGCCGATCCGAACCGCGTACGCCCGTGCACCAGCGCCGCATTTGTGCGCCCGGCGCCGCGCCCCGCCTACTCCGTGTTGTCCGGTGATGCGTGGGCGGACGCGGGCTTGACCCCGTTGCGGCCGTGGCGTGAGGCGCTTCACGACGCAATCGCGTGAGCAAAGTTCAGATGGAGCGCTCCGGGCGGCTAGGCTGACCGGCGTGAGTCCCAAGCTGGCCGTGGTAACGGTGACGTACTCGCCCGGCGAGCATCTCGAGAACTTTTTGAGCACACTCGCTGAGGCGACGACAGAAAAACCCCAGGTCATCATGGCCGACAATGGGTCGACCGACGGAACTCCCGAGGCCGCTGAGCGCAAGTACGAGCACGTCCGTCTGCTCCGTACCGGTGGAAATATCGGGTACGGCGGCGCGATAAATCGGGCTGTAGCAGAGATCGATCCCGCTATCGAATTCATCGTGATTTCCAATCCGGACGTCCAATGGAGCCCCGGTTCACTCGACGAATTGGTGTCTGCGGCAAATCGGTGGCCAAGGGCCGGTGCACTGGGGCCCAAGGTCCTCGAACCTGACGGCAGCGTGTACCCGTCGGCGCGATCGGTGCCCGACATCACTTCCGGTGCGGGACACGCAATTCTGGGCACGGTGTGGCCGAAGAATCCGTGGACCACTCGCTACCGCCAGGAGAACGAGGCACTCACCGAGCGCGCAGTCGGCTGGCTGTCCGGGTCGTGCCTGCTCGTTCGCCGGGATGCCTTCGATGCGATCTCCGGATTCGACTCCCGTTACTTCATGTACATGGAGGACGTCGATTTCGGTGATCGCCTCGGAAAAGCGGGTTGGCTCAACGTGTTTGTACCCGCCGCTGAGGTAACCCACGCGAAAGGGCATGCGGCAGGGCGTCATCCGGAGTTGATGCTGCCGGCGCACCACCGCAGTGCCTACCGTTTCCAAGCCGACCGCCACCCGCATTGGTGGCAGGCCCCGCTGCGCCTGGCGCTGCGCGGCGGCCTGGCGCTTCGCTCCAAGATCGCCGTCGCATCCGCAGTCCGCGATCGCACTCGCACAGACCACCCGACCGACGACACTTCAGATTCGAATCCCAGGGGACAACAACGATGACCGAACCTACTCCGACCGACGCGGTAATCCTGGTAGGCGGCAAGGGCACTCGCCTGCGCCCGCTGACCTTGTCGGCCCCCAAGCCGATGTTGCCGACGGCCGGTCTGCCTTTCCTGACGCACCTGCTCGCGCGGATCGAAGCTGCGGGCATCAAGCACGTCGTGCTCGGTACGTCGTTCAAGGCAGAGGTGTTCGAGGACTACTTCGGCGACGGATCGAAGATGGGCCTCGAGATCGACTACGTCTTCGAAAGCGAACCGCTCGGAACCGGTGGCGGTATCCGCAACGTCCTTCCGAAACTCCGCGGCGACAACATCATGGTGTTCAACGGTGACGTACTCGGCGGCACCGACCTGAACGCGATTCTCGACACTCACACGAAAACGGATGCGGATGTCACCCTGCACCTCGTCCGAGTCGGCGATCCGCGCGCCTTCGGCTGTGTGCCCACCGACGAAGACGGCCGGGTGTCCGCGTTCCTGGAGAAGACCCAGGATCCGCCGACCGATCAGATCAACGCCGGCTGCTACGTCTTCAAACGCGAGATCATCGAGCAAATCCCCGAGGGGCGCCCGGTGTCGGTCGAGCGTGAAGTGTTCCCGAACCTGCTGGCGGAGGGCAAGCGCGTCTTCGGTCACGTCGACACGTCGTACTGGCGTGACATGGGCACTCCGGAGGACTTCGTCCGTGGTTCCGCCGACCTGGTTCGCGGTATCGCACCGTCACCCGCACTCGAGGGCCCGCGCGGTGAGTCTCTGGTGCATCCCGGTGCCGGCGTGGCTCCCGGAGCGGTGCTGATCGGCGGCACGGTTGTCGGGCGCGGCGCAGAAGTGGGCGCCGGTGCCCGCCTCGACGGCGCGATCCTGTTCGACGGAGCCGTGGTGGAAGCCGGGGCCGTCGTCGAGCGATCGATCCTCGGATTCGGTGTTCGGGTCGGACCTCGCGCTCTCGTCCGCGACGCGGTGATCGGTGACGGCGCCGACATCGGCGCGCGCTGCGAATTGCTCCGTGGCGCTCGGGTCTGGCCCGGTGTGACGCTGCCCGACGGCGGCGTGCGTTTCAGCACAGATGTGTGATTGTTGAGCTTCGCAACTGGAATACTGGCCGGATGACTTCATTTCCGAGCCGCTACGTCGCCCTCGGTGATTCGTTCACCGAGGGTGTCGGCGACACAGACGAGCGATTCCCCAACGGACTACGAGGTTGGTCCGAACGCGTCGCGGAGCAGTTGGCAATCGGCAACCCGGATTTCCGGTACGCGAATCTGGCGATTCGTGGTCGACTACTCGGTCCCATCATCGAAGAACAGTTGGGGCCTGCGCTTGCCCTGAAGCCGGATCTCGTGACGATCTACGCCGGCGGCAACGACATGATGCGGCCGAAGTTGGACCTCGACGCCGTGGTCGCCCGCTATGACACCGCGATTGCTGCGCTCACCGAATCCGGTGCTCGCGTCGTGATGTTCACCGCCTACGACACCGGGTGGTCGGCGTTCTTCGGCAAACTCCGCGGGCGAATGGCCATCTACAACGAACTGGTGCGCGAAGTAGCCGACCGGCACGGCGCGACCATCGTCGACTTCTGGCGGTTCGCCGAGTACCAGGATCTGCGGATGTGGGACTTCGACCGCCTGCACATGTCACCGGCCGGACATCAGAACATGGCAGCTCACGTGCTCGATGCCATCGGCGTGGAGCACACGCTCACCGCACCCGATCTCGGTCCTGTGCCTGTGCAGACGAAGACCGAGGCCCGGCGCGAAGACCGTCAATGGACCCGAGAGTTCCTGGTGCCGTGGCTGGCTCGGCGGGTCAAGGGTGTGTCCTCCGGTGACGGAGTCAGCGCCAAGCGCCCCGAGTTGGCGCCCGCTTTCCAAGCCTGAAGGTTCAGGCCTGACGCCGCAACCTCGCCAGCGAGATCATGTGGTCGACGGTCTCGTGCTCGGCGTTGGCGGGGAGAGAGTCGACGGGCCACCACTGCAGGTCCGTCGACTCGTCGCTGCGCACGATCGGCGAGTTGTCCGGTGCCACAACAAGAAACCTCAGGTCGAGGTGACGCGTCGGGACGCCGAGTGAACACGTGATCGGGTGTGTGTGCGCGGAGAGAAGTGCGGGGTCGATGCGCAGATCGTGAATGCCCGATTCCTCGCGAGCTTCCCGCAACGCCGAATCGATCACGGTGTCATCGCTCGGTTCGCAGTGTCCGCCGAGCTGAATCCACTTCCCGACGCGCGGATGCAGAGTGAGCAGGACGTGCTGGAGGCTCTCGTCGACAACCAGCGACGACGCGGTGATGTGCCCGGGCGCATGACGACGAAGGCAGCCGTCGGGTGCGGAGCCGAGAAACGCCAACATGGTGTGCCGGAGGGACTCGTCGTGCGCTGACGGCGTAATCCATTGTTCCAGAACATCTGTGGCGGACGTGTGTAGAGTCTCGGCGCTCACCTACATCTCCACCAATGCGTCGCCGGGCGCGGGAGCCGTACGGGGTGTGAGCGGTTCGAGGGGGTGACCGATAGCGATGGCGCCGAGCGGTTGCCACTCGGTAGGCACGCCAAGATGTTCGCGCACCGTGTCGGCGGCAAAGATCGTCGAACCGATCCAGCAACTGCCGAGCTCGCGGGTGGCGAGCGCGACCAGCAAACCCTGTACTGCCGCTCCAGCGGCCACGGTGAACATCGTGGACTCCGCAGCGCTGCGGCGCTCGTCCGGGTAACTGTGCGCGCCGTCAGGGACGCAGAACGGGATGACAACTTCCGGGGCGTCGAACAAGATGTTGCCACGAGCGACGCGTGCTTGCGCGGACTCCTCGGTGCGTCCGTCGGCGCGCAGATCGGCCAGCCACTTCTCGCGCAGTGCTTCCAGTAACTGCTGACGAATAGTGTTGGTGCGCAACCACACAAAGCGAACGGGTCGGGTGTGGTGCGGCGCCGGCGCGGTCAGCGCCTCGGCGATGGACAACCGAATTGCGTCGGCGTCGACAGGTTCCTCGGTGAAGCTGCGAATGGAGCGGCGCAGAAGCAGCGCCTGGCCGCGGCCCATGGCTGTTGCTTCTGCCGTGCCGAGCCAGAACAGATCGTCGGCGCCGCGCCGGATGAGATCCTGGGCCGTGGAACCGTTGTCCTGGAAACGCAGGCCGCGCACGACGGCAACGGGGACACCGCCGAGCTTGCCCTTGACCAGATCGCCGGCGGCGGCGATTTCGTCCGCCACGGCGATCTCGGTCACGATGAGATCGTTGCCCTGGCTGTCCTGTGCTCCGAGGTAGCCGTGCAACACCGGGATTCCGGCAGCGCCGATTGCAGCGTCGGTCTGTCCGTTGCGCCACGCCCGGCCCATGGTGTCCGTCACCACGACGGCGACGTCCTTGCCGGTGCTCTCGAATACTCGAGCACGGAGCGCGGCAGCGCTACCGTCGGGATCGACGGGAAGCAAAGCCAACTCGGCTCCGTCGACGTTCGAGCCGTCGATGCCGGACGCAGCCTGAACGATCCCGAGCTTGTTCTCCGTGATGAGGGTCCGGCCTTTGCGCGCTACGACGCGTACAGCTTCCTGATCGACCAGAACGCGCCGTGCGGCGTCACGCTCGTCGGGGTCGGTCGGGGACGAGACGATGCGGCCTTCGACCTTCGAGAACACCTTGCTCGTCACGACAAGGACGTCGCCGTCGCGGAGCCACGGCGTTGCCTCGATGAGGGCGCCTGCCAGATCGTCCCCGGGGCGGAACTCCGGAAGACCCTGAACGGGAATCACTTCGATGGCTGCGCCGGGCGAGTGGTCGCCGGGGGCCTGATCGGTCGTGTCAGTCGTCACAGCGACACTCCGGCGATATCGAATGCTGTGGCCACCATCTCGGCGGTGGCCGCGGGAGAGGACATGATCAGCGGTACGGCGCGCACATCCACACCGTCGACGTCGGCGGTGTCACCTTCGTCGATCAGCCAACCGTCGAGGATGCCGTTGATCGACCGGGCGCCGTAGTGGCGACCGATTGCTTCGGACGTCGTCTCGACGCCGATGACGTCGAGGCATTCGTCCGCCATTCCGCGCAGCGGTTTTCCACCGATCACGGGGGAGAGGCCGATCACCTTGGCAGCGGTGGTGCGTAGTGCGCCACGGATACCGGGCACGGCCAGAATCGCGCCGACACTGACAACCGGGTTGGATGGAGCGATCAGGACAACGTCCGCGTTCTCGATCGCCTCGAGCACTCCGGGAGCCGGCTTGGCCTGTTCGGCGCCGACATGAGCAAAGCTGTGAGTCGGGACGTGAGCGCGGTGACGTACCCACCACTCCTGGAAATGGATCGCTTTTTGCTCGCCGTCTTCCGGGTCGGTGATCACTACGTGAGTTTCGCTGCGGTCGTCGCTGACGGGGATGAGGTCAACGCCGGGATTCCAACGATTGCACAACGCTTCGGTAACTGCGGAGAGTGGATAGCCCGTTCTGAGCATCTGGCTCCGGATCAAATGGGTGGCGATATCGCGGTCGCCGAGCCCGAACCAGTCCGGCTTTGCGCCGTACGCGGCGAGTTCTTCTTTCGCGTTCCAACTCTCGCCCTTGTGGCCCCATCCGCGCTCGGTGTCGATGCCGCCGCCGAGGGTGTACATGCAGGTATCGAGGTCGGGGCAGATCCGCAGACCGTGCATCCAGACGTCGTCGCCGACGTTGACCACCGCTGTGATCCGGTGTGGGCCTTGATATTTCTCGAGCGTTTCACCACCGGAGATGCCGAGTGCATGTTGCACTCCTTGGAGGAAACGAGCTCCGCCGACGCCGCCAACCAATACAGTCACGTTCACTTGACAAAGCCTAGGCGGTGCTCGACTTCCCGTGTCTGCTGGGCGGTGTGTCAGGGGCAAAACTGGGGCCGGAATACTAATGGATTCCTGTGCATTAGCTTGACCGCGACACGCTGGACGTGTGTAATCTCAAATGTGTCATTCCACCGATGTCGGCGAGTTTGCCTGCAGCGGGACCACATTCGAACGTAGTTTCGAGTGGTCAACGGGGTGGGGTTGAAATGGGTTGAAATACGGAGTGAAATTCTGCGCTATTACAGGTGAGGAGGCGGAACGATGCCCAATGAAAATGTCGAGATCAGTGCTCTGGCAATGACAGTGAGCTACGAACCGCAGACCGATTCCCAAGCAGGCGCAGCAGAAGGTGCCTGCAGTGATATCGAGGCGGTGACAACTCGGCCGGTGCTGAGTCTCGTGACCGGCTTCGAGGAACTGTTCGACACCATCGAGGATCAATGGCAGGAACGTGCGCTTTGTGCACAGACCGATCCCGAAGCGTTCTTCCCCGAAAAGGGTGGATCTACTCGGGAAGCCAAGAGAATTTGCCTCGGCTGTGAGGTTCGTGACGAGTGCCTCGACTATGCACTCGCCAACGACGAACGGTTCGGAATCTGGGGAGGGTTGTCGGAGCGCGAGCGTCGGCGTCTCAAGCGGGGGATCGTCTGATCTGCTGCTGAATCGGTTCTGTCAGCGTCGGGGCTGACGGGACGGTCTGCGAAAAGTCTTGACCTGCAACGGGGAATTGCAGGTCGTGCACAGACTTTCAGGGATACTTGTCTTTCAGGAATATGGACTTTCGGCCCTGATGCAAGGGTACTCAGTCTTCTTCATAGCTCAGTCGTCTTCTTGGCTCAGTCTTCTTCGGGAAACGTCGGATCGATCACTGACGGGTCGACACCGAGAAACGTACTGACCTGATGCACCAGCACGTCGTGAACCAGATCCGTGAGTTCGTCCGGATTCTTGGCGCGCTGCTCCAGCGGTCTACGGAACAACACGATTCGCGCACGTGTCGTTTTGCCGTGGCGATCGATGCCCGCGGGAATCAAACGTGAGAGTGGAACAGGTCCGTCTGCGACAACTTCCGGTGGCCAGTTCACCGAATCCGGATCACGGGCAAAAATCTTGGGAACCTCGTCGACGGCGATGTCGAGTTTTTTCAGCCGGTCATGCCACGCCAGGTCCACCGGCGCAAACGCGTCCATCACGAGGAGATCGAATTTCTCCGCTCGGGTTCGCCGTGCCGGAACTTCCGGCGGCAACAACGGTCCGCGCAGGCCGCGGCCGTGCCGTTCGATCGAACGGGTGGTGACCGACCGTCGGCGGGGGGAGCGTGACATGCCGTCGAGATTACGACAGTGACGCTCCGTCGGTGTGTCCGAGTAGGTTCCCGCCGCGGGGAGGGCTAGGCTCCGTACCTGTGAGATCTCTGCGTCGCTGCTGCCGCCCCGGGTGCAAGAACCCCGCCGTTGCGACGTTGACGTATGTCTACTCGGACTCCACTGCGGTAGTCGGTCCTCTCGCGACCGTCGCTGAACCGCACTCGTGGGATCTGTGTGACAACCATGCGTCGCGTATCACGGTCCCGAAGGGCTGGGAAATGGTCCGGTACGAGGGTGGATTCTCGAGCAGCACCCCGGACGAAGACGATTTGACCGCTCTTGCCGAAGCTGTCCGTGAGGCAGGTTTCGGTGACCGCACCAAGGGACGCGAGGACACCGGTGTGTCCGCAGGCGAGGACGCCCGTTCCGTTGCACCGCCCACGGTCCGCACGGGTCGTCGCGGTCACCTGCGTGTTCTGCCGGATCCGTCGGCCTGAATTGTCGGCCGCTTTCGCCTGACCGCCCGTAGTCGCGCGTGAAGCATTAGGCTTGCTCAGAACTTCCAGCGTCTTGCGAACTTCCAGTGTCCTGCGGAAAATGTCCGTCGGATGCGCACACAAGGAGAATGAATTCAGTGGGGCGAACAGCCGAGTCGGTTGCTGCAATCATCAAGGCGTACGACGTCCGTGGCGTGGTCGGTGAGCAGATCGACGAAGATTTTGTCCGTGATGTCGGCGCGTCGTTCGCCCGTTTGGTTCGCGACGAGGAGGGCGCTGCGTCGACTGTCGTGATCGGTCACGACATGCGCGAGTCCTCACCCGCACTGTCGGCTGCGTTTGCCGAGGGTGTCGTCGCGCAGGGACTCGACGTCGTTCACATCGGACTGGCGTCGACCGACGAACTCTATTTTGCTTCCGGGTTGTTGAACTGCCCCGGCGCGATGTTCACCGCAAGCCACAACCCCGCGAAGTACAACGGCATCAAGTTGTGCCGCGCGGGCGCCAAGCCGGTCGGTCAGGACACCGGTCTTGCTGTCATCTCGGGTGAGGTTGTCTCGGGAGTTCCCGAGTTCGACGGTCCAGCCGGCGCAGTCAGCGGCCGCGATGTGCTCGACGAGTACGCAAGCTACTTGCGCGGGCTTGTCGACCTGTCCGAGATGCGTGCGATGAAGGTTGCCGTCGACGCGGGTAACGGGATGGGTGGACACACTGCGCCCGCCGTCTTCGGTCCGATGCCGCTCGAAGTTCTGCCCTTGTACTTCGAATTGGACGGCTCGTTCCCCAATCACGAAGCGAACCCGCTCGATCCGGCCAACCTGGTCGATCTGCAGGCATATGTCCGTGAGACAGGCGCAGATGTCGGTCTTGCCTTCGACGGTGACGCGGATCGTTGCTTCGTGGTCGACGAAAAGGGCGATCCGGTGTCCCCGTCCGCCGTGACGGCACTGGTTGCGCAGCGCGAGTTGGCCAAGGAGCCCGGCGCGTCGATCATCTACAACCTCATCACCTCGCACGCGGTGCCGGAACTGGTCACCGAACTGGGTGGCGTTCCGATCCGCACCCGCGTCGGCCATTCGTTCATCAAGCAGCAGATGGCCGAAACGGGCGCAGTTTTCGGCGGCGAACATTCCGCTCACTATTACTTCCGCGATTTCTGGGGGGCCGATTCCGGCATGCTGGCCGCATTGCACGTGCTGGCCGCACTCGGTGAGCAGGATCGGCCGCTGTCGGAACTGATGGCCGAGTACACCCGGTACAGCGCTTCCGGTGAGATCAACTCGACCGTTGCCGATGCAGCCGATCGAACAGCTGCCGTGCTTGCGGCGTTCGCGGACCGCACCGACTCCGTCGACCGCCTCGACGGTGTCACGATCAACTTGTCGGGTAACGCGTGGTTCAACCTGCGGGCATCCAACACGGAACCGTTGCTCCGACTCAACGTCGAAGCTCCGACGCAGGCAGATGTCGATGCGTTGGTCGGCGAGATTCTGGCGATCGTTCGAGGCTGAGTTCATTTTTCTGCTCGATTGGTTTGTCGGCGCGTCGGCCGCCTGGGATAGTTGGGGGACTATCCGCGCACGCAGTGCTGCGGTCGACGTTGGTTGCGAGAGAAGTTGTTACGGAGAAGGGGGTGCGGTGAGATGACAGCGCCGACACCGCTCCTCGACCTCGACGACAGTGACGCATTGTCAGCTGCCGATTCGGAGGGGCTACTGCGTTCGGTAGCCATGGGGGGCGCACAGATTCGTTCGACGGCTTCGGCGGTCGCGGAAGGCTCGCTCGATCGGTTGGCCGGACTGCGGCCACGAAGCATCGTGTTGATCGCGGGATCGGCCGGCGCGAGATACGCCGCCCGGATCGCGGTCGCCCTGCTCGGTAATGCTGTGCCGTGCCCTCTGGTGTTGCTCGACCGGACGCCGTCGTGGGTCGGACCCCTCGACGTAGTGGTGGTAGCCGGCGACGACGCCGGGGATTCGCGTCTGGTGGAGTCCGTCGACGGGGCGGTACGCCGCGGCGCAGAAGTTGTTGTCGCGGTTCCCGAAGAGGGACCGATGCGGGCAGTGGCGGCCGGGCGCACGATGACTTTGCCTGCACGTGTGTTCACGGCTCCGCGCCACACGATGATGCGCTTTCTCGCGGTCTTCGTTGCGGTGGTCTCGGCGCTCGACCACCGTGAGCTCGACCGTGAGAAGGTCGAAGCCGGACCGTCGTCCCTCGATCGGATCGCGGACGCCGTCGACGCCGAGGCCATCAGCGACGGTGTGTCGAACGAGGTGTTTCACAATCCGGCTAAATCCCTGGCTACCAGAATGCGTGATCGCCGAGTGGTCGTGTGTGGCCTCGGCGCGGTTGCCACGGGTCTTGCCGACTACGCAAGCGCGTCGCTTCTGGCATCGGGGCGCTCCGCGGCTTCCGGTGAACTGTCGGATGTGATCGCAGCGGCCCGGGCCCTGTTCGCTCCGACAACCGGGGCTCACGATTCGGTTTTCCACGATCCGTTCTTCCACGATCCGGAGCTCGACGGCCCGTTGCCGATCGACCCGGTTCGGGCGTTCGTGTTTGCCATGGAATCGGGACGCGGCGAGGCCACGCGACGCATGGATGCGCTGGCCGATGCGGATCTGGTGATCACAGCGGACGAGGACAGCGCCAATACGGGGGTATCGGAAGTGGAACAGGTGTTTGTCTTGGCATCGAGAGTGGACATGGCGTCCGCGTACGTGCAGTTGACGGGTGGGTCGCGCTAGTGCAAGAACTCGAGGGCGCTCTGCGGTCCTACGCCTGGGGGTCGCGTACGGCTATTGCCGAACTTCGTGGGCTCCCCGTGCCGTCCGCACATCCCGAGGCGGAGTTGTGGCTCGGCGCGCATCCGGGCGATCCTGCGCGCGTCATCACCGACGACGGCAGTGAGTCGTTGCTCGATGTCCTCGGCAGTGACCCGGTGCGGCAATTGGGCCGGCAGAACATCGAGGCTTTCGGTGAACGCCTGCCGTTCCTGCTCAAGCTGTTGGCGGCGGAGGAGCCGTTGTCGTTGCAAGCGCACCCGAGTGCGCGTCAGGCAGAAGAGGGCTTCCACCGGGAAAACCACCTCGGTGTTCCGATGGACGCGCCCATCCGCAACTACAAGGACGGCAGCCACAAGCCGGAACTGGTTGTCGCCCTGAGCACCTTCGAAGCGCTCGCGGGATTCCGCGAACCGACGAGGACTGTCAAGATGCTGCGCGCACTGGCCGTGCCCGAGCTGGAACCGTACATCGGTCTCCTTGAAGGACAACCGGATTCGGACGGTCTGCGGGCGTTGTTCACAACGTGGATAACCTTGCCGTCCACCGCGCTCGGAACATTGCTGCCGGCAGTCCTCGCGGGATGCATCGGCTACGCGTCGTCCAGAGACGTCGAATTTGCCGCCGAGATCCGTACAGCACTCGAACTCGGCGAGTCGTACCCGGGTGATGCCGGAGTGCTGGCCGCGTTGCTGCTGAACCGGGTCACCCTCGAACCAGGTCAGGGACTCTTCCTGGCCGCCGGCAACCTGCATGCCTACCTGCACGGGCTGGCTGTCGAGATCATGGCGAACTCCGACAACGTTCTGCGCGGCGGACTGACCCCCAAATACGTCGATGTACCTGAATTGCTTCGGGTTCTCGACTTCAACGGTTCCGACATCACAATTCTCGACCCGTCGCCGCACGCGGGCAGCGCGGACATCGTCTATCCGACGCCCGCTCCGGAATTTCGGCTGACGCGGATCGAGTTGGGTGGGGATGTGACGGACAGTGTCGTTCCGGCCGGGGAACCACGCATCCTGATGTGCACGGATGGTTCCGTGACGCTGCGGTGTGGGGCCGGCGAACTGGAACTCGATCGTGGTCGCGCAGCGTGGATTTCCGCGGACGAACCTCGCGTGGAAATCTCGGCACGAAGCAAAACGGCACAGGTTTTCAGCGCCACGGTCGGTCGGTAGTCGTGTCGGCAGAGGGTGGAAAGAAAGCAATCCTGGCCGCATTGGGAGCCAATGCCGGAATTGCCGTAGCCAAATTTGCGGGATTCTTGATCACGGGGTCGTCGTCGATGCTTGCCGAGTCGGTGCACTCGGTGGCCGACACCTCCAATCAGGGACTGCTTCTACTCGGACAGAAGAAGGCAGAGAAGGAAGCCGACCAGCTGCACCCGTTCGGATACGGGCGCAATCGCTACTTCTACTCGTTCGTGGTTGCTCTGGTGCTCTTCACCCTGGGTTCGCTGTTCGCGATCTACGAGGGCATTCACAAAATTCAACATCCGGAGGAACTCAACTCGCCCTTAGTGGCCATTGCCATCCTGGTCATCGCCATGTGCTTGGAAGGGTTCAGCTTCTTCACCGCGATGAAGGAATCGCGTCCGCTCAAGGGAAACGCGTCGTGGTGGTCGTTCATCCGTACGTCGCGCAGTCCTGAACTTCCGGTTGTCCTCCTCGAGGACACCGGCGCACTGATCGGACTGGTGCTGGCATTGGGCGGCGTCGGCCTGACGATGGTGACCGGCAATCCGGTGTTCGACGGCATCGGCACCCTGTGCATCGGCGTGCTGCTCGGCATCATCGCGGTCGTCCTGATCGTCGAAATGCAGTCCCTGTTGATCGGGGAAGGCGCGACCAGCGCCGAAAACGATCTGATCCTGGCCGCGTTGGTCGACGGAACCCGCATCGAACGAGTCATCCATTGCAAGACTCAGTACCTCGGTCCCGAGGAGATTCTGGTTGCGGCCAAGGTAGCCGTGCCGTTCGGTTCGACCATCTCGGATGTCGCGACTGCAATCGACGAGGCGGAAGCGCGTGTACGGGCCGCTGTTCCGGCGGCACGCGTGATCTACCTCGAACCTGATCTGGACAAACTGGTCACTCGCAAACCCTGAACAAAGCCTCGCGCACAGGCTTAGGCTGATGCCATCTCTAAGGAGGCGGCAGTGGCGATCAAGGACGAGGCCGGATCCGGTCGTTCCAAGTTGTTCCGTACCAAATCGATAGAGCAGTCCATCAAGGACACCGACGAACCGGAGACGAAGCTCCGAAAAGATCTGAACTCCTGGGATCTCACCGTGTTCGGTGTTGCGGTGGTCATCGGCGCAGGGATCTTCACACTCACGGCTCGGACGGCAGGCAATGTCGCCGGGCCGTCTGTGTCCCTGGCCTTTGTCATTGCCGCGATCGCGTGCGGCCTGGCGGCGCTCTGTTATGCCGAATTCGCGTCGACGGTTCCAGTCGCCGGAAGCGCATACACGTTCTCGTACGCGACGTTCGGCGAGTTCGTCGCCTGGATCATCGGCTGGGACCTCATCCTCGAATTCGCGTTGGCGTCATCCGTGGTGGCAAAAGGGTGGTCGCTGTATCTCGGTGAGGTGATGGGCTCGCGGAGTCCGATCGTAGAACTCGGGCCGATCACTTTCGACTGGGGCGCCGTGCTGATCATCGCGGTCATCACGGTGTTGCTGGTGACCGGAACCAAGCTGTCCTCACGAGTGTCGCTGGTGATCACGTCGATCAAGGTGGCCGTGGTGCTGCTCGTGATCATCGTCGGCATGTTCTACATCGACACCGACAACTACACGCCGTACATTCCGCCGTCTCAGCCAGGTAGCACCGGCGAGGGCATCCATCAGTCGTTGTTCTCCTACGTCACCGGCGCCGGCGGCAGCACGTTCGGGTGGTACGGACTCCTGGCGGCAGCGAGCCTGGTGTTCTTCGCGTTCATCGGATTCGACGTCGTCGCGACCACCGCGGAGGAAACGAAGGAACCGCAGAAGGCCCTGCCGCGTGGAATTCTCGGTTCACTCCTCATCGTCACCGTGCTGTACGTGGCGGTGACGCTGGTGCTCACGGGGATGGTGAATTACCGCGAACTCGAAGGCGACACGTCCAATCTGGCAACGGCATTCGCGTTCCACGACATCACGTGGGCAAAGAACGTGATCTCGTTCGGTGCCCTCGCCGGACTCACGACCGTAGTCATGGTGTTGATGCTGGGGCAGACCCGTGTGCTTTTTGCGATGGCCCGCGACGGTTTGATGCCGCGCCGGTTGGCGCCGACCGGAAAGCATGGGACTCCGGTCCGGATCACCGTGCTTGTCGGTGTGGTGGTTGCCGTCCTGGCCGGTGTTTTTCCGATCGGCACGCTCGAGGAAATGGTGAACATCGGAACGTTGTTCGCGTTTGTCCTCGTCTCGATCGGAGTTATTGTTCTGCGCCGGACGCGTCCGGACCTGCCTCGCGGATTCCGAGTTCCGTGGGTTCCGGTTGTCCCGATTCTTGCGGTGCTGGCGTGCGTGTGGCTCATGTTCAATCTGTCGGTGGAGACCTGGTTGCGGTTTGTGGTCTGGATGGCGATCGGCGTGGTCATCTACTTCGCGTACAGCCGTCGGCATTCGTTGATCGGAAAGCGCGAGCGCGGCGAAATCGAGTGAGTGTACAAATTTCAGGATTTGTATAGTTTTTTTACAACATAGCCAGTATTGTCTACTTCAGAGTGAAGTGACTCACAGTCGTGGGTCGTTCCGGATGGAGGAGGCACGCAGTGTCGACACACGTGGGCGCACAATCCGATCAGATATCGGGGGAGTGGCGGGACAAGAAACGGCATCTCTGGCTGCTCGGCCTGGTTCCCCCGATCGCGATTTTCATAGCAGTGGGAATGGTGGCTCTGTTCAACAACATCGGTCTGGACGCGGTCTCGCCGGTGTGGTGGTGGATCGGGCCGCTGCTGGTGTACGTGCTGCTGCCGATCCTCGATATCTTCTTCGGGCCGGACGGTGAGAACCCGCCCGAGGACGTCATGGAAAGACTCGAGAACGACAAGTACTACCGCTATTGCACGTACATCTACATTCCGTTCCAGTTGGTCAGCCTTGTCATGGCCTGCTACCTGTGGTCGGCGACGGACCTGTCGTGGCTCGGTATCGACGGCGGACTCGGACTGGTATCGAAGATCGGTGTGGCGATCACCGTCGGATGCGTTGCGGGCATCGGAATAAACACAGCGCACGAACTCGGCCACAAGAAAGACGATCTCGAACGGTGGCTGTCCAAGATCACCCTGGCGCAGTCCTTCTACGGTCACTTCTACATCGAGCACAACCGCGGTCATCACGTCCGGGTGGCTACTCCGGAAGATCCCGCATCTTCGCGATTCGGTGAGAGCTTCTGGGCTTTCCTGCCGCGTAGCGTCTGGGGATCCCTGCGATCGTCGTGGGAACTCGAAAAGTCGCGACTGGATCGATTGGGCAAGAAGCCGTGGACAATTCGCAACGACGTCCTACATTCGTGGTTGATGTCGGTCGTGCTGTTCGCTGTGCTCACCGCCGTGTTCGGGCTGTCGATTCTGCCGTTCCTGTTCCTGCAGGCAGTCTTCGGCTTCTGCCTGCTCGAGACGGTCAACTATCTCGAGCATTACGGGCTGAAGCGGACGAAGTTGGCCAGCGGCCGATACGAGCGTGCCGCTCCGGAACACAGCTGGAACAGTGATCACATCTGCACCAACATCTTCCTGTATCACCTGCAGCGTCACAGTGATCATCACGCCAACCCCACGCGCCGCTATCAGACGCTCCGGAGTATGGATGGCGCACCCAATCTTCCGAGCGGATATGCCAGCATGATCATGCTGGCATACGTACCGCCCCTGTGGCGAAAAGTAATGGATCCCAAGGTTATTGCCCACTATGACGGTGACATCACCCGGGTCAACATCTCGCCGGGCAAGCGCGAGAAGATCCTCGCGCGGTACGGAGCGAGCGCATGAGTGCCTACAAATGCCCTGTATGTGAGTACGTCTACGACGAGGTGAAGGGCGCTCCGCGAGAAGGGTTTCCGGCAGGAACACCGTGGGAGGCAGTCCACGACGACTGGTGCTGTCCGGACTGCGGCGTTCGAGAAAAATTGGACTTCGAAGCTGTTTCGGCAACGACAGGGGAGTGAATCATGAACGACTACAAGCTGTATCAGTGCGCGCAGTGCGGATTCGAGTACGACGAGGCGCAAGGCTGGCCCGATGACGGCATAGAGCCAGGCACTCGCTGGGACGATATTCCGGATGACTGGAGTTGCCCGGATTGCGGCGCGGCGAAAAGTGACTTCTTCATGGTGGAGATCGAACGGACCTGAGTGGGTCGGCGGGTGCGGCGGTAGGCTCGTCACCATGATGTCGACGCCCACCCGCCTGTCGCAGAAAGAGGCGTCCCGCCTGCCGCAGAAAGAGGCGTCGCGTTTGCTGCTGCGCGGGGCGGTGCTCGATTCGATGCGTGAATTGCTGACCGAGCGCGACTGGTCCGAGGTGAGTCTGACCGTTCTGGCCAAGCATGCGGGTGTCAGCCGGCAGACGCTCTACAACGAGTTCGGTTCCCGGCAAGGCCTGGCGCAGGCGTACGCGCTGCGGCTGGCGGACGGGTTTGTCGACGCCGTGGACGACGCCGTTGCGGCAAACGAGGGACGCAGTGTCGATGCCCTGATGTCAGGGTTCGGGGCGTTTTTTGCCTCGAGTGCGATGGACCCGTTGGTGCGTTCACTCCTGACAGGGGAGGCGAAGCCCGATTTGTTGCGTTTGATCACAACGGACAGTGCAGTGATCATCGACCGGGCATCGACCCGGTTGTCGGAGAGCTTTCAGCGTGGGTGGATTCAGGCGTCGGCCCAGGATGCGGGCATCCTGGCCAGGGCAATTGCCAGGCTGGGGCTCAGTTACATCTCGATGCCGCCCGAGTCGGGGGCGTCGGTTGCGGAGGATCTGGGTGCGTTGCTCGGACCGTTCATCGATGTTGCCCGAGGTGCGCGCGACACGGTGTGAGGTTCACCGTGATCACGGTGATGTCCTACTGCGTGGGCCGAGCGGATAGCCTGGAGTGGAGTATGCACGTCAACCAGGAGAGGGACGATGACGACCTCAGTTTCAACAACGCCCGTCGCCGACAACCGTAACGGTGTCGACTACAAAGTTGCAGATCTTTCGCTCGCGGAATTCGGTCGCAAGGAAATCCGACTCGCAGAGCACGAGATGCCGGGCCTCATGGCACTTCGCCGTGAATACGCAGAGGTCTTGCCGCTCAAGGGCGCTCGCGTTTCCGGTTCGCTCCACATGACCATTCAGACTGCGGTCCTGATCGAGACGCTGACCGCGCTCGGCGCCGAGGTTCGTTGGGCTTCGTGCAACATCTTCTCCACCCAGGATCATGCTGCCGCGGCTATCGTCGTCGGCCCCCACGGCACCCCGGAAGAGCCCAAGGGCGTTCCGGTGTTCGCGTGGAAGGGTGAGACCCTCGAGGAGTACTGGTGGGCAGCCGAGCAGATGCTGACCTGGCCGGGCGAGCCTGCCAACATGATCCTCGACGACGGTGGCGACGCCACCATGCTCGTCCTCAAGGGCGCGCAGTTCGAGAAGGCCGGCGTTGTCCCGCCGACGGATGACGACCAGGATTCCGACGAGTACAAGGTCTTCCTCGCCCTGCTGCGTCAGTCCCTCGAGGCCGACAAGGGCAAGTGGACGGCAATCGCCGAGTCCGTCCAGGGCGTCACCGAAGAGACCACCACTGGCGTTCTGCGTCTGTACCAGGTTGCCGCTGCCGGTGAACTCACGTTCCCCGCGATCAACGTCAACGACTCGGTCACCAAGAGCAAGTTCGACAACAAGTACGGCACGCGCCACTCGTTGCTCGACGGCATCAACCGTGGCACCGACGTCCTGATCGGCGGCAAGGCTGCACTCGTCTGTGGTTACGGCGACGTCGGCAAGGGCTGCGCCGAGGCGCTTCGTGGCCAGGGCGCTCGCGTCGCGGTCACAGAGGTCGACCCCATCAACGCCCTTCAGGCGCTCATGGACGGCTTCGAGGTCAAGACCGTCGAGCAGGCCATCGGCTGGGCCGACATCGTGATCACGTCCACCGGTAACAAGGACATCATCACGTTCGAGCACATGAAGGCCATGAAGCACCAGGCCATCCTGGGCAACATCGGTCACTTCGACAACGAGATCGACATGGCCGGCCTCGAGAAGTCGGGCGACGTCACGCGGATCAACATCAAGCCGCAGGTCGACGAGTTCACGTTTGCCGACGGCCACTCGATCATCGTTCTGTCCGAGGGTCGTCTGCTCAACCTCGGTAACGCGACAGGTCACCCGTCGTTCGTGATGAGCAACAGCTTCTCCAACCAGGTCATCGCGCAGATCGAACTGTGGACCAAGCCGGAGGAGTACGACAACGAGGTTTACCGTCTCCCGAAGCACCTCGACGAGAAGGTCGCGAAGATCCACGTCGAGGCACTCGGTGGCACGCTGACCAAGCTCACCAAGGAGCAGGCGGAGTACATCGGCGTCGACGTCGAAGGCCCGTACAAGCCCGAGCACTACCGCTACTGAGCTGTTTCGGTTCGGTCTTCACCAGCTCTCACCGTCCCCCGGTCCGCGTCTGCGGGCTGGGGGATAGGCATGTGAGGCTGCGGGATAGGCTAGTCAGCCGTGGGAATACTCGTGGCGTTGGAAGGGCTCGATGGAGCCGGCAAGCGGACGTTGATCGGCAAGGTCGTCGGCGAACTCGAGCGGAGCGGTACCTCGATCGCCACACTCGATTTTCCCCGCTACGGTCAATCGATCCATGCGGATCTTGCTGCCGAAGCGCTCAAGGGAGCGCACGGCGACCTCGCTGCTTCGGTGAACGCGATGGCAGTGCTGTTCGCTCTCGATCGGGCTGGTGCTTCATCGCAGATCTCGGAATTGTTGAGCGCCAACGACATTGTCCTACTCGATCGGTACGTCGCGTCCAACGCCGCGTACAACGCAGCGCGCCTGCATCAGGGCGTCGACGGCGAGATGGTGGAGTGGGTTCGCGATCTCGAACTGGGTCGTCTCGGCCTCCCGGTACCTGATCTCCAGATGTACCTCGACGTACCGATCGAGTTGGCGAACGAGCGTGCTCGCAGTCGCGAGGTGGAAGATTCGACGCGTGAGCGTGATGCTTACGAGCGCGACGGAGACCTGCAGATCCGAACCGGCGAACTGTACTCGCAACTGGCGGCAACCGAGTGGGTGTCACCGTGGTGGGTCATTGGTCCCGATACGGACCCGTCGGATCTTGCCCGCAAACTGGCCGACTTCGCGTGATGCGTCACGATGACGACCCGATTCGGAAGTTTCCGGCACAGTAGAGGGAACACGCGGCACGCCGCACAGTCACGTAACGGTCTTAATTACGACTCGAAGATGCAACGATAGGGATATGAAACCAAGGATTCTGGTTGTCGACGACGACACGGCACTCGCCGAGATGCTCACGATCGTACTGCGGGGTGAGGGTTTTGATCCCTACGTGGTAGGCGACGGAACTCTTGCACTTGCGGCAGTGCGCGAGACTCGGCCCGACCTGGTCCTGCTCGATCTGATGCTGCCCGGCATGAACGGCATCGACGTATGTCGGGTTCTGCGTGCGGATTCCGGCGTTCCCATCGTGATGTTGACTGCAAAGACCGACACCGTGGACGTTGTCCTCGGCCTCGAGTCCGGCGCGGACGACTACATCATGAAGCCGTTCAAGCCCAAGGAACTGGTCGCCCGGGTTCGCGCTCGACTGCGTCGTACCGAGGAAGAACCGGCAGAACTGCTGAGTATTGCCGACATCGTGATCGACGTGCCGGCGCACAAGGTCAGCCGCGGCGGCGAGCAGATTTCGCTCACCCCTCTCGAATTCGATCTCCTCGTTGCCCTTGCGCGCAAGCCCCGACAGGTGTTCACCCGTGAGGTGCTCTTGGAACAGGTGTGGGGTTACCGCCACGCCGCTGACACCCGCCTGGTCAACGTCCACGTCCAGCGTCTGCGCGCCAAGGTCGAAACCGATCCCGAGAATCCCGAAGTGGTTTTGACGGTGAGGGGTGTCGGCTACAAGGCCGGACCGCCGTGACCGGTGGCGTTTCTCGTTGGCGTCGCCGCTCCAATCGGTGGCTGACGCCTTTTCTGCGGTGGTGCCACTCACTGAGCAACACCCTCGCCCACACCTGGCGACGATCGCTGCAACTGCGGGTTGTCGTCTCGACGCTGTCGTTGTCGTTGATCGTGATCGTGATTCTCGGTGTTGTGCTCACGAGCCAGATCACCGACCGACTGCTCGAAGCGAAAATCACCGCCGCCACGGAGGAGATGGATCGCGCCCGAGGCGTCGTCGAAGATCAGCTGGCCGGAGTCGACGGCAGTGCTGCGCTCAAAGACCAACTCGAGAGTGCGGCGTCAAGCTTGACGAGCCGCAATCAATCGGGCGGTCAAGCATCGGGTTCTGCGGGCACTTTCGATCCCGCGCTGATCGTCGAGCAAGACGGGCCCCGGGACCCCGTGTATGCCGGACCGGCCGACCAGATCCCCGAAAACTTGCGTGAGTTCGTTCACAACGGCCAGATCGCCTACCAGTTCGCGACGGTCTCGGATCCGGAAGGCTACTCCGGTCCTGCCTTGATCATCGGCAGTCCCACAGCGTCGTCGATCTCGGGCCTCGAGTTGTATCTCGTGTTCCCGCTCGCCAGCGAGGATCGCAGCCTGTCGCTGGTCCGCAGCACCCTGTTGATCGGTGGCGCTGTCCTGCTGGTTCTGTTGGCCGCGATTTCGCTGCTCGTCGCGCGCCAGGTAGTGCTGCCGATCCGATCTGCGTCGAGGATCGCCGTGCGCTTCGCCGACGGCCGGCTCAAGGAACGCATGCCGGTTCGCGGCGAGGACGACATGGCCCGTCTCGCAATGTCTTTCAACGAAATGGCCGAGAGCCTCTCGAAGCAGATCACCCAGCTCGAGGAGTTCGGCAATCTGCAGAAACGCTTCACGTCCGATGTCAGCCACGAACTGCGCACCCCGCTCACTACGGTGCGAATGGCCGCGGACCTCATCCACGACGGCAGCGAGAGCCTCGATCCGATACTCCGACGCTCGTCTGAACTGCTTGTCGCCGAACTCGACCGGTTCGAAGGTCTGCTGGCCGATCTGCTCGAGATTTCCCGGCACGACGCCGGCGTTGCGGAACTGGCGTCCGAACAACTCGACGTCAGGATGTGTGCGCGGGCCGCGGTGTCCACCGTTCGCCACCTCGCCCGTGAATCCGGTACCGAGTTGATAGTCGACATGCCCGACGACCCGGTCATCGCCGACGTCGATCCGCGCCGAGTCGAACGGGTCCTGCGGAACCTCCTCGCCAACGCCATCGATCACGGGGAAGGTAAACCCATCCTGCTGCGCCTGCGAGCCGACGACGACGCTCTGGCCTTCATCGTTCGCGACAGCGGAGTCGGACTTCGTCCCGGCGAGGAGAAACTTGTGTTCAACCGCTTCTGGCGATCCGATCCGTCGCGGGTCCGGCGCAGCGGCGGCACGGGTCTTGGCTTGGCGATCAGCGTCGAGGATGCCAATCTGCACGACGGCAAACTCGAAGCCTGGGGTGAGCCCGGTGTCGGCGCGTGCTTCCGTCTGACGTTGCCGCGGGTGCGCGGCAAGAAGCTGGTATCGAGCCCGCTTCCGCTGAAGCCGACGACGGCCAAGTTCGTACGGACCCCCTCGAATGCGGACCTCGTCGCCGAAGAGGTCGGGGACGTCACGTCGTCGATTCCGACGCCGCACGACACCGAATCGCGAAGCGGCTCGCAAGGAGGTGAGCGTTCGTGATGCAACGATATCGCCGTGGTCTGTTGGCGCTGGGGCTGAGTGCGGTGCTCCTGACCGGCGCGTGTGCGAGTCTGCCGGCATCGTCGTCGCCGCAGGCGATCGGGACACTTGCCACTGCGGCACCGGGAACTCCCGTCTCGCCGCCGGCTTCGGGCCGTGAGCCCGATTTGTTGTTGCGGGACTTCGTGAAAGCGAACACCGAACCCGCGAACCGGCACCTGGCGGCCCGGCAGTACCTGACCCCTGAGATGTCCGCGAAATGGGACGACGCGGCGACCGCGATCATCGTCGACAAGGTCGACACACTGTCCGAATCGCGAACCGATCAGGAAGCGGTCTACACGATTCGAGTGAACAAGGTCGGGCGGCTCGAGCCCGGGGGAATTTACGTTCCCGAAGACGGCAGTTACGAAGCCAAGATGACGCTGACTCTGGTCGAGGGTGAGTGGCGCATCAGCGATCTTCCTTCGGGTGTGATCATGGAGCGTGCGGCGTTCCTCGGTGCGTACCAACGGAAATCGTTGTTCTTCCCGGATCCGAGCGGTCAGACCATGGTTCCGGATCTGCGGTGGATATCGGGTTCCCAGGACCAGGTGACCGCGCAGTTGGTCGGCCTGTTGATCGAGGGGCCCAAGGAGGCGCTCGCGTCGGCCGTCCGCAACGAACTGGGCACGGGTGTCTCGGTGATCGGGCCCATCACGAAGGCCGACGGTCGATCCGGTCAGGTAGGTGTCGGTCTCGGCGGCGTCCGCATCGATTTCCGGATCGATCAGTCGATGGACCCCGAAACGCGCGGATTGTTTGCCGCGCAGATCATCTGGACATTGGCCAGCGCGGACGTCGCGGGTCCCTACGTACTGCTGGTGGACGGGGCGCCCCTCGATGCTGCACATCCGGAAGGCTGGACAACTGCCGACGTCGCGTCCACGAATCCGTTGGCGACGACAGGGGCGACAGTCGGATTGCACGCCCTTCGTGACGGTTCACTGGTCAGTGTCGGTGAACAGGGCGTGACTCCGGTACCCGGATTTGCCGGCACTGCCGGCAACCTTGCATCGGTTGCGCTCTCCCGTGACGGCAAGGCCGTAGCCGCAGTGGCGGATACCGCCAATCCTGATCCCGCAAAACGATTTTCGTTGTCGCTGGGTACCTATGCCGAAGGTGCGGTCCCGGTACTCGACGCGCCGGTGATCACCAGGCCGACGTGGGAAATCGACAACAACACGATCTGGGCGGCGGTCAACGGCAACACCGTGGTGCGCGCGGTTCGGGAGCCAACCAGCGGCCGGGTATCGGTCATGAACGTGGACGTGGGCGCACTGATCCCCATGGGATCGAACATCACCGAACTGCGCCTGTCTCGTGACGGAGTTCGAGCGGCGATGATCATCGACGGCAAGGTGTATCTGGCGATCGTGGTCCGCCTGCCCAGCGGGGTCTTCGCATTGACCAATCCACGCGCTGTGGCTCCGGGATTGGGGAGCACAGCGCTCTCACTCGACTGGAGTAACAGCGACACCATCGTGATCGCACGTAACAACTCCGATGTCCCGGTTGTGCAGGTCGCGATCGACGGCTCTCGAATGGACTCGTTGCCCCGGGGCAATCTCACGGCGCCCGTGGTGTCCGTCGACGCGTCGCCGACCACCGAGTACGTCGCTGATGCTCGAGCGGTTTTCCAGTTGAACAACAACGATCCCGCGGGCGACAGGTTGTGGCGTGAGGTGCCTGGGTTGACGGGACAGAAGGCGATTCCGATACTACCAGGCTGAGGATTCCGGCGGTGCACGAGGGTTGCTGTCGGTGGGCGCCTGCACACTGACGGGCATGGGGGTCGGTGGATTTCGGAAATGGAGCGGTATCGGGGGAGCAGCGCTCGATCTGGTGTTGCCGCGTGAGTGCGGGGGATGCGGGCGGATCGGCGTGCAATGGTGTGAGGAGTGCGCCGCCACGCTTGGCGACCATCCGATCCGCCTCACGCCTCGAGTCGATCCCGGCGCGCCGGCCTGGGCGCTCGGTCCATACAGTGGCCCGAGACGGCGCAGTGTGATCGAGATCAAGGAGCGCGGGCGACGCGACCTCGCTGAGCCGCTGGGAGACGCTGTGGCCGAAGCGCTGACGCTTCTGGCGCGGTGGGGCGAGCTCCACCATCCGACGCGTCGGCCTTTGGTCCTGATCCCGGCCCCGTCCCGTGCGCGCGCCGCCCGTTCTCGCGGCGGTGATCCGGTCCGCCGCATTGCTCGTGCGGCTCGCGAGGTTCTGCCGCAGCACTGTGTCGAGGTTCATTCGGCATTGTCCATGACGCGTGGCGTCCGCGATTCCGTCGGCTTGTCCGCCGCGGCTCGGGCCAGCAATGTGGCCGAGAAGATCGCAGTGACACGCGCGGGGGTCGGATTGGTGAACCGTGACGTCGACGTAGTGCTACTCGACGACGTTCTGACGACGGGAGCGACTGCGGCAGAATCGATTCGGGCGCTCGAGAGGATCGCAATCCGGACAAATCTCGTACTCGTGATCGCGGGCGTGTGAATGAATTTCCGGCTAACAGTGGCACTCGCGCGGATTACGTACTAGCGTCGGCGGCACACCCGAAAACAGGTGGGAGGTGGTACTTCAATCCTGATGCCGGGCGGATCCCCTCTCGGTACTTGAAGAACTTGCCGCCGCTCAATCACTGAGCGGGGCCGTAATTGGGAGGTACGAGTGACGACCCCTTCGCAAGCCTCGTTTTTCATCGAGGACGCCACCACCGAGCGTTCCGCGCAATCCGCTGTTCCGAGGTCCGACATCGTCGTCAAGGGACGCAATGTCGAGATACCCGATCACTTCCGAGTTTATGTTTCGGACAAGCTGGCGCGATTGGAACACTTCGACCCCTCCATATTCCACTTCGATGTGGAACTTCAGCACGAACGCAATCGACGTCAGTCCAAGAACTGCCAGCGGGTCGAGATCACTGCCCGCGGCAAAGGGCCGGTAGCGCGAGCAGAAGCCGCAGCAGACAGCTTCTACGCTGCATTCGAATCGGTGATCGACAAACTCGAGAGCCGACTCCGTCGAACCAAGGACCGCAAGAAGGTCCATTACGGTGACAAGCGACCGCTGTCCGTCGCCGAGGCAACCGCCTCGCTCGTCGACGCAGACTCACTCGGTGCCGCGCCCGACATTTCGCTGAACGGTCAAGAGCCGGACGAGTACGACGGCCCGGGACGCGTGGTCCGCACGAAGGATCACCCAGCCGAGCCCATGACGATCGACGACGCTCTCTACGAGATGGAACTGGTCGGTCACGACTTCTTCCTGTTCCATGACAAGGAGTCCGACAAGCCGTCCGTCGTCTACCGTCGACACGCATTCGACTACGGGTTGATCCGCCTGACGTGACCGATCTGTAGGTGGGTTGCCTCGCAACCTCGAGTTAGCGCCTACCATGGAATCCGGCCGGAGTTTTCGGACCCCGGCCGGATTTTTAGTGTGTCACCCATTTGTTGCCGAAGATTGAGGACGAACAAGACTGTGCCGTCGCTGTCGCTATCGAAGCTGCTCCGTGTTGGTGAAGGTCGCATGGTCAAGCGCCTCAAGCACATTGCTGAGCATGTCGAATCACTGTCGCCCGAGGTAGAAGGCCTGACAGACGATCAACTCAAGGCCAAGACCGACGAGTTCCGCGAGCGTTACGCCGCTGGTGAGACGCTCGACGAACTGCTGCCCGAGGCGTTTTCCGTCGCGCGTGAAGCGTCGTGGCGAGTCATCGACCAGAAGCACTTCCACGTGCAGATCATGGGTGGTGCGGCACTGCACTTCGGCAACGTCGCGGAGATGAAGACCGGTGAGGGCAAAACCCTGACCTGTGTGTTGCCTGCCTATCTCAATGCCATCGCAGGTGACGGTGTTCACGTCGTCACAGTCAACGACTACCTGGCCAGGCGTGACTCCGAGTGGATGGGCCGTGTTCACCGTTCGCTCGGTCTCGAGACCAGTGTGATCCTCTCCGGTATGACGCCGGCCGAGCGCCGGGTCGCGTATGCGGCCGACATCACGTACGGCACCAACAACGAGTTCGGGTTCGACTACCTGCGTGACAACATGACGCACTCCCTGGACGATCTGGTCCAGCGTGGACATGCGTTTGCCATCGTGGACGAGGTCGACTCCATCCTGATCGACGAGGCCCGCACGCCGCTGATCATCTCGGGTCCGGCCGACGGCTCCAGCAAGTGGTACAGCGAGTTCGCGCGGATCGCGCCGCTCCTGAAGAAGGACGTCCACTACGAAGTGGACATCCGTAAGCGCACCATCGGTGTTCACGAGGCCGGTGTCGAACTCGTCGAGGATCAACTCGGAATCGACAACCTGTACGAGGCCGCGAACTCGCCGCTGGTGAGCTACTTGAACAACGCCATCAAGGCCAAAGAGCTCTACACCAAGGACAAGGACTACATCGTCCGCGACGGTGAGGTCATCATCGTCGACGAGTTCACCGGCCGTGTTCTGGTCGGACGTCGATACAACGAGGGCATGCACCAGGCCATCGAGGCCAAGGAAAAGGTCGAGATCAAGGCTGAGAACCAGACCCTCGCCACGATCACCCTGCAGAACTACTTCCGTCTGTACGACAAGCTGTCGGGCATGACGGGTACCGCCGAGACCGAGGCCGCCGAGCTGCACCAGACCTACACCCTTGGCGTCATCCCGATCCCGACCAACCGCCCCATGATCCGCGTCGACAGCGGCGACCTCATCTACAAGACCGAGGAAGCCAAGTTCGACGCCGTAGTCGACGACGTCGTCGAGCGGCACGAGAACGGTCAGCCGGTTCTGATCGGTACCACCAGCGTCGAACGCTCGGAGTACCTGTCCAAGCAGTTCACCAAGCGCGGCGTGGCGCACAACGTCCTCAACG
Organism: Rhodococcus sp. NPDC056743; assembly: GCF_042790355.1. NCBI lineage: Bacteria > Bacillati > Actinomycetota > Actinomycetes > Mycobacteriales > Nocardiaceae > Rhodococcus > Rhodococcus sp. NPDC056743. Next base: position 192,838 of record NZ_JBHTZI010000006.1, on the reverse strand, counting down.
CCAAGTTCCACGAGAAGGAAGCAACCATCATCGCCGAGGCCGGTCGCTCCGGTGCGGTGACGGTCGCCACGAACATGGCCGGCCGCGGTACCGACGTCGTGCTGGGCGGTAACCCGGACATCATCGCCGACATCGCACTGCGCAAGAACGGACTCGACCCGGTCACGACGCCGGACGAATACGAAGCCGCGTGGGACGACGTCCTGAGTCGGGTGAAGGAAGACGTCAAGGCTGACGCCGACAAGGTTCGCGCAGCCGGCGGCCTGTACGTGCTGGGCACCGAACGCCATGAATCGCGTCGTATCGACAACCAGCTTCGCGGCCGTTCCGGTCGTCAGGGCGACCCGGGAGAATCGCGGTTCTACCTCTCCCTCGGTGACGAGCTCATGCGCCGATTCAACGGTTCCGCGCTCGAATCGATCATGACGCGCCTCAACCTGCCTGACGACGTTCCGATCGAGGCCAAGATGGTCTCGAAGGCTATCAAGAGCGCGCAGACCCAGGTCGAGCAGCAGAACTTCGAGATTCGCAAGAACGTCCTCAAGTACGACGAGGTCATGAATCAGCAGCGCACCGTGATCTACAAGGAACGCCGCCAGATCCTCGAAGGTGAGGACATGGAGGGCCAGGTCGAACAGATGATCACCGACGTGGTCACCGCGTACGTCGACGGCGCGACCGCTGAGGGATATGTCGAGGACTGGGATCTCGAGCAACTGTGGACGGCACTCAAGACCCTCTACCCGGTGGGTATCGACTACAAGGCACTCGTGGGCGAAGACGGTGGCATCGCCGGCGACCTCACGCGGGACGAACTGCGCACCGCCCTGCTCGACGACGCGCACGCAGCGTACAAGAAGCGCGAAGCCGAGATCGACGCGATTGCCGGCGAGAACGGAATGCGCGAACTCGAGCGCCGGGTATTCCTGTCCGTGCTCGACCGCAAGTGGCGTGAACACCTCTACGAGATGGACTACCTCAAGGAAGGTATCGGCCTGCGCGCCATGGCGCAGCGCGACCCGTTGGTCGAGTACCAGCGCGAGGGCTACGACATGTTCATCGGGATGCTCGACGGCTTGAAGGAGGAGTCCGTCGGATTCCTCTTCAACCTTCAGGTCGAAGCTGCTCCCGCGCAACCTACTTCGGGTATTTCGGTGACGGCAGGTTCCGCTGCTGCGGCGTCCGCGACCGCACCGAAGCCCTTGCCGACACAGCAAGCTGCTGCTGGTACCACCGGCGCGTCGGCGCCATCGGCATTGCGCGCCAAGGGACTTGACGACGGCGGCCCGTCCAGGCTGACGTACACCGGCCCGGACGAGGACGGGAAGGCGAAGGCCACTCGCGATCCAGCCGTCGACGCGGGGGAGACCGCGTCGCGTCGAGAGCGTCGTGAAGCGGCCCGCACGCAGGCAAAGGGCAACCGCGCACCGAAGTCCAAGCGGAAGCGCTGATTCTCGGGCGCTGACTTTCCCACCGACAAAGGCTGGATGCTCACACCACGTGTAGTGCGGTGACCATCCAGCCTTTGTTGTCAGTGTTCTCGATCTTGGCGGCAATCGCGAAGGTTTGGCTGCCCCGGGTGTAGGTGGCGCAGACTTCTGCAGCGTGGGGCGAAGCGGTGCTCACATGAGTCTTGTGAGTCCGGGCAGCGCCAAGTCCGCGCAGTGGATCGTGTGAAAGTGCAAGGCGCTGAACGAGTTCCATCACCGTCGGGGACAGTACCCTTTTGAGGTGTGCGGGATTTCGCTTGCGGTCGAGGACTTCGAGGACGAGCCGCAGCGACGTGTTCCAGAAGACATCAGCGCCGGGTGCGACCGGTTCGGCCGCGGGCCTGTCTTGTACTGCCCTGTGTCCCGATGCTGCACCGTGTCCTGATGTTCCGCTGTGTGCTGTTTTGCGCGCGCTGCCCAGCACTCGTTCGGTTCGGGCCGGTAGTCGCCTGATCATCAGGGAATCGGCCGGCGGTTCGCTCTGCGGCGCCGGTCGGAGAAATCGTTGTGGTGTGCAGTGCGCGTCGACGTGTTGGTCGATGGTCATGATGTATCCCCCCGGATATTTTTCGATGCGGATAGCTTTCAACGCGGATATCTTTATCGCTCCCCCGAACGATGGTGAGAAGTATGACACGAACACCCACAGATGTCGCAGAGATCACGGCCGCACCTTAATGTAAATCTCGTGCGGGGACTTCTGTTGGATGTGGGTGGCGTGCTGTTCGGTCCGGGGTCTGACCTGGACGGTCTCAGTGCGGTGGTTCGGCGGGCTCGCAGCGCGGGCATCGCGACGGGAATCGTGAGTAACGATCCCGGCGGATCGGACGCGCAGTGGCTTCGTGATCTCGGCGACGGGGTGTTGGTGGACGACGTCGTGCTCTCCGGTGACGTCGGGATGGCCAAGCCGGAAGCTGAGATCTACCTTCTGGCCGCAACACGGTTGGGTCTGCGTCCGCAGGACTGTGTGTTCGTGGACGACCTCGAGATAAATGTTCGAGGCGCCGTCGCCGTCGGCATGGTCGGTGTCCATCACTACGACCCGGCCGACACGATCGAGGAGTTGTCGATACTGCTCGACGTGGACGGTGCGGCTGGTTTGGATGATGCAGCTGGTTTGGATGATGCAGCTGGTTTGGATGATCTACCGGCGGGTGATCAATCATGGTGAACAGATTGACGATTCAGGACGCGGCCTTCTACTTTCTCGAAGCCGGCAGCACTCCGATGCATGTCGGTTCGCTGGGAATTTTCCGGCAGCCGGGAACCGGGATCGACCACAACGAATTGCTGCGACTCGTGGAGGAGCGGCTCGCTCTGGTGCCGCGGTATCGACAAAAAGTCAGGGAAGTTGTTCTGGGTTTGGCACGTCCGGTGTGGGTCGACGATCGAGATTTCGACATCACGTACCACGTCCGCCGGTCAGCGCTACCGAAACCGGGGTCGGCCGAGCAGTTGAACGATCTGATCGCGCGCCTCATTTCCCGGCCCCTGGACAACACTCGGCCGCTGTGGGAGATGTACCTCGTGGAGGGTTTGGCCGATGACAGGTTTGCAATCTTCACAAAATCGCATTCTGCATTGGTCGACGGAGATACCGCTCTCGAGATCAGTCAGGTCTTGTTCGATCCGCAGGAGAAGCGCCTGCCCGGCGCGGAAGAGTTGTGGATGCCTGCCCCGCCGCCGAGTGATCTGAATCTGCTCATCGGTGCGCTCGCTGATCTCGTCACGAGTCCGGGTGAGGGTGTCGCCCGGGCGAGGGCCGCCTTGGGCGACGTGACGACGTCGATGACGGAGGCGGTCAGTGCTGTCGGCAAGGTTGCCGCTGTGGTGCGTACGGCCGCGCAGGTCGCCCCTAACAGCCCGCTCAATGCGCCGATCTCGCGGAGCCGACGACTGTCCGTCGCAAAGACTCCACTGAACGACTACCGGCGGATTCGGGCGAAGTACGGGTGCGAGATCAACGACGTGATCCTCACGGTGGTCACCGGCGCCTTGCGGAACTGGCTGTTGTCGCGGGGAGAGCCGGTCACCGAGGCGAGTGTTGTCCGAGCGATGGTGCCGATGTCGGTGTACATCGACGGTCCGGACAGCCCGGACGTCGAAGACCCGCAGGCGCCCGGTCATGTGTCGTCGTTCCTGATCGACCTGCCGGTAGGGGAGCCCAATGCCGTCGTCCGGTTGTCCCACGTCGCGCACGCCACGGAAGCATTTGCGCGTCAGGGCCGTCGGGTGACCGCTCAGACGATGGTGAAGATGTCGGGGTTCGCGCCGGCCACTCTCCATGCGATGAGTGCGCGCGCGGCCAGCAGTCTCTCGCAGCGCATGTTCAATCTCATGATCACCAACGCGCCGGGTCCGCAGTTTCCGCTCTACATCGGTGGTGCGCGGATGGAGGAGATGTATCCGGTCTCGCCGTTGCTGAAGAATCAGACACTCAGTATTGCCTTGACGTCGTATGACGGGAATGTCTACTACGGTTTGAATGCCGACCGTGACGCGATGTCGGACGTCGACGTGGTGCGTTCGTTGCTCTTCGAGTCTCTCGAGGAGTTGACCGACGCCAGTCGGTAAGTGTTTCTCGCGCGTCGTGACAGTCAAACCGAAGGTGGTCTCATGAGGGTGTTCGTACCGGCAACTGTGGAAATTCTGCAGCGTTTGGTTGCCGATCAGGAGTTCGACGCGATGAGTCGGACTGCGTTTGCCGTCACTCCGGCATTACGTGAGGCCTATGCAGCCGGGGACGACGACGAGTTGGCGGAAGTCGCGATGAGTGAGGCGGCGCGCGCGTCGTTGCGTTTGATCGCCGGCGCCGACGGACCGGTGACCTTCCGCCGCGCGGTGGTTGCGGCAGATGTCGACGACGCGAAGTTGCGTCCGGATCTCGACGATGCGGTGGTCCGCTTGGCCGGTCCGGTAACGATGGCGCAGGTCGCGTCCGTTCATGTTGATCTGGCTCAGGCCGAACCGGATATCGAGCGGGCGGCGGGGATTGTCGATGCTGCAGATCTCGGCGATACGGACGCGGAGTTCACCCTCGGTGACGCGGAAGATCACGAGTTGGCGTGGTACGCGGCGCAAGAGTTGCCGTTCCTGCTCGACCTGCTCTGATACCGGACACCCGCTGTCCTTACTATGAAGTAACCTACGGTACCGTAACCTGATAACCTACGATAGCGTAGGCACAGGCATTGCGCGTGAGTATCGCAGGTGAGAGGTGGAGGTCTGATGGGTCTGAAGGACTGGATCGAGGCACCGGCAGCGTCGGTAGTTCCGGCAGCGCGGTCGAAGCTCAATTTGCTGCGCGGTGCCGCAGCGCGATTGACCACACCTCTATTGCCTGACGACTACCTTCATCTGGCAAACCCGTTGTGGTCGGCGCGCGAACTGCGTGGCCGGATCGTCGAAGTTCGGCCGGAGACGCAGGACTCCGCGACGATCGTGATCAAGCCGGGTTGGGGGTTCGACTTCAATTACCAGCCGGGGCAGTACATCGGCATCGGCCTGCACATCGACGGGCGATGGCATTGGCGGTCGTACTCGTTGACGTCGCCGCCCAACTGGGAGAACAAGAAGATCTCCATCGCGGTGAAGGCGATGCCCGAGGGCTTCCTCTCGAGTCACCTGGTGAGCGGTGCCGTTCCGTCCGGAACGATCGTCCGGCTGGCCACGCCGGCCGGTAACTTCGCGTTGCCCGACCCGCCGCCGGAGAAGATCCTGTTCATCACGGCAGGCAGCGGAATCACGCCGGTCATGGGCATGTTGCGCACGATGAATCGTCGAGGACAGTTGCCCGACGTCATGCACGTACACTCCGCTCCCACGGAATCCGATGTCATGTTCGCGGACGAGCTGACGGCACTGCACGGCGAGCACGAGGATTTTGTCAGCCACATTCAGCTCACCCGTCGGGACGGAAAGTTCAAGCTCAGTTCGCTTGATCAGGTGTGCCCGGACTGGCGTGAGCGCCACACCTGGGCGTGTGGACCCCTGCCGTTGCTCGACGAGATCGACGACGTGTGGAAGGCCGAGGGGATCGAAGACCGCCTGCACATGGAGCGGTTCGCGGTGTCGAGGATCGATGCATCCGCAGACGGTGGCACCGTCACGTTCGAGAAGTCGGGAAAGACCGTCACGGTGGACGGCGCGACAACCCTTCTCGAAGCTGGGGAGCAATCTGGCGCCCTGATGCCTTTCGGTTGCCGAATGGGCATTTGCCAGACCTGTGTCGTACCTCTCGTTTCCGGTCATGCGATCGACCTACGCTCGGGAAAGCAGCATGTCGAGGGTGAACGCATCCAGACATGCATTTCCGCTGCGGCGGGCGACTGTACGCTGGACGCATAGCTTCTAGGCACACGGAGGACAACGGTGGCCATCACCGACATCAAAGAGTTTTCGCACCTCACCGCAGCTGATGTCGAAGCGCTCGGGCGTGAACTGGACCAGATTCGACTTGATGTCGAAGACTCTCGTGGAATCCGGGACGCCCGTTATATTCGTCGGGTCATTCGCGTTCAGCGCGCCTTGGAACTCGGCGGCCGTATCGCACTGTTCGGTAGCAAGTACCGGCCCGCCTGGTTGGCGGGTACGGCGCTGCTGAGCATCTCGAAGATCATCGAGAACATGGAACTCGGGCACAACGTGATGCACGGGCAGTGGGACTGGATGAACGATCCGGAGATTCATTCCTGCTCGTGGGAATGGGATCAGACGGGTCCGTCCGAGCACTGGAAACGTGCTCACAACTACCAGCATCACACGTACACCAATGTTGTCGGGATGGACGAGGATCTGGGTTTCGGGATCCTGCGGATGACGCGGGACGAGGCGTGGAAGCCGATCAACCTGCTGCAGCCGATTGCCAATGTCATTCTGGCGGCAACGTTCGAGTGGGGCATCGCTCTCCATGACCTGACCGCGGCCGCCAAGTTGGAGGGTGCCGTAAAGGGTCAGCTGAATTCTCAGGCCAACAAGGATTTTGCACGCAAGATCGTCCGGCAGGTCGGCAAGGATTTTGTGGTCTTCCCCTTGCTGACCGGGCCTGCCTGGAAGTCGACGCTGACGGCCAATGCCACCGCGAATCTTGTTCGCAACCTGTGGGCGTACGTTGTCATCTTCTGCGGCCATTTTCCCGATGGTGCAGAAAAGTTCACCGTCGCCGAGTTCGAGCAGGAAACCCGTCACGAGTGGTACCTGCGTCAGATGCTCGGCAGTGCCAACTTCAATTCCGGCAAGCTCATGGGGTTCATGAGCGGCAACCTGAGTTACCAGATCGAGCATCACGTGTTCCCGGATCTGCCGAGCAATCGCTATCCGGAGATCGCTGTGAAGATGCGGGCCTTGTGCGAGAAGTTCGATCTTCCGTACACGACAGGTTCGTTGTTCAAGCAGTATGTGCTTGCTCTTCGCACCATTCACAAACTGGCCTTGCCGGACAAGTGGTTGATCGCGACCTCGGACAATGCGCCGGAAACGTCCTCGGAACTGCGGTTCCGGGAGCCGGGAATCAAAGGTGCTGCACTGGCGATGGTCGACGATCTGCGGACCGATCCGGTGACCGGCAAGCGAATGGGTCTGCTGACTGCTTTGAAGTCGCAAGCGCGTTCCCGCCTGCCGAAGCGCAAGAAGTGATATAGATTACATCGAGCAAAAGCTAACCTACGGTGCCGTAACTTACGCTAGAGTAGGTCGTGTTGAATCCGTTCGGCATGAACGTTCGGCATGAACTTTTCGACAAGAACTCACCGTAGGAGGCCCGCATGGCGATTGCAGACGTCAAGGAATATGCGCATCTCACCGAAGCTGACGTCGAAGCGCTCGGTCGTGAACTCGATGCGATCCGTCGTGACATAGAAGATTCGCGTGGCGAGAAAGACGCACGCTACGTCCGCAATGTCATTCGTCTCCAGCGAACCCTGGAGGTCAGTGGTCGCGCGATCCTGTTCGCCAGCCGCAAGCGCCCCGCGTGGCTGCTCGGCACCGGCATCCTCGGTGTTGCAAAGATCATCGAGAACATGGAGCTCGGCCACAACGTCATGCACGGGCAGTGGGACTGGATGAACGATCCGGAAATTCACTCGAGCTCGTGGGAGTGGGACGTCACCGGCCCGTCGGCGCACTGGAAGCAGACGCACAACTTCCTGCATCACAAGTACACCAACGTCCTCGGCATGGACGACGACGTCGGATACGGATTGCTCCGCGTCACCCGCGACCAGCGCTGGAAGCCGTTCAACTCCGGCAACCTCGTCTACAACACTCTGCTTGCGCTCTTCTTCGAGTGGGGCATCGCCGCGCAGCACCTCGAGCTCGGCAAGGTGGCCAAGGGTCGCGCGGACATGGACGATACGCGTCGTAAACTGCGCGAGGTCGGCGAAAAGGTCGGCAAGCAACTCGTCAAGGATTACGTCGTGTACCCGGCCCTCACGGGGCCGGCGTGGAAGAGCACGCTCAGTGCCAACTTCACCGCCAACATCATCCGCAACGTGTGGACCAATGCCATCATCTTCTGCGGGCACTTCCCGGACGGCGCTGAGAAGTTCACCAAGGCAGACATCGACGGTGAATCGCAGGCTCAGTGGTACCTGCGTCAGATGCTCGGTAGTGCCAACATCGACGGCAGCAAACTGATGGACTTCATGTCCGGCAACCTGAGCTACCAGATCGAACACCACCTGTTCCCCGACCTGCCGAGCAACCGGTACCCGGCCATCGCGGTCAAGGTTCGCGAGCTCACCGACAAGTACGACTTGCCCTACACGACAGGGCCTTTCCTGGTGCAGTACGCCAAGTCGTGGCGCACCATCGCCAAGTTGTCGCTGCCAAACAAGTACCTCAAGGACACCGTCGACAACGCGCCGGAAACGGCATCCGAGTTGATGTTCGACGGCGAGGCCTCCTCGACGATCGATCCGGTCACCGGCCGTCGTCGCGGGCTCAAGAGCGCCATCGCGCAAAAGCGTAAGAGTGGAAAGCTGCGGAGCCTGCTCGGCCTGCGCTGATCTGCTGCCGACAAAGCCCAGATGCCGATTCAGGTATCTGGGCTTTGTCGTTAGTCAGTACTGGTCGCTTGTCAGTACTGGTCGTTCGATTTGATGGCTTCGAGGAGTTGCCGCACGGCAATTACCCGACGGGCCGATTTTCCTTCGAGAAGATCGAGTTTGCACTCCGGGTCCGCCGGCGGGCCGAGGTGCGTGCATCCACGGGGGCAGTCCTCGATCTGCGCCGCGAGGTCGGAGAAAGCGGCGACAACATTCTCCGGTGAAATATGGGCCAAGCCGAACGAGCGGATACCTGGCGTGTCGATCACCCAACCGCCCTCGGCGAGGGGGAGTGCCACCGACTGCGTCGACGTGTGCCGTCCCTTGCCCACGCCGGAGACGATGCCGACGGCGCGATTGGCATCGGGGACAAGGCGATTCACCAACGTCGACTTGCCGACGCCCGAGTGCCCGATCAGGGCTGTCAGCTTGTCGTGCAGGATTGCGGTGAGTTCGTCCAGCGGATCGTCACGACCGGCTACAACCACCTGGATGTCGAGGTCGGCAAACGTGCTGGCGAACTCCTCCGGCGGTTCCAGGTCACTCTTGGTCAGGCATACGATGGGCGTGAGACCGCCCACGTACGCCGCAACCAGGGCGCGCTCGACAAAACCGGTGCGCGGCGGCGGATCGGCCAACGCAACCACGATCAACAGCTGCTGCGCGTTGGCGACCACGATCCGCTCGAACGGATCCGTGTCGTCGGCGGTGCGTCGCAGCACAGTGGAGCGCTCGGAGACCCGGACAATGCGAGCGAGCGTATCGGTTTTGCCCGACAGGTCGCCGACTATGTCCACCTGATCGCCGACGACGATGGGTGTTCGTCCCAGTTCGCGGGCGCGCATCGTCACGATCAGCCGGTCGGGATCGCCGCCCAGGACGCAACCCCAACGGCCACGATCCTTCGACACCACCATCCCCGATTCGGCCGACAGATGTTCGGGACGGGTCTTGGTGCGGGGACGTGATCCGCGACCGGGGCGGACCCGGACGTCGGACTCGTCGTACTGCCGCGGGCTCAGAAGCTTGCCTTTCGCGTGGAGGATGCCAGCATGTCAGTCCACATGTTCTCGAAGCCCGGCAGCGTCTTGGCTGTCGTCGCGACGTCGTCGACCTCGACACCGTCGACGACCAGGCCGATGATCGCACCGGCCGTGGCCATGCGGTGATCCGCGTACGAGAGCCATTGCCCACCATGTAGTTTCGCGGGAACGATGGTCAGGCCGTCATCGGTCTCGGTGACAGACCCGCCCAGCTTGTTGATCTCGTCGGCCAGTGCCGCCAGTCGGTCCGTCTCATGGCCGCGCAAGTGTGCGATCCCGCGCAGATGCGACGTTCCCTCTGCGAGGGCGGCGAGCGCCGCAACGGTCGGGGTGAGTTCACCGACGTCGTGCAGGTCGATGTCGATGCCGCGCAAGGTTGCGGGGCCTCGCACGGTGAGGGTGCCGTCGGCGAGCGTGACCTCGGCCCCCATCGCGGCGAGAATGTCGCGGATTGCATCACCGGGCTGCGTTGTCGACGACGGCCACAACGGCACGCTGACGGTGCCGCCGGTGACGGCCGCCGCTGCCAGGAAGGGGGTGGCGTTGGACAGGTCGGGTTCGATGACCCAGTCGATCGCGCGCACCGATCCGGGTTCGACCCGCCAGGTGTCGGCGTCGCCGCCCGTAGCCGGTGTCGTGACGGACACACCGGCTTCGCGCAGCATGTCGACGGTCATGTCGATGTGGGGCATCGACGGAACCGGCTTGCCGCTGTGGTGCACGGTGACGCCCTCCTCGAACGCTGCGGCCGAGAGCAGCAACCCGGAGACGAACTGTGACGAACCGGACGCGTCGATGGTGACTGTTCCGCCGCGCAGTGATCCTGTGCCGGTCACCGTGAACGGGAGAGCGTCGCCGTCGATCTGCGCACCCAACCCTCGCAGTGCTTCGAGGATGGTGCCGAGCGGTCGCGTCCGGGCCTGTTCGTCGCCGTCGAAACGGACAACGCCGTCAGCCATGGCAGCCAGGGGCGGGAGGAATCGCATGACGGTACCGGCGAGCCCACAATCGACGTCGCCGCCGCGCAGCGGACCGGGTGTGACCGCGAGCGTGCTGGGATCGCCCGCTTCCTCGATACCGATCCCGAGGTCGCGCAATGCCGCGATCATGAGGTCGGCGTCGCGGCTGCGGAGTGCGCCGGTGAGGGTGGACGGACCGTCAGCCAACGCTGCCAGGATCAAGGCTCGATTGGTGATGGACTTCGATCCGGGCAGTGTCACCACTGCGTCGACCGGCGTTTTGGATACAGGGGCGCTCCACAGACTCAGACTCACGAGGTCCATCTTCTCTCATCGGTGGGAGATTGGTCGAAACCGTGCCACCCTGGGTGTCATGTGCGGAAGGTATGCGACCACAGCGGACCCGGCGAGCCTGGCAGTCGAACTCGATGCAATCGACGAGACGGATCATTCGTCGGCCGTCGCGCCGGACTACAACGTGGCCCCGACAACGCCGGTGCTGACGGTGGTCGAGCGCCATGATCGCGAGAACCCCGACGCTGATCCGACAAAGCGGATTCGGCAGATGCGATGGGGGTTGGTGCCCTCATGGACGAAAGAACTGGGCAAGGGCCCGGTCCTGTTCAACGCTCGCGCCGACTCCCTAGCCGAGAAACCGGCCTTTCGGACCGCGTTCAAATACAAGCGCTGCCTGGTCCCGATGGACGGGTGGTACGAGTGGCAGACCGAACCGCAGGGCGGCAAGAAGGCGTCGAAGATCCCGTACTACATGCACCCAGGCGACGGATCACGGCTGTTCATGGCCGGCGTGTGGTCAGCGTGGCGGGACCCGAACGTCGAGAATGCGAGCCCCGTCCTGAGTTGCTCCATCGTCACTGTCGACTCACTCGGTCACCTCGAGCAGGTACACGACCGGATGCCGCTGGCGTTACCGCGCGACCGCTGGGAGGCGTGGCTCGCCCCCGATCACGGCGCGAACCCGTCGTTGCTCGAACCGGTACCCGACCTCTTCGAACAGATCGAGATCGATCGAGTCCGGCCCCTCGTCAACAGTGTCAAGAACAACGGACACGAACTGATCGAGCCGGACATCGATCGCGCGGGCGAGCAGATCAGCCTGCTCTAGTCGAGCGCCCACGTCACGGTGACCTCGAAGGACACTTGCTGGGTTCCGGGTGCGATCACCATGTCGCTCATCGAGGCGTCCGGGGAACGCATCATGTTCTGGTTGCCGGTGGTGTTGTGAGCCTCGGTGATGGTGACGACGTTCGCGAGTGATGTCCCGGAAAGATCAGCGTATTGCTCCGCACGGTTCTGGGCGTCCTCGAATGCACGGGTCCGAGCGTCTGCGAGTAACGCCGAATCGTCGTCGATATCGAAGGTGACGGTATTCAGGCGTGCCGCATCACCGCCGGCAGCGATTCCCGCGTCGAGCACGGCGGACGCCTTACTCAGATCCCGAACGACAATCCGCACCGAGTTCGTCGCACGGTAACCCGTCACGGCTGCGCCGCCGAACGGACCACCTGTCCCGTCGTACTGCGGCTGGATGGACAGATCACTGGTCTGAATGTCTTCGGCAGCGACACCTGCGGCGACCATCGCGTCGATCATCACCCGCGCTTTCTCGTTCGCTTGGGAAACCGCTCCCGACACGTCCGGCGCAACTACCTCGACTCCGATGCCCGCACTGAGAATATCGGGGGCGCCGCGCACCTCACCTGTTCCGACGACGGTGACCTCTTTGGTCGTGCTGTCGGTGCTTGCGCATGCGGTGAGCGAGATCGCGAGCGCGGCGGCTACCGCAAGCGTCGCCAGGTGTGGTCGGCCGGTCGTGAGGTTCATGGCCCAGACGCTAGCGACTCCCGCTAGGCTGCGTGGTCGAATCCCGTCATCGAGCCAGGGCGCCGGTGATCTCGGCGTAGGCAACAAAGTTCTTCGACGACAGCGTCGTTCCGTTCTCCAGGTAACACGTCACGAGGACCAGGCGTCCCGGCTGTCGAAGGCGCAACTCCGGCGACTCCTGTGCTTCGCCGAGCTTCTCGTACAGCGCAGTCGAGCGCACTGTGTACTCGAGTGTGCCGGAATCCGTGTCGATCAACACAGTGCTGCCGGCCACGATCTCGGGCAGTGTGTCGAACACGGCCGGAGTCCCGGCGCCCGCATGCCCGATGACAAAAACCGTTCCGTCACTGTCTGTTCCAGGTTCACTGCGGCATCCGACCCAGTACGCGTCCGCCAACGTCGGCGGATCGAGCACGGGGCAGGCGCCGGCAGGCATCGGGAGCACGGGTACATCGATTCCCAGATCGGCGATCGACAGCTGCCTCGGCTGAGCCATCGGGACCGACTGCAATTGAAGCGAATCGGGAGGAATCGTGTCGACCGACGTGTGCGCGGTCTCCGGCCGGGCTTGTCCGGAGACCCCGCACCCTGACAGCACGAGAAAGAGCGCTGCCAGGATCAGGACACGCCACCGATCAGTGCTGGCGCAGTGCATTTCAGTGCTGGCGCAGTACATTCTTGCGACGCAGAGCAAACGCGCCCGCAGCGGAGACCAGCAAAGCCGCGCCGCCGACTCCCGCGATCACCACACCGGACGGTCCCGTGGACTCACTTGCCCCGGTCTGGAACACCAGCGCGTCGTCGTAGGCCAGGGGGACAAACGTGCCCTGTGGATCGTCGTAACCGTGGACTTCGTAACCCTCGGGCGTAGTGACCACGTACACCGGTTCCTTCGACGGTCCCGTCGTGGGCGCCGGGGTCGAGCCGTCGATTTTCGGGATTCCCACGATGATCGGGGGGATCACGACCACCCGAGTGGTGGTTGTCGGAATCGACGTCGCCGACGGTGTCGACACTGCGGAAGAGCTGGTGGCAGGCGTGGTGGTGGTCGGTTCCGTGGTGGCAGTGGTTGTCGCAGACGTGGTGGTGGTCGGTACTTCGGTGGTTGTCACCTCGGTTGTCGTCGTGACCGTTGGTGTGGTCGGCTGAGTTGTTATCGGGGGAGTCGGGCCCTCTGGGATGGTCGTTGTCGTCACCGGTGTTGTTGTGCTGGTTGTTGTTTCGGGTGTCTTGGGATCGGAGGGCATCGGCGGTTCACCGTGCTCGCCGTAGTGGTAGTTCTGCCCGTCGACCTGAACCCAGACGATCTCGAAGTTATCCCACCCCGGGAAATTGGGGTGTGAGGATATGTCGAGCACCCAGGGGGATTGGCCGATGTACTTCTCGGTCCACTGTCCGTTGCCGTCGATGTGTGTCCCCAGTTTGATGATTTCACCGGTCTCGGGGTTTCTGATGTCCAGATTGATGTGCTGGCCCATCGCAGCGCTCTGGCCGTCGGGGTAATACACCGTGACGGTTCCGGGGGAGACCGAATATTCGCGCCCACCTGCGGCGATACCGTCGGTCGGTGAGTTCCAGACCGGGGTCGACTTTGTGGCGACTGACGGTGTTGTCGTGCCTGTCGTGCCTGTCGTGCCTGTCGTGGTGGTCGCGGCGGCAGTCGTCGTCTCCGATGTTGCCGATGACGTTGCTGACGTTGTTGCTGGCGCGGACTCGGAGGCCGTTGCCGACTCGGTGGTCGTGGGCGACTCGGCGGTTGTCTGCGCTGTAGTCGCCTCACCGTTGTCGTCGTCGGTTGCCGCCGCCGGCGCCGCTCCCGCGAATGCGGTGAAACTTGCGACGGCTACTGCTGCTGCGTAAATCTTGGTACGTCCGCGCTGATTGTTCACGACAGTATGACCTTTCGGGTCCCGGAAGCGGCGGTGCACAGCTCGGATCGGGGGCACGGCACATGAAGGCCGGGCGAGGCGGATCGAAGAGTGCGCCGATGGCGGCGGGTAGTTGATCAAGTGTTCAACTTAAGGTAACTCGATGGTCGCTATGTCCGTCAAGTCCGATTTGCTGATCGTGCGCTATTTCACAGAAGTGTGCTAATCCGTTGCGTCGTAACGCAATTCGAAGTCGAGAGAAAGGGTGATTTCGGGGGTGAATCTTGCCGAGAAATGTCCCGTCGACTGGATGTGGACGTGACCTTAGGTGTAGGGGGGTCGGGACTTTAGGCCCACGGACTCGAAACTGCAGTACTCGAAACTGCAGTACTCGACACTGCAGTAGTTGTTCAGCCGGCTGTAATCGACGCAGTCGTTGCGCCGCACAGATCGACAAGATCACCGGGCGCCAGTTCGATTTCGAGTCCGCGTCGACCCGCGCTGCACAGGACGCGATCCCACTCGAGTGCCGAGTCGTCGATCACTGTGGGCAGTTTCTTGCGTTGTCCCAAGGGGGAAATGCCACCGAAGACGTAGCCGCTCGAGCGCTCTGCATCGGCGCGGTCGGCCATGACGGCTTTGCTTGCGCCGAGTGCGGCGGCAGCAGCTTTCAGTGAGAGTTTGTTCGGGACGGGGAGTACGGCGACGGCCAGTTTTCCGGTGTCGAGTTTGATGACCAGCGTCTTGAATATCTGGTCTGCCGTGACGCCGACGGACCCGGCGAGCGCGGCGACAGCCTCGTCGCCGAAGGATTCTGCGCGTGGGTCGTGGTCGTAGCTGTGAACCTGATGTGCGGTCTTCGACTTCTCGAGGAGTTTGGTCGCAGGGGTCGCAGTTCCGGCCATTCCGACACTCTATGTCCGTACCGCCTGTAAAGAGGGAATGTTGTCCGAGGCAGTGGTGTTGGTACTGCTTGATACATCCGGAAATAGTGAAGGAGCGACCGTGCTGGCTGTGTGCGAGCCACGACCGGCCCATAGGTCGGAACTGACGATGGCGGTAACCTTGATCCCCACGGCTAGTGAAGGGATCAGAGTGCTGGAACACGACCGGCCCAAGGACGAACAGTCGGAGGTCACCGAACCCACCGATGCTGTCGCGTCCGAAACGCCCGAAACTGCGGATGAGTTGATTGCCCGTTTCGAGCGGGATGCGCTGCCCTTGCTCGACCAGCTCTACGGCGCCGCACTGCGGATGACGCGTAATCCCTCGGATGCCGAGGATCTGGTTCAGGAAACGTACATCAAGGCGTACACGGCCTTCCGGTCGTTCCGCGACGGAACCAATCTCAAGGCGTGGCTGTACCGGATTCTCACCAACACGTACATCAATTCGTATCGGAAGAAGCAGCGCCAGCCGGCGCAGTATCCGACCGACGAGATCACCGACTGGCAGTTGGCTGCCACGGCGGAACACACGTCCACCGGGCTGCGTTCCGCTGAGGTCGAGGCGCTCGACGCGCTTCCCGACGACGACATCAAGGCGGCCCTGCAAGAGCTGCCCGAAGAGTTCCGGATGGCGGTGTACTACGCGGATGTCGAGGGTTTCCCGTACAAGGAAATCGCGGAGATCATGGGCACGCCCATCGGAACGGTGATGTCGCGGCTGCATCGCGGCCGTAAGCAGTTGCGCGGATTGTTGGCCGACGTCGCGAAGGACCGTGGGTTCAACCGCGGCGAGAAGGACGTGGCTGCCGAAGCGGAAGGTGTTGTCCGATGAGCACGCAGGACGAATTCGAAAGGCTCGACTGCTCGGCGGTCATTGCCGACGTGTGGTTGATGCTCGACGGTGAATGCGACGATGCCAGTCGCGCACGTCTGCAGCGGCATATCGACGATTGTGGTTCCTGCCTCGCCGCGTACGGAATCGAAGAGAAGGTCAAGAGTTTGATCAGCCGCAAGTGCGGCGGCGAGCATGCACCCGAGAGCCTCCGTCAGAGGCTCACCATCGAGTTGCGACGTACGATCATCGTCACGAGTACCGAAACCGACAAATAGTCCGGCTGGGGGCGTCTGAGACGTCAGTAACAACAAGGGGCGGGGAAGCAAGATTGCTTCCCCGCCCCTTGTTGTTGGTGCACTACATGTCAGGCGTTTGGACGCTTGCCATGGTTAGCTGCACTGCCCTTACGGCTACGCTTCTTACGACCGCGCTTACCCATGATTGGTCTCCCTTCTGTTTCTTTCGCGTCATTCTTTCACGCCCACGCCGGTGTGGTTCCATTGGCAGGTCGATCGGGTCTCCCGGCGACGGAAGTCTTACCGGTTATCGGCAGAAGTGAGGTTCACGATGGCAGAAGATGTGCGCGCGGAAATGGTGTCCACGGTGTTCCAGGTTGTCGTGAGCGAGGGCGATGTTGTGGCGGACGGTGACACTCTGGTCATCCTGGAGTCCATGAAGATGGAGATTCCGGTGCTGGCCGAGGTCGCGGGAACCGTGACCACCCTGGGTGTCAAGGTCGGCGATGTCATTCAGCAAGGCGACTTGATCGCCGTGATCTCCTAAGCGCTCGCGAATGTCCACGCTCAGCGACCTCCTGGCCGAACACACCGACCTCCCCGGCGTCGCCGTCGATCACCTGCAGCGGGTGGTCGGTGAGTGGCAACTCCTGGCCGACCTCTCGTTCGCCGACGTCCTTCTGTGGGTAGCCACCGAATCGGATCAGTCGGAGCTGTCCGGAAGCGTGATCTGCGTCGCGCATTGCCGCCCGACCACGGCGTCGACGGCGTTCCCGGAGGACGCCGTCGGGACCCTCGTGTCGGAGTCCGAGCATCCGCAGGTTCTGCGTGCGTTGGTCGAGGGTCAGGTGGTGCGGGCCGAGGACACAGACTGGCGCGAAGGTATGCCGCCGCGCCGGGAGGCATTGCCGGTGCGATTGGACGGCCGTGTCATTGCCGCCCTGAGTCGCGATACCAACCTGTCGCAGCAGCGGGCGCAGAGTCCGTTGGAAGTGGCATATCTGGATTGTGCAGCCGACCTGTGTCAGATGATCAGTGACGGCACGTTCCCGGTTCGGGAGTCGCGTTCGGATACCAACTCGAGTCCGCGTGCGGGCGACGGTTTCATCCGGCTCGATACCGAGGGGAGGGTGGTGTACGCGAGCCCGAACGCGTTGTCGGCCTATCACCGCATGGGGTTGAGCGCGGATCTTGTGGGCCAGGATCTCGCTGCGGTGACGCGGATGCTGGTGACCGACCCGTTCGAATCGCAAGAGGTGGCCGGCTACATCCGAGATACTTTGGCGGACAAGCCCGGTCGACGGATGGAGATCGAAGCGCGGGGTGCCACCGTGCTGCTACGTGCGTTGGTCCTCAAGCCGGGCGGACGCCACGTGGGTGCTGCTGTTGTCATCCGTGACGTGACCGAGGTGAAGCGGCGAGACCGTGCTCTGCTCAGCAAGGATGCGACAATTCGCGAGATTCACCATCGGGTGAAGAACAACTTGCAGACCGTCGCGGCGCTGTTGCGCCTGCAGGCTCGCCGAACCGGCAACGACGAAGCGCGCCAGGCCCTGACCGAATCGGTGCGACGAGTGACGTCGATTGCGTTGGTGCACGACACGTTGTCGATGTCGGTGGACGAGGAAGTCGACCTCGACGAAGTGATCGACCGGTTGGTTCCGATGCTCTCCGATGTCGCGGGAGTCGGTGCGCCCGTGACGATCCGGCGTGAGGGCAGTTTCGGTGTGTTCTCCGCCGAGCGGGCGACGCCGCTGGTGATGGTGCTGACGGAGTTGGTACAGAACGCGATCGAGCACGCGTTCGATCCTGGCGTCGCCGGCACCGTGACTCTCAGTGCGGAGCGTTCGGCGCGGTGGCTGGACGTGATCATTCACGACAACGGGCGTGGTTTGCCCGCGGGTTTCAGTCTCGAGAAATCCGACCGTCTGGGGTTGCAGATCGTGCGGACGCTGCTCGGTGCGGAGCTCGGTGGTTCGCTCGGATTGCACCCGGGAAGTGGTGGCGGAACCGATGCGGTGCTCCGTGTGCCGCTCGGCAGGCGAAGTGCGCGTTACTGATTCGCGTCGGCGATGGTATTCCGGGCAGACAAAAAGCCCGGCACCATGGTGTGCCGGGCTGTCGTCTTCGACGGCAAAACGGGAGGGGCTGTACTCGCGTTCGCGTCGAACGTCTGAGGTACTTGCCTAGACGGAAGTGCGTGCGCGAGTACGTGCGTTGCGACGCTTGAGTGCGCGACGCTCGTCTTCGCTCATTCCGCCCCACACGCCTGCATCCTGACCGGACTCGAGAGCCCAGGACAAGCATTCGGCGGTGACGGGGCAGCGGTTGCAGACAACCTTGGCATCAGCAATCTGTGCGAGGGCCGGTCCGCTGTTTCCCACGGGGAAGAACAGTTCGGGATCCTCGTCGCGACAGATTGCGTTGTGGCGCCAGTCCATCCTTTTCGCTCCTTAAGCTGGGTGTGAATACACCGTTTGGTACCAATGAGTTTGTGTGTGCGTAATCAATGTTTCCGCACTGTTACTTGTGAATGCTTTCACGAACTCGCAGTATGTCAATAGATTTGGACAGGTTCGTGGGCCAACTCACTAAATTCGGACGTACCGGTTGGCAACCTTGTAGTCATCGGCATTTTACCGGAGCGCAATGACGATTTTCTAGTGTTTTCGCAGGTCAAACCAGTTGTGTGGATCACGCGGGAAGCGGAGCGAATACCTCGAGCGCGTCCGGTACGGCGGTAAATTCGACCGATTTGCGAAGTCCGATGAAATCTCCGTCCATCTGAAAACCGATCGGCCGTGACGATGCGATGGTGATGGTCGCGACGTCATCGGTGCGTACGAGCACTTTCGATTTCGGCTCTGCGCCCTTCGCCAGCAGCTGCCGGACAACCTTCAGCGAGGGAAGGACTTTGGTGCTCGTCATCGCGAAGAGTCCGAGTCCCGAGTCGAAAGTCGTTCCGGGATTGGTGTGTACGGGCCGCGCTTCGAGATAGGTCCACGGGCTCGAATTGGACACGAAAGCGTAGTGAACGCCCGGAATCGGATCCTGACCCGGAAGGTGGACCGTGAGTGCAGGTTCGGCTCGCTTGGCCCGGAAGAATGCGGCGATCGCGGTGCGCACGTATCGGCTCGGCGTCGCGGGATCACCGTTCTTGCGACTGGCGTCGACGGCCTCGCACACATCGGCGTCGAGGCCCATGCCGGCGTTGAACGTGAACCAACGGTTGTCTGCATGTGCGAGTCCGATGCGCCGGCGCGTCCGCTCGCTCAGGAGATCGATGAGTTGATTGGTGGCGTCGACAGGATCAGCCGCGATACCCAGCGAGCGGGCGAACACGTTGGCGGATCCGCCGGGAACAACCGCGACGGTCGGGATGGGTCCGACGGGCACGGCTTTCATCGATGTGGGGTGCGGTGATCCGAGAAGGCCGTTGACCACTTCGTTGACGGTGCCGTCGCCGCCGTGGACGATCACCACACCGAAACCGTCTTCGTGTGCTTGCCGGGCGAGTTCGGCGGCGTGACCCCGGTGGGTTGTGTGCGTCACGGTCAGTCGCACCCGACTCTCGAGAGCGTGAGCCAACAGATCACGACCGGCCGCGGTGGTCGAAGTGGCATTGGGATTGACGATCAGCAGTGCGCGCACGGGGCATCAGCCTATCCGGTGTCGTGTTCTAGGCTGGTCTCGTGCCGAATACTGCCAGTCCGAATACCCTTCCCAACACAGTCAGGTGGGCGGGAGCCCTCGTGACGCTGCAAGGTCTTGTTGCGGCCGGCTTTGCCGTGGTAGCAGTAATTCGGGGTCTGACCGGGCACGATCAGAGCGTGACCAACGGGTACGGGTTTGCCGCGTGGGTCGCAATTCTCGGTGGTGCCGTGTTGGCCGCGGGTATCGCGCTGCTGACGGGGCGGCGGTGGGGACGCGCTATTGCCGTTGTCGCGCAGTTGCTCCTTCTGCCGGTTGCCTGGTCGCTTTTGACCGACTCGCACCAGGTATTTCTCGGCGTTGTTCTCGGCGCGGTTGTTCTCGCCACGCTGGTTTTCCTGTTCTCGGCGCCCACGTCCAAGTGGATGGCACTCGAGTACGGATCGTTTTCCGACGAGATCGCAACCGAAGAGACCGATGAGACCGAAACGCCCCAGGACAAGTCCGAGGGCAAAACCGACAACTGAGGCTCTAACGAGCCTGCGCGGCCAGCGAACCCAGGTGGTCGCCGGTCAGTCGGTAGGTGGTCCATTCCGTCTTGGCCTCGGCGCCGAGGGACTCGTAGAACTCGATGGACGGTGTGTTCCAGTTGAGTACCGACCACGACAGGCGTGAGTAGTTGTTGTCAGTGCATTCCTTCGCGAGGGCTGCCAGCAAGGCTTTGCCGTGGCCTGATCCGCGCTCGGAGGGCTTCACGTACAGGTCTTCGAGATAGATGCCGTATACGCCTTCCCAGGTCGAGAAATTGCGGAACCACAGCGCCATGCCGACAACATCTCCGTTCGCGGAGACCGCGACATGGGCGAAAGCGGCCGCCGCGTCACCGAAGAGGGCTTCGCTGATCTGTGCGGGCTTGACGGTGCACTCGTTGATGGCCTTCTGATAGTCGGCGAGTTCGTAGATCATGTCGGTGATCGGCTGGACGTCGGCGGGAGTGGCGCGTCGGATCATGGCACTCAGCCTTCCACGAGCGGCGGCACGTTGTGGTGCAGGAGGTGCGTCGACCCGTGTTCGTACCCGAGCACCGAATAGGCACCGGGGGAGAGGGCAAATCGTCGGCCCTCGGAGACGGGCAGTTCGAGCCACCGCGATATGAGT
This sequence comes from Rhodococcus sp. NPDC056743, assembly GCF_042790355.1. Classification (NCBI taxonomy): domain Bacteria; kingdom Bacillati; phylum Actinomycetota; class Actinomycetes; order Mycobacteriales; family Nocardiaceae; genus Rhodococcus; species Rhodococcus sp. NPDC056743. The sequence continues at coordinate 171,763 of NZ_JBHTZI010000006.1, read as the reverse complement.
GCGCGGGAGAAGTGCCCGTGCCCGATCAGGATGACGTCCCGTTCGGGCAATTGGGATGTCACGAGGCTCAGCACCATATCCGTGCGGGCACCGATCTCATCGGCATGCTCGCCGCCAGGACACGGATGAGTCCACACGGTCCACTCGGGGACGGTTCGCCGAATTTCGGGCGTGGTGAGCCCCTCGTAGTCCCCGTAATCCCACTCCGACAATGCATCCCATGTCCGCTCGTCCGGAAGTCCCGCGAGGTCGCCGGTGCGCTGAGCACGCAGCCGTGGGCTGGTCAGGATCATGGGATTGCGGAGGCCGAGTGCCCGAATGCGGTTACCGGTCGCGGTGGCCTGGATCTCGCCGAGCGCGGTGAGTGGGACTTCGGTGCGGCTGGTGTGTTTACCGCTGCGGGCCCATTCGGTTTCGCCGTGACGTAGGAGAATCACACGGGGATCGGACGTGCCGGTGCTGCGAACCGAGGGGGCCATGTGCCCATCATTGCAGGACAACTCGAGACAAGACATCCGCGTGTAGCGTTCGCCTCTTCGCTCGAAATACGCAAGGATCTATCTGTGACGACGGTTCTCGCAGTGGCAAATCAAAAGGGCGGCGTGGCCAAGACCACGACCGTCGCCTCCCTCGGCGCGGCTTTGTCCGCCCTCGGTCAACGCGTACTGGTGGTGGATCTTGATCCTCAGGGATGCCTGACGTTCTCGCTCGGGCACAATCCCGATCGACTCGAACGGTCGGTCAACGAAGTCCTGGCGGGCGATCTCGACGCCGCCGATGCGATCCTGCCAACCGGTGACGGGATGGATCTTCTGCCCGCAACCATCGATCTGGCCGGAGCGGAAGCGCTCCTGCTGATGCGTCCAGGCCGGGAGTTCGCGCTCAAGCGCGCACTGTCTCCGCTACTCGGAAACTACGATGTCGTCATCATCGACTGCCCGCCGTCGTTGGGTGTGTTGACGCTCAACGGATTGACTGCGGCGCAGTCCGTTCTTGTTCCGCTGCAATGCGAAACGCTGGCGCATCGCGGTGTGGGGCAGCTTCTGCGCACGGTGCGAGAAGTGCAGGCGATCACCAATCCGGATCTGGTTCTGCTCGGTGCGCTCCCGACGCTCTACGACGCTCGGACAACACACAGTCGTGACGTTCTCGCCGACGTGAGTGATCGCTACTCGTTGCCCGTGCTCGCCCCGCCGATTCCGCGGACCGTCAAGTTCGCCGAGGCGTCGGCGTCGGGCGCGACGGTCTTGGCCGGGCGAAAGAACAAGGGCGCCGACGCGTATCGCGATCTTGCGGCGAACCTCGTGAAGCATTGGGCTGGAAGCGAAGTCGTTACCTTTGTGCCGGATCTGACGATCTGAAGGTAGCTCAGCTCAGCGCAGTGCGACCAGGTTGCCGTCGCGCTGTTCGAGGACAGTGTCGCCGGCGCTCGCGATGACGATCGGTGAGGTGACGTCGCCGCGGTCGACGCCGATCATGCGGATGACGGTGCCGTCGGCGGGGTTGATCACCGCAATCCCGTTGGGCACGGGGACAAGCAGTTGATCGGACACCAGAGTGCCAGGGCCGGAAGTTCCCTCGACGATCCAGGTGGGGGTCAAGTCGTTCGATCGAAGATTGATCGTCTGGGTGCCTGTCCACCAGGTGATGGCGTTCTTGTCGGCGCGTAGGGTTGCGCGCTCCGAGTCGACTCCGTCGACGGGGTAGTCGACCAGCGCGGTGCCGGCGCCGTCGAAAATGCTCAGGCGGGAGACGGTTCCGTTGCCGGCCGGGAGGTAGACGGCGGTCTTTTCGCCGGACACGGCGACTATGCGGGCGCCCTCGGAATCCGGAAGTACGACCGTGCCGTATTCCTGCGGTTCCTGAGCGTCTTTCGGTGCGGGATTCATGATCGTCAGACGGTTCGACGCGTCGCCCTCGCATTTCTGGAGGACCGACACCCGGCTGGAACTGGAAGCGGCACTGAGCAATTCGCACCCGGCGTGCGGCTGCTTGTTGGGATTGACCGGGGCGTCGACGCGGCCGTACTCGAGCGTGCGCACCAGATCGGAGCGCCACAGTTCCATGCGGGTGTCACCGAGCGAGATGACATAGGTGCCGTCGGCGGACAGCGTCACCGACGGGTCGGCGTCGCTGTTGCGCTGGTCTTTACGCGCCCCGGTGTCGGCAACCAGAGAGGTGACCTGTGAGCACCCACGATTGTCCTGGTACACGGCGACAACTCGATCCCAGGATCCGATGGCTCCGCACAGCGGATAGTTGCGCGAGTAGCGCCACACTTCGTCCCCGGTAGCCGGGTCGCGGCCGACGACATCGGAGCCGTCCGCTGTGACTGCCGCGTTGCCCACGGCGATCGGAGCCGTGGAGTCAGCGCTCGGGAACGACCACACCTCACGCAGGACGTCCGGAAGAGCCACGGACGTCGTCAACGGAGGGAGAGCCGTGTCGGCGGTGACCGAGGTGGTTCCGCGCGCATCACTGCGCAACCACACCACGGTCACCGCCACGATCACGGCCAGCGCGATACCGAGCGCCGCGATTACATCAGAGCGAGTACGCCGTTCAGGTGCCAGCACATGGGGAGCTTACTCTGCTGCGGCTGCCGCAACGGCTTGCGCTGGGCGACGACGACGACGGCGGCGCGGCTTGGACGCGGCATCGGAGTCGGCTGACGTGGCAGCATCGTCGGCGGGTGCAGCAGCATCCGCAGTGGGTGCTGCTGTGGTCTGAGCTGTGGTCTGAGCTGAGTCGGTCGACTCGCTGCCCGCCCGGGTGCGGCGACGGGTCCGGTTGCGACGAGGAGCGGCCTTCTCTTCGGTGCCGTCGGAGTCGGCAGCAGCCTTCTTGTCCGCATTCGCCTTTTCGGGCGCAGCTTTAGCCTTCTCGGGCGCAGCCTTGCGGATGGTGCCCTTCGCGTCGGCCGGGATGGACAACTCTTCGTACAGATGCGGAGAGCTCGAGTACGTCTCGACCGGGTCGGGGATTCCGAGGCTCAGTGCCTTGTCGATGAGCTGCCAGCGAGGGATGTCGTCCCAGTCGACCAGCGTGACGGCGATGCCGGTACGCCCGGCGCGGCCGGTGCGGCCGATGCGGTGGACGTACGTCTTCTCGTCTTCAGGGCACTGGTAGTTGATGACGTGGGTGACGTCGTCGATGTCGATACCGCGAGCAGCGACGTCGGTGGCGACAAGAACGTCGACCTTGCCGTTGCGGAAGCCCTTCAGGGCCTTCTCGCGGGCGATCTGTCCGAGGTCACCGTGAACGGCGCCGACGGAGAAGCCGCGCTCGGCAAGATCGTCGGCGACCTTCTGGGCCGTGCGCTTGGTACGGGTGAAGATCATCGTCGCGCCGCGGCCTTCGGCCTGCAGAACGCGGGCAACCATCTCGGCCTTGTCGAGGGCGTGCGCACGGTAGATGTGCTGGCTCGTGCGGTCGTGCACTGCGGAGGATTCAGCCTCTTCGGCGCGGATGTGCGTCGGCTGCGTCAGGAAGGTGCGGGCCAGCGTGATGATCGGGCCCGGCATGGTCGCGGAGAACAGCATCGTCTGACGCTTGTCGGGGACCATCCCCATGAGGCGTTCGATGTCAGGCAGGAAGCCCAGGTCGAGCATTTCGTCGGCTTCGTCGAGGACGAGAACGCCGACCTTGCCGAGAATCAGGTGAGACTGGTTTGCGAGGTCGAGCAGGCGGCCGGGGGTGCCGACAACAACGTCGACGCCCTTCTGGAGCGCCGCGATCTGCGTTTCGTAGGGGCGGCCACCGTAGATGGGCAGAACCTGGAGACCGCGATCACCGACGCGCAGGTACTTGCTGGCGTTCTCGAGGTCGCGAGCAACCTGGATGCACAGCTCGCGTGTGGGCACGATGATCAGGGCGCGCGGGGTGCCGTCGAGGGCAGCGGTGCCGTTGGAGGCGGTGGCGATGCGGTGCAGCAGCGGGACTCCGAAACCGAAGGTCTTGCCCATTCCGGTACGGGCCTGACCGATGAGGTCGTCGCCGGCGAGAGCCAACGGAAGTGTGAGTTCCTGGATGGCGAAAGTGCGTTCGATACCGATTTCGTTCAGCGCGCGGACGATTTCGTCGCGGACACCGAGCTCGGCAAACGTCGGAGGTACATGTGTGTCGTCGAGCTGGACGGACACGGTGTTTTCGGTTGCTTCGTCTTCGTGGTCGATCGTGATCTTGCTCAGGGGTCTGGCCTTTCCTCGTTGCGGTACGCACGCACAAGGTAAGGGGCCTGGCCGTAAATCGGCCGAAGTCGATGCCCTCTTGTTCGTCGGCCTTGCCTACGCCTCAGCACTGGGGTTTCGCGGACCGATGTTCTGATGCCGTCCGTGAAATCTCGGCGAAGCGGGCAACAACCGTCGATGCAGGTGCGCGCACATTATCTGTGGGGTCCGTAAGTACTAGATCATCCCCGCTGGTTGAAAGAGCTGGTTGAAAGAGCGGGGGAAACTAAGCGGACTCCCGGAACCATTGTAACGGTAACCGGGCAATTCCCAGCAAAGCATGGCCTAGATCACCCCTGTCGACATGGGGTGATCGAGGGGACCGACCGGGGATGTGGCACTAGAGTTCGTAGGCATGGGCGCACACGATCTTGATGCTTCGACTGACACTGGAACCGGCGGCCGGGTGCCTTCCGATCATCCCGGCGTGATCGATTTGTTCGCGGTACTCGCGTACGGCGAGATATCAGCGTTCTATCGCTTGTCCGAAGACGCGCAGATGGCACCTGACCTGCACGGGAAGGTAGCTTTTGCCAGCATGGCAGCGGCGGAGATGGCGCACTTCGAGACGTTGAGCACAGCTCTGACGGAACGTGGGCACGAGATCTTTGCGGTCATGGATCCCTTCGTGCGGGCCTTGGACAACTACCACGCGTCGACCACCCCGTCGACGTGGATGGAATCACTCGTGAAGGCGTACGTCGGCGACGGAATCGCCGCAGACTTCTATCGGGAAATCGGGCACTCGTTGCCGGATGACGTCGCCGAGATCGTCGAGGACGTTCTCTCCCAGACCGGGCATTCCGAATTCGTGGTCCTCGAAGTGAAGGCAGCAGTCGAGGCGAGTAGCCGGGTCAAGGACCGTCTCATGCTGTGGGGACGCCGACTGCTCGGTGAGGCGATCACCCAGGCGCAGTTTGTTCTCGCCCAGCGCGACGATCTCACCGACCTGGTGATTTCCGCCTCGGGCGATCTCAACGGCGTGGTCGCATTGTTCGACGGTATGCAGGAAAAGCATGCCGAGCGGATGGCCACGCTCGGACTGGTCTGAGCCTGTTCGCTATCGGCACAGCGCGGCAGCGAGCATGTGGGAGTGATGCTGCATTAGCCTGGCCAGGACAGCTGATGTATTTCACGAACAGTTCGGAGGTTGACCGTGGAGGTCAAGATCGGTGTAATCGACAGCCCGCGTGAGCTCATCGTCAACAGCGAACAGACCCCGGACGAGGTTGAGGCATTGGTCTCAGGCGTCCTCGGTGGCGGCGAGCCCGTTCTTTCGCTCGTCGACGACAAGGGCCGCAAGTTCCTGGTGCAGGCGAGCCGCGTTGCATACGTGGAGATCGGTCCGTCCGATATCCGCAAGGTTGGGTTTGCGCCTACCGTCTGATGCGTTAGGTAACTGAAAAGGCGGGCAGTCTCGAATGAGACTGCCCGCCTTTTCGTTGAACGAGGCTGCTGTGTTCTCAGGACTGCAGTGTTCTCAGGACTGCAGTGTTCTCAGGACTGCAGTGTTGTCAGGACTGAAGGGGCACTCTCGACAGACCGCCCCACGCCAGCGTCACCGTGATTTCGATGGCTTCTTCCTTGGGGATCGGGCGAGCCGCTTCCAACCAGTAGCGTGCCGTGAACTGGCTGGCGCCCACCAGACCGACCGCAAGGATGCGCGCCCGGTAGGGATCGAGACCGGAATCGTGGCTGACCAGGTCGAAGACTGCGTCGACGCACGCTTCGGTGGCTTGCTCGACCCGCGTCTGCACCTGCGGTTCACCCATGATGTCTGACTCGAAGACGAGGCGGAAACCCTGTGAATCGTTGTCGACGAAATCGAAGAACGCCTGCACAGCGGCGCGTACGCGTTGCTTGTTGTCGGTAGTGGAGCGCAGGGCCTGTCGGACACCGGAGATGAGGCTGTCGACGTAACTCTGCAGAACCGCTACATACAGTTCGAGTTTGCCTGGGAAATGCTGGTACAAGACCGGCTTGCTGACGCCCGCGCATTCGGCGATCTCGTCCATGCCCGCAGAGTGGTAGCCGTTGGCTACGAACACCTCGCTGGCAGCAGCGAGGAGTTGGAGTCGGCGTGCATCTCGCGGAAGGCGGGTGCTGCGACGGGTTCCAGCCGGCTTACCGGCCGATGTACCGCGATCGGATTCTGTCCGATCCGCGAGTTCTGTCATGTCGCTGTCCAATCTGAGCAAAAGTAAAATTCGGCCGCGGCGCGAACATGTCGAGTCACGAATGCGTACTCGCCAGTATCCTCCGTCACATCGGCCGTAGCTGCATGAACGATACCGTGTGTCGCGCGCTCGCGTTTTTTCGTCTCGGCAAGCGGAATCCTCGATCGGTGTGATGTGGTGGTCGGCACATCTGACACGCCCTTGCCTGCGGGTTTTGCGCGGTCGGAGCCTGCCGCTTGTGGGATGTGAGATTCTGGAGCCGTGACTGACCCAGGGGGACCGCGCATGCGTGGACAATCTACGCAGAACCCTGACCGTGACGAGCTTCGAATGCGCAGCGGAGTGAGCGAGCCGTGGGGCAACCCCGACGGCGAAGAGCGTGCGCGCGAGGACCGTATGCACGAGGACCGTATGCACGAGGATCGTATGTACGGAGAGCGCGACTACCGAGGAATTGCGTCGCACCAGCCGTTGCGAGCTCAGTGGGATCCCACGAAGAGACAGGTGGGAAAGACCCCACGCACTCCGCGGCCGGATCGCAGCGCCCGTAAACAGAGTCGACTGGGCAAGTTCGTTGCGACGTACGGGTGGCGTGCGTACGCGATTCCCGTGCTCGTGATTCTGACGATATTCGTAATCTTCGACGCTGTGCGTTCCGATCCCGCCTCCGATTCCTCTTCGTCGACGAAGGCAACTGCCGACCTCGCGCACAGCACCGACGGGACCGATGTCATCGGAGCGCCGCCGGCCGCCGACGGGCAGTTCGCGGCATCGATACCGTCCGGAGCGCTGCCGGAGGGTGGACCGTTTGCGGTCACCGGTGGTGGCACGTGGCACATAGTTCCCGGATCTACCGGCAAGGTCGGCCAGGGCACCGAGCGCGAGTTCACCTACACCGTCGAAATCGAGGACGGCGTCGATACGGCCGGTTTCGGTGGCGACGAGTCGTATGGCCGGATGATCGATCAGACGCTGGCCAATCCCAAAAGTTGGACCAACGATCCGAAGGTCGCCTTCCGGCGGATCGATTCCGGTTCTCCCGATTTCCGTATTTCCTTGACCTCTCAGATGACCATCCGTGAAGGCTGCGGCTACGAGATCGAACTCGAGGGCTCGTGCTACAACCCGGGTATGGATCGAGTCCTACTCAACGAGCCACGATGGGTTCGTGGAGCGATCTCGTTCCAGGGTGACATCGGTTCGTACCGGCAGTATCAGATCAACCACGAAGTCGGCCATGCCATCGGATACGCCCAGCATCAACCGTGCGAAACCGAAGGTGGTTTGGCGCCGATCATGATGCAGCAGACGTTCGGAACCGCGAACAACGACATCGCGGTCCTCGATCCGGACGGCGTCGTCCCGATGAACGGGCTGACCTGCCGCTTCAACCCGTGGCCGTATCCGAGAGCGTGAGCCGTATCCGAGAGCGTCAGTAGCTGATTCAGGAGTTTGAGCGTGTCCGCATCACCCGTCGCCTTGCCACCTCTGGTGGAACCAGCCGCTGAGTTGAGCCGGGAAGAAGTTGCCAGGTACAGCCGGCATCTGATCATTCCCAATGTCGGGATGTCAGGGCAGAAGCGACTCAAGAACGCGAAGGTCCTGTTCATCGGGGCCGGCGGACTCGGATCGCCCGCACTGCTCTACCTCGCTGCGGCGGGAGTGGGAACGATCGGCATTGTCGATTTCGACGAAGTCGACATGTCGAATCTGCAACGGCAGGTCATTCACGGCCGCTCGGACGTCGGCCGCTCCAAAGCGGTCAGCGCACGCGAGTCGATTCTCGAGATCAACGACCACGTCGACGTACGCTTGCACGAGTTCCGCCTCGACAACTCCAATGCGGTGGAATTGTTCTCGCAGTACGACCTCATCCTCGACGGTACCGACAACTTCGCGACGCGCTATCTCGTGAACGACGCGGCCGTCATCGCCGGCAAGCCGTACGTGTGGGGTTCGATCTATCGCTTCGAAGGCCAGGTTTCCGTGTTCTGGGAAGACGCGCCGGGGGGAGTGGGCCTGAACTATCGCGATCTGTATCCCGAAGCTCCGCCGCCGGGCATGGTGCCGTCGTGTGCGGAGGGCGGTGTGCTCGGCGTCCTGCCCGCCACCGTGGGTTCGATCATGGCAACCGAGGCCGTGAAACTGATCACGGGAATCGGCGAACCGTTGCTCGGCCGTCTGATGATGTACGACGCGTTGTCGATGACGTTTCGCACAATCCGGTTGCAACGTGATCCGTCGCGGGCGCCGGTGACGGAACTGATCGATTACGACGAGTTCTGTGGCGTGGTGTCCGACGAAGCGAGTGCTGCTGCGACCGGTTCGACGATCACCGCACCGGAACTCGCGCAGTTGATCGCGAGCGGTCGCGAGTTGCAGCTCGTTGACGTGCGAGAACCCGTCGAGTGGGACATCATGCACTTGCCGGATGCGGTTCTGGTTCCGAAGGGTCGGATCGTCTCGGGTGAAGCGTTGGCGTCGTTGCCGCAGAACAAGCAGATAGTTCTGTACTGCAAAACCGGTATCCGGTCGGCTGAGGCGCTTGCTGTCGTCAAGAGTGCCGGGTTCGCCGATGCCGTCCATCTGCAGGGTGGCGCAATCGCCTGGGCAAAACAGGTGGACACTTCTCTGCCGCTCTACTAGGCGTGCCTTGCGCCGCGTAGCGGGTTCGCACCGGTAGCGTTGGGGTGTGAGCACAGGCCAACCTCCCCAGCACGTGTGCTCCACCTTCGGCCTCCGCGAAGTCGATCCCATCCCACTCGGTGCGGATTGGGACGGCGGTTGGCTGTGTGGAGACGTCGTCCTCTCTGCCGTCGCGGATCATGCGCGCGCGGCCTGGTCGGCAAAAGTGCGTGAGAATCTCGAAGTCGACGGGGTGCGTCTGGCCCGTCCGGTCCGTTCCACGGACGGTCGATACGTCGTATCGGGCTGGCGTGCAGACACTTTCATCGTCGGAACGCCTGAACCCCGGCACGACGAGGTTGTCTCCATGTCGTGCCGGCTCCACGCTGCTACGGCGTCGCTGGAGCGTCCACGATTCCTCGCCCAGCCGCCTGTCCCGCCGTGGGCCGAGGTCGACGTGTTCGTTGCCGCCGACCGCGCGGCCTGGGAAACGGTTCCGCTGAGAATTGCGAAGGGGGTCGAGCAGCTCGAGTCGCCGACACCCGACGGGCGCAAGAGTCTCGAACTGATCGCGGGTCTTGCCACGCTCCGCAAACCGGTTCAGAGTCCTGATCAATTGGTGCACGGTGATCTGTTCGGCACCGTCCTGTTCTCGGGCAGCATGGCGCCCGGAATCACAGACATCACGCCGTACTGGCGACCGGCGGCATGGGCCGCAGCTGTGGCGGTTGTCGACGCCATCTCGTGGGGCGGCGCCGACGAGGCTCTGGTGGGTCGCTGGGAGGATCTGCCGGAGTGGCCGCAGATGCTGCTTCGAGCCGTGATGTTCCGCTTGGCCGTTCATGTGCTGCACCCCCGGTCGACGGCGGACGCGTTTCCCGGTCTGGCCCGGACCTCCGATATCGTCCGGCTGCTTCTCTAACTCGAGCTCAGCCGAAGTCGGCGACCAGGCCTTCGAAAAGATCGCGCGCGGCATCCGAGGCGGCCCGCGCATCACCTGTGATGACTGCCGCCACGAGGTTTTGGTGCCGGCTGTGGAATCCCTCTCCGGTGGCGTCGATGTGCTGATGGATCGTTGATTCGATGACGGGAAGCAGGGAGTCGTAGAACTCCAGGTACACCACATTGTGGCTGGCCGCGACAATCGCGCGGTGTAGTGCCGCGTCGGCGACGGCGGCCGCTGTGGTGTCGTGACCCTCCCAGGTGGCTGCCCGGACCGCGAGCAGGCGTGTCAGCTCGGCGACGTCGTCGTCTGTGCGCCGGGCGGCCGCGAGCGTCGCCGCGGTGATATCGAGTGCTCGACGCAGTTCGAGCACGTCGCGCTCGTGCGCTCCGGCGAAGTAGTTGCCGAGGGTGCTCTCCAGATCGGACAGTGCGACAACGTAGGTTCCCGAGCCCTGTCGGCGCTCGAGCATGCCCGCGTGAACGAGTGCCTGTACGGCCTCGCGCACGGTGTTGCGCCCGGTGCCGGTCAGTTCGGTCAGTTCGGGTTCGGTGGGGATCCTCGTTCCGACGGGCCACGTTCCGCTCCGTATTTCGTCGCGGAGTTGTTCGGTGACCTGTGAGATGAGGCTGGCGCGTCGAACGGGTTGCACGGGGTGTTCCTCGGTTTCCGGGTGACTGAGCGGTGGTGAAGCTAGATTATCTCCCTTGTGTCATTTCGTCCGGTCATCCTATGATTTCTCGGTGACTGCTCAACTGGAGAGAACAGAACCCCGCTCGCTCGTCAAAGGCCGTGTGCTCGTCTTCGCTGCCATTGCCATGTCTGCGCTCGTACTTCGCCTTGCGGTGACGTCGTTCTCTCCACTCGCATCGCAGATCCAGGACGAGTTCGGTTTCTCCGGTTCTGTGGTCGGCGTCTTCGGAATGGTGCCGACGGCTATGTTCGCCGCCTTCGGTCTCATCACACCGGCCCTGGCAAAGCGTCTCGGCCTCGAACGTACCGCGTTGATTGCCATGATCATGGCTGCAGTCGGAATGCTGCTGCGCGCCATGATGTCTCAAACCTGGTCGTTGCTGGCCCTGTCGGCTCTCGCGTTGGCGGGTATGGGTATCGGCAACGTCGTGATCCCACCGCTGGTCAAGCGATACTTCTCCGATCGTCTTGCCACCATGAGTTCGGTCTACATCGTGGCCGTGCAGATCGGCACCATCGTGCCGGCATTTGTCGCGGTTCCGGTCGCCGATGCCTTCGGGTGGAGATTCTCCATCGGATGGTGGGCTGCCTTCGGATTTGCCGCCGCCGTTCCGTGGCTGATCACTCTCGCTCGCTCGCGCAAGGCCGACGCAGAAGCAGTGGTGGTGCCGGCCGTCGACGCGAGTCGCCGTGGCCAGGTGTGGCGTTCGCCCGTTGCCTGGGGGATGGCAGGCATGTTCGGTATGACGTCGCTGATCACCTACTCGATGTTCACGTGGATCCCGTCGATCCTCGGCGACGCCGGCGCCGGCGATGCCTTCGGTGGAACCATGGTCGGTGTCTTCTCGGTGATGGGACTGGTCGCGGCCTTCGGCGCGCCGACGCTCTGCGCCCGAATGGCCAATCCGTTCCCCGTGGTGATCGGCTGTGCCGCTTGTTATCTGATCGGCTTTGCCGGTCTGTACTTTGCGCCGATGGCCGCGCCGATCGTCTGGGTGGTTGTCCTGGGCCTGGGTCCGAGTACCTTCCCGATGGCGCTGACACTGATCAACCTCCGTACGCGTTCGCACCTCGGATCATCGGCGTTGTCCGGCTTCACTCAGGGCATCGGTTACACAGTGGCCTGCCTCGGACCGTTGCTGTTCGGCGTGTTTCACGATGCGACGGACGGGTATGCGGCGCCCTTCGGATTGCTCGTCGTTGCCGTCGTCGTGGTGCTGGTCGGGGCCTATCAGGCCTGCAAGCCGCGGATGCTCGAGGACTCCTGGCACGCTCGATAAGTCCTCACACGGGGTCCTGTTACGGGGTGAGGATCAATTGACTTCGCGGTCACCGCGCGCAGCACCGGCGCAATAACCGTTTTCTACCTTTAGGTCTCCCACACATTCAGGAGGCCCTGGTGAGTCATTACATCGAGCATTGGGATGCAGAGGACGTCGACGCCTGGGAATCCGGCGGCAAGGACATCGCGAAGCGAAACCTGATCTGGTCGGTCGTTGCCGAACACGTCGGTTTCTCGATCTGGTCGATCTGGTCCGTCATGGTGTTGTTCATGCCCACAGAGATCTACGGCATCGACGCGGCCGGAAAGTTCTTCCTCGTCGCGGTTCCCACCTTGGTGGGTTCCGTCCTCCGCATTCCCTACACGGTCGCCACCGCACGTTTCGGCGGTCGCAACTGGACCGTCATGAGTGCGCTGTTCCTTTTCATACCAACGCTTCTCACGCTGTATCTGATGATGAACCCAGGTGCGTCGTACACCACGTTCATGTTGGTGGCGGCCACTGCCGGCATCGGCGGCGGTAACTTCGCGTCGTCGATGACCAACATCAATGCCTTCTACCCGCAGCGACTCAAGGGATGGGCGCTCGGTCTCAACGCAGGCGGCGGAAACATCGGTGTTCCGATGATCCAGCTGATCGGTCTGCTGGTGATCGCCACCGTCGGCAACCGCGCTCCGTGGATCGTGTGCGCTGTCTACCTCGTGTTCATCGCGGCGGCAGCGGTCGGCGCTGCACTGTTCATGGACAACCTGGGCAACCAGAAATCGGACCTGCGTTCGATGGCCAAGGCGCTGAAGTTCTCCGAGTCCTGGGTGATCAGCTTCCTGTACATCGGTACGTTCGGTTCCTTCATCGGATTCAGCTTCGCCTTCGGTCAGGTTCTGCAGATCAACTTCCTCGCCGGCGGTGCCACTCCGGCCGCGGCGGCCCTGCATGCAGCGCAGATCGCCTTCATCGGACCGCTCCTCGGCTCGATCGCTCGCCCCCTCGGCGGCAAACTGGCCGACCGGATCGGCGGCGGCAAGATAACGATGTGGACGTTTGTCGCCATGGCATTCGCGGCATCGATCCTCGTGACGGCCGGAACGATGGACGACAACACCGCAGGCGTCGCAAGCGCCGGGATCATGGTGACGTTCGTTCTCGGATTCATCGCCCTGTTCCTGCTCTCGGGTATCGGCAACGGATCCGTGTACAAGATGATCCCCGCGATCTTCGAGGCGAAGGCTCAGAGCTTCGACCACATGGATCGGGCCGAGAAGGCAACGTGGTCGCGCAGCATTTCCGGTGCCCTCATCGGATTTGCCGGTGCGGTAGGCGGTTTGGGCGGTGTCGGCATCAACCTGGTGCTGCGCGCGTCGTACAGCAGCCCCGCCAAGTCGGCCACCATGGCGTTCTGGGTGTTCCTCGCCTTCTACATCGCCTGCATCGCGGTGACCTGGTTCGTCTTCCTGCGCAAGCCGTCCACGCTGACCACAGACGTCGACGACGTGAAGGTTTCGGTCACGGCCTGACGATCGGCCCACACAATCTCAAGAACTCTCTCGTTACCTTTGGAAGTAGGCGCGTCATGAGCAAATCGGTAGTTGTCATCGGACACGGAATGGTCGGGCATCGCTTTGTCGAGGCACTACGTTCGCGCGACGAGGCAAACGTCTGGTCGGTGACCGTTCTCTGCGACGAGCAGTATGCCGCCTACGATCGCGTCGGATTGTCCTCCTATGTGGGAGTGTGGGATCCGAAAGAACTGGCGCTGGCAGGCAACGACTACGTCGGTGACGCCCTGGTCGATCTCCGGGTGGGGGAGGGTGCGCTCTCGATCGACAAGGATGCTCGAACGGTCACGACAACCGCCGGAAACACGATCTCCTACGACGCTCTGGTGATGGCTACCGGTTCGTACCCCTTTGTTCCGCCGGTGCCCGGCCATGACGGCGACGGATGCTTTGTCTACCGCACCCTCGACGACCTGGACGGTATCCGGGCTGCAGCCGACAAGGCAGGAACCGGGGCTGTCGGCGTCGTGGTGGGCGGCGGTCTGCTCGGACTGGAAGCCGCAAATGCGCTCTCGCTCATGGGAATGACGGCACACGTCGTCGAGCACAACGCGCGCCTGATGCCGATGCAGGTCGACGAGGGTGGCGGCGCTTTGCTCGCTCGGCTCGTCACCGAGTTGGGGCTCACCGTCCACACCGGCGTCGGCACGGCCGGAATCTCACAGTCCGACAACGGAGTTGTGGTCGAACTGTCCGACGGCTCCACTATCGACGCGTCGTTGCTCGTCTTCTCCGCCGGAGTCCGGCCGCGCGATCAGCTGGCCCGCGACGCCGGCATCGCAGTCGGTGAGCGCGGCGGTATCCTGACCGACCTCGGTTGCGTGACGTCGGATGAGAACATCTACGCAGTCGGCGAATGCGCTGCGGTAGAGGGCCGTTGCTACGGACTGGTCGCCCCCGGCTACACGACGGCCGAGATCGTGGCCGACCGTCTGCTCGGCGGCGCCGCAGATTTCCCCGGTGCCGACATGTCCACCAAGCTCAAGCTCATGGGCGTCGACGTCGCCAGCTTCGGTGATGCCATGGCCACCTCGCCCGGTGCTCTCGAAGTTGTGCTCAGCGACGCAGCCAAGGGAACGTACGCCAAGCTCGTCGTCTCCGACGACGCGAAGATCCTGCTCGGCGGCATTCTTGTCGGTGACGCATCAGCCTACGCGTCGCTGCGCCCGCTGGTCGGTCGCGAATTGCCCGGCGACCCAGCAGCATTGATTTCGCCCGCGGGGGAGAAGCCAGGTGCGGGATCGCTGCCGGACGACGCCGAGGTGTGCTCGTGCAACGGAGTGACCAAGGGCGCCATCTGCGGTGCGATTGCGGCCGGCGCGTGCGACATCGCGTCGGTGAAGGTGTGCACTAGTGCGGGAACCACCTGTGGCGGTTGCCTTCCGACTGTCAAGCAGTTGCTCGCCGATTCCGGCGTCGTGATGTCGAAGGCGCTCTGCGAGCACTTCGCGCAGTCGCGGGCAGAGCTGTTCCAGATCGTGCAGTCGACGCAAACCAGAACCTTCTCGGCTCTGATTTCCAAGTACGGCAAGGGCACCGGTTGCGACATCTGCAAGCCCGTTGTCGCCTCGATCCTGGCATCCACGGATTCCGATCACATCCTCCACCGTCAGCAGGCGTCGTTGCAGGACACCAACGACCACTTCCTGGCCAACATTCAGAAGAACGGCACGTACTCGGTCGTTCCGCGCATGCCCGGCGGTGAGGTCACCGGGGAACAGCTCATCGTGATCGGTGAGGTAGCACGCGATTTCGGTCTGTACACCAAGGTGACCGGCGGCCAGCGCATCGATCTGTTCGGCGCTCGGGTCGAACAGTTGCCGGCAATCTGGAAGCGCCTGGTCGATGCGGGAATGGAGTCGGGGCAGGCGTACGGCAAGTCCCTGCGCACGGTCAAGAGTTGCGTCGGGTCGAGCTGGTGCCGCTACGGTGTTCAGGACTCGGTGGGAATGGCCGTCGACCTCGAGAACCGCTATCGCGGCCTTCGCTCCCCGCACAAGATCAAGTTCGGCGTTTCGGGATGTGCCCGCGAATGTGCGGAAGCCCGCGGCAAGGACGTCGGTGTCATCGCGACGGAGAACGGTTGGAATCTGTATGTGGGCGGCAACGGCGGACAGTCTCCCAAACACGCTCAGTTGCTCGCTGGTGGCCTCGACGACGTCACCTTGGTCAAGTACATCGACCGCTATCTCATGTTCTACATCCGTACAGCCGATCGCCTTCAGCGCACCGCGCCGTGGGTGGATTCGCTCGACGGTGGACTCGACCACCTCAAGTCCGTGATTTGCGAGGACAGTCTGGGCATCGGCGAGGAACTCGAGGCGTTGATGGCCAAGCACGTCGAGGGCTACCAGGACGAATGGGCTGGTGTGCTGGGTGATCCGGAGAAGTTGTCGCGGTTCGTCTCGTTTGTCAATGCGCCGGAAGAAGCCGACCCGACGGTTGTGTTCGACGAGACCGGAGTGCGCAAGGTTCCCGTCCTGATGGGTATGCCGAGCATCCCCACGCGCCGGTAATCGCTGCGTAACCCGTGGGTAACACGGGGTCCGTACAAACTAAGACAAGAACCCGTGCGACGCGCTCGCCGGATCGACAGGAGGACTTCGATGAGTGTCATCGATGCACAGATCGCCAAGCTGGATTCCGAACGACTGGAATGGACTTCGGCGTGCCCACTGAGTCATCTCATCCCGGGGCGCGGGGTTGCAGTGCTGCTCCGCGGCGGTGAGCAGGTGGCGCTGTTCCTCCTCGAGGACGGCACCTTGCGGGCCGTCGGCAACTTCGATCCGTACGGACGCGCATCGGTGATGTCACGAGGGCTCGTCGGAGACCGTGACGGTGAACCGATCGTGGTGTCGCCGTTGCTCAAGCAGGTGTTCTCGCTGATCGACGGCCGGGCACTCGATGACGAGTCGGTGTCGCTTCCGGTGTACGAAATCAGAGTCTGGGCCGGCGTCGTGCAGGTGCACAGCACTATTCGGGCTGTCGAATCCGTCTCGTGATCGACAACATGCCACTAGCGGGGTTCACGGTCGGGATCACGGCATCGCGCCGTGCCGATGAATTTGCGATGCTGCTGACCCGGCGGGGAGCGGAAGTGGTGCATGCTCCGGCTATCCGCATCATCCCGCTCGCCGACGACCGCGAATTGGAACGGGTGACGCGGCAGATTATCGCGAGTCCGCCCGAGGTGGTTGTTGCCACGACCGGTATCGGATTCCGTGGTTGGCTCGAAGCTGCGGACGGGTGGGGTGAAGCCGAGAATCTCTCCGCCGCACTGAATTCAGCACGCCTGCTGGCTCGCGGGCCCAAGGCGAAAGGTGCGATTCGCGCAGCGGACCTGCGC
The DNA here is from genome assembly GCF_042790355.1 of Rhodococcus sp. NPDC056743. Classification (NCBI taxonomy): domain Bacteria; kingdom Bacillati; phylum Actinomycetota; class Actinomycetes; order Mycobacteriales; family Nocardiaceae; genus Rhodococcus; species Rhodococcus sp. NPDC056743. The sequence goes on along the minus strand of NZ_JBHTZI010000006.1, from coordinate 154,911 downwards.
GAAGAATGGTCTCCGGCATCCGAATCCTCGGCCGAGGTACTCGAACATCTTTTGGCCGAGGGAGTTTCGGGAAAGGTTGTTGCCGTCCAGCTACACGGCGCCACCACGGAATGGGAGCCGATCCCCGATTTCTGTCAGGTGCTGCGTGACGCGGGTGCCGAGGTCATCGCAGTCCCGGTCTATCGCTGGGAACCGCCGGAAGATCCGACACTGCTCGACCGGATGATCGACGCCATCGCGACGTCCGCAATCGATGCTGTCAGTTTCACGAGTGCGCCGGCGGTCGCGTCGATCCTGATGCGCGCGGATACGACGGGGCGACTCGATACCGTTCTCGATGCCATGCGGGGATCGGTAACGGCGGTGTGTGTCGGGCCGGTGACCTCAGCGCCGCTGGAGGCATTGCGCGTTCCGACCACTGCTCCGGCCAGGGCTCGCCTTGGTGCGCTGGCGAGACACATTGTCGACGAACTTCCGCAGCGTGCCAATCGGATTCAGGCCGGTGACCACGAAATCAGTATCCGCGGTGGCTGTGTTGTCGTGGACGGAGAAGTCCGAGCAGTGTCACCGGCCGGTATGTCGCTCATGCGATCCCTCGGGGCGAGGCCGGGGCACGTCGTCTCTCGTGCCGAACTGTTGGCCGCCCTTCCGGGAAGCGGCGACGACACGCACGCCGTCGAAACCGCCGTCGCACGCCTGCGCGCGTGCCTCGGCGCTCCCAAAGCCGTTCAAACCGTTGTGAAACGAGGTTATCGTCTTGCACTCGATCCCACCGAATACGCAGAACTCTAGCGACGTCCTGGTTCTGGTCGCCCACGGCACACGTAGTGCGCGGGGCGTGGAAATGGTTGCCGCACTGGCCGAAGCGGTCAGTGCCCGGGTAGGGACAACTCGCGTGGCCTTTGTCGACGTCCTGGGTCCGTCGCCGTCGGAGGTTCTCCGCGATATTCCCGGCCGAGCCATTCTGGTACCCGCGTTCCTGGCCTCGGGATATCACGTGCACACCGACGTTCGACGCGAAGTGGAAGTCAGTGGGCACAGGGGCGTCACGGTGACGCCTGCACTTGGTCCCGATCCCGCGCTGGCCAGTGTCCTGATGCGGCGGTTGCGTGATGCCGGTTGGCGCAGCGGCGACGCGATAGTCCTTGCCGCAGCCGGTTCTTCCGATTCGCGCGCGCTCCGCGACGTCGAGCGCGCCGCACTGATGTTGGCGGAACAGGCCGACACGCGGGTCGATATCGGGTACATCGCAACCGGAACACCCAAGGTTGCGGATGTTGTTGCAGCAGCGCGGGTTCGCGGTGCGCGCCGAGTGTTCATCGCGTCGTATCTTCTTGCTCACGGATTGTTTCACGAACGTCTTGGTGCGGCGGGCGCCGACGGCGTCACCGAACCTCTCGGCGTTGATCCCGGCGTCGTGGATCTTGTGGTCAACCGGTATTCGGCCGCTCGCCGCGGCGTAGTGGTGATCTGAGGCCGTTCGGGACGGTTCGGGTACGCGCCCACGCCGCATCAGGAGACGTTATACCGGGAAGGGTGAGCTCATCCCAGGAGCACAAGTTCGGCAACGACATTGTCGGGTGCAGATGCGGGCACAAGCGCAAACGCTGCCCTGCCGATCAAACCCGCCAGATGCGAGGTTCGCACCGAAGGATCTGCGTGCCAGCGGCCGTCATCGATCTGCGTCACCGGGAGTAGCCGCAGGGCATCGGAACTGACCTCGGAGGCGTTCTCGATAGTTCCGAGCAACGGCGGCATGGGAGTTCTCCCGGTGAGCGCACCGACAATGGTAGGCAGCATCGTCAACAACGTCGTGACTGCCGCATAAGGATTACCGGGGAGGCCGAGAACCACTTTTCCGTTGGGCAACACTGCCGTGATCTGTGAACCGCCGGGACGCGACGCGACCCGGCCGACAACAATTCGGGCACCGAGACGGTCTAACGCGGAGCGCATTTCGTCGGCAGCGCCGCCGCCCGTCGCACCGACGATCACGATGAGATCGGCGTTGTCGTCAGCTGCGAGGGTGTTCGCGAAACCGTCGGCGGTGTCGCGTAAATGGGTGTCGGAGATGCACGTCGCGCCGCATCGCCCGAGCAGAAGGGGAAGGATGCCGCCGATGGAATCGCGCGTCTGGCCTTCGCGCAGCGGTCCGTCTCGGCGGATTTCGTCACCGGTTGTCACGACCCGCGCACGCACCGGACCGCGAACCGCGCCTTCGGCAACGTCACCGCTGGTGGCTGCCGAAACGAGTACCGGTGTCACCGGTGTACCGGCCGGTGCGATGGTGAAACCGACAGTCCAGTCTTCGCCCTGGGGTCGAGCGTCGTTGCGTAGCGGCGTATTCGGTAGCAGCGTCAACCGCGGGGGACTGTCCTCAGTGCCCTCGGCGACCTCAGTGACCACGTGTTCGTCTCGGACTACGGCGCTGGCGCCGGTGGGAAGGTGTGCTCCGGTCGCAATGCGGATTGCTTCACCGTCTGCCAATTCAAGCGTGGCGTCGGCGCCGGCGACGCGGATTTCCTGGCGGATCCGCCAGGGTCCGTCACCTGCGACGGCATAGCCGTCCATCGCGGAGACGGGTGAGCGCGGTAAATCGCCCTGTGCAACAAGGGGTTCGGCGAGTGTGGCGCCGACGCTCTCAGCCAGCACGGCCCGGCGGGGGCGCAGGGGTGTGAGCGACTCCAGAATCGCGGCGCGGGCCTCCGTGATTGTCAGTCGAGGTAGATCCCGCGCCCGTTCGAGATCCTCGGGAGTGTCGCAATCAGCTGTGCCGCTCACCTGAAGTGTCGAGAATCCTTGGGTAAGTAACTTTTTCATCGGCTGATTGTCGAGTCCGTCGTGTTCGCGCAGTGCTGCGATTCGATCCCGAAGTTCATGGAATATCCAGGCGGACAACAGAAATTGTGTTCGGTTGTTCTCGTCGACGGCGCACGCCACCAGGTTTGCGCGTGACTCGGAATCGAGAGTATCCACGAGGGCGTCGACGACACCGCGACTGATCTGCGGCAGATCGGCTGCCAGGACGACCACGACTGCGTCTTCGGGTAGATCAATGACATGCAGGCCGGCCCAGAGTGCGGATACCGGCCCGGTGCCGATCGGCGACTCCTGGGTTTGCACGACCCCGGCGTCGAGGTCGTCGCGATGCGGTCCGACCACCACCGTCGTGCCTAAATGTGCTGTGGCAGCGAGCGCAATGTCGAGTAGACGGCGGCCGCGCACCACAAGTCCAGGTTTGTCGACACCACCCATGCGGGTGCCGCGTCCGCCGGCAAGTATCAGCGCACATGTGGGCGGATGGGCGGTCATGAGTCCATGCTGCCCTACGGGAAGGTGTGCCGTGCGCGCGACATGTCGATCCGGCCGTCCTTGATCGGCACGCCTTCCAATTCCAACTTCGCAATCTGGCGATGGGCCAGGTGCGCTGCGGGTTTGCCGGATGCACCCAGAACCCGATGCCACGGAAGGTCCGAGGAGTCGGTACGCATGATCCACCCGACCGTTCGTGGGCTGGAAAGCCCGACAGCGTCGGCGATGTCGCCGTAGGTGGCGACAAATCCGGAGGGAATGGATGCGACGAGTCGGCGGACCCCTTCGATCTGTTCGTCCGTGGTGGCTGCCATGGTGTGCCTCTCGGTGCAAGGGTCAGAGCAAGCAGTGAGGGTCAGAGCAATGTGCGGATCAGGGCCGCAACCTCGTCGGCGCGCACGTGCGGCACCATGTGGTCGCAGTCGAACTCCACGCTGGTCAGGTGCGGGCCGAGGTGCTCGGTCATTGCCGTCCGGAACTCGTCGGTGACGTAAGGCGGTTGCACTTTCATCGCCTGGACGATCACCGTCGGCATGGAACTCGGCGGGAGCACCAGTGGCCGCGCGAGTTCTCCCCACGCGGTGACGACGGCGGGAGTGGAGAGTCGCCAGTTGACGCGTCCGTTGTCGAGGTGGATGAGATGTTCCTCGAATTCTTCGTCGAGGACTGCGGCGGGCACCTCGCCCCAGGAACCGTGAACTTTTTCCGAACGTGCCTCGGCGGCATCTGTGTAATCCGGTGAACCGATCGTGAGTTCGGCCACTCTGCCCATGAACTCCGGATCGAGTCCGATGGCAGGATCGAGCAACACCAAGCCGCGGACACGCTCCGGCGCCGTCGCCGCAAGATGGAGCGCCACAGCGCCGCCGAACGAGTGGGCAACTATCAGGACCGGGCCGCGTGCGTGCTCGTCCAGGGTATCGATCAGGCTGGCGACATGTGCCTCGATGTTCCACGGCGGAGCCCAGGTCGAGCGGCCGTGACCACGCAGATCGGGAGCGATCCAGCGAGCGTCGGGAAGCTGATTCTCGGCCATCGACTGCCACCGTCGGCCGTGGCCGGTCAGACCGTGCAGCGAGAGTATCTCCGGCGCATCGGCCGGGCCGTACAGATAGGTGTGGAGTGCAGGCACAGGCCAATCTTGCCCGACGTAGGCAATGTGTGCGGTGTCGGTGCCCTCTGATGGAATGCCTGGGTGAGTGAGACGTCAGTGCGCACCAAGAACACCATCCCGCGGGCGCGGTTGGTGCATCGGGCCGCGCCCTCACTTGTTCCGCGGAAGTGGAACGATACCGCTGCGCTGTTGTTCGCCGAGCCGGACGACGACCCGTTCATGCTGGCCTTCGGTGGTGCGCAGTGGAATCCCTGGCAAGTGCTGGGCGGTCCGGGAACGGGCAAGACGTCACTGCTGGTCGATCTGGCGGTGGCCAAGATTTCCGGCGGCGAAGATCCGGAATCCGTTCTGGTCCTCACGCAGTCGCGTCGGGCAGCAACGGCGGTGCGTGAACAGATCACCGCGGGGCTCTTCGGGTTCGAACGCGAGCGCGGCCCGCAGGCAACTCGTGAACCGCTGGTCCGCACCGTGCACTCCTACGCGTTTGCCGTGCTGCGGTTGCAGGCAGCAGCGCACGGTAATGCTCCGCCGCGGTTGATCACCGGCGCCGAACAGGACGCGGTGTTGCGTGAGATGTTGCGCGGCGATATCGAGGACGGCGCGCAGTACTGGCCGGAGCGACTGCGGCCGGCGCTGGGCATGAACGGGTTTGCGGTCGAACTGCGCGATCTGATGTTGCGCGCCAACGAACGCGGCCTCGGACCGGAAGATCTGATCAAGCTCGGCAAGCGTAAAGGCCGTCCGGAATGGGTGGCTGCCGGCCGATTCGCCGAGGTATACGAGCAGGGTGTTCTGTTGCGCGCATCCGTCGGCGTCGAGGCCCCGGAGGCAACCGCGCCGGCCCTTGATGCCGCAGAGTTGATCGGTGCCGCGCTCACTGCGTTTGCCACTGACCCCGAGTTGTTGCGATCCGAACGTGCCCGCATCCGTCACCTCCTGGTCGACGATGCTCAACACCTGGATCCGCAAGCCGCGCAGTTGGTTCGGCTGATCGGAACCGGAACGACGACGACGGTCGTCGCCGGCGACCCGGATCAGTCCGTGTTCGGATTCCGCGGGGCCGATTCCCGTTTCCTCCTCGACCTGGCGGACAAGGGCGACGAGCGGGCAGTCATCCTGCCGACCACGCACCGCAACAACGCCGACGTCGCGGCGATTGCCGCGAAGATCGCCGCACGATTGCCCGGCAACCTCGCTCACCGCATTGCGGTACCCGCCGACCTGTCGGACGACAATCCCGGTCACGCGTCGGTTCGAGTCTTGGGCACCACGGCCAAGGAAGCGGCCGTCGTCGCGGACACGTTGCGGCGTGCGCACCTCCTCGACGGTATTGCGTGGTCGGACATGGCAGTCATCGTGCGTTCGGTTCCGCGTACCTTGGCTCCGCTGCGACGCGCTTTGCTGGCGGCAGGCGTCCCCGTCACCACCGCAGCCACCGAACTGCCACTTGCCCGCCAACACGGAGTGTCCGGGCTTCTCCTGCTACTGCGGGCTCTCGGGCGAGACGGGTTCACCGGCGACGACGCCTTGGCGCTCATGTCCGGCCCTGTCGGTGGCGCCGAACCCGTCACGCTGCGGCGGTTGCGTCGTGGTCTGCGCCGCATCGAACTTGCTTCGGGGAAGGATCGCGACTCCGCAGAACTGTTGCGGCTCATTCTGATCGACGAGGACCGCGCAGAATCCAAGCGGTTGACCGCCAAGCTCACCGACGTCGAAGCTGCCGCGTTGAATCGTGTTCTGTCCGTGTTGCGCAAGGCTCGCGTACCGCTCGATCGGGGGCTCGGCGTCGAGGAAGTTCTCTGGGCAGCGTGGCAGGCCACCGGGCTCGAGCGCCGCTGGGCGGCCGCGTCGGCGCGCGGCGGCCCGATCGGCTCGCAGGCCGACCGCGACCTCGACGCAGTGGTCGCGCTCTTCGATGCCGCAGCCACCTACGTGGATCGGCTGCCCCGTTCGCAGCTCGCGGGTTTTGTCGACTACCTCACCAGCCAGGAGATCCCCACTGATTCGCGCTCGCGGTCGGTGATCGCGCCGGATGCTGTGACCGTCGTCAGTGCGCACGCGGCGGCCGGACGCGAATGGGCAGTTGTCGCAGTGGCCGGTGTTCAGGAAGGACTGTGGCCCAGCTTGCGGGCACGCGGTTCACTTCTCCGGACCGAGGCACTCATCGACCTGATCAACGGTGTCTCGGACGGCAGCGATTCTGCCGAAGAGCGGTTGTCGCGGACGGCTCCGCTGCTGGCCGAGGAGCGTCGACTCTTCCTCGTGGCGTGCAGTCGAGCGCGCCGTCGATTGTTGGTCACAGCCGTCGAATCCGCGTCGGGAGATACCGATCTGGTGCCGTCACGATTTGTCGACGAGCTACTGCGCGGAGATCAGTTCGATGACGAGGGCACGGGTGAACCGGCCATGCTTGCCCCCGAACCCGGCGACACCAGAGTGCTGTCCTTACCGGCGTTGGTTGCCCAACTGCGCAGTGTGGTGTGCGATCCGGATCTCGCCGCGGGCGATCCCGAGAAGCACGCGCGTGCGGCTCGTCAGTTGGCTCGTCTGGCCGCCGCGGGAGTGCGCGGCGCGCACCCCGATCAGTGGTACGGCACCAGCTCACCCAGTACCGTGGAACCGTTGTGGCAGCCGGAGGACGGTCCGGTGGCACTCTCGCCGTCCACCATCGAGTTGCTCGAAACATGTCCGCTACGTTGGGTGTTCGAGCGTCATGGCGGTTCCGACGGAGACAACACGCATGCCATCGCGGGCACGCTCGTCCACACGCTCGTGCAGGCACTCGCGGGGCGTATCCCCCCGGATCAGGTCGAGAAAGCGCTCGAGAATGCCTGGGAGTCCATCGATTTGGGTTCGCAGTGGTACTCGCGCCGCGAACTCAATCGCACTCGGGAAATGTTGGCTACGTTCACCGCCTGGATGAGCTCCACCCGCGGCGAACTCACCGAAGTGGGGGTGGAGGTCGCGGTCGAGGGCATCCTCGAACCGCGCGAAGAAGGGGAGCCGGCCGTCAAACTCCGCGGACGTATCGATCGACTCGAGCGCGACACCGAGGGGCGCCCCGTTGTCATCGACGTCAAGACGGCGCGAAACCCCGTCAGCAACGACGCGGCGCAGTCCCACGCGCAGTTGGCGGCCTATCAGGTGGCGGCAGCGGAAGGGGCGATAGCGGGAGAGGCGGCTACGCAACCCGGTGGGGCCAGGTTGGTGTTCGTGGCGAAGTCCAACAAGAAAGACGGTGCAGCGCAGCGTGTTCAGCCGCCGCTGACCGCCGAGGCCGTCGAGATGTGGCGTGATGTCATCCACAACGCCGCTGCGGCAACGCAGGGGCCGCAGTATCTGGCCAGGGTCAATGACGGATGCCGCCACTGCCCGGTACGGTCCAGTTGCCCCGCCCACGACGAAGGACGGCAGGTGAGTTCCTAGATGCCATCCAAAGCGAGGCGACCCAAGATCAGCCCGGTCGATCTAGCGGTAGCGCTCGGTCAACATCCGCCGACGCCGGAACAGGCAGCGGTCATTGCTGCGCCACTGGGCCCGACACTGGTTGTTGCGGGCGCCGGGGCCGGCAAGACCGAAACGATGGCTGCTCGCGTCGTCTGGCTGGTGGCCAACGGATTTGTCGACCCCGAGGCTGTGCTGGGTCTGACATTCACCCGAAAAGCCGCGCAACAGCTCACGACTCGTATCCGCAAGCGCCTCGCGCGGCTTGCCGGTTCCGATGTTCTGCGCGCCCTCGATCCCACCGGGGGAGTGCGCGGACGGATCCTGGCGGGTGAACCCGAGGTCAGCACCTATCACGCGTACGCGGGCCGGTTGCTGTCCGAACACGGTCTGCTTCTGCCTATCGAACCGTCGGCGACGCTCTTGTCGGAGACGGAACTGTGGCAGGTGGCGCACCGGGTTGTCAGCGGCTGGGATGGTGACCTCGATACCGACAAGAATCCGGGGTCGATCACCGAAACCGTTCTGGCACTTGCCGGTCAGCTTTCCGAGCATCTTGTCGACCCGGATCAACTGCGCGGCGCTCACGCGGAACTCGACGCGTTGATCCACACATTGCCTGCCGGCCCGAAGCAGCGCGGCGGGCCGAGCAAGGAACTGCTCGGATATCTCGACGTCCAACACAAGCGCGTCGAACTCCTGCCGCTTGTAGCGAGGCTGTCCGAGACACTGCGGTGGGAAGGAGCCCTCGACTTCGGTAGTCAGATGTCGCTCTCCGCCCGCGTAGCGTCGGGGCACCCCGAAGTAGGAGAGGCGGAACGGAGCCGCTTCCGGGTGGTGCTTCTCGACGAGTATCAGGACACCGGTCACGCTCAGCGCGTCTTGCTGTCCTCGCTGTTCGGCGGCGGCACCGATGCTCGTCTGGCCTTGACGGCCGTCGGCGATCCGATGCAATCCATCTACGGCTGGCGCGGCGCATCGGCAGCCAACCTCCCGCGTTTTGCGACGGATTTCCCACTCGCGAACGGAAACCCGGCCCCGACCCTCGAATTGCTGACCAGCTGGCGTAATCCCCCGGAGGCACTCGAACTTGCCAATCTCTCGTCGGCGCCGCTTCGTCGACGCGGGGTTGCCGTCAGCACATTGAAGGCCCGGCCGGGGGCAGTTGCCGGCGACGTCCGGCTCGCGTTGTTGCCTGACGTCGAGCAGGAACGGCTGTGGGTGGCGCAGAAAATTGCCGAGCAGTACGACGCCGCCCGTGCAGACAACCGGCCACCACCTACCGCAGCAGTCCTGATCCGCCGCAATGCCGACGCCGCGCCGCTGGCCGAGGCGCTGCGTGCGGCCGGCTTGCCGGTCGAGGTGGTCGGCCTCGGCGGACTCCTGCACACACCCGAAGTTGCCGACGTCATTGCGATGCTGCGGGTAGTAGCCGATCCGTTGGCGGGCAGTGCCGCGGTGCGACTGCTGACCGGGGCGCGCTGGCAGATCGGTGCCAAGGACGTGGCGGCGCTGTCGAAGCGATCCCGGGAGCTCGCGATTTCCGCCGGCTACGGCACGGCCGGAGCCGTTACCGATTCGGCAGCGCTCGCCGAAGCCGTGCAGGATTCGCTGCCCGGTGAGCAGGCCGAGCAGGCAGGACTTGTCGACGCGATATCGGATCCTGGCTCGGCAGAGAATTATTCGGCGCTCGGCTATGCGCGCATTGGCGCCGTGGCCGGTGAACTGGCGTCGTTGCGCGAGCGCATCGGACAACCGCTCACAGAATTGGTGGCAGAAGTCGAGCGGGTGCTCGGCATCGGAATCGAAGCCGGCGCGCGCACCCGGCTCGGTGTACTGGGAACAGCCGGTCGCGAGCACCTCGACGCCTTTGCCGATGTTGTTGCCAACTACGCCACGCGCCCCACCTCGAATCTCACGGGAATGCTTGCGTTCTTTGCTGCCGCCGAACAGATCGAAAAGGGGCTGACGCCCGGCGAAGTGGAAGTCGCGCCGGATCGGGTGCAGATTCTGACGGTGCACTCCGCGAAGGGCCTGGAATGGGAAGTGGTTGCCGTCCCGCACGTCAGTGACGGCGTGTTTCCATCGTCGACGGCGTCCGGTTCATGGCTGGGAGCGCTCGCAGAATTGCCGCCGTCGCTGCGCGGTGACCGTGCCGTCGACGCAGACTCGGCGGACGGCGTACCTGTGCTCGATCTCGAGGATGTCTACAACCGCAAGGATCTGCAGAACGCAATCGACGCTCACAAGCAGGCTCTCGGAGACCGTCGACTCGACGAGGACAGGCGATTGTTCTACGTTGCCCTCACCCGAACCGAACGGGCACTGTTCCTTTCGGCGCACCACTGGGCCGAGTCGGGAGCCGAGCCCAAAGGGCCGTCGGAGTTCCTGGCCGAATTGCACCAGACGGTTACCGAGACTCCGGACATCGGTGTTGTCGAGACCTGGGCGCCGGACCCCGAGCCCGATACCGAGAATCCCTTGGCGTCCACACCGAGAACCGCTCAGTGGCCACCGGATCCGCTCGGTTCACGGCGCGGAGCGGTGGAGGCCGGCGCGGCCGCGGTACTGGCAGAGTTGGCGAAACCTACCGAGCCCGAAGAGCTGAAACCTGAAGGCGAGCTGGAACCTGAAGACGACCCGGAGAACTGGGCGTCGGATGTCACTGTGCTTCTGGCCGAGCGAGAGGCCCGCGCCAACGCGCGTGCCGAAGTGATTCTCCCGGCGCAGCTTTCGGTCACACAGTTGGTCGACCTCAAGGCCGATCCCGATGAACTCGCAGCGCGTTTGCGTCGGCCGCTACCGTATCCGCCCAACCCGTTGGCCCGGCGCGGCACCGCGTTCCACGCGTGGATCGAGCGACGTTTCGGCGCAACGCGGTTGTTGGATCTCGACGAACTGCCCGGCGCCGCCGATACCGGAGCGGGCCCGGAGACCGATCTGGTCAAGTTGCAGGATGCCTTCCTGCGTTCTCCATGGGCCAACCGCAGCCCCGTCGAGGTGGAGGTTCCGTTCGAAACCTCCATTGCCGGAACAGTTTTGCGTGGCCGAATCGACGCGGTGTTCGCGGACTCGGACGGTGGGTGGACGGTCATCGACTGGAAGACCGGAGCCGAACCGTCCGCCGCCAACGAAGACGCCGTGGTCATGCAGTTGGCTGCCTACCGTGTGGCGTGGGGTGAATTGATGTCCGCGCGGGCCCGCGCGTCGGGACGGAAGGAAGAATTTCCACTGCACAAGGTTCGGGCCGCATTCCACTACGTGCGGACTGGACGCACCATCTCGCCCGAGAACCTGCCGGACGGTGAAGCGCTGGCGCACCTCATCCGCACGGCAGGAGCCCGCGAGGAGAGCTAGCCGGCGTTCCTTCGCGCCTTGAGAGCTTCGGTCACCAAGGGGATTTGCACGGGAAGGCGCGCGATCGAACCCACCTTCTGGGCAGTGGACGTCTTGTTGCTGCGGCACCAGTCCACAGCCATCTGGATGTTGGCGGGAAACACTGCGACAAACAGTGCCGCTGCCAGACCGGCACCCAACCGGCGAGTCTTCGGAATCGCCAGGGCCGCCCCGATTGCCAGTTCTGCGACACCCGATACCTGGGTGTACGTGCGAGCTTCGCCGGGGAGTTGGCGTGGGACGGTGCTGTCGAAGAATGACGGGGCTACGAAGTGCATGGTTCCGGCGCCGAGCAACAAAGCGGAGAGTCGAATTGCCGCGGCTTGGCTGGATGTCGTACTTTTCGAGGACGTCGTACTTTTCGAAGACATTGACCCACCCTGCCTCACAGAGTCAGTCCGTGCCACTACTGTGATGCGTCTGCGTAGTTACTAGTGAGAGAGTTGCAAGTATGGCCGGTAAACTCCGGGCGCGTTTTTCCAGGTCGGAATCATTGGCCGACCAGCCTGACTTTGCCCTTGTCGGGGTGCTGCGAATTCCGCAGCTGCAGACCAGTCCTGCCCGCGCAATCTACAAACGGGTTCTGGTGGCACTCGGCGCGCTCGCGGCCGCCGTGCTCATCGTGTACATCGACCGTGCGGGGTATCGCGACGCGCAGGACAACGAACTCTCGCTTCTCGACTGCATTTACTACGCCACAGTGTCGCTCTCGACCACCGGCTACGGCGACATCACGCCGTTCACTCCGTCGGCGCGTCTGGTCAACGTTTTGTTGATCACGCCGCTTCGTATCTTCTTCTTGATCGTGTTGGTCGGAACCACACTGTCAGCTCTGACCGAGAGTTCGCGTCAGGCGTTCAAAATTCAGCGTTGGAGGCAGCAAGTGCGTAATCACACCGTCGTCGTCGGATACGGCACCAAGGGGCGCACAGCTATCGAAGCCATGATCGGCGACGGTGTGTCCGCATCCGAGATCGTGGTCGTGGACACCGATCGGGCAGTGTTGGACGCCGCTGAGGCCAAGGGCCTGGTGACGGTATTCGGTTCGGCGACCAAGTCCGACGTGCTTCGCCTCGCCGGAGCGCAGCGCGCAAATTCGATCATCGTGGCGACCAACCGTGACGACACGGCGGTGCTCGTGACGTTGACCGCTCGCGAGATCGCACCGAAGGCAAGAATTGCCGCGGCTATTCGTGAGGCGGACAACGCGCATCTTCTGCGTCAGTCGGGCGCGGATTCCGTGGTGCTCTCCTCGGAGACCGCAGGCCGACTCCTCGGCATCGCCACCACCACACCCACGGTTGTCGAGATGATCGAAGATCTCCTGACGCCCGAGGCGGGATTCGCGATTGCCGAGCGTGCTGTCGAACGTGACGAGGTCGGCGGGTCGCCGCGTCACCTGTCCGACATCGTGCTGGGAGTTGTTCGCGACGGGCGTCTGGTTCGAGTCGGTTCACCGGAGGTCGACGCTGTCGAGACAAACGATCGACTGTTGTACATCCGTCGCGTCGTCAGCTGATATTTCGGCGCCCAGTAATGTCGTCAGCGTGAACGACTTCCAGCTGACCGAAACGCCTTTGCTTTCCCGCTCGAGTGTCGGCCGCGCCGAGGAATTGCGGTCCGACACAGCCGCTCTGACCGCAGGGTGGAGTGACGCGCTGCTCTTGCGCGTCAACTCGCGCAGTCAGGTGAAGGTCTCCGGCGGGCAGTTGGTGTTCGGCGAGGCCACTGACCTGGGTGCGGAACCTGTTCGCGGTGCGGTGTTTCTCGGAATTCGCGACAACAAGCATGTGTGGGCAGTGCGCGTGTCGCTGCTCGCCGGCGAGTTGTCGGATCTGCGGATGTTGGGCGGAACGCTCGACGATGCGGACGCGGGTCTACTGACGGGCGCGATCGCCATTCTCAACTGGCATGACAGTGCCGGATTCAGCTCGATCGACGGGGCCCCGAGTGAGCCGACGATGTCCGGGTGGTCACGTATTTCCACGACTACCGGGCACGAGGAGTTTCCGCGCACCGACCCGGCAGTGATCTGCCTGGTCCACGACGGCGCGGATCGAGTGCTGCTGGCTCGTCAGCCGACGTGGCCGCAGCGACGGTTCTCGATTCTCGCCGGCTTCGTCGAAGCCGGGGAGTCGCTCGAGACGTGTGTGGTGCGCGAGATCAAGGAAGAAGTGGGCGTCGACGTCCACGACGTCCGCTACCTGGGTAGTCAGCCATGGCCGTTCCCACGCTCGGTGATGTTGGGATTCACGGCCATCGGCGACCCCGCCGATCCGCTGGTGTTCGCGGACGGCGAGATCGCCGAGGGACGGTGGTTCACCAAAGACGAGGTGCGATCTGCTCTCGAACTGGGGGACTGGGCATCCGACGCCGATGCGCCGTTGCTCCTGCCCGGTTCCATCTCGATTGCGCGAGGAATGCTCGAGAGCTGGGTCAAGTAGCGCCCTTACAGGCCGAGGGCCGCCTTCACCTGATTGAGCGAGGGGTTGGTGGCCACACTGCCGTCGGCGTACTTCACCGTTGGGACGATGTGGTTGCCGTCGTTGACACTGCCGACAAATTCGGCTGCCGAGGGATCGTCCTCGATGTCGATTTCGGTGTACTCGATGCCCGACGCGTTGAGCTGAGTCTTGAGGCGACGGCAGTAGCCGCACCACGTGGTCGAGTAGATGGTCAGGGCAGGAGCTTTTTCGGAAGTAGTCACGGCGCATATAACACCACGAGTTCGGTTGTTGTTCCGTAACTGGCCGTGTTCGCTTGCCCACATCCGCTCGGGCACGCGGCGGAGCTGTCGGTACGCCCTGCCATGATGGTGCGCATGCCTGCGGACACCGGACTGGACCCGGAACAATCAGCCGCCGTGCTCGCTCCACGCGGCCCGGTATGTGTACTCGCGGGCGCCGGAACAGGCAAGACACGCACGATTACCCGGCGAATCGCCCACCTGGTTGCCGATGGTCATGTGCAGGCCGGGCAGGTCCTGGCGGTCACCTTCACCGCGCGCGCCGCCGGTGAAATGCGTGGCCGACTGCGGGAGTTGGGTGTTGGTGGCAGCGGTCCCCAGGTGCAGGCTCGCACGTTCCACGCTGCTGCGCTGCGGCAGCTCAAGTACTTCTGGCCGCAGGTGATCGGCGATACCGAATGGCGCCTGCTTGATCGCAAGTTCGCGGTTGTCAGCAGCGCCGCGGCACGGGTGGGTTTGCCGACCAGCACCGAAAGCGTGCGCGACCTCGCGAGTGAGATCGAGTGGTCCAAGGCGTCGTTGATCGCGCCGGAGGACTACCCGCGCACTATTGCCAAGTTCCGCCGGGAGGCACCGGCCGATCCTGCCAAGGTGGCGCAGGTCTACGCGGCGTACGAAGAACTGAAGGCGCGCGGCCAGGACGGCATGCTGCTCGATTTCGACGATCTTCTCCTGCACACCGCTGCCGCACTCGAAGAGCACTCGTCCGTGGCCGACGAGTTCCGTGAGCGTTACCGCTGCTTTGTGGTGGACGAGTATCAGGACGTCACGCCGCTGCAGCAGCGCGTTCTCGACGCGTGGCTCGGTGACCGCGACGACCTCACGGTTGTCGGCGACGCCAACCAGACCATCTACTCGTTCACCGGAGCTACCCCGAACTACCTCCTCGACTTCTCACGGAAGTTTCCCGAGGCAACCGTGGTCCGGCTCGAACGTGACTATCGCTCCACGCCGGAGGTCGTCTCGCTGGCCAACCGGGTCATCGGCGCTGCCACCGGGCGAATCGCCGGCACCCGATTGCAGCTCATCGGACAACGCGCGCCGGGCCCCCAGCCCGAGTTCGCGGAATTCAACGACGAACCGTCCGAGGCGCTTGCCATTGCCCGATCGGTGAAACGTCTGATCGCCGCCGGAACACCGGCCGCCGAGATCGCGATCCTGTACCGGATCAACGCGCAATCCGAAGTGCACGAGCAGGCACTCACCAAGCTCGGCATCCCATTCCAGGTGCGGGGCGGCGAGGGTTTCTTCACTCGCACCGAGGTTCGTCAGGCGGTGACGGCGCTGCGGCAAGCCGGCGGCCGAGACGACCTCCCGGACGGCGCAGACAGTGGCACCGGACTTCTCTCGCTGGTCCGGGCGGTACTGGCACCACTCGGACTGACCAACGAGGAACCGGCAGGCGCCCAGGCACGTGAACGCTGGGCATCACTGACCGCGCTCGTTGCACTCACCGAAGAGCAGTTGGTTCACGATCCCGAACTGACACTTCCCGGTCTCTTGCAGGAACTGACGGCGCGCGCCGAAGCGCGGCACCCACCGACAGTCCAAGGGGTCACGCTGGCGTCGTTGCATGCTGCCAAGGGCCTCGAGTGGGACGCCGTATTCCTGGTGGGCCTCAACGACGGCACGCTTCCCATCCAGCACGTGCTCGGTGACGCCAACTCCGCCCCCGACGAGGCAGCGGTCGAAGAAGAGCGTCGGCTCCTCTACGTCGGTGTCACGCGCGCCCGTGAGCATCTGCACTTGTCCTGGGCATTGGCGCGTAACGAGGGTGGCCGAAAATCCCGACGCCGCTCACGGTTCCTGAACGGGTTGATCCCCGAGGATTCTCCGGCCTCACGGATTGCCGCACCGGCGCAGTCGGGCAAGAAGCGTCAGCGTTGCCGTGTCTGCGGAAAGCCGCTCATGGGAACGTCGGCCACGATGCTCGGTAGATGCGAGAAATGCCCGTCCAACATCGACGTCGAATTACTCGAGAACCTGCGTGCGTGGCGTCTCGACAAGTCCAGGGAAAAGAAGGTGCCCGCCTACGTCGTGTTCAGTGACAACACACTGACCGCCATTGCCGAGCAACGCCCGCAGGACGCTCGGGGCTTGGTTGCCATCAATGGAATCGGGCCGAAAAAACTCGAGGACTACGGCGAAGACGTCCTCATAATCTGCAAAACCGCAGGTCAAAAATAGGTTGTGCAGTTTCCGAGAATTCTCTAGTCTGGTTTCCAGTGCTACGGGGAGACTCGTGCGCAGAAATTATCCGGACCGATCAGAAATGGAGGTGGCAAAAATGACGAACATGAATTCGTACCCGGTGCGTGAACAGTTCGCTGTTGCCGCCGCCAAGCTGCGCGCAGCAGCAATCTGGTCCGTGTCTCTAAGCCATCGAGAAAATCCTCGATAAGACGCATCCGTTCACTTACGGCCACGGACCCCGCATTACGCGGACCGTGGCCTTTGTGTTGGATCCCGTGCTTTCCGGTTTCCCCGCTCGGTTGTGGTTCGCACCCATCGAACCCATTTCTTGCGACACATCCACGTCGCATCCAAGCTAGGAGAGACGAGTTGTCTACCCAGACATGTCGAGCCGTCACGTTCATCGAGATCGCTTCCACCCGCCACGACCTGCCGTGCCGCGTGTCCGATCCCGATCTGTGGTTCGCGGAGTCCCCGGCAGAACTCGAACAAGCCAAGGCCCTCTGCGCGCAGTGCCCCATCCGCTCCCTCTGCCTGGGTGCAGCTCTCGACCGCGGCGAGCCGTGGGGAGTATGGGGCGGAGAAATCCTCGACCACGGTGCGGTCATAGCAACCAAGAGGCCGAGGGGCAGACCCCGTAAGCAACTCGTGTGTGCCTGAGTTACACCTGCGGCATATGAGGTGGTTACACCTGCGGCTCCGCAAATCCCGGCAGCCACCGGGTCAGGATCTCCATGTACGGGGCGTACGCGTCCAACTGGGCACAAATGCCCACCGAGCCGAGGAGGACTCGGAAGATCATCAGGTACTCGGGCGGCAAGTTGAGTGCCCGGGCCGTCCGGAACTGCGCGCTGTTGAAATCGGTCGCAGTTCCGGCGGCTCGTTGAAGCCAGGTTCGAGTGAAATGGAATGACTCGGTCTGGATCGGATCCGTGAACGGACGTAGGTAGTCGGCGATTTCCTGATCGGTGACCGTGCGGCCCGGAATGACAAAACCGTTGGCCCGCAACAATTCCGTCAATTCGTCGAATCGTTCGTCGACGGCCAATCTCACCATTGTTCCCAAGACGGTCGGTAGCCCGTTCGGGAACGGTGCCGCCGCGCCGAAATCGATGACACCCAGTCGGCCGTCGTCGAGCAACATGAAATTCCCGGGGTGCGGATCGCAATGCAACAGGCCGACGCGCGCCGGTGACGCGAAGTGGAACTCGGCGAGGAGTGCGCCGGCGGCATTGCGTTGGTTCGGGGTTCCGCTCTCGATGATCCTGGTCAACGGTGTTGCCGTCATCCATTCGGTGACAACAACTTTCGGTGCGCTTGCAACGACGCGCGGGATGACGAACTGCGGATCGCCGTCGAACTCCGCGGCAAATGCTCGCTGATTGTCGGCTTCGATCCGGTAGTCGAGTTCTTCCTCGGTGCGCGCGGTGAATTCCTCGATAACCGGGCGCACGTCGACGCCGGGCATCACCGATCCGAAGAGGCCCGCAAATCGAGCGAGAGTCTTGAGGTCGGCTCGCAGGGCTTCGTCGGCGCCAGGGTACTGCACCTTGACGGCTACGTCCCGTCCGTCTGACCACACGGCCCGATGGACCTGCCCGAGGCTTGCCGACGCGGTGGGGGTGTCGTCGAAGGACTGGAACCGATCACGCCATTTGGTTCCCAGCTGCTGATCCAACATCTTGTGGACCTGCTTGACGGGCAACGGCGGAGCGGCGGCCTGGAGCTTGTTCAGGGACTCGCGATACGGCTCTGCGAATTCCTCCGGAATGGCCGCTTCCATGACGCTGAGCGCCTGGCCCAGCTTCATGGCGCCGCCCTTGAGTTCCCCCAGAACCGAAAACAACTGTTCCGCAGCCCGGGCACTGAGCTGGGCGTCGATCTGGTCTTTGTCACCACCGGCGAGCTTGCGCCCGAAGCCCATTGCGGCCCGCCCGGCCATCCCAATCGGAATGCTTGCGAGTTTGGCGGTACGGGCAGAGCTTTTGCGCGGGATGTCGGACACCACACCATCATGTCTGACGGACGCCGCCCGCGCCCGTCACGGGTGCGAGGTAATGGCAACTGCACGACGTTTGCCGTGGCCAGCGACGTGTCGTGATGCGATAAGGGACCAGATCAATCTCGAGGGTGGAGAACAAGCTGACCGGCGGCGTCGCTTCGGACGCACTGAGCGCGGACTCGATTTCGGACAGAGCGAGCGCTGTGGTCGCATGGATCATCGCGGGTTCGGCGTAGCCGGCACTACCGAGCAACTGCGCCGCCAGGTGCAGCCAGTCCGGATCGTGGCCAGCTCGGGTGATGTCGGCGCATCGCAGACAACTCGAGTGTCCTGGTAGTACCAACGGTCCGACGACGCCGCACCCGTCGCGCAGGTGAACCGCAAGGTGGGGGATGCCGCACCGCACGAGGTCGGCAACCAGGCGCGGATCGGTGACGACGTCATCGGTCAGGACGACAAGTACATTCCGCCACCCGGCAACGACATGACTGCTGCGGTAGCCGTGCGAGCGTTGGATATGCGTGCTGCCGTGACGTAAAGCCTGCGTGATGGAGTCCGACAGCGGACCTTGCCCGTGGACGCGAATTGATCCGGTTCGGCTGGTGCCGCCCCGGACGGGCCGCAGATATCCGCCTGCGGTGAGTTCGGCGAGCAGTTCGGTCATGACAGCGGTACTGATACCGCGTCGCGTTGCAGTCCACGTGATGGTCGCAATGCTCGTGCGTCCGTCCATCAATCGGAGTATGGCTTGCAGATCTCTGCCGTCGACTCCGTCGGGGGGAGTCAGGACCACAGCTTGCCCCGGTCGCCATCCGAGTTGAAGCCGGCCGTCCGGGCGCAGAAGAACAACGATCCGTGGATCCCATTCGGGACCCACGGATCGTGTGGTGTTCGGTGTGCTCATTCACCGATGATGACAGTGAGCTGGGCTCGCCTGACTGCGAAACACATAGTTATCCACAGGCTTTCGAGGCACTGACCTTGTGCTTCGACGTGGATCGCAACTTTTTCGGTTTACTTGCCGTCCTGCTCGTCCTCAGCGGACTTGTCATGCGTCTTGTCTGTCTGTGTCTTGTCTGCCTGTGTCTTGTCCATGGCTTCTTCGGCGGCCCGTTCCTTGGCCAGCAATGCCTCGAGCTGAGCCATCGGATCGTCGAAGTTACCGGCCTCGCCGCCGCCGGTGACACGTTCGACGAACGACGTCGGGGCATCGAGATCAGTGGAGTCAGGCAGCAGGTCCGGATGCGACCAGACGCCGTCGCGGGCTTCCATGCCGGCTTCGGCGGTCAATCGCTGCCACAGTGTTGCGGCCTCGCGGACCTTGCGCGGACGAAGTTCGAGACCGACGAGTGTTGCGAAGGTCTGCTCTGCCGGTCCGCCCGTGGCGCGTCGACGGCGAAGCGTCTCGCTCATCGCCGCAACACCCGGCAGGCGTTCGCCGAGTCCGGCGGTGACTACCGTCTCCACCCAGCCCTCGACCAGCGCCAGCAGTGTTTCGAGGCGCTCGAGAGCAGCCTTCTGCTCCGGTGTTGTCTGCGGTTCGAAGGTGCCCTGTTGCATGAGGGCTTCCAGCTTGGACGGGTCGGCCAAGGCCGACGGGTCGAGGTCCTTCGCGAATTCCTCCATTGCCGAGAAGTCCATGGTGATCCCACGGGCATATTCCTCGACGGTGGACAGCACTCGCTGGCGCAACCAGGGCACATGGCTGTACAGGCGATGGTGAGCAGCCTCACGTGCGGCGAGGAACACCAGGATTTCCTGATTCGGCTGCTCCAGTCCGTCACTGAACGACTGAACTGCCGCGGGAAGAAGAGCTGCGGTGCCTGCGGGACCGAGGGGAAGACCGATGTCGGTGGAGGACAGCACTTCCTTCGACAACTGGCCGAGAGCCTGACCGAGCTGCGAACCGAACGCGAGTCCACCCATCTGCGTGAGCATTCCCATCATCGGGCCGGCCATCTGAGCGGCCTCGGGCGGCAAACCCTGCGCCCACATGCCCGACACCTTCTCGGCCACCGGATCGCACAGGCGCTTCCAGGTGTCGATGGTGTTGTCGAGCCAGTCGTTAGCCGTCCACGCAACCGTCTTGGTGGCGCCGGCAGGGAGCGTCGTTGCAGCGTCCAGCCACAGTTCCGCGAGATGAGCCGCGTCGGCGACGGCCTTGACGTTGCCCTCCGTGATCGGTGTGACAGAACCGATCTGCTGGCGTGCGAGTTTCTTCGCGACGTCGTAATTGACAGGACCGGACCCGCCGGAGCCCATCGACGACCCCATGCCGCTGAGCATCTGGCCGAACTGGGTCAGCATCTGCCCGAGTTGTGCGGGGTCGAAACCTTCACCGCCCGCGCCGAACCCGAACGGCATGTCACCACCCCCGAACGGATTGCCACCGGCCGCGTTCTTGTCGCGGTCGGGATCGTCGTCGGAGTTGGAGAAGCCGAACGGCATGTTGCTCATACCTCAACGGTACAAGGGTTCGAGGCCTCGAGTAATGCGCGCTGTCACGCTGATGGCGAACAGCGAAGGCAATGGCTCTACCCTGGACAAGGTGAATCGACGGATCGTGACTCTCCTGGCCGCCTTAGCTCCCATCGTCGTCTTGGGCATCGTCGGATCCCTCGTCACCGTTCCGTACGTCGCGCTCGGTCCGGGACCGACGTTCAACACGCTGGGCACAGTCGACACCACCGTCGACGGCAAGCAGGTCACGAAGTCGGTGGTCGACATCGAGGGCACCGAACTCGACCCGACGACCGGCAACCTCAATATGACCACCGTCTCCGTTCGAGACGGTCTCAATCTCTTCGAGGCCTTCGGGCTCTGGGCCAGCGGCGACCACGGATTGGTTCCCCGCGCCGAGGTGTACCCGCCGAGCAAGACGAAGGAAGAAATTCAGCAGGCTAACACCGCCGACTTCCAGCAGTCCGAGAACAGCGCGGAACTCGCGGCCCTCAACTTCCTGGGCAAGCCAGTCGCGTTGACCGTCACGAAGGTCACCGAAGACGGTCCTGCCAGTGGTGCGTTGGCCGAAGGCGACACCTTGGTGAAGATCGGTGACACCCCGGTAGACACGGTCGGTGCGGTGCAACAAACTGTCGCGGCAATAGCGCCGGGCACAGAGGTACCGGTTACCGTGATTCGCGACGGCGCCGAAACGGTTGTGTCCGTCACGGTCGGAGCCCGGCCCAACCAGCCCGAATCCGGCTACCTCGGCATCACCCCGGAAGAAGTTCCCGAAGTTCCGTTCGACGTGACGTTCAATCTTGCCGATATCGGGGGGCCGTCAGCCGGCCTGATGTTCACCCTCGCTCTGCTGGACAAGTTGACGCCGGGCGAACTCAACGGCGGGCAGTTCGTCGCGGGAACCGGAACCATCGATTCGGACGGCACCGTGGGGCCCATCGGAGGAATCCGCTTCAAGCTCATCGCCGCCGCCGACGCCGGTGCCACGACGTTCCTCGTCCCCGCGCAGAACTGCGACGAGGCAAAACAGAACGCGCCGGACGGTCTTCGACTCGTGAAGGTCGACAACCTGTCCGGCGCGGTCGACGCACTCGACAGTCTCAACTCGGGCGGCGACGCACCCAGCTGCTAGTCCTCTTGCTAGTCCTCTTCTACCTCGTCGAGCGTCGCGTACAGCGCGTGAACGAGATGCGGAGCCAACCCGTCGTACGTCAGAAGCTGTAGCTCGGCGTAAGGATCTGCGTCTTCGTCCGGACGCATCTGCAACAGCGACAGGGACGGGCCGTCGCGGAGGACGCCGACAAAGAGGCGTGCCGCTCGTCGATCCGGGTGGGCATCGGCCGTCAGTCGAGCAATTTCGTCGGCTGCGTGCTCGTCGGTCAAGACCGGCTCGACAGCGTGGTCTAGATCGGATTCTGCGGCGGGCGGCAGAACTACGATTTCCTGAACGAGGATGCAACCCTCGACGGACTCGGGCCAGTTGGTCGTTGCCAGAAACTCTTCGAGCGCTCGTGATCCGCCGATGATGTCGTCGGGGAGCGGTTCCTGTTCGATCGGGGTGTATTCGGCCCCGTCCTCGAGTTGGTCGAGCAGACCCGGTTCGGCTGCGGCAAGCAATTCGGTGGGTACCAAGGCATACAACTTGGGCGGCTGATCCCAGCCTTCGGCGTCGATGTGGTCGACAACTTCATGAACGCACCGGGCAAGAGCCTTCGGTGACCTGTTCGGATTTTCTTCACTCACCTGTTCATCCTTGCACCTCGTGTTGTCATGCCGTGACTGTTGTTACGTAGAGTGGTCCGAAACGGCCAAGTCCACTCGGACCTGGCTGCACTGATCGATGCACTCGGTTGCGACGTCTCGGCGTCGCCGAATCTTGGAGCGTGGCACGTGGGCATGCGGCCCCCCGCAGGTTTACCCTCTCTGTCCAGACGCAGTCGAATTCTGTTGGGGGTAGCCGTAATTGTTGCGGTCCTCCTGCTGATCGGTCCCCGGCTGATCAGCATGTACACCGATTGGCTGTGGTTCGGCGAGGTCAATTTCCGAGGCGTTTTCACCAAGGTTCTGCTCACCCGGGCGCTGCTCTTCCTCGTCGTGGGTGTTGTAGTCGGTGCCATCGTGTGGTTGGCGATGATGCTCGCGTACCGCTCGCGTCCGGTCTTCGTTCCGGTATCGGGACCGAATGATCCGATCGCGCGCTACCGCACCACCGTCATGTCGCGTCTGCGTCTGTTCGGTGTGATCGTCCCGATCGCGATCGGATTGCTGTCCGGGTTGATCGCGCAGGCCAACTGGGTCACGATCCAGTTGTTCTTCAACGGCGGTTCGTTCGGGATCACCGATCCGCAGTTCAACCTCGACGTCGGTTTCTACACGTTCGATCTGCCGTTCTACCGCTTCGTGCTGAACTGGCTGTTCGTCGCGGTTCTCCTGGCATTCGTGGCGAACCTTCTCACGCACTACATCTTCGGCGGCATCAAACTCGCCGGCCGTGGGGGAACGTTCACGTCGGCTGCTCGTATCCAATTGGCAGTCTTGGCAGGAACTTTCGTTCTGCTCAAGGCAGTGGCGTACTGGTTCGACCGGTACTCGCTGCTCTCGAGTGATCGTAAGGAGCCCACGTTCACCGGCCCCGGTTACACCGACATCAATGCGGTGCTGCCGGCCAAGCTGATCCTGCTGTCGATCGCAGTGATCTGTGCCCTGGCGTTTTTCGCGGCCATCTTCACGCGGGATCTCCGGATTCCGGCCATGGCTGTTGCTCTGCTCGTGCTGTCGTCGGTTCTCGTCGGTGCCGTGTGGCCGATGATCGTCGAACAGTTCTCGGTCAAGCCGAACGCTGCCGACAAGGAAAGCACATACATCGAGCGAAATATCGCGGCCACCAGGCAGGCGTACGGCATCACCGACGACAAGGTGACCTATCAGCCGTACTCGGGTGACGGCACCGCCATTCCGCGCGACGTTCCGGCCGATGTCACGACCATTGCAAACGCGCGCTTGCTCGATCCCAACATTCTTTCGCCCACGTTCACGCAGCAGCAGCAGCGTCAGAACTTCTACGGCTTCCCGCCGTCGCTCGATATCGACCGCTACGAGGTCGCCGGCGAAATGCAGGACTACATTGTCGCGGCGCGTGAACTCTCGCCGAACAACCTGCAAGGTAACCAGACGGACTGGATCAACAAGCACACCGTCTACACGCACGGTGACGGCCTGGTGGCAGCACCGGCCAACAGGATCACCGCTCCGGTCCTCGATCCGACCAAGGAAGCAGCCAACAACAACGCGGGTTACCCGATCTACACGGTCAGTGACATCGCGTCGTTGGCTGCGGGTACCCAGGTCATCCCGGTCGACCAGCCGCGTGTCTACTACGGTGAGGTCATCGCTCAGGGCGCCGCGGACTACGCGATCGTCGGCGGGGCCAGCGGTTCCGAGCCACGTGAGTACGACACCGAGCAGACCAAGTACACGTACACCGGATCCGGTGGTGTCGATATCGGAAACTGGTTCAACCGGTTGGCGTTTGCTGCCAAGTACACCGAGCGCAACATCCTGTTCTCGGGTGCGGTCGGCTCCGATTCGAAGATCATCTACAACCGTGACCCGCGCGATCGCGTCGGCCAGGTCGCTCCGTGGTTGACGATGGACGGCGACGCCTACCCGGCAGCCGTGGACGGCAAGATCGTCTGGATCGTCGATGCGTACACAACGCTCGAGAACTACCCGTACGCGCAGCGTAGTTCGCTCGAGGGCTTGGTGGCCGACAGCGTCGACGCCACCACAGGCCGACTCCTCCCGAAGAAGGAGGTGTCGTACATCCGTAACTCGGTGAAGGCCACCGTCGACGCCTACGACGGCACGGTCACGCTGTACCAGGTCGACGACAACGATCCTGTCCTCAACGCCTGGAAGGGTGTGTTCCCGAACACCGTCCAGCCGCAGAGCGCGATCTCCGACGACCTGCGTGCGCACTTCCGTTACCCGGAGGATCTGTTCAAGGTCCAGCGCGAAATGTTGGCGAAGTACCACGTCGACAACCCGACCGAATTCTTCACCAACAACGCGTTCTGGTCGGTGCCCAACGAGCCGACGGTCGAAGGTTCCAACCAGAACGAGCCGCCGTTCTATGTGATGGTCGGCGATCAGGAGACCGGTGAGCCGTCGTTCCGACTCATCAGCCCGATGGTCGGCTTCCGTCGTGAGTTCCTCTCGGCCCACATTTCGGTGGATTCGGATCCGAAGAACTACGGCAAGATCACAGTCTTGCAGTTGCCGACGGACAAACAGACGCAGGGTCCGTCGCAGTCTCAGAACTCGATGATCTCGGATCCGCGAGTGGGTTCGGAGAAATCGATCCTCGAGAGAACCAACACGATTCGATACGGCAACCAGTTGGCGTTGCCGATCGCAAAGGGCGGCATTCTCTACGTCGAGCCGATGTACACCGAACGCAGTAATGCCAGTACGTCGTTCCCGCAGCTCTCTCGTGTCCTGGCGAGTTACCAGGAACCGGGTGTGTCCGGACGTGTCCGGGTCGGCTACGCGTCGACGCTGGCCGAGGCTCTCGGTCAGATCTTCGACAACGGCGGTGCTGCCGGGGTGGCAACGGCTCCGGGCGGAACGGCGGAGACAGCGCCGACTCCGGATACCAGCACGGATACCACTCCGACGCCCGGTGCTCCGGCCCCGGCTCCGACGGACACCGCGGCAGTGGTCGCGGAGCTCGATGCGGCATTGACCAATCTGCGAGCTACCCAGCAGAGTGGCGACTTCGCTGCGTACGGTGCGGCGTTGGATCGTCTGCAGAAGGCTGTTGACGCCTACCAGGCGCTGCCGAAGTAAGGTTCTGCCGAAGTAAGGTTTTGTAGCAGAACTCGAAGGCCCACCATCCAATCGGATGGTGGGCCTTCGATTTTGTGTACGTGTGTTTGTGTGCGCGTGTTTGTGTGCGCGTGTTTGTGCGTGATCGGTGTCAGCGAAGTGCTGCGAGCACCTGCGGGTTGGTGTCGGCGAGCTGCTGGAACTGCGCGCCGAAACCGTACTGGTCGGCAAGTCCGCGAGCGGAGTCGTAGGCCTGCTGTGCGGCTGGCTTGTACTCGGCCGGGATCTGGAATGCGGCGATGGGTGCTTCGGCGACGGCCGGTGCTGCTTCGGGGGCCGGTGCCGGTGCCGGAGCCTGCTCCTCGGACGCGACGGTCAGGTGCCTGCCGCAGCTGGGCCATGCGCCGGGGCCCTGGGACTGCAGGGTGTTCTCGGCAACGCGGATCTGCTCTTCCTTCGACGCGTTTGCGGGGGAGCCGGAGCCACCGTTGGCGGTCCAGGTGCTCTGCGAGAACTGCAGGCCGCCGTAGTAGCCGTTTCCGGTGTTGATGTTCCAGTTTCCGCCGCTCTCGCACGCTGCGACGCCGTCCCAGTTGTGGGTGGCTGCGGATGCGGTGCCGGCGGAGATGGTGAGGGGCACTGCAACGAGGGCGCCGGCGACGGCCAATGTGCCTACTGCACGCTTGCTGATGCTGGTGTAAGACATGGGGTAAATCCTCTCCGCGCTCGCTGACAACGGCGGGCCTGCGGGTCGAGGTGGTGCGTTCGTCCCGGGCGCTTGTCTCTCCGTGTCTCTGCCCCTCGAAGGTTTCGGGGGTTCCGATCCCGCGGGGCAGAGTCAAGCAGCGGCGGGTCGGCGTTCGCCCGGTTGATTCGGGCCGGGATCGACCGTACGGCAGTTGCTTTCAAGGTTCACTTCACAGTTTTACGAGCGAACTGTTCGGTACGGGTCGGGATTTTTCGGACAATCGCCAGGTCAACTCCCACCGATGCGGATTCGAAGCGGCGCCGTTACATACTCGTTATGTGTTGATGGTCACGGGCAAAATGTGAAGCCGGTCACGAAAAATCGTGGTCCGAGGCCTGGATGTGACTCTGGCGCAGGCGATTTGCAATCTGTTCACCGGCTCGTGTAGTTTTATCAATGCATCGCGGGGTGGAGCAGCTCGGTAGCTCGCTGGGCTCATAACCCAGAGGTCGCAGGTTCAAATCCTGTCCCCGCTACTAAAGAAGGAACCGCCGCACTGGAATCCAGTGCGGCGGTTCTTTTTTGTCGGTGTGTGTGGTGGGTCAGCAGCGCGTTGTACGGACGAGTAGTCCGGCGACGTGAGCGCTCGCCGCGGCGCGGGCACCAATCGCGTCACCGGTCTCGATGGCCGAGACGATCCGCGCATGCTCGGCTACGGCGAGGCGCCGGTTCAGATCCGAACCCCACATATCCGTCCGAAACAAGTGCGACTGACCATCCAGACGGTGCAGAGCCTCGCTGAGTGGGACATTGGCCGCTGTCTCTCGAATCAGATTGTGAAACTCGAGATCCAATGCGGAATCGCGTCGCCGATCCGGAGCGGCGACCAGCAATTCGCGTTGCTCCTCGACCATCGTGTTCAGTTGTGAGACGACGTCGTGCGTTGCGCGCGTTGTGGCGCTGAATGCGGCCAGGCCGTCCAAGACTTCCCGGACCTCGAACACCGCGCGCAGCGAGTCCGCATCGAGTGATTCGACCCTCGCACCGGCGTTGCGGGTATGCACCGCGATGCCCTCGTAGATCAACTGCTGCACGGCCTCACGAACCGGTGTTCTACTGACATTCAGTTTGGTTGCGAGCGCGGGGACACTCAGCGGCGTACCCGGAGCAAGTTCGCCGGAGAAGATGAGCTCTCGGAGACTCTCGTGCACCGATTCGGTCAGTGGTGCACGTTCGGTTGTGGTCATGATTTCTCGCTGGTCATAGATTCGCTGGTCATGGTTATCGCGGTCCCCTTGCACGGTGCTGACATTACCCGGCCGCTCGCACCCGTTCGGCTTCTCGCAAGTCCCCACCCGGGGCGATCCCACCCTTCAATCCTGCGACCTTTGCCGCGATGTTCTCGGCAATCGTGATCGGCGGATATCCGACCTCACCGGGCGCCAGTGTTCCCGGCAGCGCCTCGATAACGGCGTCGTAGTTGCCGTCGAAAAAGAATGCGGCAGAACGCCGTCTGATGATCCGGCCGCCGACGATCGGCGGATCCACGCGGTGAATCGTGGACCGCCAGCGGTCGTTGGTCCATCGAGCCATCGCGTCGCCGAGATTGATCAGCAGTGCGTTGTCCGCGGGTTGGGCGTCGTGCCAGAGATTGTCGGCGCCCAAAATCTGAAGGCCGGGAACCTGATCGGCCCACAGAATGGTCAGAATTCCGAAGTCGGTGTGTGCGCCCATGCCGGTCATGTCGCCGGCGACATCGATGTCGCCTTCTTCGAGCGCGTAGTTGTTCATCTTCAACGCATTGATCGAATGGTCGAGCATGGAGTCGAAGTATCCCTTCTCCAAATCCAACGCATCGGTGAAGGCGCGCATCAGGATTGTGGCCAAAGTCTGGGCTTGGGAGAAGTAGTGCTCGACGGCCGGTCGGAACCCGGGTGCGGCGTCCGGCCAGGTGTTGGCGGCGTAGCTGGATTCGGGGAGACCCAGTCCTGGATAGTCGGCAACCTCGGTTCCGACGACAACGGCTTCGTAGAAGTCGTTCATCATGTTTGCGGACGCGACGCCGAGGCTCATGCTCAACGACTCCGATTTCGGCGGCGAATAACCGCGATTCTCGGACGACGAGCGAGTGTATGTCTTCTTCACGTTCAACGGCAGGTCGAAGAACTCGTCCAGCGCACAGGCCAGTCCGTCGATCGACTCGCGCGGAATGCCGTGTCCCACAATCTGAATGAAGCCGACCTCGCGGCAAGCCCGGTCCAGTTCGGTAGCGACGGCAGCGCAGGCGGCGTGGTGGCGCTCGTCCGGCGAGTTCGCGACGTAGGGGCTGATGTCGATGGTGGGAATCTCGAAGCTCATGTCAGTAGGTCCTTTTCAAGTAAAGAGCAAGTCGATCAGCGGCCCGACGTGTGCCACTTACCGACCAGCACACGGGAGAGGTATCCGAAGACGGAGAAGACCAGAACGCCGAAAAGCGATGCGATGACGATTGCGCCGATCAGATCCTCGGACTGGAGTCGGCTGCGGTAGACGTCGAGAAGGGTGCCGATGCCCGGCTGTCCTTTCGCAAAGAACATGTCGCCGATAATGGCGCCGACAACGACAAGTCCGGACGCGGTGCGAATGCCGGTCAGAATGGCAGGCATCGCAGCTCGCAGTTCGAGCTTCACCAGCCGATCCCAGCGGGATGCGCGTCCGAGAGTGAAGAGTTCGTGCAGTCCCCGGTCGACGGACTGCAAACCGAAGTGGGTGTTGGTGATGATGGGGAACGCCGCGATCAGTACACACACCAAGGTGCGGGCAGTCATGCCGTAGCCGAACCACAGGCCGATCAACGGGACGATCGCGAGAATGGGAATAACTTGAAGCACAACGGCATACGGGTAGACGATCCGTTCGATCCACTTGGCCTGACTCATCAGCACACCGGTTCCGACGCCGATCGCAACCGCGACGACAAAGCCTACAGCCGCGACCTGCGCAGTGACGGCCAGAGCTTCGAGCATCGGGCCCAAGTGTTTCCAGTCGAGTAGCGACTGCGTGAGCACTCGACTCGGTGGCGGCAGCATGAACTGGCGTTCGGGGGAGAGGACCAGGTTGCTCACTATCGACCAGAGCGCGAGGGCGCCGGCCAATGAGAGAAGGGGAAACACAATCATGTCCCGACGAAGTGCAAGTGCTTCGGTCATCGGATGCTCCCGTGCAGACTGGCCGAAATTTCGGCGACGTATTCGGTGAAACGGGCGTCGTACCGCAGTTCCGGGTTGCGTGGGTAGGGAAAGTCGATGTCGACAACAGAATGGATGCGACCAGGTCGCGCGGTCATGATGACAACCTTGTTGGCGAGGTACACCGCCTCGGACACCGAATGCGTGATGAACATAGCGGTGAATCCCTTGTCCGCGTAAAGCCGTTGAAGTTCGACCTGCATGTCGAGGCGAGTCATTTCGTCGAGAGCGCCGAACGGCTCGTCCAGGAGCATGACCTCCGGAGCCAGGGTCAGAGCCCGAGCGAGCGACACTCGCATCTTCATGCCACCGGACAGTGCATTGGGCAATTGCCCCGAGAAGTCGCGCAGGCCGACTGCATTGATGGCATCGGTGCCGCGTTCACGACGGAGGGCTTTGGATACACCGCCCAACTCGGCCGACAACTCGACATTGGATTGCACTGTTCGCCACGGCAACAGGGTCGGTTCCTGGAAGATGAAGCCAACCGACTCGGTGTCGAGTGCAACGGATCCACTGGTGGGGCGCTCGAGGCCGGCTGCCATGCGCAACAGCGTCGACTTTCCGCAGCCGGACGGGCCGACCACGGCTACGAAGTCGCCACGACGCACATCGAGGTTGATGCCGTCCAGTGCCACCGTGCCGGTGTCGAACTTCTTCACGACATCGGTGAAGGCCATCTGCATGGACGTGGTCAGTCTGCGTGCGTCGGTGTCCTGCATCGTGTTTGCGAGTTTCATCCGTGCCTCCGGATCGTGTGATGCATGCAAAATATCTGTGTTCTGCTGTGTTCGAGTTTGGATTGCATGTATGTCGTGCGGATTTCTCAGTGTTAATTGACTGTGACATCGCAGGTGAATTGGTTATCGCTGATGTTTAACCTGCGAGAAACAAAGCGGCATCTGCATGTAATCGAAGTGCTACAGACTCTGCTCATCCACAATCTGCATGTCAGAGTCACTTCATTCGAGGAGAACGCCGTGAGCCCCAATCGCACAACTGTGGGAACCGCCAGCATCGCCGTCGCGCTGATTGCTGCATTCGGATTGAGTGCATGTAGTTCGAGTGACGCCGACACGGCAGTTACGTCGGAGGCACTCGAGTTGGCAGCGGAGGCACAGACACTTGCCGGCGTATGTCCGGAAAACGTTGTAGTGCAGCTGCAATGGCAGCCCCAGTCGGACATGGGTGCGCTGTTCGAGATGCTCGGGCCGGGATATACCGTCGATACCGACGACAAGTCGGTCAGCGGCACTCTGGTCGCGGGCGGCAAGGATACCGGCGTCGATCTCACACTTCGGGCCGGTGGCCCCGCGATCGGGTTTCAGTCCGTCAGTTCTCAGATGTACGTGGACGATTCGATCACGTTGGGGCTCGTCCATGGTGACCAGGTGATCGCGGCGTCGGCAAGTCAGCCTGTCATGGCGGTGACCCCACTGCTCAAGTACAGTCCGGCAATCGTGATGTGGGACCCTGCGTCGCACCCCGAGTGGAAGAGTGTTGCCGATATCGGGAAAACCGATGCTAGCGTCGTGGTCTCGAAGGAACAGTTGTTTCCGCAGTGGCTGGTTGCGAAGGGGTTGTTGAAGCAGTCGCAACTCGACACGAGTTACGACGGCGCACCGTCGCGTTTCGTCGGCGACCCGACCATTGCGCAGCAGGGGTTCGCGAATTCCGAACCGTATACCTACGAGAACGAGACCCCGGCCTGGGACAAGCCGGTTTCCTTTGATCTGCTGAAGGATTCGGGCTTCGATATCTATGCGTCCAACGTGTCGGTCCGCGCCGACAAGGTAGAAGCGCTCTCGTCGTGCCTGACCAAATTGGTACCGATCATCCAGCAGGCGAGCGCCGACTACATCAGCGATCCGGGCGCGGCAAATGCCACGATCGTCGACGTTGTCTCGCAGGATATTTCGTTCAGCCCCTACACCGCAGGCGAAGCTGCCTTCAGTGCTCAGATGTTGAAGGACGAAGGATTGATTGCAAACGAGGCCGACGGTTCGGTGGGAACCTATGACATGGCCCGAGTCGCCCGAAACGTTGCCGACCTGACGCCTGTCCTGGTGGCAGGCGGTGCCGCGATTCCGGATTCACTGACTGCGCAGCAGATCTACACCAACCAGTTCACCAATCCGTCCATCGGAATCCGCTGATCAGGAGCCTGGAAAATCATGACGTACGAGATGACAGAACTCAACCGCGAGAGCCGTATGGGCGGCCTCGGTACCGAAACAACCGACCGCGAAGTGCGTCGGATCGATCTCTCCGATTTCGAGAACCGTCGAAGTGAAATAGCCGACGAGTTATGGTCGGCTGCAACGGATATCGGATTCTTTCAGGTAATCAACCACGGAATCGACATCGGTGAGGTGCGCAAGGCGTTTGCCGCGACCGAGAACTTCTTTGCGCTGCAAAGCGAGGTTAAGGCCCAATATCCGCTGAAGAAGGGATTCAATTCCGGCTGGGAGAGCATGTCGCAAGTGCGGCCGTCGATCGGGACGCCCGACCAGAAGGAGTCCTACCAGGTAACTCGGCCCCACATGGGTGACCTGTGGCCCACGGACGAGGAACTCGCGGGTTTCCGCGAAACTATTCTCGACTTCGAGTCACGATGCTGGGGCGTCGCGATGGCACTGCTGTCGTGCTTCGCTGACAAACTCGGATTCGAGCGCGACTTCTTCACGAAGGCTCACGATCCGTCTCTCGCCAGCTACCAGAGCACTCTCCGGTTGCTGCACTACTTCCCGCTTGCTCCGGATGCCGATGTCGAGGGAATGTGGCGGGCCGGCGCCCACACCGATTTCGACTGCCTGACGTTGCTTTTCCAACGCGACGGTCAGGGCGGACTGCAGTTGTGCCCGGGAAAGGAGATGGAGACCCAGGAATGGACGTCGGTGGAACCCGCCGAGGAAGCCATCACCTGCAACATCGGTGACATGCTGATGCGATGGAGCGACGATGTACTGCCGTCGAACTTCCATCGCGTCAAGAGCCCTGGCCCGGACGACTACCGCGGCCCTCGATACAGCCTGGCATTCTTCGCGCAGGCCAACCGGGACATCGTGATCGAAGGTCCGGCCGGGAAGTATCCGCCGATCACCGCCGAGGACTACATCTACCAGCGTGTGAACGCCAACTTCGCCCGCTGAGTCGACCGAAGATGTCGACCGAAGATGTCGACCGAAGATACGGAGAAAACGATGAGTACCGCACCGGCCAGCACCACCATCACCGATGTCACTGTGTACAGCGGCAGGCAATGGCTCGAAGGTCGAGACGTCGTTGTGACGGACGGAATTGTCACCGCGATCGAGGCGTCGCGCGGTACCGCGGCTCCAAGCGGCCCAGACTCCGGGAGGGTGGACGGGTCCGGGGCGTACCTGATTCCCGGATTCGTCAACACCCACACGCACATCCAGCAGTCGCTGATGCGAGGTATCGCGGAAGGAACCCCACTACTCGAATGGCTCCTGGCCGTTGCCGAGGAATCGGTGCTGATCACCCCGGAGAAGGCATATACCGCAACAGTTGCGGCCAGCCTGGAGGCCCTGCGAAGCGGCACCACAACCTTGGTGGAACACATGTGGCCGCACCCGTCGAGCGAGGTACACGACGCCGTCATCCGGGGATTGCAGGACACCGGGATTCGCGCCCTCCTGGGGCGCGGGGTGGGGGATCGCTCGGACCCGACGCGTAAGTGGGGGTTCGATCCCAGGCTTTTGCAGCCACTCGACGACGTCCTCGCCCACACCGATCAGATAATGCGGGATGTCGCCGGATTGCGCATCGATGCTGCTGTGGCAGTGCCGAATCCGCGATCGCTCACTCCGGAGGGGATGGCGCAAGTGCGGGAATTCGCGCAGGCGCGAGGACTGACCGTATCGATACATCTTCTCGAGACTCAGACCGACAATATGATGTGCACCGAACATACGGGGATGGGTGCGGTCGACTTTCTGGACTCGAATGATTTCCTGTGGGATAGGGTTCTCGCGGTTCACTGTGTCGAACTCGATGATCGCGGCCAAAAAGTGCTGGCGGAGAGGGGAGTTGGCGTCTCGTACAACCCGGTGAGCAATATGCGACTCGGTAGCGGGGTTGCGCCGGTTCCGAGTTTCCTCGAAGCCGGCCTCGCGGTGGGTCTGGGGGTTGACGGCGCCGCCAGCAACGACACGCAGGATATGCTCGAAACCCTGCGTACCGGTGCCTACGTGCAGCGGGCCACCCGATCACGGGCGGACCTACTCGGTTTCGGTGACATGATCGATATCGCAACCGGTGGCGCCAACAGTGCCCTCGGCTTGCCGCCGCGATCCGGCGGGGTGGGGGTCGGAGATGCCGCTGATCTCACCATGATTCGGTTCGAGAGAGACTTCGGATGCCTGCCGGTGCGCGATCCGGGTGCATCCATTCTCACGACCGGCACCCGGCAGATTGTCGACACCGTTCTGGTTGCCGGTGAGGTTGTCATTCGCGACGGGCACTCGACGCGGGTAGACGAGGCGGAGTTGATCAGTGCACTCGCGGCGCTGTGACAATCGCACCGTGAAGGCTAGTGTTCGTCGACGTCCATCTCGATCAGCACGCGGCGCAACAGCTTTCCCGTTGCATTGCGGGGGAGTTCGTCGATGAACAGGATTTCACGTGGCACCTTGTAGCGCGCCAAGTTGGAACGAACGTGCGTTTTCAGATCCTCGGCGTTCTTGTCTGCGCCGGGGGCGATGACGACAAACGCGCGCAGCCGGTGCCCGAAGTCTGCGTCCTCCACACCGATTACCGCAGCTTCCAGTACATCCGCGTGATCAGCAAGTAGGTTCTCGACTTCGAGGGGATACACATTTTCGCCGCCGGAGACGATCATGTCGTCGTCGCGCCCGTCGACGAACAGCAGACCGTTGGCGTCGAAGTGCCCGACGTCGCCGGTGGAGAGGAGTCCGTTGATGCGCTCCTTGTCGCGGCCGTCTGTGTACCCCTCGAAGCTGAGGCCGCTCGAGACGAAGATTCGCCCGATTGTGTGGGGGGAGTTGATTTTCTGGTTGCTGTCATCGAACAGTTCGACGTGGCACGTGACGGGCGCCCGGCCGGCGGTGCCCGGTGCGATGGTGAGATCTTCGGGTGTGGCGACAGTGGCGACCGCTACTTCGGTGGATCCGTACAGGTTGTAGAGAACGTAGCCGAATGCCTCCGTGACTCGTTTGCACAGATCGGGTGAAAGCGACGACCCGGCGGAGAAAATGATCTTCAGATGTGAGGTATCGTACTTCGACAGCACGTCGGGGCCGAGATCGATGATGCGGGTCAGCATGGTCGGAACCACGACAAGGCTGTCGCACTTGTGTTGCGCCACAAGCTTGATCGTGTTCTCGGGGTCGAATTTCCGATGCATCACGACGGTCTGTCCCAACCCGAGTGCGAGCGCGAACTGGGAGACGCCGGTGCCGTGGAACGCAGGTGCTGCCATCATCATCGTTTGCCCGCGGCGCAGTGGTACCCGGTCGAGGAACTGCGCCGACGCCAACGGTGACGTGTGGCTGCGGGGCGCGCCTTTCGGGGTTCCGGTGGTTCCGCTGGTCAGAAGTACAAACCCACCATTGCGCTCCGGCGCGGGCACCGCTGAGGTGCTTCGACCCGCAATGACGTCATCGAGGGTGCGGATGGTGGTGTTCTCACGCTCTGTCCAGGATCGGTATCGCCTGGTGGCTGCGGGCAGTGCGTCGGCGACTTCGGTGAACTCGTCGTCGTAGACGAATGCCGCGACATTTTCACGGGCCGCGACGTCGACCAGTTGAGGGCGCGCAAATCCCGTGTTCATGAGGACAAGTTTGGTACCGTTCTTGGCTGCCGCGAGCATAGTCAGAACCAGGCCTCGATGGTTCCGGCACATGGCGCCCATGACAGAACCGGATGTGATGCCGTCTTCCTGCCAGGCCCGAACGAGTGCGTTGCTCTGTCGTTCCAGTTCGGCGTACGTGATGGATCCACGTTCGTCGATAATGGCTACCGCGTCGAGACCGCCTTCTGCATGCGCATGGACGGGGCCGGCAAAGGGTCCGTATTTGTCCACGGCGGCAATCGATTTCAGGCCTTTGTCGAGGCGGGGAAATGGAATCAGTCCTGCTCGAGCCATTACTCCCACGGCGCCGATGGTGTCTGCGATCTTGGTGACCATTCCGGGCATGGGTAAACCTCTTCCGAGCGTCGGTGAAAGGACCGGATTTCAGACTAATCGAAATCCGAGACTTTCACCGACGATCTCGGTGCCGTATTTTACTTCAGTTCGGCGGAGGTCTTTCCCAGCAGACGACGAGCGATGATCAGTTGCTGAATCTGCTGAGTACCCTCGAAGATGTCGAGGATCTTGGAGTCGCGACCCCACTTCTCGAGCAACGGACGCTGTGAGTAGCCGTACGTTCCGGCGAGTTCCACTGCCTTGAGAGTGATATCAGTGCCTGTGCGGCCCGCCTTGGCCTTGGACATCGATGCTTCGAGGGAGTTCGGCTTCTTGTTGTCTGCCATCCAGGCCGCGCGCAGTGCGAGCAGGTAGGCAGCTTCCCAATCGGCTTCCATCCGTAGGAACTCGGCGGCTGCCGCGTGCTGGTTGTAAGCCGGTGTGTCGTACGAGATCTCGACCCCCGCTTCCGTCAAGATGGTGCGCAGTTCTTCGAGGGCAGCGCGGCCGACGCCGATAGCCATCGCGGCGACCAACGGGCGGGTGTTGTCGAACGTCTGCATGACGCCGGCAAAGCCCTTCTCCACGTTGACCTCTGCGCTGCCGAGGATATTGTCCGCGGGGATTCGGCAGTCCTGGAGCAGCAGTACGGCGGTATCGGACGCTTTGATGCCCAGCTTGTGCTCGAGGCGTGCGACGCTCAGGCCCGGCGCGTCACGCGGCACGACAAATGACTTGATTGCCGCCCGGCCCTTGGATTTGTCAACTGACGCCCAGACGACGATGTGCGTGGAACGCTCACCCGCGGTCACAAAGATCTTCTCGCCGTTGAGAACCCATTCGTCACCGTCCAGAACAGCTGTGGTGGTGACCGCTGCCGAGTCGGATCCGAAGCCGGGCTCGGTGATGGCCATCGAAGCCCATACCTTGCCGAACCGTTCGAGTTGCTCGTCGGTGGAGACGGCCGCGATCGCCGCGTTACCGAGTCCCTGATAAGGGATCGAGAGCATGAGACCCACGTCGCCCCAGGAGGTTTCGAGGGAGTTGAGCAGTGCCGACATGTTGCCGCCGTTGGCGTTGCCGGTCTTGCCGGAATCTGCTCGGCCGCCGGCAGCGCCGCCGATGTCGCCGCCGGAGTCGGACAGACCCTCGACCATGGCGGCCATCGTGTCGAGTTCGACCGGGTATTCGTGTTCGGCGAGATCGTATTTACGTGAGATGGGTCGGAAGATCTGAGCTGCGACCTGATGCGCCTGGTTCGCGGATGCTTTGAGCTTCTTGGGAAGTTCGAGATTGATCATCGTGGTTCTCCTGGAAAGTCAGCGGCGTCAGATGAGGACAATGCCCTCGGCAACGCCGATGGCTCGAAGATCGCGGTACCAGCGCTCGACCGGATGTTCCTTGGTGAATCCGTGTCCACCGAGGAGCTGCACGCCGTCGAGGCCGATCTGCATGCCCTTCTCGGAAGCCAGCTTCCGGGCCAGGGCGGATTCACGAGCAAAGGACAACCCCTGCTCGGCGCGCGACGCGCCGCGTAGCGTGACCAGACGCATTCCGTCCAGTTCGATGGCGATGTTGGCGACCATGAAGGCAACTGCCTGACGATGGCTGATCGGCTCACCGAATGCTTCACGCTCGTTCACGTACGGAATCACGTAGTCCAGGACAGCCTGGCTGGTGCCTACCGCCATCGACGCCCAACCGAGGCGGGCGAGGCGGATCGCGTCGGCGTATTCGGCCTTACGCTGATCAGCGTTGCCGTCGCCGAGAAGCGCAGATTCGGGAACCGAGACATCGGTGAGGATCAAGCGGCCCAGCGATGCGGCCCGCAGTCCCATGCTGGGGTCAGCTTCGACGACAAGGCCTTTGGTGTCCGACTCCACGATGAAGAACGACGGCTTACCGTCGAGTTCTGCGGCGATGACAAAAAGTTCCGACGTCGCGGCAGCCGGTACCAGGCTCTTGACACCGTTGAGTCGGTATCCGCTGGGGGAGCGAACAGCTTTGGTCTGCAGAGCGAAGGGATCGAACAGTGCGCGAGGTTCGTTGACTACCACCGCGGCGCCGGGAACCTGTTCGCCGGTGAACGCGGGGAGGTACGTCTTCTGCTGCGCGTCGGTGCCCCACTGAGTGAGGGCGACGGCTACACCGCTGGGAGCGAGGATCGGCAGTGCCAGACCCATGTCTCCGTGTGAGAGTGCCTCGGCGACAAGCGAGTTGGTAACCGCGCCACGATCGGATGCGGCGCCGTCGAGTTCCTCGGGGACGTTGATCAAGGTGATCCCGAGTTCGGCCGCGCGCTTCGTCAGATCGGCGGGAGCGGCGGCAGCCTCGTCGGCGTCGTGTGCTGCGGTGCGCAGGATTTCCGACGCAAACTCGCGCACGGTCTCGACGATCATCTTCTGATCGTCGTCGGGTGTCAGATCGAAGTAGTCGGCGTTCTTGGCGGGGTTGTCCGGCAGTCGCTTGGGAGCGTCGTTGCCGGCAACCTTCTTGAAGCCACGCGTAGCGGCGCCGAGAGTCTTGAAGCCGGTTTTGGTGCCCTCGTAGGTAACCCGGTCGATGGTCTGGCGCAGGTTGAACTTGTCTGCGAATTCAGAACCGGTGATCTTGGTCAGCACGCGCATGGCAGCACCCATCGCGTCGCGTTTGACGGGGTTGAGGCCGACTGCGGACGTGTCTCGAGGGTGCGCCGTGGCATGGCTCTTGCTCGGGGCCACACTGTCTTGCTTGGTCATGATCACCAGGGGTTTCTCGGTGTCGGGGCGTTGGACCCCCTTATCTTACTCAGGAGTAAGGTCAGTTGTCGAGAAACGCTCGAAATGACGCGAGTCACGTCCCCTCCTCCCTGGGGAGGAGGTGCCGCGACCCCGAGCGTCATAGGCTCGACGGGTGAACCGGACAGCGGTGCCAGATCGAATTCAGCGGTATGTGCGTTACGCGCCGTTGGTGCTGATCCCGTGCCTACTGATTGCAAGCACGTATCCCGGGGAGTATCGGGTTCCCGTCGGCTATTGGATCGTCTCGATGCTGTCGGCGCTCGTCTTCGTGGCGGGTCGGCGGTGGCCGGTTCTTGGTTCCCTGCTTATCTCGGCTCTTGCCATTCCGATGTTCGTCGCCGATGCGTGGGGGCTCTCCGAACTCGTGCCGTATCTCGGCGCGGTAGCCGTTGTCGATGTCACGATGCGGGTCGAGCGCCGGGAACTGGTCGCCGTATCGGCAACCGGGTGGTGCGGTTCCGTACTGGCAGGGATCTGGTTCGAATCTCACGACGCATTCTGGTCGGTCACCACCGCTGTGAAAGTGCTTGCCTACGTGGGCTTGCCGCTGCTGCTCGGGTTGTATCTGCGCTCGCAGCGTGAATTGGCCGCGAATAATCTCGCGCACACCCGTGCTGCGGAACGGAGCGCGCTGGCCCGTGAGCTGCACGACCTCGTTGCGCACCACATGGCGTCGATTGTCCTGAGAATCGGAGTCGCTCAACACGTATTGGCACCGCAGGACGAAGCCGTGCGGGAAGTCCTTACCGACGTGCATGCGACGGCATCGGATGCGCTGACTGACATTCGCCGCCTTCTCGTCGCATTGCGCGATCCCTCGCTCGGCGAGGTTGCTCTGGTCGAACCGGACGCCGTCGGCGCGGAAATCGAGGCCGCGGTCGATCGTGTGCGGGCGGCTGGCTTCCAGGTTCAGGCGCACGTCGAGTCGGACGCAGCTGACCTCGACGCCATCGGCCGGCTGACGTTGTTACGGGTAGTTCAGGAATCTCTGACCAACGTCCTGAAATATGGAGACAGGAAGGTGCCCGTCTCGGTAACTGTTCGTCGCAAGGACGGTCGGGTCGAG
The DNA here is from genome assembly GCF_042790355.1 of Rhodococcus sp. NPDC056743. Classification (NCBI taxonomy): domain Bacteria; kingdom Bacillati; phylum Actinomycetota; class Actinomycetes; order Mycobacteriales; family Nocardiaceae; genus Rhodococcus; species Rhodococcus sp. NPDC056743. The sequence continues at coordinate 115,481 of NZ_JBHTZI010000006.1, read as the reverse complement.
GTCAGGGTGAGCAACAATTTCGGTGGATCGGTGAAGGGCGCCGGACACGGCCTCGTCGGAATGCGGGAGCGTGCAAAGTTGGTCGGCGGTGAGATGAGCGCCGGTGCGCTCGGTGACGGAAGATGGGAAGTGTACGTGAGTATTCCGCTGGTAGTCGAAGGTGGCGACTCGTGATCGCAGTGTTGGTTGTCGACGACCAGCGACTCGTACGCGCCGGTTTGCGGATGCTGTGCACTGCGGCCGAGGACATGACCATATCCGGTGAGGCGTCGAACGGCGTCGAGGCGGTATCGCTTGCTGCTGAACTGGATCCCGACGTGATCCTGATGGACCTGAGGATGCCCGGCCTCGACGGGATCGGCGCCACCCGGCAGATTGTCAAGTCCGGGCGGCGCGCACGCATTCTCGTACTCACCACTTTCGACGACGACGATCATCTGTATCCCGCGCTTGCTGCCGGTGCTTCGGGGTTTCTCGTCAAGGACACTGAACCCGCCGAGTTGCTCGGTGCCATTCGCCGGGTAGCCGACGGCGACATGGTGTTCTCCCCGGAACTGCTTCGCCGCCTCGTGGATCGAGCGGTGATCGGCGCGGCCGCAGGCTCTGCTGTGACAGAGGTGGTTTCGCTGACCGAGCGTGAATCTCAGGTTCTCGCCTTGGTCGCGGAAGGGAAGAGCAATCAGGAAATCGGGGACGTGCTGCATTTGGGTGTGACGACGGTCAAAACTCATGTGGCAAACCTGATGTCGAAGACGGGCTGCGACAATCGGGTCCGCCTTGCCGTGTACCACTTGCAGACCCGTCAATGACCGGTGTCCATGTCCACGTCCATCTGCATCTGCATCTGCATCGGCGCGGCTTTCCGGCCCGGTTCGAGGACGAGGAATTGGCCCATCATGCCCTGATCCTCGTGCATCAGCAGGTGGCAGTGGAACATGTACGGCACAGTGGGATCAGTGTATTCGGACCACTGCAGTGCAACGCGAATCCTGCTGCCCGGAGGCGTGTAAACAGTGTCCTTGAGGCCGCGCAGGTGCGGTGGGGGAGTTCGGCCGTCGACGTCGAGGACTTGGAATTGCACGTCGTGGACGTGGAAGTTGTGCGGCCAGTTGTCCTTGTTGGTGATGGTCCACACTTCGGTGGCTCCGACCACGGCCTCGAAGTCGATGCGGTTCATGTCCATTCGTTGTCCGTTGATCATGTACCACTGCAGATCGAAGGTTCGGGAAACGCTTGCCGTCGACGGGTCGAGGCGTGAGAGGGTGGCCAACTGCGGCGGCAGGGTCGACCGTGACACGCGAGTGCCGACTCCCCGAAGTTCGACGATGTCGAAGCGGTCGTTCATGCCGAAGTTTTCTGCGTCGGAGGAGGACACGCCACCACCGTCCTCGATCGGGAACGACACCAATGTGGTTGTCGCACCGGGATCGACGCGAACCACGATCTCGGCTCGTTCGCCGGGGCTGAGTTGAATCCGCTTCGTCGGCATCGGTGATTCGAGCAGTCCGCCGTCGCTGGCGATCAAATCGAATGACCGGTCGTCGGGGAACCCCAGGTTGTAGAGACGGCCGGAGGAGCCGTTCAGGATGCGCAACCTGACAGCCCCGGTGGTGACGTCGAGGTAGGCGTCGGAGATGCCGTTGGTGACGAGCGTGTCGCCGAGCAGGCCGATGTCGGTCGGGTCGGACTCGTCGAAACTGCCGTCGACAAGGAATCGGCGATCCTGGATTATCAACGGAACATCGTCAACCCCATAGGTTTTGGGGATGTCCAGGCTATCGGTGTCGGCGTCGTCGATCAGGAACAGTCCGGCGAGACCGCGCTGGACGTGCCGTTCGGTGGATCCGTGCGGGTGCGGGTGATACCAGAGCGTCGAGGCCGCTTGGTCGATAGTCCACGCCGGTTCCCAGCGTCCGCCGGCTTCGATGGTCTGGTGCGGGCCACCGTCGAACCTTGCGGGCAGATGCATGCCGTGCCAATGGACGGTCGTCGGCTCTGCCAGGCTGTTGTCGATCGTGAATGCCACAGATTCTCCGCGCGCGGCTCGAACGGTCGGTCCCAGGATGGAGCCGTTGAAACCCCAAGTGTCGGTGAGTTTTCCCGCGACGATCTCGGTGGTTCCGGCACCGGCGCGGAGTGTGAAGTGGCGGACCCCGGAGTCGTCGACAGTCGATGGAGCCAGCGGCGGAATCGGTAACGGACGTGAAGACCCTGCTGTTGCCGTAGGCTGTAATGCGCCTGCGGAGTCGGCGCCGCAGCCCACCGCAAGTCCGAGGGGCGCGGCAGCAAGGCCGAACAGTATCGAGCGCCGGGAAATCCGGTTCATCATTCTCCTGAAGTAGTGCGTGATCGACTACTCCAAGTCAACGGGTCGAGATGCCGTGCCGAATCCTCCGGAAGGGCCTGCAGGGGTTCCTCCCTACGGCCCTTGCGGCGAGAGGGGAGTTCTGTTACCCGGCTAGCTACCGTAGGCGCGCGAGCACATCCTCGTGCAGCAAGCCGTTCGTGGCAACGGCACTGCCGCCGTGCGGGCCGGCCCCGCCGTCCAGGTCGGTAAAGGTTCCACCGGCTTCGCGGATCAACACGTCCAAGGCGGCGAGGTCCCACAGGGAAACCTCGGGTTCGGCAGCGATGTCCACTGCGCCTTCAGCGACCAGGCAGTACGAGAAGAAGTCTCCGTACCCGCGGACTCGCCACACGTGATCGGTGAGATCGATGAACTGATCGCGGATTCCGCGGTCCTTCCAGCCGGACAGGCTCGAGAAGCTCAGGCTCGCCGACTCGCCGCGGTCGACGGCGGATACTCGAATCGCTCGGGCGCCGCCGCCGTCGTAGGAGGTGAAGGCGCCCAAACCTGTTGCCGCCCACCAGCGTCGGTTCAGGGCGGGTGCACTGACGACGCCGACGACGGGAACGCCGTCCGCGAGCAAGCTGATCAGGGTTGCCCAGACCGGCACGTTGCGCACGAAGTTCTTGGTGCCGTCAATCGGATCTACCACCCACTGCCGTCCCTCGAACACTGCGTCGCCGCCGAACTCTTCACCCAGCACCGAGTCGCCCGGTCGAGCCTCGGACAGCGTCGCTCGCATGGCGCGTTCGACGGCGAGGTCGGCGTCGGAGACCGGTGTGAGGTCGGGTTTGTCGTCCACTCGCAGATCGAGGGCACCGAAGCGGGTGCGAGTGATCGCGTCGGCCTCGTCGGCGAGACGCAGGGCCAGGGCTAGGTCGGAAGCTAGGTCGGAAGCGCGGTCGGAAGCGAGGTCGGTCACGGGAACACAACTTACCGTCTTGCCCGCACAGTCCCTACCTACGCGCCCTACCTACGCGGGCAGAACTTCGTTCAGCCTTCCGGTCGCCACGTCGAAGACAAATCCACGCAGGGAGGTCGTCGCAGTGATGAACGGACTGCTCTCGATTCGGCGTAGCGATTGCCGCACGTCTTCATCCACGTCGGGGAACGATTCGGGTGACCAGGCCGGTTTGACGCCGATCTCGTCCTGGATCGAGCGCTTGAAATCGTCGTCCGTGAATGTCAGCATCCCGCAGTCCGTGTGATGGATGAGGATGATCTCGGTGGTGCCGAGGAGGCGCTGGCTGATGGCAAGCGACCGAATCTCGTCGTCGGTGACCACACCGCCGGCGTTGCGGATGACGTGGGATTCGCCCTCTTTGATGCCGAGCATCCGGTAGACGTCCAGACGCGCATCCATGCAGGCGAGAACGGCAACGTGCTTGCTCGGTGGGAGGGGAAGCGGTCCGGAGAATTGCTCGGCATACGAGGCGTTGTTCTTCAGGTATTCGTCGGTGACGGTCATCGATAGGCCCTTCTTGTTCGGTGCTTGTTCGGTCTTTGTTCGGTTCTTGTCCGGTCCTGGTTCGAGTCGCGGTTATTGCAGGGGAGGACACCCGGTAGCCTTGAGAACCGTGCATCCTGACGTAATTGCAGACCTGAACGCGCTCGACACCACCCTTCGCACCTGCGAGTCGGTCGTGGACGTCGAAGAGCTGCGCCGACGCATCGACGAGCTCGAGCATCAGGCTGCCGATCCCGGCTTGTGGAACGACCAGGACCACGCTCAGCAAGTAACCAGCCAGCTCTCGCATGCCCAATCGGAGCTTCGCCGAATCGTGGCGCTGCGCGAGAGGCTCGACGAAATGCCGATTCTGTACGAATTGGCAGAGGACGAAGGCCCTGACGCGATCGCTGATGCCGACGCCGAACGCGCCAGCCTGCGCGAAGACATCGCGGCGATGGAAGTCAAGACCATGCTCTCGGGTGAGTACGACGAGCGCGACGCGCTGATCAACATCCGCTCCGGCGCCGGCGGAGTCGACGCCGCAGACTGGGCCGAGATGCTCATGCGCATGTACATCCGTTGGGCGGAAAAGCATGATTACGGCGTCGAGGTCTACGACACGTCGTACGCCGAAGAAGCGGGACTCAAGAGCGCCACATTCGCGATCAAGGGGCCGTACACCTACGGCACCTTGTCCGTCGAGATGGGTACTCACCGCCTCGTCCGGATCAGCCCGTTCGACAACCAGGGCCGTCGCCAGACGTCGTTTGCCGAGGTCGAGGTCCTGCCGGTCGTCGAGACCACCGACCACATCGAGATCAACGAGAACGACATCCGTGTCGATGTCTACCGCTCGTCCGGTCCCGGTGGTCAGTCCGTCAACACCACCGACTCGGCGGTGCGCCTGACGCACATCCCGACGGGCATCGTCGTGACGTGTCAGAACGAGAAGTCGCAGCTCCAGAACAAGGTGTCGGCGATGCGCGTCCTGCAGGCCAAGCTGCTGGCGGTCAAGCGTCTGGAAGAGCGCGCCGAGATGGATGCGCTCAAGGGCGACAGCGGCAGCTCCTGGGGCAACCAGATGCGTTCTTACGTCCTGCACCCGTACCAGATGGTCAAGGATCTGCGCACCGAATACGAGGTCAACAACCCGTCCGCAGTGCTCGACGGTGACATCGACGGTTTCCTCGAGGCCGGCATTCGCTGGCGCATGAGCGAGAACCAGTCCGCATAGCGGCAACCGAAAGGCACGATGACTTTTCTCAGACCTGGGCAGAACCTGCTCAATTGGCTCCAGAATCCTGGGTTGTCGGTCCTCATGACCGTGCTCGGAGCGATGATCCTTGCCCGTCTGGTCAGTTGGGGCGGCAACAAGGTCACCGACCAGATCGATGCCAACTATCAGCTGGGTGACGCGCTGGTCCGATCCGAGGCCACCAAACACCGTCATTCCGTGGCTCAGGTCATCACGTGGGTGATCATCACGTTCATCTACGTGATCGCGACACTCAAGGTTCTCGATCTGCTGAACCTGCCGATCGGGAGTTTGGTTGCACCGGCAACGGTGCTCGGCGCGGCACTGGGCTTTGGTGCGCAGCGCGTCGTGCAGGACATCCTGGCGGGATTCTTCATCATCACCGAACGCCAATACGGATTCGGCGACACCGTGCGCCTCGCGATCACAGGTTCGTCCGACGACGCCGAAGGTGTCATCGAAGACGTGACGTTGCGAGTCACGCGAATGCGGAACGCGGACGGCGAAGTCATTACCGTTCCCAACGGTCAGATCGTGAAAGCGACCAACCTGTCCAAGGACTGGGCACGCGCCGTCATCGACGTTCCGGTTCCGGCGACAGCCGACCTCACCCGGGTCAACGAGGTGCTTCGCCAGGTCGGCGTCGACGCGATGTCTGATCGTGGACTCAAGAAGCTCCTCCTGGACGAGCCGACGGTAATGGGTATCGAAAGCCTCGAAGTGGATCAGGTCAGCATTCGGATGGTGGCGCGCACGCTACCGGGCAAGCAGTTCCAGGTCGGACGGGCACTGCGTGTGCGCGTTGCCGCGGCACTACGCCGTCAAGGAATCACCGTCACGCCGGGACTGCACACGGGCAATATCGAGGAGGCGAGCGAATGACCGAGCAGGAACCCCGGCGCGGTCTCGACCGGATCATTCACTTCGATTGGATGCCGGCCCGTTTGTTCGGTGGCCGGATGCGGACGTCGACGTTCCTTCTGATCGTTGCCTGGATCCTCGCCTACGTCGCCAACACGAGCCTGAACCCGGAGGTGCCCACGGCAGCCACGCCTGCGCCGGCCGCAGGATCGTCGGTGACGGAGCCGTACACGCAGCCGCCGGCGGGGACTTCGACCACAACTGTCCCGGAATCTTCGGCGCCGCCGTCCTCGGAATCGGCGCCGTCGACGACCGAGTCCTCCGGTTCAGCGACACCGGGCTCAGCGCAGAGTGGTGTTTCGTCGACGGTGACGACGACAGCACCGGTCCCTGGCCCTCCGGTCGGCAATTCCGGCAACGCTAATTCCGGCAACGATAATTCCGACTCCGGAAATTCCAACAGCACAGCGACGACAATTCCGAGCACGACAGCCGCGACAACCAGTGGAACCGGGTAAAGCGGGCGCACTCGCCGCGCGTTGCTCCAAGGTCACTGTTCGATAACGGCTAGACTGGCTTGTTGTGATCAGCATGAAGAACGTGTCGAAGTCCTACAAGGCCTCCACCAGGCCGGCGCTCGACAATGTCAGTGTGGAGGTGGAGAAGGGGGAGTTCGTCTTCCTCATCGGTCCCTCCGGCTCTGGCAAGTCGACCTTCATGCGATTACTGCTCAAGATGGAGTCGCCGACGTCCGGTGACATCGAGGTCGCAGATTTTCACGTCAACAAGTTGTCGGCCCGTCGGGTTCCGAAGCTGCGGCAGGCAATGGGTTGCGTGTTCCAGGATTTCCGGCTGCTGCAGCAGAAGACGGTGTCCGAGAATGTCGCGTTTGCGTTGGAAGTGATCGGCAAGCCACGCGATGTGATTGCACGTACCGTTCCCGAAGTCCTCGACATGGTCGGCCTCGCCGGAAAAGCTGATCGACTTCCCACCGAACTGTCCGGCGGCGAGCAGCAGCGCGTAGCTATTGCGCGCGCTTTCGTGAACCGGCCGCTGGTCCTCCTCGCTGACGAGCCCACCGGCAACCTCGATCCTGAGACCAGCCAGGACATCATGCTGCTGCTCGAGCGCATCAACCGCACCGGCACCACCGTTGTCATGGCCACGCACGACCACCACATCGTCGACTCGATGCGTCGACGAGTCATCGAACTCGATCTCGGCAAGGTCAGCAGAGACGAAGCGCGGGGTGTGTACGGCGTCGGCAGGTAACGCCGACTGCTCACCACTCGTCCGAACGCCCACCGGTAGCTGCGAAGCCGCCGATCATTCGAGAAGGAATCGGATTCCCCGATGCGTGCCAGTTTTATTTTCAGCGAGGTCCTGACCGGCCTGCGCCGCAACATCACGATGACCATTGCCATGATCTTGACGACCGCAATTTCGCTGGGACTCTTCGGTGGTGGCCTCCTGGTGGTTCAGATGGCCGGTAAGACGCAACAAATCTTCCTCGAGCGCGTCGAGGTTCAGATCTTCCTGACGGACGATATTTCCGCCGCAGACCCCGGATGTGAGCAGGAAATCTGCAGCACTCTGCGGCAGGAACTCGAGCAGACCCCGTCCGTCGTTGCGGTTCAGTTCCTCAATCGCGACGACGCGGTGAAAGATGCGACCGAGCGAGTGTTCAAGGACCAGCCCGAGCTGGCGGCACTGGTCAGCCCGGACAGCTTCCCGGCGTCGTTCAAGGTCAAGCTCAGTGACCCGGAACGGTTCGGCGTCATCAACGACACGTTCGGTTCCCGGCCGGGCGTCGAGAGCGTTCTCAATCAGCGTGAGCTCGTCGACCGTCTCTTCAGCGTCCTCGGTGGTGTCCGCAACGCGGCCTTTGCCATTGCCGTCGTGCAGGCCATCGCCGCAATCCTTTTGATCGCCAACATGGTTCAGATTGCCGCGTTCACGCGTCGTACCGAGGTCAGCATCATGCGACTGGTGGGCGCAACACGCTGGTACACACAGCTTCCGTTCCTGCTCGAGGCAATTGTGGCCGCCTTGATCGGTGCGGTACTGGCGATTGCCGGGCTCTTCACAGCAAAGAACCTGTTCATCGACGGAGTGCTTGCCGATGTCTACGAAGCCAACATCGTCGCCCGCATTTCCAACAGCGATATCCTGTTCGTCTCACCGTTCCTGGTACTCGCAGGCGTGGGAATGGCAGCGATAACCTCGTACGTCACGCTTCGTTTGTACGTGCGCGAGTAATTGGTTTGCACGGCCTTCTATGCTGAGAGCAACACTATTGGGTAAGACAGCGGACTGAGAGGCCCGGACAGTGAAGGAAAAGGGCCGCAAGGTCATTGCGACCAATCGCAAAGCGCGTCACAACTACACGATCATCGACACTTACGAAGCGGGAATCGCGCTCGTGGGGACCGAGGTCAAGAGTTTGCGCGAAGGTAAGGCGTCGCTCGTGGACGCCTTCGCAACCGTCGACAACGGTGAGGTGTGGCTTCGATCGCTGCACATTCCGGAATACACGCAGGGTTCGTGGACCAACCACTCGCCGCGTCGGACCCGGAAGTTGTTGCTGCACAAGCGCGAGATCGAACACCTGGTAGGCAAGACCCGTGAGGGTAATCAGACGCTGGTCCCGTTGTCGATGTATTTCTCCGACGGCAAGGTCAAGGTCGAACTTGCTCTCGCCAAGGGTAAGCAGGACTACGACAAGCGTCAGGATATGGCCAAGCGCACCGCCGAACGCGAGGTGACGCGCGAGTTGGGCCGTCGGATCAAGGGCATGCGCGGGTAGCAGCTCGTACGATCTCAGCCGCGGCGGTCGGCCGGCGCGGCACGAAGGTGCACTCGTTCACCTTGCTTGCCGAACAAACTGATCACCTCGGCCGGTCGACCGTCGGCCGCGCTGAATCGGTGGGGTATATGCGTGTCGAACTCGGCCGCTTCACCCGCGCCCATGACAAAATCGCGATCACCGAGCTGGAGTCGGACCCGACCCGACAGCACGTAGAGCCATTCATACCCTTCGTGGGTGCCCGGCTCACGGATGTCCTCGGTGGGCGCGAGGATCATCTTGTAGGCCTGGAGGTTTCCTGGCTGACTGGTCAACGGAATAATCGTCATCGACCCGACCTTTTGCGGTTCTTCCCGCACGCGGGGGTCTGCGATCTTGCTGTTGACGAGGTCGTCCAGTGGGACGCCGTGCGCCTTCGCGATCGGCAGCAACAGTTCCAAGTTTGCTCGGCGAGTGCCGGATTCGAGCCGCGACAACGTGCTGACGTTGATGCCGGTGGCCTCGGAGAGGTCGGTCAACGTCATATCGGATTGTTGGCGCAGTGTGCGCAGACGCGGACCGATACCCGCGAGGACGGCGTCGAACGATGTTTCGGTCATTCGTCTATTTTGCGTCTACTTTGCCAAATTAGCAAAGGTGTTTGTCAAGTTGGCGTCGTACTGCAATCCTGGGTTCATGACACAGACCTCTTACGACGCAGCAGACACGTTCGACGCAGCAGGCAGGTATGACGTAGCAGTGATCGGTGGCGGTGCGGCAGGGCTCAACGCGGCGCTCATCCTCGGTCAAGCCCGCAGGTCCGTTGTTGTGTTCGACAACGGTGCACCGCGAAACGCGGCCGCAGATCACATGAACGGGTTTCTCTCACGCGACAGGATGAATCCAGCCGAACTACTCTCCATCGGACGCGACGAAGTCCGAAAATACGGTGGAGAGTTCCACGACGGAACTGTCGTGGCGCTGCAGCGTGAAGGCGATGAAGACTCTCGCGGCGGATTCGCGATCACTCTGGCGGATGACACTCGAATCTTGGTACGCAAGGTGCTTGTCGCAACGGGCTTGACCGACAAACTGCCCGACGAACTCAGTGCCTTCGGTGAGCGATGGGGCCGCGACGTCCTGCACTGCCCGTACTGCCACGGATATGACGTGCGCGATCAGCCTCTGGGTGTCATTGCAAAGAGTGTCGAGTTCGCAATGCACCAGGCGCCGATGATCCGTCAGTGGTCCGACGACGTCGTTCTGTTCCTCCATCGAATCGAGAATCTCAGCGCCGAGGACCGGGAAAAGCTTGCAGCGCTCAATATTTCAATCGTCGAAGGTGAGGTGTCTGCGCCGGTGATCGAGAACGATCGATTTGTCGGTGTGCAGTTGGCTGACGGCTCGACGGTTGCGCGGTCGGCGATCTTTGTCGGCGGAGCGGTCACGATGGACCCGAATGATTCGATCCTGCGGTCGTTCGGCGCTGCAACGGCGGAGACGATGATGGGGGAGTTCGTCACCGTGGACATGATGGGTGCAACCAGCGTGGCTGGAGTCTTTGCGGCAGGCAACGTCGTCGATCCGAGTGCGCAGGTCATCATGGCCGCAGCCGCAGGAGCTAAGGCCGGAGCGGGAATCAACATGGCGCTCACCGCGGATGATCTGGCGGCAGCGTTGGCTTTGCGCGGCTCGATTTCTGCGTAGTCATTTCTGCCTGGCAGTTGGTTTTCTGCGTAGCGTGGTGTGATGGAAACGGTGCGAGTGTTGATCACAGGAGCAACCGGCTACATCGGCGGGCGTCTTGCCCCCAGGTTGGTCACAGCGGGGCATCACGTCCGCGTGCTGGTGCGCAGTCCCGAGAAACTGCGCGATGTTCCGTGGCGTGATTCCGTCGAGGTAGTTCGTGCTGATCTGAGTGACAAGGATTCCCTCGCAGGTGCATTCGAGGAGATTGACGTTGTCTACTACCTTGTCCATGCAATGGGTGGTGGTGGCTCGTTTTCCGATGTCGACAAGCGCAGCGCGGCAAACGTGGCTGAAGCGGCAGCGGCAGCGGGAGTTCGCAGAATCGTCTACCTCGGCGGACTCCATCCGACGCAGCATGAATTATCGACGCAGCGCGAGTTGTCGACGCATCTGAAGTCTCGGCTGGAGGTTGGCCAGATCCTTCTCGACTCTGCCGTTCCGACGGTCGTGTTCCAGGCTGGAGTGGTGATCGGTTCGGGTTCGGCCTCCTTCGAGATGGTTCGACACCTGACCAATCGCCTACCGGTGATGACCACGCCGAAATGGGTGCACAACAACATTCAGCCGATTGCCGTGCGCGACGTCCTTCACTATCTGGTGGCTGCGGCGGCCACAGTCCCGGAGATCAACCGCGCGTTCGATATCGGCGGGCCGGACGTCATGCAGTACGGCGAAATGATGAACACTTACGCTGATGTCGCGGGATTGGTGCGTCGCCGCATTGTCGTTCTGCCAGTGCTGACCCCGAGGCTGGCCGGCCTCTGGGTGGGGTTGGTCACGCCGATTCCGCACGGGCTCGCAATGCCGCTGATCGAGTCATTGCAGAACGATGCCGTCATGCACGATCACGACATCGACGGCTTCATTCCGCCGCCCGAAGGCGGACTCACCACGTATCGCGAAGCCGTGCGGCTGGCGCTGCGCAAGATCGAGAACGGAGAGGTCGAGACCTCTTGGTCCGGCGCCGCCATCGCCGGCGCACCGTCGGATCCGCTACCGTCCGATCCGGATTGGGCCGGTGAAGCGGTGTATGTCGACCATCGTGAACGCGATTGTGCTGCGGACCCGGAGACGCTGTGGAAGGTGGTCGAATCCATCGGCGGTGAGAACGGTTGGTACTCATTCCCTTTGGCCTGGGCAATTCGGGGGTGGATGGACCGGGCGGTGGGCGGCGTCGGGTTGCGGCGAGGGCGGCGTGATCCGCGTCACCTCAATACCGGTGAAGCCCTGGACTTCTGGCGGGTCGAAGAGATCGACAGAGGAAAGTTGCTGCGATTGCGGGCCGAAATGAAAGTCCCCGGGGGAGCGTGGTTGGAGCTCAGAGTCTCGGACGGGCCCGCGGGTCCGGATGGTCAGGCGGTGGGTTCGCGCCTCGATCAGCGCGCAGTATTTTTCCCGCGAGGCTTGGCCGGACGGCTGTATTGGTACTCGATCCTGCCCTTTCACGGTGTCGTATTCGAAGGCATGATCACCAACATCACCAGCACAGCAGAACGCACGGTTTAATTGGTATGACTTCCGCGCACCGGCGCGTTATAGTAGGTAGCCCCACGAAAGACGCGGGGCACACACGGGGCTGAACGGTTTCGACTGCGTGTGTTGAGTTAGGGGAAGCGTGTCGGTGCAGGCAAGAGACCACCGTAAGCGTCGCTGCAAACCTATAAGCGCCGATTCCAATCAGCGCGACTACGCTCTCGCTGCCTAAGTAGCGAAGCGTGTCTGTCAGCCCGGGGTTGCCCTCGACCCGGTTCCTGGCATCAGCTAGAGGGCTTTACTGTTCGGCTCGGTCGCGGAGTCGAATGGGACATCAAACAGTGACTGGGATCGTCATCCTGGCTTGTTCGCGAGACTGGGAGATCCAAGTAGAGACTTAGCGAACTGCACACGGAGAAGCCCTAGCGATTCAACGTAGGACCCGGGTTCAATTCCCGGCAGCTCCACAAAGGTCGGGCCGGAGAGTTCACACTCTCCGGCCCGACTTTATTGCTGTGCTGATGGCAGCACCGTAGGGGTTCTGCGATCAGGATCCGAAGAATCCCAGTTCGATTGAGCCGGCGAAGCCGGGAGCTTTCTTGGCCAGCGGCTTACCGTCCAGGTCGGCAGGCAGCGCAACGCCGAGACTCTGCAGGACGGTGGGGGTGATATCGGCGATCGTGTAGTCGGCGGTGTTCTTTCCTGCGGTGTAGCCGGCGCCACGAGCGATAACGAACGTCGTTGCCTCGGCTGCGCTCTGGCCGCCGTGTCCGCCGGTCGGCGTGTGACCGTGGTCGGCTGTGACCAGCACCGTCCACCTTTCGCCAGTCTTTGCCCCGCGCTCGTCGACGGCGTTGATGATCTTTCCGACCTCCTCGTCTACCGACGCGATGGACTCGGCGTAGGCAGGTGCATTTGTTCCACCGCTGTGTCCGGCGCCGTCGACCTGATCGAGCTGGGTGAAGATGAGATCCGGTCCCTTGTCGATGATGGAGGCGGCGACAGCGTCCGCGGTCGCACTGTCCGTTGCCGCCACCGAGCCGGTGTCGGGTGTAGTGACAACTACGTCAGCCTTGGGCTCACCGCTGGATGCGATGTTGTCTATGCCTCCCCACGTTGAGATCGATTCGGTGACAAGGGCAGGCTTGGCCTTCTCGATCTGGGTGAAGACGGTGGGGTACAGGTCGTAGCGGGCACCGACAAATGTGTTGTCCTTCACGCCGTGCTTGGTGTCCCAGACCCCTGTGAGAATCGTTGACCACGAGGGTCCGGAGATTGTGGTGTGGCCGAGGATGGACGATTCTCCACTGGTTCCTTCGGCAATCAGCTTGTTCAGGTTCGGGGCGTCGGCGTTCTTGATGTGGCTGAGCATGGTGCCGTCAAGTCCGATGACGACAGTCTTCTGGGCAGCAATCGAATTGAGGTCGGACGAACCGGGAACTGCTGCAGCAGTGGAAGTTCCGGCAGCTACCGCGCCGGCTAGGAGAAGTGTGATGGTGGCTGAGGTACGAGCTATTTTCTTGGTCACGCTAAGGATCTTGCAATAGGACTAGACCAATTGCACCACTCAGGCGCCATGATTGTTCGATTGTTCATCAACAGTTCAGATTGGACTAGACCAATACGCTTTCGCGGTCCAACCCGTCGAAGATGACGCTGACGGCGTGGTCCAGGTGTAGCGGATCGCCGCCCCATCTCGGGATGATTGCATCATCACGTATGTCGCCGCGCAGTAGTTGATCGGCGAAACCCTCCGTCGGAGGTGCCGGGTCGATGACCCCTCCATCGGTGTTGTGGAATTCGAACTGCTGATCACCGAGGGCAGTAATTGTGAATTGGCCACGGTGTAGTGCTCGGTGGCAGGTACCGCACAGCATGATCAGGTTGTCGAGGTTGGTTTCTCCGCCACGACCCCAGAATCGGACATGGTGAGCATGTAGAAACCTGGTTCGACCGCACCCTGGTGTGCGACAGCTTCCGTCACGGTAGTTCAGCGCCAGCATTTGTTTGTGGCTGGTGACGCGGGTTTTCCGGCCCAGATTGAGCACGCACTGCTTCTTTGTCTTCGCCAAGCGGAGGTGGGCGTTGCAGAGGACTTCCTCGGAGTCGCTGTCAGTCAGTACAGGTCCACCGGGAATTCGGAGGTTGTCATGCTCGTGGAAGAACACCACCTCTGCGGAGGTGCCGGCGCGCGTCGCTGTATTCACGCCGGCTGTGGCTGCGATTTCGGCCATCGCGAGGAGTGCGGGCCCGATATCTCCGGGCGGCTTTTTCGCCGCATTCTGTTCGGTGGTTGGCTCGTCCTCCTGTGAAGGGCTTTCCGTCCGGTTGCGTTCCTGTTCTGCGGTGGTCAGGACAGCGAGGATGCGAGCGCCGTCCTGTGCGGCGAGGCGACCTTTGATGACAAAATCTCCGGTGTCTGCGTCCCAGTGCCAGCGCACTTGAAAGCGTTCAGGTGCTTTACTTTTGCCGGATTCGTTGTCGGTGACTTTTCGTAGTCCGGCGGTGAGACGGTCGATCTGGGACGCAGGTGCTTCGCGGCCGAGCCGGACCATCTGCTTCTCGTTTGTAGGGGTTGCGACTCGGGTCAGTGTTCGAACCTTCGAGTACGACAACTCGCCTTGTTCGAACGCCTTCCGCATCTGGGGCAGTGGGCGGAGCGCCTTGGCGACACGAACGTATTCACGTCCGGTGTGCAGGCTCATGCCACATTTCCATGACAGCCAGTGAGCGCACGAATGCAGTCCGGGACCGGCCCAGCCTCGTTGTTCGTCGAAGTCGGCCAAGAGGGTGAGGAAGCGAGCGGTGGCCGCTGCGATTTGCCCGGCTAGTGCGCAGATTTCCACGCCGATGTTGTCTACGGCTTCTCGCTTGTCCGCGACGCTCATGACCTGTTCGGTGTCACTGTCGTGATCGATGACGAGCTTGTTTGTGTCCAGCTTGTTTGTGTCCATGCCGACCCCCCGGTTCGAATGTTCATTCGACAGTAGCCGCGGGTGCCGACAGATTTCGAAAAGCGTCCCCGCGGGGACGTCTCGCCATGAAAAGAAATCCTACAAATCCCATCCGCGGAGTTTTCGGCGCCGAATGCCCTATATGACGCTTCAGCATCGGCCGCAGCACTGGGAAGATCACCGCAGTGAAGATCAACACCTCACCGTGATGGTTCTGCCCGGTGGCAAGGTCTCGAGTCACCGCCGTTCGCGAATCTGGCATCTGTCGAACCTCCGGATGCGTCCCTTCTCGGTGGCACTTCAGCAACGCGGATTCGATGTCACGCCGATCAGATATCGCACACGTGGGTGGAATGACGCTGAGCAGAGTCCGGTTGCAGATGCGCGACACGTGCTCGATCGAATCAAGGCACAACACCCTGACGCGAAGGTCATTCTGCTTGGACATTCGATGGGTGGACGGGTAGCCGCTGCTCTGTCGGGTGATGCGGCCGTCGTTGGCATCGTTGCGTTGGCTCCATGGTGGCCGGCGGGGACGGAAATCGGACCGCGGGAGGGTTTCCTACTGCGGGTAGTGCACGGCACGGCGGATCGCTGGACTGATCCGGATATCTCGAAAGCAGTCGTTGAACGAGCGCGAAGATCCGGTCTCGATGCCGAATGGATCGGCGTCGAGGGTGCGGGGCACTTCATGCTGCGGCGGGCATCGCTGTGGCACCGACTGGCGGCAGATGCGGTCTCGGAAATAGCAGCCGATTCGGAAATAGCAGCCAGTTCAACCGAAGTGAAGGCAGGAGAACGACGATGAATTCGGGCAGACGGAGTTCGGCAAGTTCTGACAAGCGCAAGGTTGCTGTCGTGGGCAGTGGAGTCGCTGGATTGACTGCGGCATGGGTTCTCGGCAAGGACTCAGATGTGACTCTGTACGAGGCAGATTCGCGGCTCGGCGGCCACGCAGACACACACGCGGTGACCGATCCCGAAGGTCGCAACTTCGCTGTTGACACCGGCTTCATCGTGCACAACGACCGCACCTATCCGACGCTGTTGAGATTATTTGCCGAACTGGGTGTCGGGACACAGGAATCGGACATGAGCATGTCTGTCCGCTGCGAAGGGTGTGGTCTCGAGTATTCCGGCGGACAGGGGTTGCGCGGCGTCCTGCCAACGCCTGGACTGCTGGTGAACGGCAGCTTTCTTTCGATGTTGATGGAGGTCAAGAGGTTTCATCGACGAGCGCGTGCGCTGCTCGAGCGGTCCGATGCGTCGACACCCGATCAGACGCTCGGGGTTTTCCTGCGAAGCGGCAGATTCTCCGACTATTTCACCGCCCACTTCATGACCCCACTGGTGTCTGCGGTGTGGTCGTGTGACCCGTCAGCGGCTCTCGAGTATCCGGCGCGGTACCTCTTCGCGTTCCTCGACCACCACGGCATGCTCTCTATTTCGGGCTCGCCGACCTGGCGGACAGTAACCGGTGGTTCGGTCGAGTATGTGAAAGCGGTGGCACAGAGCATCAGCGCCGTTCGGCTGAGCACGCCGGTTCACGCCGTGTATCGGCACGCTGATTCAGTCGAGATTCGTGGGGGAGATGATCAACTCGAGACCTATGACGCCGTAGTGATCGCAACGCATCCCCAGCAAGCTCTGAAGATTCTCGCCGATCCGACGGCCACGGAGCACGAGGTCCTCGGCGCGATGCCCTATTCGATCAATCAGACCCAACTGCACACGGATGAGAGTGTGCTGCCGGATAATTCGAATGCGCGAGCATCGTGGAACTATTATCTGCCGCAGTGCAATGCGACGCCCGATCATGTGCTCGTCAGCTACGACATGACCCGGTTGCAACGTCTACCGGAGACCGGTCGACGGTACATCGTGACTCTCGGGGGCAAGGATATGATTGCTCCGGATTCCGTCATCGATCAGATGACCTACGAGCATCCGCAATACACGCCGATTTCGGTTGCGGCACAGAGTCGCCTGCCCGAACTCGATACGGATGTGCTTGCTTTTGCCGGGGCCTATCACGGGTGGGGGTTCCACGAGGACGGTGCATTGTCGGGTTTGCGTGCGGCTGAGCGTGTGGGTGGGCGATGGTCATGAGCACCCCCGCCTCGCCGATTACTCCGTCGATCGTTCACACCCGGATACGGCATGTGCGATCCGAGCCGATACGCAACGAGTTCGAATACCGGAGTTACAGTTGGCTGGTCGACGTGGACGCGCTACCGGTACTTCCGAAACCGTTGCGTCCTTTGGCTCGATTCGATGCGGTCGATCACCTCGGTGATTCAACAGTAACCTTGCGGGCCAATGTCGAAGCTTTCCTTCACGCCCGCGGGGTCTCCTTTGCCGGTGGACGAATTCTGATGCTCGCTAACGCTCGGGTCCTGGGTTATGTCTTCAATCCGTTGAGCGTGTTCTGGTGCCTCGATGACGATGGCACCGTGCGCTGCGTGGTGGCTGAGGTCCACAACACCTACGGTGAACGGCACTGCTACCTGCTCGAGACCGACGACGCTGGTTCAGCTCGAACGTCGAAGGAGTTCTACGTCTCGCCGTTCAACGACGTGTCCGGCGAGTACCGGATGAGACTGCCGGTGCCCGATCATTCGGTGCAGTTGTCGATAGTTCTCACCAGACCGGATCAGGCCCCTTTTGCAGCGACGGTACGCGGTAGATGTGTTCCGGCTACCGCGGGCGCGATAATTCGGAGCTTCCTCGCGATTCCGCTCGCGCCACTGAGGGTATCCGCGCAAATTCGATATCAAGGAATTCGGTTGTGGTCCAGACGATTACCGATAGTTCCTCGGCCGCGCCATCAACCGCCACATCATCAACCGCCACATCATCAACCGCAGGAGGCCGTGCGATGACAACTATGACGCGTAACGCTCAGGTCGAGCGCTGGCCAGGAGTCACGACTGTCCCCAGCGGCCCCAAAGTACGCGTGGCGTCGCCGGTCGCGAGAGCGCTGTTCCACAAAGCCGTTGCTCGATTGCCGCTGCGCGTGCAGATGCCCGGTGGTGAGTTCTCGGGCGGCGGTAGCCCCGATTCGCCCTTGATGGTGATTCATCGTCCGGATGACTTTGCTGCTCGGGTGGGCGACAGCGGTCTGATCGGATTCGGGGAGTCGTACATGGCGGGTGATTGGGAGGCCTCCGATCTCACCGCAGTACTGGAAGTTTTTGCCTCTCGCGTGGCGACATTGATTCCAGACTTCTTGCAGCGGCTACGCGGCCTCTACGTTCCCAAGCAGCCTCGTAGTGAGCGCAATTCGACGCAGAATACCCGTTCCAACATCGCACGGCACTACGACCTCTCGAACGAGTTGTTCGAATTATTCCTCGACGGCACGATGACCTATTCCAGTGCCCTGTTCGACGATCTGTCGGTGGGAGATTCCCCCTCGTGGGACGTGTTCGCCGCTGCACAACACCGCAAGATTGACCGACTACTGGACGGGGCGGGCGTCGGCCCGGGGTCGCGACTACTTGAAATCGGCACGGGCTGGGGGGAATTGGCGATCCGAGCAGCCCAGCGCGGTGCGATGGTTAGTTCAGTGACGTTGTCGGTGGAACAGCAGGAACTGGCAGCTAAGCGGATAAGCGCTGCGGGACTGGCGGATCGCGTTCAGATCGACCTTCTCGACTATCGGCTAGTGCAGGGGGAGTACGACGCAGTGGTGTCGGTCGAGATGATCGAGGCGGTCGGCCACCAATACTGGGGAAGCTACTTCCAGAAGATCGACTCCCTGTTGGCGCCGGGCGGGCGCGCCGCGATACAAGCAATCACCATGCCGCACGATCGAATGTTGGCCACCCGCAACACCTATACCTGGGTTCACAAGTACATCTTCCCGGGAGGCTTCCTGCCGTCCGTACGGGCGATCGAGGACGTCACCGAACGTATGACCACTCTTCGTGTGCGTGAACGCATGTCGATGGGTGACCACTATGCCCAAACGCTCCGTTTGTGGGATGAGAGGTTCAGTGCCCGTGCGGAGGAAGTTGCAGCGCTTGGATTCGACGACGTATTCGCCCGCATGTGGCACTTCTACCTCTGCTACTCCGAAGCGGGTTTCCGTTCCGGATATCTCGACGTTCAGCAAGTAATTCTCGATCGGAGGAACCAGCGATGACGGGTACTGCGATCGCCGAGCGGTTGGCGGAACTCCTCAGTCCGCTTGTCGGCGGCGAACTTCCGGTGCGACTGACTGCGTGGGATGGCAGTGCTGCAGGGCCGGATGATGCGCCGAAAGTGACGCTCTACAGCGCAAACGTGCTTCGGCGGCTGTTGTGGAATCCGGGAGAGTTGGGTGCGGCGCAGGCATATGTTCTGGGCGAACTCGACGTCGAAGGCGATCTTGGCGAAGCACTCACGCATGTGTGGAAAGTGTCTGCCGAGCGTGGTCTGGGGCCTGTCGCACCGACACCGTCGGTCATCCTCGCGGCGGTGAGGGCCGCGAGATCCTTGGGCGTGTTCGGACGCCCGTTGCCGCCACCGGTGTCGCAGGCGCGCGTCAAGGGCCGCTTACACAGTGTGTCGAGGGATCGGGCGGCAATCGGTCATCACTACGACTTGTCGAATGACTTCTATTCGCTGATCCTGGACAAGAATATGGCGTATTCCTCGGGATACTGGACATCCGACGCACCGGACTACACTCTCGACGACTCTCAGAGAGACAAGCTGGACCTGGTATGCCGCAAGATCGGGCTCGATCAGGCGCGCGGGCAACGCTTGCTCGATGTTGGTTGCGGGTGGGGTTCGCTGAGTGTGCATGCTGCTCGCGAGTACGGTGCTCACGTTGTCGGAGTGACGATCTCGGCGGAGCAGAAGGCGTTTGTCGACGCGAGGGTCCAATCGTTGGGCCTCGGAGATCGGGTTGAGGTCCGTCTGCAGGACTACCGCGAGATTCCGGACGGACCCTACGACGCCGTCGCGTCGATCGAAATGGGCGAGCACGTCGGCGAGGACAACTATCCGATGTATGTGAAAGCGCTGCACGACAATGTGGTCGAGGGTGGGCGCGTACTGATCCAGCAGATGTCGCGTACCGGGGCTCATCCTGGTGGCGGGCCGTTCATCGAGTCGTTCATCGCGCCCGACATGTATATGCGTCCGGTCGGGCGCACCGTGGCAATGATCGAGGAGGGTGGGCTGGAAGTGCGTGACGTTCAGGCACTTCGGGAGCACTACGTGCGGACAGTCGACGCGTGGATCGAGACGTTCGAATCCAATTTCGACCGTGTAGTGGACCTGGTCGGCGTAGAGGTCGCTCGGGTGTGGCGTCTCTACCTCGTCGGCGGTGGTATGGCGTTTCGTGACGGGCGGATGGGTGTGGATCAGATTCTCTCAGTGAGGCCGTCATGTCTTCGATGACGCTTGGTTCGATGATGCTTGCGAGCTTCGTGGCCGTTGTTGTCGTGATGGCGGTGACTGCGGCAATCGGGACACGAATCGGCCGGCACAATGTTGTCGACGTGTCCTGGGGCGTGGGCTTTGTGGTCATCGCCGCAGTGTCCGCAGTCGGTGGCGTAGGCGATCTGTGGCGCCGACTACTGATGCTCGTGTTGGTAGGTATCTGGGGCCTGCGGTTGGCGTGGCATATGGCGGTGCGTTCACGGGGTAAAGGTGAGGATCCTCGGTACGAGCAGATGCTGGGAAAGGCGTCTGGCAGTCGAACGTCTGGCAGTCGAACTCTGTATGCGATACGGAAAATATATGTGACGCAAGGTATCTCCCTGTGGTTTGTGTCGCTGCCGATTCAGGTGTCCGCGGTGTCGACAGGTGGGTTCAACCTGTTGGTGGTCCTGGGCGTCGTGTTGTGGCTGGTCGGTGTGACATTCGAGGCGGTCGCCGATCGTCAGATGGCCGAGTTCAAATCCGATCCCGGCAGTTTCGGGCACATCATGGATCAGGGACTGTGGGCGTGGACGCGACATCCCAACTACTTCGGTGACGCCTGTGTGTGGTGGGGGATATTCCTCGTCGCGGCCTCGGTGTGGCCAGGTGCGTTGACGATTCTTTCGCCAGTCGCGATGACGTACTTTCTTGTGTTTGCGACCGGCGCGCGCCTTCTCGAGAGGCACATGGCGCACCGTCCCGGTTATCGTGAGTACCAGGAGCGGACGAGCTACTTCATTCCTCGGCCGCCGAGATAGAGCCCAGATAGAGCCGATACAGATCTGGCTCGATCGAGTGAGGAGCGCGAATGAGTGAGCTTGGCTTGCCTGCGGCCATCGGGGCGGTGGCTGCGGGTGGTGCACTCGGAGCGCTGACGAGATACGGTTTGGGCGAGTGGTTTCCACACATCTGGACCACTCTCGTAATCAATGTCGTCGGTTCGTTGATCCTCGGAGTGCTTGCGGCGCTGCTGATTCACGACAAGGTCTGGTACATCTTTCTGGGCACGGGTTTCTGTGGTGGCTTCACGACGTTCTCGTCGTTCGCGGTTCACGCGGTTACCGAGAGTCCGTTGCGATCCATTCTGTACGTTCTCGGCACCTTGGTTCCGGCGATCCTGGCCGCTGCGTGGGGCAAGGCAATCGGCGAGCGCTGGATGCGCCGTCGTGAGGGGGCGGCGGTATGACCGTTCTCCTCGTGGCAATCGGCGGCGGCGCCGGTGCGACCGGCAGGTACTTGCTCGCGAAATACGTCCCGGCATACAGGGGATTTCCGGCAGCAACATTCATGGCTAACGTCCTGGGTTGCTTTCTCCTCGGATTGTTCACCGGCGCAACACTCTCCACAGCTATGGCGGCTCTGCTCGCGACTGGCTTCTGCGGCGGTTTGTCCACGTACTCGACGTTTGCGACCGAAAATGTCGGTATGTTGGACAAGCGTCAGACGGCGCTTTCGCTGGTGTACATCATCGCCAGTCTTGTCGTGGGACTCAGCATCGCCTGGTTGGGAATTCAGATCACAGGGTAGAGAATGAGCGACAGTCGTGTCGGCCGTGTGGTCGACCACCGGGCTTAGGGGGATTCGTGGCGCACGAGCGAGCAGGACAGGTGGCGCAACCACAGGATTTGATTGACGTACCGCACTTGGTTTCTGCGTACTACACACGAACGCCTGATCCTGAGAATCCGCTGCAGCAGGTGTTGTTCGGGACGTCGGGGCATCGTGGTTCCAGTCTGGACAGTGCCTTCAACGAAGCGCATATCCTGGCAACGACGCAGGCGATTGTGGAGTACCGTGCATCGCAGGGTATTGACGGGCCGTTGTTCATCGGCCGCGACACGCACGCGTTGTCCGAGCCGGCCTGGCTGTCCGCGCTCGAAGTACTTGTTGCCAATGACGTAGTGGTGCTGGTGGATTCGCGCGACGCCTATACTCCTACGCCCGCCGTGAGTCACGCGATTCTGCGATACAACTCCACCGCGCCGGAAGCCAAGGCCGACGGAATCGTCGTGACGCCTTCGCATAATCCGCCACGCGACGGAGGGTTCAAGTACAACCCGCCCCACGGTGGCCCCGCTGATACCGATGCCACGTCGGTCATCGCAGACCGTGCCAATCAACTTCTCCGCGACGGTCTTGCCGGCGTCCGGCGTGTCACGACGGAACAGGCACTCTCCAGGGTCGAGCGGTACGACTTCCTGCGGTATTACGTCGACGACTTGCCCTCTGTGCTCAACCTCGACGCGATTCGCGACGCGGGCATCCGCATCGGCGCAGATCCCCTCGGCGGCGCGAGCGTCGACTATTGGGGAGCCATCGCCGAGACTCATCACCTCGACCTCGAGGTGGTCAATCCTCTGGTCGATCCGACCTGGCGATTCATGACCCTCGACACCGACGGCAAGATTCGAATGGATTGCTCCTCGCCTGACGCGATGGCGTCGTTGATCGGTATTCGGGATCGCTACGACATCGCCACCGGAAATGACGCCGATTCCGATCGCCACGGAATTGTCACCCCCGACGGCGGTTTGATGAACCCCAATCACTATCTGGCCGTTGCCATCGAGTACCTCTTTGCGAACCGTCCGAAGTGGGCGGCAGGCACGAAGGTGGGGAAGACCCTGGTCAGCTCGTCGATGATCGACCGCGTGGTGAACGGACTCGGGCGCGAACTCCTGGAGGTACCCGTCGGCTTCAAGTGGTTCGTGCCGGGGTTGCTCGACGGTTCGGTCGGGTTCGGCGGCGAGGAAAGCGCGGGAGCGTCCTTCTTGCGTCACGACGGCTCGGTGTGGACGACAGACAAGGACGGCATCATTCTTGCGCTGCTCGCGTCCGAGATCACGGCGGTGACCGGCAAGACGCCGTCGGCGCACTACAGCGCGCTGACCGAGAAGTTCGGTAGCCCGGCCTACGCCCGCATCGACGCGCCCGCGAGTCGCGCGCAGAAGGCGGTGCTGGCAAAACTGTCACCGGAGCAGGTCACTGCGACGGAACTGGCGGGGGAGCCGATCACCGCGGCGCTGACGGCAGCGCCGGGGAACGGTGCCGCAATCGGCGGTTTGAAGGTGACCACCGAGAACGCGTGGTTTGCGGCCAGGCCGTCAGGAACCGAGGACGTGTACAAGATTTACGCCGAGTCGATGAAGGGCGACGAGCATCTGGCTCAGGTTCAGGCGGCGGCGAAGGACTTGGTGTCCGGTGTCCTGAACGCGAACTAGCTCGCGGCCCGCTGATGTCGCCCGGCTAGAATCCCGGGCGACATGAAAACTCGCGCAGCCAGGCTGCCACAGGAAATCTGGGTGCTGGTTTCCGCCAGCTTCGTCATCGCTCTCGGATTCGGCATCGTCGCCCCGGCGCTACCGCAGTTCGCTCGCAGCTTCGATGTATCGGTTACGGCCGCCACAGTCGTCATTTCGTCGTTTGCGTTCATGCGCTTGGTATTTGCGCCGATGAGCGGCACCTTGGTGCAGAAACTCGGCGAGCGCCCGGTGTACATCCTGGGGTTGTTGATCGTCGCCTTGTCCACCGGCGCGTGCGCGTTTGCGCAGGAGTACTGGCAGCTACTGTTGTTCCGGTCGCTCGGCGGTATCGGTTCCACCATGTTCACGGTGTCGGCGCTCGGACTGCTTATTCGGATGTCACCGCCTGACCACCGGGGACGCGTTTCCGGTCTATACGCAACGAGCTTCCTGATGGGCTCGATTACCGGCCCGATATTCGGTGGCGCGCTGCTGCAGTTCGGCTTGCGGATGCCGTTCCTCATTTATGCGGCGACGCTGGTCATTGCGGCCGCTGTGGTTTTCTTCAGTCTGCGTGGTTCGCATCTCGCGTCGCCGGACAAAGGCGCGTCGATCACACCGATGACATTGGCGGAAGGTCTACGTTCCCCGGTTTACCGCGCTGCTCTGGGCTCGAACCTGGCGTTCGGTGGTGTCATCTTCGGCGTCCGCGTCGCGATGGTCCCGCTTTTTGTCGTTGAGGCTCTCGGCCGCGGCGACGCGGTCGCCGCGTACGCGCTGGCAGTTTTTGCGGTCGGAAATGCTCTGGTTCTGACCTTCTCGGGTCGGCTCTCGGATAAATACGGGCGCAAACCCTTTGTGCTCGCGGGGTTGCTCGTCTGCGGTGCGGGAACGATGGCGATCGGATTCACCCACAACCTGGTGGCGTTTTTCGTGATTGCCGCCGTGACAGGTGCAGGTTCCGGTTTGATGAGTCCGTCGCAGCAAGCTGCGGTTGCCGATGTTGTCGGATCCAAGGCGCGTGGCGGTCCCGTTCTGGCAGTGTTCCAGATGATGTCCGATGTCGGCGGTGTGGTCGCGCCGATCTGCGCCGGTCTGTTGGTGGAGTACTTCTCGTACTCCGTGGCTTTTGCTGCAATGGGTGCTGTGGTGATCGTCGCGAGCGTGGGGTGGCTACTGGTGCCGGCGAAGGCTGTAACCGCAAAAACCGTCACCTCGGAAGTCCCTCTGTAGGCTCGACCTGTGGCTATTCGCATCGTGAGTCTTGTGGCCCGCTTGGGTTTGGCAGCCGTGTGGCTGATTTCAGGTGGCATCAAATTCCTCGATCCGGTTCAGACGAAGATCGCTGTCCGGGCGTATCAACTGTTGCCCGAGAGTCTCGTGGGTCCGGTGGCGATGGCGATGCCGTTGCTCGAGATCGTTCTCGGATTGCTGCTGCTCGTGGGCCTTGCCGTACGAGCGTCGGCCGCAGTGTCGGTGCTCATGCTTGTAGTGCTCATCAGCGTGATCATCTCGGTGTGGGCCCGCGGATTGTCGATCGACTGCGGCTGTTTCGGTGGTGGCGGCGCTGCCGACGTCGACGCGTGGGACTACCTGAACGAGATCCTGAGAGACGTCAGTTTCCTGGCGTTGGCCCTGTGGTTGTGTGTCTTCCCACGATCACCGATCGCATTGGGACAGGGATCACGTACCGCATTCTCAGTTGAAGCACAGTCTTCAATGGCAAGGTGAGTACCCGGGCAAGGTAACCCCTCGGTAAAATCGTTTCGACGCACGAAGGACTGCATCAGCGTGAGCGCCAAGAACAACAAGTACAAACCGGAACCGGTGTCGAGTCGGTCCACCTACATCATCGGTGGTCTCGCCGTCCTGGTGATCGCGGCCCTCGTCATCGGCGGCGTCCTGTGGCAGTCGAGCAAGAACGAGGTGCAAAACGACGGCTACGGTTCGGTGCAGAACTCCGAGGTCGTTGTCACCGTGCAGGACAATGGCGTCGTACTGCTCGGGAAGCCGGACGCACGTACCACTCTCGACATTTTCGAGGATCCACTGTGCCCCGCGTGTGCCGCACTCGAGCACCTGAGTGGCCAATCGGTGTCGGCCGCGATCGACACCGGTGACGTGGCCGTTCGCTATCACATGCTCAACTTCCTCAACAGGGCTTCGAGCAGCGGTGATTACTCCACGCGCGCCGGCGCGGCATTGCTGTGCGTCGCGCAGGATGGCAACGCGATTGCCTACTCGAATCTGCACACCGCACTCTTCTCGCCGGACAACCAGCCGGCTGAAGGTGGTAAGAGCGATCACACCAACGACGATTTGGCTCGGATAGCCGGCGAAGCCGGTGCGTCGGATGCGGCCACCGCCTGCATCTCGTCTGGTGCCAACGTGGACGTTGCCGCAGCCAACGCTGCAGCAGCGAGCGAGGCTCTCTCCGCAGCCGGCGGAACGGGCACCCCGACGGTTGTCGCCGACGGCAAGATCGTCAGCACCAAGAACAGCGATTGGGTTTCGCAGTTCGCTTCGTGAGCAGTGTGCGGCCGCTCTAAAACCCGGAGCGGCCGCACCGGCTTGACCAGGCGATTTGTTGCTCGCCACGCAAGTGGTGTAACTTTCTTCAAGCAAGCGGCAAGCAGAACAACCGCCTGCAAGATTGATTTGAGAATGAACTGAATACGGGGCTATGGCGCAGCTGGTAGCGCACCACACTGGCAGTGTGGGGGTCAGGGGTTCGAGTCCCCTTAGCTCCACCCAATAAGAAAAGCTCCTCACTTGCGAACATTCGCGAGTGAGGAGCTTTTCTTATTGTCTATGCCCGGATCCGCCAGGGACGTGACTGCTGCGGAACCAAGGCGCGCTCGAGTGCCTCGCCGGTAGCTACGGCGTACGGGGCCCTCAGAATGTCTTCGTGTGAGCCGGCAACATCCTCGAAGGTGATCTGGCCCGTAGCAATTGCCGACCAGTCGTGCGCGTCCTGTCGGTTGCCGTCGCCGCGGATCACCACGACCGAACCGCGATACGGGCTGGGGGTGTGCTTACGTAGGGACGCCAGACCGCGATGGTAGAAGAGATACCACTGCATCGACGGGTCGAATTGCATGATGCCGGCAACTTGGTATCGAAGCCAGATACCCAGAACCGACTTTTTCGAGGTCTGGGCTCGGGCATTCAGTACCGGCTCGACAGCGTCCGATGTGGCCTGCGGCTCGGCGGTGTCAGGCCGCGGCCCGATCATGTTTTCTCGCAACCGAGTGTCCAGAATGACAACCTGTTCGACGATCTCGCCTTCCGCGTGGAGGCGATTCGCAATCTCGAGGGTGACAAACCCGCCGTGGGAGTAGCCGCCGAGCGCGTACGGTCCGTGCGGCCGGACCTTCCTGATTTCGCGGATGTACCGGTCGGCCATCTTGGCGACGGTGCGGTCGGGGAGGCCGCGCGATTCCATTCCGTGTGCTTGCAGCGCGTACACCGGTCGATCGCCGGACATCGCCTGCACCGTCGCGAGAAAGCTCAGCGCCGGCGCACCGGCTCCGGTGATCAGGAAGAGAGGAGTCCGGGAACCGCTCGTCGAAAGCGGAACCAGCACAGACGCTCGACCCTCGTCACGTTTCTTGTTGCACAGCATCGCGTCGACGAGTGCGGCGAGTTCCCGGATGGTGGTGGCACCGGCAAACTGGGCGCCGCTCACGGTGACCAGTACAGCGGCTCGTAGCGCGGTAAGCATTTCTGCCGCAGCGAGCGAATCTGCACCGAGTGCAAAGAAGTCGTCGTCGCGATCGAGTGATTCGATCCCGATGATCTTGGACCAGATGATGGCGACCCGAAATTCGGTGATGGTTTCGAGGGTCGGCGTGGTGGTCGAGGCGGCGACGGGCGCCGGTGCGGGCAGCGCGTTGCGGTCGACTTTGCCGCGTTCGTTACGGGGGATCGAGGCCAGCATGATGATGTGGCGCGGAACCATCCACCCGGGCAGGCGCTGAGACAGCTCGCGCCGAACTTCTGCAGGTGACAAGGCAATTCGCTGTGAATCGCTCACCACGTATGCGCAGAGCTCCGGATGGTCGTTCTCGGTGCGGACGACGACGACCGCATCGACGACGCCGTCGACAGCGCGGAGGGCGACGTCGACTTCAGTGGGTTCGACCAGGTATCCGCGGATTTTCACAGCGTCGTCGAGCCTGCCCTTGAGTTGCAATTCGCCATCGCTGTCGATGCATCCGCGGTCGCCGGTGCGGTACAGGCAGATACCGTCGTCGAGTTGCGTGAATCGTTGTGCTGTCCGCTCCGGGTCGCCGTGGTAGCCGTCGGCCAGGTCGCTGGAAATGACATGGATTTCGCCGATCTCGCCGTCGGGCAGTTGATTGCCCTCGGAATCGACGATCCGGACGTCCTTCCCGTCGCGCGCCCGACCGGCCGGGATGATGCCCTGCGGGAACGTCGAGTTGGGAGGAAAGGCGTTGTAGGCGACGACGCCCGTCTCGGTGGTCGCCATCCAGTTGACGTAGGTCGCGTCCGCGAATCCGCGATCACGATGACGTTGGTAGTCGTTGCCGTGAACTGCCTCGCCGTAGGTGACGACAACGCGAAGGGAACTTTCGGGATCAACGCCGGGTTCGGTAGCAGGTTGTTCCGTCCACGCTCGCAGGAACGACGGTGCGCAATGAGCGGTCGTGATCGCATTTTTGCGCAGCCAGCGCTCCAGGTTGGATGTGCCGTCGACGCGGGGATCCCAGCAGTACACGGTGACGCCGTTCATCAAACCCATGATCAGTGCAGTGATGCCCGCGCCGAAGCTGACGGGCAGAAGATTGCCGATGTGATCGTCCGGTCGCAGATCGATGGCGGCGGCAAGCTCATCCGCCTTGTTCAGACACATCGAGTGACTGAGTACTACCCCTTTGGGTGCGCCGCTGGTGCCGGAGGTGAATGCGATCATGGCGGGATCCGAGCTGAGCGACTCGAGTGCGTTGCCGAACCGGAACGGGGTGGCCGCGGCGTGATCGAGAACTGTGGTGATGGGAACCGCGCCAGACGTGGACAGGATGTGCTCGCGCCTGGCCTGTGGAAGTTGCGGGTCGATCATGACCAGTGGGCGACCGGAAATCAGCGTCGCAAGAAGGTGGACAACGGCCTCGGTAGTGGGGTCGAGTTCGACAGCAACCGGGCAGCGGCCGTGTGGCCCGCGAATATCGAGTTCACGGGCGAGAGCGTCTGCGCGGACTTCGAGGTCCGCGAAGGTGATTTCATCGCGTGGGGTGACTATTGCAACGGTGTCGTGCTGCATCGAGGTGACGCGGCGCCACCGGGATTCGATTGTCTCGTCGATGACGGCGTACCTCGTCCGTTCTAATCCTAGGTCGACAACGTTCATGTCTGACGCTCCGTTCCGGCTACCAGTTACCTACTGGCAAAGACTACAGAAGGTTGGGTACCAAGGTCCATAACAAACCAAAAGTAGTTTTCCATACTGACCAATCCAAGCGATCAACTGCTCCGAATGTCAGGTGGGAACAATCCGCGGGCGGATTGTCGAACCATGTCGAACTGCGTCGAACTAACGGGAGGCAACACTGTGAACTGGTCGGGGAGATGTGCCATTGCGGTAGCCGGTGCGAGTGTTGGTGTGGCCATGATGGCCGTGCCGGCGCACAGTGCGCCGATGTCGGTCGAGATGTCGGTGGAGATGTCAGGGGTGATGTCAGGGGAGATGTCAGCACAATTGTGGGAGCCGTTGCAGCCCGTCGAGAAGCTGGACGTTGAACGCTACGTCGGTGACTGGTACCAGTTGGCCGCTGTGCCGCAGCCCTTCAACCTGATGTGCGCCAAGGACACTCAGGCGAGGTACGAGGTACTCGATGCGTCGAATGTGAGTGTGCGGAACACCTGCACAACCTGGGCAGGGGACCAGAGTGGCATCGCCGGTAATGCACGAGTTACCGATACTCGGTCGTCTGCGCAACTGCATGTCAGTTTCCCGGGCGTGCCTTTTCAGGACGGATTGGACGGGCCACCAAATTACGTCGTCACCTACATCGCCGACGACTATTCGTGGGCACTTGTGGGTGACCCGCTTCGAACGTCAGGGTTTGTACTCTCGCGTTCACCCGCAGTCGACGCCACGGGGTGGAATGAGGTACGCCGAGTGGCCGAGAGTCGCGGGTACAACGCCTGCACGATCGTGACGTCACCGACAACCGAAGGCAAGAAGGAGATTCAGCCGCTCTGCACGATCTGACGGCCCGCTAGGATTGCCAGGTGGCTAGGACTTCTTGGTGAAAAAGCAGATTCCCGTGATCGTCGTCGCAGGATTTCTGGGTTCGGGAAAGACGACACTGCTCAATCACCTTCTGCATAACAACAACGGTGTGCGCATCGGGGTGATCGTCAACGACTTCGGTTCGGTCAACATCGATTCGATGATGGTGGCCGGCCAAGTCGACTCGACGCTCTCACTCAGCAACGGGTGCCTGTGCTGCGCGGTTGATGTCTCCGACATGGACGAGATGCTCGACAAGTTGGCGCACAGTCAATCCGAGATCGACGTCATCGTCATCGAGGCCAGCGGACTGGCGGAGCCACGCAACATGATCAGGCTCGTCCTGGGCAGCGAGAACCCGCGGGTCGTGTACGGCGGTCTGGTTGTTGTTGTCGACGGGGCCAACTTCCGTTCGACCCGCAGTACCCATCCTGAACTCGACCAGCACGTCGGGCTGGCGGACCTACTGGTGGTGAACAAGATCGACTGTGTCGACTCGGCGGAGCGCGAGGCCTTCACGGAGGTGATTCGTGGGCTCAACACCCGAGCACCGATTGTGGATACCACTCACTCTCGGGTGGACCCGGCACTGCTGTTCGATTTCGCGGCGGCGCCGCAGCCGCAACCCGGTCAACAAATGAGCCTCGACGAACTGCTGCGCGACGATCATCACGACCACATCCACACCCACTACGAGGCAATCGATTTTGTGTCGGACACCGCGCTCGACGCGCGCGCCGTCACACGATTTCTCGAGAACCAACCAGCGGGTGTTTACCGCATCAAGGGTTTCGTGAACTTTGATATCCGTGGGTACACAGGCAAATTCGAAGTGCAGACCGTCGGCGATCACGTGCGGATCACACCACTGCGGTGGAAGGCCGGCGAGCGGCGGACTACGCAGTTGGTAGTGATCGGTAGCGGTATGGACAGTGCCGTCGTCCGGGACACTTTGAGCGAGTGCATTCGGGTCGGGGGAGTCGAGTTGCACCCCGATGCGATGCTGGGATTGCACCGCTATACCGTCGGAGCGTGAGTGAATCAGCTGTATCTGTGTACGAAGCGATCCGGCGCCGACGCGACGTGCGGGCAGAGTTTTCCGGTGAGGTTATTCCTGACGATGTGCTGATGCGCATCCTCGACGCTGCTCATCGGGCGCCGAGTGTCGGGAACACGCAGCCGTGGGATTTTGTGGTGGTCCGAAATCCGGACACGCTCTCGACGTTTGCCGCGCACGTCGCGGAGGCGAGGGTGAAATTTGCGCAGTCCCTGCCCGAGGATCGGCGCGAGACGTTCGACCCCATCAAGATCGAGGGGATCACGGAAAGTGGAACCGGGATCGTGGTGACCTACGACCCCTCGCGCGGTGGCCCTAACATTCTCGGCCGTCACACGGTCGACGACACTGGTCTGTTCTCCGCGGTTCTCGCGATCCAGAACCTGTGGCTGGCCGCGGTTGCCGAGGACATCGGCATCGGATGGGTGTCGTTCTACGACGAGGAATATCTCACCGAACTGATGAATATTCCGGCGCCGGTGCGGCCGATCGCATGGCTGTGCATCGGGAAAGTGACTCAGTTCCAACAGGTTCCGGATCTCGAGCGCTTCGGATGGAAACAGCGCCGGCCATTGGCCGACGCTGTCCACTTCGAAACCTATTGAGTTGTCGGCTCGCGGTTAGCGGGCTGCGGGGCGTCCACCGGTGCGGGCCCGGCCTGCGCCGCCGGAACGAGCGCCACGCGACTGACCGCCCTGACCGCTGCGAGCCTGACCGCCCTGGCCACCCTGACCGGAACGTGCCTGGCCGCTGCGGGCCTGTCCGCCCTGGCCTGAACGTGCCGGGCGAGCTCCGCGTCCGCCACCCTGCGGTGCGACCGGAGCCTTGGGCGCGGGGGTGACATGCGGCGCGATGTCGCCGACCAGCTTCACGACGTGCTCGGAATTTGCAGTCGATCGAACCGGCGTCACCTTGATAGCTGCCTTACGCATGAGGATCGCGAGGTCCTTGCGCTGCTCGGGCAGGACAACGGTGACGACGTCACCGGCGCTGCCGGCGCGAGCAGTACGGCCGCTGCGGTGCAGGTACGCCTTGTGCTCGGCCGGGGGATCGACATGCACGACCAGCTCGACGTCGTCGACGTGAACGCCGCGAGCGGCAACGTCGGTGGCAACGAGAACGCGAGCTTCGCCGGCAGAGAATGCAGCAAGGTTGCGGTCGCGGGCAGCCTGCGACAGGTTGCCGTGCAGATCGACGGACGGAATACCCGACTCGGTGAGCTGGCGAGCCAACTTACGAGCCTGATGCTTGGTGCGCATGAAGAGGATGCGTCGGCCGGTGCCGGACGCAAGCTTCTCGACGAGTGCCTTCTTCGCTTCGGCGCCATCGACGTCGAACACGTGGTGCGTCATGGCGGCGACGGGGGAGTTGGCCTCGTCGACGGAGTGCATGACCTCGTTCTTGAGGAATCGCTTGACGAGCTTGTCGACGCCGTTGTCCAAGGTGGCGGAGAACAGCAGGCGCTGGCCGTCGGCCGGGGTGGAGGAGAGAATGCGGGTGACGACGGGAAGGAACCCGAGGTCGGCCATGTGGTCGGCTTCGTCGAGGACGGTGATCTCGACGGCGTCGAGGCTCACGAACTTCTGCTTCATGAGGTCTTCGAGGCGACCGGGGCACGCGACGACGATGTCGACTCCGGCCTTGAGAGCCTGGACCTGACGGTGCTGCGACACGCCGCCGAAGATGGTGGTGACGCGCAAGTCGTAGGCCGTGGCAAGCGGCTCGAGGGTTGCGGTGATCTGGGTGGCGAGCTCGCGGGTCGGCGCGAGAACCAGCCCGAGCGGGCGGCCCGGACGACGCTTGCCGCCGGCTAATTCTCCCGCGAGACGCGAGACCATCGGGATGGAGAAGGCAAGCGTTTTTCCGCTGCCGGTCTTTCCGCGGCCCAGGACGTCGCGTCCCGACAGCGTGTCGGGGAGGGTGTCGATCTGGATCGGGAAGGGGGAGGTGATTCCGCCGTCTTCGAGGGCCTTGACCAGCGGCGGACGTACACCGAGGGAAGCGAAGGTAGCGGTAGTCGTGGTGACAGTCGAGGTGTCAGACAAGTGTGTTCAGAGCCTTTCGGGGCACTTTGCGTGCCCGGATGCCGACACGGCAAATAGCCGGTCTGACAATCAAGCACAGTGGTGGCGGCGCTGCCGGTCGGCAGGCTTCTTCGCCGTAAGAAGTTCGGGTGCGTTAAGCACTCTCCGCGAACTGAAGTTGCGTTCTTTCGACGCTGGGTGCCCACTTTCGGGCACCTAGTGATGTCGAGTCTACCCGGACGCCGCGGCCTCTCTACAACCCGACCCACTCGGAAACGCCAGTGGCGAAGCGCTGGCGCTTCCAGATCGGCACTTCGGCCTTGATTCGTTCCACCAGTTCGGCGCACGCTGCAAATGCTTCCGCGCGATGCGGGGCAGCAACTGCGGCCACCAAAGCATGATCGCCGATCTCGAGATGTCCGACGCGGTGAATCGCGGCGACGGGTAGGCCGGTGGACGCTGACACTTCCTCGCAGCACGTACGCAGAAACCGTTCGGCGTCGGGGTGTGCCTGGTATTCGAGGGCTGAAACAGCTTGGCCGCCATCATGATTACGTACCGTGCCGGTGAAGACGACAACAGCGCCGTTCTTCGGTCCCGCGACGGCCGCGTCCACCGTGGCGGCCTGAATCGGATGTTCGGAAATTTTTGCGAGCAGTTCACTCATCGTGCATTCCTCCGCCTGCAACCTGCGCGAGCAAGTGATTGATGATGGGGTCGAGGACGGCAAGACCGTCCTTCACGCCGCCCGGAGATCCGGGAAGGTTGACGATGACAGTGCGCTCTGTGAGTCCGGCCACTCCGCGGCTCAACGACGCGTGCGGGGTCTTTTCGAGCCCCTTTGCGCGGATCGCCTCCGCGATTCCCGGCAGTTCGCGGGTGAGGACGGCGAGCGTCGCTTCGGGCGTGGCATCAGTCGGGGAAGCGCCGGTTCCGCCGGTACTGATGATCAAGGCCGGCGAACCGGTTTTGGCGTCGTCGATGCCCGCGGCGATGTCGGCGTCGGCGTAGACCAGTGGGCCACGCACCTCGAAATCGCGATCCCGGAGCCATTGTTCGATGGCCGGACCCGTTGTGTCGGGGCGGGTCCCCGCGGCGCCACCGGTCGACGCGACGAGGACTGCCGCTGAGCGCGTGGTGTCGAATGCGTGCGGGGCCGTGCTGGATTCAGGGGCCGTGCTGGATTCAAGTGCTGTGCTGGACTCGGCGGGGTTCTGGTTCTCGCGTGTCCAATGTCCGCGTTTACCACCGTCTTTGGTGAGTAGTCGGACGCCGTTCATGGTGGCGGCCGGATCGATGGCCTTGACCATGTCGTGCAACGTGAGCCCGGCGACGGCAACCGCCGTCAGCGCTTCCATCTCGACGCCCGTCTGTCCGCGAGTCTTTGCCGTCGCTTCAACGGTGATCGATGTCTCGGTGAATCCGAACTCCACTTTGACGGACGACAACGCGAGTTGGTGACACAGGGGTATGAGTTCGGATGTCTTCTTTGCGCCCGCAATTCCGGCGATTCTTGCTGTCGAGAGGACATCGGCTTTGGGCATGCCGTCGGCCCGGACAAGGCGGATGACCTCTGGGGTGGTGACAAGTTCACCTGCGGCCACCGCAATGCGCGTCGTCTCGGCTTTTGCGCTGACGTCGACCATGCGGGCGCGGCCTTCACCGTCGACGTGTGTCAGTTCGGTCATTGAAAGTCCTTACCGTCCTCATTCGGTTCCAGCCTGCTTAGTTCCACGCAGAGAGTGGAATGACGTCCACTGGCGCTCCGGCATCGAGTTCGGTGACGTCGGCCGGAATGTCGAGAAGAACGTCTGCCCAGGCCATCATGGCAACAAGATGCGAACCGGCGCCGGACACTGGTTCGACGCCCTCGCCGGAGCGTCGTCCGCGAAGGAACTGGCGCTTACCGGGAATCGACCGCAGCGCAGTGGTCAATGCACGACGTTCGGATGCGATGGGAGGCAGACCTGCAGCGCGTCTGATGTTCTCGCGCGCAAATACTTCGAACGACACCATCGTGCTGACCGGGTTTCCGGGGAAGCTCAGTATCGGAACTTCGTTGACAACGGCGGTGCCCTGCGGGCCGCCAGGCTGCATCGCGACGTGACCGAACCGGGCGCCCAAGGGTTGCAGCGTCTCCTTCACGACCTCGAAGTCGCCCATGGATACGCCGCCGGAGGTGAAGACTAGATCGGCGACAGATGTTGCATACGAAAGTAATTCGCGGAACACAGCCGGATCGTCTGTGCTGCGAGCGACGGATACGACGTCGGCTCCGTTGGCACGAGCCAAGCTTGCCAGAGCGGGCCCGTTGGAGTCGTAGATCTCGCCGGGGTTGAGTTCTGTTCCCGCGCTTTTCAATTCGGCGCCCGTAGTGATGACGGCAACCCTCGGCGGAGTGTAGGTGGTGACAGTTGCTGCGCCGACGGCCGCGAGTGCCGCGATGTGCCGTGGTTCCAGGCGAGTGCCTTCTCGAACCAGGAGCATGCCCGCAGTGATGTCGCTTCCGCGTTCACGGACGAACTCTCCGGCGGTGCGTCCACGGTTGATCGTGACTGCGTGCTTCGATGTTCCGGTGGTGTCCTCGACAGGAATGACGGTGTCTGCGCCCTCGGGAATGGGTGCGCCGGTCATGATCCGAAACGCCGAGCCTGCGAGGTGTTTCGGGGGAGTGCCACTGCCGGCCGCGAGAACTCCTCGGACGGCGAGCGTGACGGGAACCTGGCGCACGGACTGCGCGTCGACTGCGTAGCCGTCCATCTGCGAATTACGGAACAGCGGAAGATCGACCGGAGAAGTGACGTCAGCCGAGACTATCGACCCGAGTGCCTCGGTGAGGGGTAGGGACGTGGGCGCCAGAGTGTGCAACGCGGCCAATAGTCCTGACACGTGCGCTTGATGGTCTTCGACGGAATGTGCGCTCACAGCGATAGCCTCGACATGGTCCGATTCTAGATGGTCTGATTCCGGGCGGAGTGATCCGCGTGACACGTCGCGTCGCCCACTGCGCCATACTGGAGTGATGTGGAACCTGGTGCAGCGATGACTCCGGTTGTGGTGGGGATCCCCACTGTCCGTGGCAATTCTGCGTCGATGGCCGGACGCCCGGAGACCGATGTGTTGGTCGACAAGTTCGGGCGGGTCGCGCGTGACCTTCGAATCTCGATCACCGAAAAGTGTTCGCTGCGTTGCACATATTGCATGCCGGAGGAAGGATTGCCGGTCATTCCCGCGGAAGATCTGTTATCCACCGAAGAAATTGTTCGCGTAGTTGGTATCGGAGTCGACCGTTTAGGCATTCGAGAAGTTCGTTTTACCGGCGGGGAACCGCTGATGCGCAAAGATCTCGAGAAGATTATCTCCGGTTGCGCCGAGCGAGTTCCCGGGATTCCTTTGGCGATGACAACAAATGCCGTCGGATTGGAACACCGTGCCGCGCAATTAGCGACGGCCGGTTTGACCCGTGTCAATGTGTCACTCGATTCCGTGGATCGCGCGCATTTCGCCGAATTGACGCGTCGCGACAGATTGCCGTCGGTGTTGGCGGGAATTCATGCTGCGGCGCGAGTTGGTCTGGCTCCACTAAAAGTGAACGCGGTTCTTATGCGCGAAACATTGAGTGGGGCGGCGGAGCTTCTCCAATGGTGTGTGGACGCCGGCGTGGAATTACGATTCATCGAACAGATGCCGCTCGACGCCGACCACACGTGGGCGCGAGAGAACATGGTGACTGCCGACGAACTGCTCACGGTATTGGGGACGCGGTTCACGTTGACCGCGATCGGCCGTGAAGACCCCAGTGCGCCCGCCGAGGAATGGAATATCGACGGCGGGCCGGCAACGGTAGGAATCATTGCCTCGGTGACGCGATCTTTCTGTGCCGACTGCGATCGGACACGTATGACAGCCGAGGGAACTATTCGTTCCTGCTTGTTCAGTGATCGTGAAGTGGACCTGCGGGCAGCACTGCGGTCGGGCGCTGGTGACGATGAGATCGCTGATCTGTGGCGGGGCGCAATGTGGAACAAGTGGGCAGGTCATGGAATCGCGGCAGAAGGTTTTGTGCCGCCAGAGCGAAGTATGGGTGCAATCGGTGGCTGATTCGGAATCGATTTCGGTGAGGTACTTCGCTGCGGCAGCAGACGCTTCCGGGTGCCGCAGCGAAACTGTGGTGCTGCCGCATTCGAGCACGCTCGCCGAACTTGTTGCTGTTCTGTCCGACAAATACGGGTCGGATATGAAGCGTGTGTTGTCTGTTTCCGCGTTCCTTGTCGGTGAGGAATTGACGCGGGACATCGACCGCGTCGCGGGACCCGAGGTGGACGTTTTGCCACCTTTTGCCGGCGGCTAGCTCGGTCGATTCAAAAATCATTGAAATTTTTTTGTCGTGTACTTTCGATTACAGATACCGACCTAAATGATGAGATCGGATGTCCTGATGATCCGAATGTGGCGAGTCTGTCTGATCTCCATTTCCGTTTCTTTGTGCTGGTCAGCGTAGTTCTTCGTAGTGGTTGACTGGAATTTGATCGTAGTTCCGATTAGATGAAATTGTCTGAATGAATCCTCCTTTTGGGGGATGTAACGTACGTGGTGTCCAGGTAGATAAGTCATTCAAATGAATGACAAT
The DNA here is from genome assembly GCF_042790355.1 of Rhodococcus sp. NPDC056743. Classification (NCBI taxonomy): domain Bacteria; kingdom Bacillati; phylum Actinomycetota; class Actinomycetes; order Mycobacteriales; family Nocardiaceae; genus Rhodococcus; species Rhodococcus sp. NPDC056743. The sequence goes on along the minus strand of NZ_JBHTZI010000006.1, from coordinate 77,983 downwards.
GGAAATTCTGGGCCGATATCTTCACCAAATTCATGTGGTACTTTTTGTCGTAATTCCCCCGCAGAAATGGTGAAAGGTACTTACATGTCTAATTCCACGCGTCGTCTTGGTCTCGCTTTTGCTCTCGTCGGCGCTGCAGCGCTTGCCGCTCCGGCACTTGCCGGAGCGACCACCGGCTCACTCGGTTCTTCCGACGCCGCCGGCTTCACCTGCTCGGCACTCTCGACCGAATCCACCCCCAACGGCTGGGGTATTCCGTTCGACGATGAAAAGAATCAGCTTGCTTTCTATTCGGACACCAAGGTTCTCGATGATGATGGCTCGCTGAAGCTGGATATCGTCAAGGCCACTCCCGACAACCGTTCGGCGTGGTACCACTCGGCTGGTTCGATCCCGCTCGCTGACGCCGTCAAGAACGAGATCGGTTTCGCGGAGAAGGCCGCCACGTCGCAGACTTCGTTCCAGTTGCGTCTGACCGGCACCACCAACCCGGCCGAGGGGGAGAACGGCTTCGCGACCTTGTACTGGGTCGCAAACGGAAACGTCTCCGCTGACACCGCCACCGGGGGCACGCATGCCAACATCCAGAACGGCAAGTGGATCAGCACCCGCGATATCGAGGGTGCTCCCAGGAACGTTCCGTCCGATCTCGACGACATCATCGCAGGCAACCCGGATGCCACGATCGAGCACTACGGAGTGAGCGTCGGACGCGGCGAAATCGGCACCTCTACTCACGTCGACGCTGTGAAGTTCAACGGCTGCACCACGAACTTCGCCAAGAACGATCCCGAGACGAGCACCGGCTCCCTCGGCAGCCTGGGCAACATCTTCGGCAGCCTCTCGGCCAGCTGATAACACCAGAACGACGCACGGCGCCCACCTTCCTGTCGGAAGGTGGGCGCCGTGCGTCTACAGGAAGTGGGGGCTAACGCCACCAGGTGTCGAGGGGGGTAACCGGAACGCTCCGCTTGTGGCGGGTGTTCAGGTACATCTTCTCGAGTTTGTCGGATACGTCGGTAGAGACGTCCTTGCCTTCGAGATAGTCGTCGATCTGGGCGTAAGTGAGTCCGAGCGCCACCTCGTCGGGGAGGGCAGGACGGTCGTCCTCGAGGTCTGCGGTGGGCACTTTGCGCCACGTGCTCTCGGGTGCGCCCAGTTCCTGCAACAGTGCCGCGCCCTGCCGCTTGCTCAGGCCGGTCAGCGGCGTGATGTCGACTCCGCCGTCACCGAATTTGGTGAAGAATCCGGTAATGGCCTCGGCAGCGTGATCGGTGCCGATCACGATGTACCCCAACTGGCCCGCGATGGCGTACTGGATCATCATGCGCTCACGGGCTTTGATGTTGCCGCGCACGAAGTCTCGCAGTTCACCGTCGCCCAGGGCCTCGGATGCTTCACGGGCTGTGGCGTCGGCGCCGGGCTTGACGTTGACGGTCAGGCTGCGGTCCGGCTTGATGAAACCGAGCGCGATCTGCGCGTCTGATTCATCCGCCTGCTCTCCGTACGGCAACCGAACGGCCACGAACTCGGCGCTGTGACCTTCCTCGCGTAGTTCTGCCACCGCGCGCTGAGCGAGCGCACCGGTGAGCGTGCTGTCCTGCCCGCCGCTGATACCCAGGACATATCCCTTGGCCGGAGTGGACAGCAAGTAGTCCTTCAGGAACTGAACCCGGGTGCGGACTTCGGCTGCCGGCTCGATGGACGGCTTTGCGCCCAGTTCGTCGATGATGCTCTCGCGCAATGTGGCCATGAGGGAACTTTAGCGACAGGTATCGTCTCGCGCATGAGTGCGAAGCAAGTTCTGGTGGTCAGCGCAACGAAGGCGGAAGCGGAGTACGTTCCGCAGGAGTTCGAGTTGGTGATCACGGGAATCGGAAAGGTCAGTGCGGCAACGGCGGTCGCGTCGGCGCTGGCTCGGTTTCTCCCTGGCGAGTTGCCGATGGTCGTCAATATCGGTACTGCCGGCGCGCTGCACGTGCATCACGGTGGACTGTTCGTGCCGGGGGTCGTGATCAACCACGACATCAGCAGTGCGGCCATCAGATCGTTCGGCCACGACGTTGTCGACCGACTGGTCCTCGCTGAGGGTGACGCTTCGGTGCTGGCGACCGGAGACGCGTTTGTCTCCGACGCGGCCGTTCGGGATGCGCTCGCGCAACGGGCGGATTTGGTGGACATGGAAGGTTTTGCCGTTGCCTACGCGGCGCACGCCGCTGGTGCTCGGTGCCGGTTGGTCAAGCATGTGAGCGATCAGGCTGACGATTCCGCTTTGGACTGGCCGGCCCAAATCGACGCCAGCGCCCGCGAATTGGGGCGCTGGCTGACCGAGAACGTCTGAGTTTGACTCGGTGGATATCCAGGTGAATCAAGCCTGAGCGGTCAGGATCAAGCCGTTGCCGTCTGGCTTGCGGAGCGTCATGGTTCCAGCGTCGACGGTGTAGGTGACCTCACCGTCGAGTACAGCCAGGACGTGCTGTTCAACGTCGGCGACGTCACGTTCGCAGGCCATCCTGGTGGTACCCGCCGGGGCGAAGGTGATCGTGGTGTCGGTAACCGTCGCGGAGCCCATCATGCGGTTGCAGCCGGTGCTGCCCGTGAGCGATCCGTCGGCGGCGATCGTGAATTCCGGGGCCGAGGTTTCGAGTGCAGCACTGGTGCTGATGGCGTCCGGACTGATGAGTGACGTCACTGTCCACGCTGTGCCCTGGACCGGGCGGTCCGGGTCGACGACCTTCTTGTCGGCCAGCGTGACGGTGGTCGTGTCGGTGGTGAGCGTGAGTGTGTCGCCGGACAGCGTCCAGGTCGGTTGCGCGGCGAGGAGCGTCGTCACCCAGGCATCGGATTCCATGACGGTGGGTTCGCACGCCATCATGGTCGAGGCCAACGTGTCGGTGCTGATCTTGCCGTCGGTGAATTCGACTGCGCCGCTGGAGGTATTGCAGCCCGCGGTTGCTGCTACCAGGCCGGGCGTCGTGAAGTCGAGGGACAGCGGGCCGCCGCCGGGAATGGGGGTTCCGTCCACCTGGGTGGAGATGAAGACCCGCCCTGCGGGATCGGCGACCGAGTCCGGTGTATCGGATGTATCGGAGTTGCTGGAACAGCCGCTGACGGCTGCGATGGCGAGGAGGCCGAGGACGGCGGCTGCGATGCGCATTGGCTCAGACTAGGCGCTGGAATGTGCTCGAGGTCTTCAACATCGAGTAACGCGCCGGGCAAGATTTTCCCAACCGTCAGCGAGCCTTTCCGGCGTCATTGCGAGATCGCGAACCTGGTAGAGAACCAACGACGCTTCGAGTGGTGCGAGTAGTGCCGAGGCGAGAAGTTCCAGATCACCCTCGACGCCGGCCGCGCGGAGCAAATTGATCACGTGCGCGATGCTCAGTGAGCGGGCTGGGCCACCGAAGCGAAACTCCGGCGCGTTCTCAGCGGCGCGCAGAACATCGCCCTGCACCTCGACCATGGCAATGCGCGCCCGGCCGAAGGCGACCAGTCGGTCTATCGGCGGCGCACCCGGCCCCAGGGGCGGCGGACCGAACATGAAGGCGTGCTGCAACTCTCGCTCGGTGTGGTCGAGGAGCGCCTGCATCAATCCCGCGCGGCTGCCGAATCGGCGAAAGACTGTGCCCTTGCCCACACCTGCGCGGCACGCGACGGCGTCCATGGTGACGGCGTCGACGCCGCGTTCGGCTACGAGCAGCGCTGCGGCGTCGAGCAGAAGTGCCCGGTTACGTGCGGCGTCGCCGCGCTCGGCCGGTTGCGCGCCGATCTGGGGGAGGGGGATTGCGCTCACCTGACCGAGATTACATGGCTCCGGAATATAAGTGGACCGTGGTCCGTTTAGAGGGTATAACTTTCAACCAGAGCCACCCACCGCACCAATCTCGAAGGAATCACCCAATGTCACAGAGCAATGTTCTCGTTCTCGTCGGAAGCCTGCGCGCCGGATCCGTCAACCGCCAGCTCGCCGAGACTGCAGTGTCCGCTGCGCCGGAGGGTGCTGCCCTGACGATCTTCGAGGGCCTCGCTGACGTGCCCTTCTACAACGAAGACCTCGACGTCGAAGGTGCATCGATCCCCGCTGTCGACGCCCTGCGCGCCGCAGCCGGCAACGCCGATGCCTTCCTGCTCGTCACCCCCGAGTACAACGGCACCATCCCTGCCGTCCTCAAGAACGCCATCGACTGGATCTCGCGTCCCTACGGTGCCGGTGCTGTCTCCGGCAAGCCGGTTGCAGTCATCAGCGCATCGCCCAGCGGCAACGGTGCGCAGTGGGCCAACGACGACACCGTCAAGGCTGTCGGCATCGCCGGCGGCAACGTGCTCAGCGATTCCGCTCTGGCTGTCGCCAGCACGTTCGACAAGTTCGGCACCGCGCACGCACGTGAAAACGCTGAGGTTGTCGCACAGGTGTCCAAGGTTGTCGCAGACCTGGTCGACGCCACGAAGACGCTCGTCGACGCGTAATCTGCACCAGTTTCGTGAACGAGGGTCACGCCTTCCGGGCGTGGCCCTCGTTTTGTGTGAGCTGTTTTGTGTGAGTTACAGCCCTTCTTGCTACAGCCCCTCTTGCTCCATGGCCTCGTCGACGGCATCACGGACGGACTCGAAGTCCTTGCCCGCCATCATTGCTGCGCCCATTGCCGCGTCGATGCGCTCGGCGGCAAGAGCGTAGCGACGTTCCCAGCTGTCCTTGTCTGCACGCCAGTAACCCATGGTGTGCATGGCGGGCACGGGGATCTTCAGTGTGTGCCGCAGGTACGTGCGGACCCTGCGCGCGGCGGCAGCCTCGACTGCGCACCAGACGTAGCCGGTGCCCGGCGGTATGGGACGGGCAGCCAACTCGGTGAGAATGGAATCGGCGCCGCCGATCCATCGGATATCGGCGTCGGCTGCGGTCGTGAAAGTTTGCTGTTCGCTCGGATCGGGAATCTGCGCGATCACCTGGACGGAAATTCCGGCGGACAGGCCCTCGAGAATCCGGCCGACGGCGGGCAGTGCTGCGTGATCGGCGAGTAGCGTGAGCCACTCGATGTTCTCGGGCGGGCGGAACCACCCGCTGGCGGTCGACAGATGGACGACGTCGCCGGAACCCGCAGTCTCGGCCCACAGTGCCGCCCCGCCGTGGCCGTGCAGAACGAAGTCGATATCGAGCTCACCGGTGTCAGGGCTCCAGCGACGCACTGTGTAACTGCGCGCGTGCGGGGGCTCGAGTGGGAACCGGACAAGCACCCGTTCGTCGGGCAGGCCACTCGATGCGAAGGCGGCCAGCCCGGCGCCGCCGAAGGTGATTCTGCGCATTCCGGGCGTGATCTGCGCGGCCCTGAGAACGGTTGCCAGGTGGCGCGGGGCTTCGTCGTCGGGGAGGTCCATCGGGGGTGATTCCACGTCGCTCATGGTAGGGCCGAGGGGCGTCCTGAGACCCCGTCGAGTGGTTGGCGGAGATGTGAGCGCCGACACGCCGACGCGCCGCCGAGTTATGGCCGCTGAGCTGGGTCGACCTGGGAATTTCATCTGTGTGACTCACAACATCTTCGGTTATGTGATTCTGTCGGCCACTAGGTGTAGTGTCTTGAGCACTGAGAGACCACAACGCGGAACGCCTTGAGCGAAGCTCCGGCAATCGGTCGAATCGGTGCTGAACATCACTACATCGGCCTTTGTTGGCTAAGCGAAAGAGGGACTCTCATGAGCATCACCGTCTACACCAAGCCCGCTTGCGTTCAGTGCAATGCCACCTACCGCGCCCTCGACAAGGCCGGTCTCGAATACGACATCATCGACATCACCGAGGATGCCGAGGCGCGTGACTACGTCATGGCGCTCGGATACCTTCAGGCACCCGTCGTGGTTGCCGGTGAAGATCACTGGTCGGGATTCCGTCCCGATCGCATCAAGACGCTGGCCGTCGCTGCTTGAAGCGCGACCGCGCCGGGGGCCGACGATGCTGTTGGCCCCGTGTGCAGTAGTTGAAAGTTCTGAATAGTCGAAAGTTCCGGGCACCGCATGAGGAAAATGGTGACAACCGATGACTTCGCTGGTCTATTTTTCCAGCGTGTCGGAGAACACCCACCGATTCGTTCAACGTCTCGGGTTGCCTGCGACACGTATACCCATCCATGACCGTGACGGCTCATTTCACGTCGACGAGCCCTATGTACTGATCCTTCCGACTTACGGCGGCGGGACCACAGTGACAGGCCGCGACACCAGCTATGTGCCCAAGCCGGTCATTCGTTTTTTGAACAATCCACACAACAGGTCGTTGATCCGAGCAGTGATCGCGGCAGGAAACACCAATTTCGGTGAATCCTTTTGTTACGCAGGAAACATCATTTCCCAGAAATGCCACGTTCCTTTTCTGTACCGCTTCGAACTCATGGGCACTGCCGAGGACGTCGAACGGGTACGAGAAGGCTTGGGGGAGTTCTGGAATCATCTCGAAGCAGAGAAGGAGAACGGGCAGTGGCGCCAACCATCACTGACACGATCGCGGCTGGAAGCGTAGAGCGTGACGCACGCGGCGGTGATTCCACCAACGGTCTCGACTACCACGCACTCAACGCCATGCTCAACCTGTACGGCGCAAACGGCGAGATCCAGTTCGAGATGGATGTCGCGGCGGCCCGTCAGTACTTCCTGCAGCACGTCAACCAGAACACGGTGTTCTTCCACAATCTCGACGAGAAGCTCGACTACCTCGTCGAGGAAAACTATTACGAGCCCGAGGTTCTCGACCAGTACTCACGTACGTTCGTGAAGTTCCTGATCGATCACGCGTACTCCAAGAAGTTCCGCTTCCCGACGTTCCTGGGCGCGTTCAAGTACTACACGTCCTACACGCTCAAGACGTTCGACGGTAAGCGCTACCTCGAGCGCTTCGAAGACCGTGTGTGCATGGTGGCCCTGACGTTGGCTGCCGGCAATGAAGATCTGGCCGTCGAACTTGTCGACGAGATCATCGCCGGACGCTTCCAGCCCGCCACCCCCACGTTCCTCAACTCCGGCAAGAAGCAGCGCGGCGAGCCTGTGTCCTGCTTCCTGCTTCGCATCGAAGACAACATGGAGTCCATCGGGCGCTCCATCAACTCGGCCCTGCAGCTCTCCAAGCGCGGTGGCGGAGTTGCCTTGCTGCTCACCAACATTCGTGAGCACGGCGCACCGATCAAGAAGATCGAGAACCAGAGCTCGGGTGTCATCCCGATCATGAAGCTCCTCGAAGACTCGTTCTCGTACGCCAACCAGCTCGGAGCGCGTCAGGGTGCCGGTGCCGTCTACCTGCACGCACACCACCCCGACATCTACCGCTTCCTCGACACCAAGCGTGAAAACGCCGACGAGAAGATCCGCATCAAGACGCTGTCCCTCGGCATCGTGATCCCGGACATCACGTTCGAGCTGGCGAAGAAGAACGAGGACATGTACCTGTTCTCGCCGTACGACGTCGAGCGCATCTACGGCGTTCCGTTCTCCGACATCAACGTCTCCGAGAAGTACTACGAGATGGTCGACGACAAGCGAATTCGCAAGTCCAAGATCAAGGCTCGCGAATTCTTCCAGACCGTCGCAGAGCTGCAGTTCGAATCGGGTTACCCGTACATCATGTTCGAGGACACGGTGAACAAGGCCAACCCCATCGAAGGCAAGATCACGCACTCGAACCTGTGCTCGGAGATCCTGCAGGTCTCCACGCCGTCCGAGTTCAACGAGGATCTGACCTACAGCCACGTCGGCAAGGACATTTCCTGCAACCTCGGTTCGCTGAACATCGCGAAGACCATGGACTCGCCCGACTTCGCCAAGACCATCGAGGTCGCGATCCGCGGGTTGACCGCAGTGTCGGATCAGACGCACATCTACTCCGTGCCGTCGATCGAGCAGGGCAACAACGACTCTCACGCCATCGGCCTGGGCCAGATGAACCTGCACGGCTACCTCGCTCGTGAGCGGATCTTCTACGGCAGCGAAGAAGGTATCGACTTCACGAATATCTACTTCTACACCGTGCTGTTCCACGCTCTGCGGGCATCGAACCAGATCTCCATCGAGCGCGGTTCCTACTTCAAGGGCTTCCCGCAGTCGAAGTACGCGTCGGGTGAATTCTTCGACAAGTACACCGACCAGGTGTGGGAGCCGGCCACGGACAAGGTTCGTGGACTGTTCGCCGGCGCCGACCTGCACGTCCCCACGCAGGACGACTGGCGTGAGCTCAAGGCGTCGGTGCAGAAGCACGGCATCTACAACCAGAACCTGCAGGCCGTTCCGCCCACCGGCTCGATCTCGTACATCAACTATTCCACCAGCTCCATCCACCCGGTGGCGTCGAAGATCGAGATCCGCAAGGAAGGCAAGATCGGTCGCGTCTACTACCCGGCGCCCTACCTGACCAACGACAACCTGGAGTACTACCAGGATGCCTACGAAATCGGGTACGAGAAGATCGTCGACACCTACGCTGCCGCGACGCAGCACGTCGACCAGGGCCTGTCCCTGACCTTGTTCTTCAAGGACACCGCCACTACCCGCGACATCAACAAGGCGCAGATCTACGCATGGCGTAAGGGCATCAAGACGCTCTACTACATCCGTCTGCGTCAGCTGGCACTCGAAGGCACCGAGGTCGAGGGCTGCGTTTCCTGCATGTTGTAAGGGCTTGCATGTTGTAAGGGCTTCGCCCCCGTGCGCTTTTCTGATAGTGATCACTACCGGAAAGGCTCACGGGGGCGTTTTCTTTTCTACGATGTTCCTTTTCTACGAGGGTGGGCGGCCGGGGCCGTGCATCTTGCCGGCGTTCTTCGGCATTCGGCCGTGCTCGGTGAGTGCCCGTCGGAGTAGAAATTCGATCTGGGCGTTGGTACTTCGGAGGTCGTCGGCGGCCCAGCGGGCAAGAGCGTCGTGCACCGCCGGGTCCAACCGAAGAAGGATCTTCTTGCGCTCCGACCTCGGAGCTGGATCCGTGGCCATGTGGCCTTCCCTTTACTGGTAGAGCGAACCGGTGTTGAGCACCGGTTGTGCGTCGCGGTCACCGCACAGCACGACCAGAAGGTTACTGATCATCGTGGCCTTGCGTTCCTCGTCGAGTTCGACGACGTGCTTCTCCTCGAGCTGTTTGAGCGCCATGTCGACCATCGACACTGCTCCTTCGACGATCTGCTGACGGGCGGCGATGACAGCTCCCGCCTGTTGGCGCCGAAGCATCGCACTGGCAATCTCCGGGGCGTAGGAAAGCCGGTTGATGCGGGTCTCGATCACTTCGACCCCCGCCGACCGCACGCGGGCGTGAACTTCCTCCGACAACGTCGTTGTGATGATGTCGGCGTTCTCCCGCAACGAGACTCGGCCTTCGGCGTCGTACGGGTAACTGCCGGCGATATGACGGACAGCTGCCTCGGTCTGCACTGAGACGAACTCCTCGTAGTCGTCCACCTGGAATGACGCGAGCGCGGTATCGGCCACCTGCCAGACGACAACGGCCGAGATCTCGATGGGGTTACCGTCGGCGTCGTTGACTTTGGACTGGCCGGTCTCGTGGTTTCTGATGCGGGTGGAGATGGAACGACGCACGGTCAGCGGGTTGGTCCAGCGCAGTCCGGGCGTGCGCAATGTGCCGCTGTACGAACTTCCCAGGAATTGCAGAACGCGAGCCTGGTTCGGCTGCACCAGGGTCAGCCCGATCAGTGCGGGGAGTGACGCGAGGAACAGCACCACCCCGATGGGGATCAGCGCTATGAGTCCGAGGAGTCCTCCGACAATCGCCAGCGCAATTCCGCCGAGGAACAAAATCAGTCCGCCGAGCAGCATCCAACTGCCTGACAGGTCCCAACCTGGGCGTTCGGCGATTGTGGTGGTGGGAACTCCGGTTGGTTTCTCGGCCACGGTGGGTGTGCTGGTCATGTGAGACTCGCTTCCTCATCGGTAAGTGATATTTAATTGATATCACATTTATGGCCTCGGCGGGCGGGCGTGTGCGACACATGTTGTTGTGTTGGTGTCTGGAGTCGGACACAACGGGTAGTGTTCAGGCAAGCCAACATTCGGCAGTATCTCTCGCGCTAGGTAGGAATCATGGTCAAGCTGGTCAGTCGCGTTTCCGCAATCAACTGGAATCGCGTCCAGGACGAGAAGGACGCCGAGGTGTGGGACCGCCTCGTCAGCAACTTCTGGCTGCCCGAAAAGGTGCCGGTCTCCAACGACATCCCGTCCTGGGGGACTCTGACCGCTCCCGAGCAGCAACTCACGATGCGCGTCTTCACGGGGCTGACGCTGCTCGACACCATCCAGGGAACCGTCGGTGCCGTCAGCCTCATTCCCGACGCCATCACTCCGCACGAAGAAGCGGTGTACACCAACATCGCCTTCATGGAATCGGTGCATGCCAAGAGCTACAGCTCCATCTTCTCGACGCTGTGCTCCACACCCGACATCGACGACGCCTTCCGCTGGTCGGAGGAAAACCCGAACCTGCAGCGCAAGGCTCAGATCGTTCTCGACTACTACAACGGTGAGTCGCCGCTCAAGCGCAAGGTCGCGTCGACCCTGCTCGAGAGCTTCCTCTTCTACTCGGGCTTCTACCTGCCGATGTACTGGTCCTCGCGGGCCAAACTCACCAACACTGCCGACCTCATCCGCCTCATCATTCGCGACGAGGCCGTGCACGGTTACTACATCGGCTACAAGTACCAGAAGGGCCTCGAGCAGCTATCCGAGGCGGAGCGTGAAGAGCTCAAGAACTACACGTTCGAGCTTCTCTTCGAGCTGTACGAGAACGAGGTCGAGTACACCCAGGATCTGTACGACGAGGTCGGGCTGACCGAGGACGTCAAGAAGTTCCTGCGCTACAACGCGAACAAGGCACTCAACAACCTCGGGTACGAAGGACTGTTCCCGAAGGACGAGACGGACGTCAATCCGGCTATCCTGTCGGCACTTTCACCCAACGCCGACGAGAATCACGACTTCTTCTCCGGCTCGGGAAGCTCCTACGTCATCGGCAAGGCCATCAACACCGAAGACGACGACTGGGACTTCTAGTCTCTGAAGCTCTCTGGCAACCGAGCCCGATTCCTGCACTGGTGGGAATCGGGCTCAGTTCGTGCAAAACCAGGCTTCTGCCTTGTCCTGCAACGCCTTTTCCGGACGCAGGCGTGACGTGTCGGTCAGGTCCGCGGGCAAGTTGTCGGGCGCGAACCACTCAACCTCGAGATTCTCGTCGTCCGCGACATGCGCGTCGCCGCCGGTCCATCGGGCCAGGAAACATACGTCGAGATACTGTGTGATGTCCCCGTTGGGATACGTAATGGGCTCTGTCACATCAACACTCGTGATACGAACCAACTCCGCGTCGACGCCAGTCTCTTCCTTGGCCTCACGAACGGCGGCCGACGCCGGCTCTTCACCGGGCTCGAGGACGCCGGACACCACGGCCCACAGACCGTTGTCGGCGCGACGAGTGAGGAGCACCCGGCCGGCGTCGTCGCGAATGACGACGCTGACTCCGGACAACCAGAGTGGCGCGTGACCGATTTTTTCGCGCAGTGCGGTGATGAACTCCGGTATCGGCATCGCGTCAGCTCGCGTATCCGTTGAGGGTGTGCTGAAGATCGGAGAGGACGGCGCGAGCGGCAGTCAGGCCGTTGCCGTTCCAGATTTCGTCCTCGGCAGCGAAGACGCGATTAGCGGGGGGTGCGCCCAGATCGAGCCACTGGTCGCTCTTCATCACTTCGGTTCCGTACTTGAGCCCGTTCGGACCGTCGAACAGTACGTAGATCAGATCACCTTCGGCGGCGCTGAGATCGTCGGCGGGTATCTCGGCGGTCACCGTATCTGCGAGTCGTTGTGCCGGCGGGCGGCGCACCCCGACGTCGCTGAGAATCTGACCGGAGAACGAGGCTGGCCCCTCGATGTTCAGGGAGTCCGAATCGAACCGGACCACGGATGCCTGCGTCTGTGCTGAATTGAGCGACTCGCCCAGTTCCCGTGCGTCCTGTTGATAACTGTCCAGGGCAGCGGCGGCGGCTGCGGACCGTCCGAGGGCCTGGCCGGTCAACGCGAACTGCGCCTTCCAGTAGACCGGATCAGAACCGGCAAACACCGTCGGTGCGATGCTGGTCAGTTGCCCGTACAGGTCCGCCGACGCCGGGCTCGATCCGAGAATCAGATCCGGCGCGGCTGCCTTGATCGCGTTGACATCGGGAGCGCTGACCGGGCCGACGCTCGGAATTTCCGAAATGCCGAAACCGAGGTACGACGGCTGAGGTGAATCGACGCCCGTCGCGGCGCCCACCACACGTTCCCACAATCCCAATGCACAGACTGCGTCCATCGACGCGCTGTCGAGCACAACGATGCGCGCAGGATCCGAGCGAACCTCGGTCTCGCCGGCTGTGTGCACGACGCGTCGCGTCACCGTGGGGCCGCTGCCCGCGTCGGCTGCTGTCGGGGTGGGGCACGCAGATGCCGTGTCGCGTGCGAGCCCCATGACACCGGCTCCGGCGATGGACGTCGTAGTACGCACGATGCTGTTGGCGATGTCGTCGGAGGTATCCGACGAACAGCCACTCAGTACAAGGAGTGAGGCTGCGACGCCGAGTATCGAGATGCGGCGGACAGTGACGCGGCGGACAGTGTTGCGGGAGAGAACGGTCAAGTCGACGGCTTCCTGTGTGGGCGGGCGCCGCTTTAGGTTAGCTGCTCGACTTGTCCACTCCGAACGTGTCCGCGAGGTCGTCCAGAATCAGGTGTGCGCCCTGAATGCTGACCGGAGACATCCATTCGGAATCGTCGACGTCGACGGTTCGGCCACGCAGCGTTTGCCACAGCGGACTCGTGAGGAACGGCTTCGCGGCTTCGGCGCTCTTGCCCTCGGGATCCTGCCACGTGCTGACGAAGATGACGTCGGCGTCGGCCTCGTTGATCAACTCCGGGCTGATCTTCATCATGATGTTGCCCGGATCGGCAGGATCGGGGCCCTGGTTCTCGGGACGGGCGAGGCCGGCGTCCGCGAGAACGATGCCACTGAACGATGTCGTGCGGTACAGGCGTGCTGTCGGTTCGCCGGCAAAGCGGACGACGGAGATGACCGGGTTGTTCGCGGTCTTGTTGATGGCGCTTCCGACAGCGGCGGCGCGTGCTTCGTAGTCGCTGATCTTCTGTGCGGCGAGATCTTCCTTGCCGAGGGCCTCACCGACGAGTCGGATGTTGTCCTTCCACGTCGGCCCCGTCGTCTGGGTGAACACAGTCGGGGCGATGGCGGAGAGTTGTTCGTAGTTCTTTCCGTCACGGACCTCGGCGGAGATGATCAGATCGGGTTGGAGTGCTGCGATCTTCTCGAGGCTGACCGCCCCGACGGTTCCGACGGAAACTGCGTCGGCAGCGAACTCGTCGCGCGTGGATCCGAGGTAATCGGGCAATCCCGGTTCGCGGTAGTCCACGTATCCCACGAGGGGTGATTCCAGGAGCAATGTGGCGTCGGTGAAGCTGTTGTCGAGTGCAACGATTCTCTGCGGCTGTGACGGAATCTCGGTACTACCGCGGAAATGTTCGATCGTGCGGGGAAATGCCCCTTGTTCGGTCGATGCCGTGGTGGTGTCCGGCTCGTCGCTCGAACATGCGGGGACGATCAAGGCCAAAGCGGCAACGACGGAAACCGCCGCGGTTCGGCGAGCAAAATATTTCACGGGTACTCCTGTATTAGGTTAGGCAAGCCAGACCCTAACAAACCAGACCCTGACAACGGAGAATTCGGGAATCGGCGTCCTGGCGGCGCGAGCTCCAGGGCGCGACACGCCGCAACACGAGATCACACTCGTCACTTCGGGAACATAAACTGCAGGTCGATCGTTTAGTGGGCGCCAAAACGGTCCCTCGAGTACGACGCTGAGTAGGACCGGGTCGCGAGGCGTCAGGGTCACGGTCTACGATTCGATGAGCGCAAGCCAGAAGCCGTTTCCCGCACGCCGGGAAATGGACCCTGCGGCGCGACCAAGGGCTCTGTCGAAGGAGCCTGCGGAGCGACCAAAGGCACATTCAGGAGGATCAGTGACTGCCGTAGCGCCCCAGCCAGTCCCCGCGATAGCTGCAGCCAGGCCTTACCCGCCGCGGCAGGGACCCAAGGGCTCATTCATTTACAAGATGATCACGACCACCGACCCCAAGGTGCTCGGAATCATGTACTTGGCGACTTCCATCGCCTTCTTCCTCATCGGTGGCCTGATGGCCCTGATGATGCGTGCCGAGCTAGCTGTGCCCGGCATGCAGTTTCTCTCGAACGAACAGTTCAACCAGCTGTTCACCATGCACGGCACCATCATGCTGCTGCTGTACGCGACGCCGATCGTCTTCGGCTTCGCCAACTACATTCTTCCGCTGCAGATCGGCGCACCCGACGTTGCATTCCCGCGTCTGAACGCGTTCAGCTACTGGCTGTACCTGTTCGGCGCGATCATCGCGACGGCCGGATTCGTCACCCCCGGTGGCGCAGCCGACTTCGGTTGGACGGCATACACCCCGTTGACGAATGCACTGCATTCGCCGGGCGTGGGCGCTGACCTCTGGATCATGGGTCTCGCTGTCGGTGGTCTCGGAACCATCCTCGGTGGCGTCAACATGATCACCACTGTGATCTGCCTGCGCGCACCCGGTATGACCATGTTCCGCATGCCGATCTTCACGTGGAACATCTTCATCACCAGCATCCTCATCCTGCTGGCGTTCCCGCTGCTGACCGCTGCACTGCTCGGTCTGTTCGTCGACCGTCATCTAGGTGGTCACATCTTCGACCCGGCAACGGGCGGTGTGTTGCTCTGGCAGCACCTGTTCTGGTTCTTCGGTCACCCTGAGGTGTACATCATCGCGCTGCCGTTCTTCGGTATCGTCTCGGAGATCTTCCCGGTCTTCAGCCGTAAGCCGATCTTCGGTTACAGCGGTCTGGTGTACGCAACGCTCGCAATTGCAGCTCTGTCGATCGCTGTGTGGGCGCACCACATGTACGCAACCGGCGCTGTTCTGCTCCCGTACTTCTCGTTCATGACGTTCTTGATCGCAGTGCCGACAGGCGTGAAGATATTCAACTGGATCGGAACGATGTGGAAGGGGCAATTGACCTTCGAGTCGCCGATGCTCTTCTCGATCGGCTTCCTGATCACCTTCCTGTTCGGTGGTCTGTCGGGTGTCATCCTCGCGAGCCCGCCGCTCGACTTCCACGTCACGGACAGCTACTTCGTTGTCGCTCACTTCCACTACGTGGTCTTCGGCACCGTCGTGTTCGCCACCTACGCCGGTATCTACTTCTGGTTCCCGAAGATGACCGGTCGCATGATGGACGAGCGCCTCGGTAAGTGGCACTTCTGGACCACGTTCGTCGGCTTCCACGGCACGTTCCTCGTGCAGCACTGGCTCGGAGCCGAAGGTATGCCGCGTCGTTACGCCGACTACCTGCCGTCCGACGGCTTCACGTCGCTGAACACGGTCTCGACAATCTTTGCCTTCGTGCTCGGTGCCTCGACGCTGCCGTTCATCTGGAACGTCTTCAAGAGCTACCGCTACGGCGAAGTTGTCACGGTCGACGATCCGTGGGGTTACGGAAACTCGCTCGAATGGGCAACCAGTTGCCCGCCGCCGCGCCACAACTTCACCGAGTTGCCGCGCATCCGCAGCGAGCGTCCGGCATTCGAACTGCACTACCCGCACATGGTTGAGCGGATGCGCGCAGAAGCGCACGTCGGCCCCGGCCACAACAGTAAGAACGACGCCCTCGAAGGCAGTTCTCACTAGATGAGCATCCCGACCTACACGTAGGTCAACGCCAAAGGCCCCGCCCGAACAACGGGTGGGGCCTTTCGCTTGTTCGATTGCCGATTGGCACAATAGGTGTCGACGCATGTCGATCACGACACGATTTCCAAGAAATGATCGGAGTTCTCGGTGGGTGCCTCAGACACCACTGTTCTGGTGACCGTGACCGGGCCTGACCGGCCTGGCGTCACCTCGGTACTGTTCGCCGCATTGTCGCGGCACAATGTGAACCTGCTCGATGTCGAGCAGGTGGTCATCCGAGGTCGGCTCACGCTCGGCGTCCTCGTTGCCTGCCCGAACGATCCGGAGGCATTGCAGGAAGAACTCGAGCAGGCAATGGCGACGGTCGGTATGAACGTCGACATCGAAATCGGTGCGGACCCCGGTCGGCCCGCAGTGTCCACCCATGCGGTTGTTGTGCTCGGCAGTCCGGTCAACGCTCGTGCGATGCGCGGAGTGGCACGCGAGTTGGCCAAGCAGGGCGCCAACATCGATTCCATTCGCGGTGTTGCCGACTACCCGGTGACGGGATTGGAACTCAGTGTCAGCTCGGCGGACAGCGCGGACGCCGATGCGAAGCTCCGCACCGGACTTGCCGAAGTCGCGGCACTCGAGAACGTCGACATCGCGGTCGAGCGGGCCGGTTTGGCGAGGCGTGCCAAGCGGCTCATCGTGTTCGACGTCGACTCGACGCTCGTTCAGGGTGAAGTCATCGAGATGCTCGCTGCCAAGGCCGGCGTCGAAGACGAGGTTCGCGCTGTCACGGAAGCCGCGATGCGCGGTGAGATCGACTTCACCGAATCGCTCCATCAGCGGGTGGCAACCCTCGCGGGGCTGGACGCGTCGGTGATCGACGAGGTGGCCGAGAGCATCGAACTGACACCGGGGGCGCGAACCACCATTCGCACCCTGCGTCGTCTCGGCTTCCATTGCGGCGTCGTCTCGGGCGGATTCCGTCAGGTCATCGAAGGCTTGGCGCACGAACTCGAACTGGACTTCGTTCACGCCAACACCTTGGAGATCGTCGACGGCAAGTTGACCGGCCGCGTAATCGGCGAGATCGTCGACCGTGCCGCCAAAGCCGTTGCTCTCCGGAAGTTCGCCGACCAGGTCGGTGTCCCCATGGAGCAGACCGTGGCTGTCGGTGACGGCGCCAACGATATCGACATGCTCAACGCTGCGGGCTTGGGTGTGGCGTTCAATGCAAAGCCGGCTCTACGCGAGGTTGCCGATGCGGCTCTGTCGCATCCGTTCCTCGACGCCGTTCTGTTCATCCTCGGCGTGACCCGCGACGAGGTCGAAGCAGCAGACGCGATCGACGGCGGTGTTCGGCGCGTGCCGATCCCATGATCGACGATCCAAGCGCCGCGGTGATGTCGGGACCTGATGCGCTCTGGCGCGCCCGGCACGCCGTGCTGGCGGCGGGCTACGGTGGCCGGCCGGATCCGGCCGACCCGGCGCAGGTCTTGGCGATGCCGATCGTCCTGCATATCCCGAAAGCTGATCCGCCCCTGCGTAGTTCGCTCCTCGAAGCAGCCGCGTCAGCTGCGGTGGCGCTGTGTCTCGACGAGCGAGTCGGTGTGGCCGAGGACGGTGAACCCGGACCGTGGCAGGAAGATTTCGTTGCATGGGTGAGCGGGCGTATCCGCAAGGTGTCACGCCGTGCTCGGGGTGCGCAATGGTTGGCCGCGCAGGATGTAGCCGGAATCACCGTCGAGGTCGGCGGCGCCCAAGCCCGTGCCCTGGTGCCCGGACCTGTCGGGGACCTTGATCCGCGGATCAAGAAGATGCAGATCGGCGGCACCGATCTCGACCACGACAACCCCGGCCCGCCCGTACCCGGATTGCCCGTGCTGTGGATTGATCCCGCGCTCGAGATGACGGTGGGAAAAGCATCGGCACAGGTCGGGCATGCGTCAATGCTGTTGGCGGCGGCCATGTCCGACGAGGAAGCGTGGCGCTGGGCGCAAACCGGATTTCGGTGCTCGGTTCGTGATGCCGACAACGCTCAATGGGCCGATGCACTCGCTCGCGTACACAGTGCGGAAGCTGTCGCAGTGCGGGATGCGGGATACACCGAAGTGGCGCCGGGGTCGATGACCGTGATCGCGACTCCCGCCTAGACCAGTCCAGTATCGGCTTCTTGGCTATGGGTTGAGTATCCAGTGGTGCGCCAGGATGGCCGAGTGCTCATACGTAGATTCGCCTCACTGTTTCTCGGCCTGTGGCTGTACGGCTTCTCGATGGCGATGATGATCGCCGCCGGACTCGGCCTGGACCCGTGGGACGTTTTTCACCAGGGTGTGGCGCAGCGGTTCTCGTTGAGTTTCGGTGTCATCACCGCAATCACGGGTGCGCTCGTGCTGCTGCTGTGGATACCACTCCGTCAACGGCCGGGATTCGGAACCGTCGCCAACGTAGTTGTCATAGCGATCTCAGTGGATACATCACTGGCCTTTTTGCCGGACTTCGATTCCATGCCAATTCGAATCCTCGTCCTGGTAACCGGTGTCCTTCTCAACGGGTTGGCCAGTGTCCTGTACATCGGGGCAGGAATGGGCCCCGGCCCCCGCGACGGCCTGATGACGGGATTTGTCGCGCGCACCGGCTTGTCCGTTCGCCTGGTTCGCACCAGCATCGAGGTCGTTGTCCTTGCCGTGGGGTGGGCCCTCGGCGGCACAGTCGGTGTGGGAACCGTGCTGTACGCCTTGGGTATCGGGCCCACTATTCAGCTCCTGATCAGGGTGCTGCCTGATTCCATGACGGCAGCGGTAACGGGAACCCGCAAGGCCACGACGGTCGGACCCGTGACCGAGAGTGACGCCCCCACCGCCACAGGGCCGGCCGATCCCGGTTCGCCCGTCGCGGTTGCCGAGTCGAATACCGGAACCAGTGAACCGTCGAACCATTCGGGCGTTCCGACAGTGATCTGACCTGGCCCGCCGGAATGCAGGATCAGTAGCCAGCTGCTGTCGCCGAGTGGCCGCCCGGTACGCGTATGCGAGCGGACGTCGGCGCCGTCGATCCACGCCTGGACTGTCCGGTTGCGCTCGTCGTACCAGGCGCGGTCGTCGAATTCGGTTCCGGTGGCGTCGAACCACACGAGGTCGGGGTGGTGGTCGATGCGTCGGCGCCCCTCGAAGAACTCAGGCTGCCGCAAAGCAGGCGCCGATCTGCGCAATGCAAGTGCTCGGGAGACAAAACTGACCAGGGTGGGATCAGCACTCGCCCAGTCGAGTGCCCACGATTGTGCCGCCGTGGCGAGCGTGGGTACGCAGTACGCGTTGTTGTTGCCGCCGAGGCTGCGGCCGAACTCGTCGCCGGCCGTCAGCATCGGTGTTCCGGTGGAGAGGACGAGTGTGGCGAGGAGGGCTCGGACATGTCGGCGACGGGCTTCGATGACCTCGGAATCGTAACTGGGGCCCTCGATTCCGTGGTTGAACGAATCGTTGTTGTCGGCGCCGTCGCGGTTGTCCTCACCGTTGGCCTCGTTGTGTTTCGTGTTGTACGACACGAGGTCGGCCGCGGTGAAGCCGTCGTGGGCGGTCACGAAATTGATGGACGACCATGGCCGCCGGCCGTTGCCGGCAAAAACGTCCTCAGAGCCCGCGAGTCGTGACGCCACCTCCCTGACGCTGGAATCGCCGTTCCAAAAGCGTCGAATACTGCTGCGGTACTTGTCATTCCACTCGGACCACTGCAAGCCGAAGTTACCCACCTGGTAGCCGTCGCCAGTCGCGTCCCACGGTTCGGCGATCAATTTGCGACGCGTCAGAACGGGGTCGGACGAGATGGCGGAGAGCACTGCGGCGCGAGGATCGAAGGCTCCACCGTGTGGTCGCCCCAGTGCGCTGGCAAGGTCGAAGCGGAAGCCGTCGACGCCCATCACGTCGGCCCAGAAGCGCAGGCTGTCGGTGATCATCCGAACGGCGACGGGGGAGGAGGCATCGACGGTATTGCCGCATCCGGTGAGATCGATATCGCTGCCGTTCTCGCTCAGGAGGTAGTAACCGCGCGCGTCCAATCCGCGCCAGCTGACGCTGATTCCGTCGACGCCCTGCTCGCAGGTGTGGTTGTAGACGACGTCGAGAATCACTTCGATTCCGGCGTTGTGCAACGCGTCGACCATGAACCGGAACTCGAGGACCTCGTTCCCCGGGGTAGCCGCGTAGCCGGGGTGCGGCGCGAAGTACGACGCCGTCGAATAGCCCCAGTGATTGCGCATTCCGCGCGCCCGCACGCTGTCTTCGGTCAGAAATGCTTGGACGGGAAGCAGTTCTACCGCCGTGACGCCGAGGTTGACCAGGTAGTCGACGACAGCGGGGGCCGCGAGCCCGAGATAGGTTCCGCGATGTGCGATCGGTACGTCCGGGTGGGCGGCGGTGAAGGCGCCGACGTGAAGTTCGTAGATCACCGTTTCCTCCCACGGCGTCTCGAGCCGATGACGCGGCGGTGCCAGGTCGGCCGTGACGACGGAGACGGGAACGTGGCCGAGGGAGTCGACCGTCGACCGATCACCGAACGGATCATGGCGGTAGTCGCGTAGCGCAGCCGCGTCGCCGAGGTCGCCTTCGATGCGGCGCCCCCAAGGGTCGAGAAGAAGTTTGTGAGGATTGAACCGCAGACCTTCGCGCGGACTCCAGGGGCCGTCGGCGCGCACGCCGTATCGCTGCCCGGCCCCGACGCCGCTGAGCACTCCGTGCCAGATCCCGTACGTGTGCTGGCGGAGGTCCACGCGTTCTTCCCCGCCGGCACTGTTGATCAGGCAGATCTGCACCGCAGTGGCGTCCGGTGCATGGACGGCGAACTGGGTTCCACCCTCGACGACGGTTGCTCCGAGCGGGAACGGAGAACCCGGAAGCGGGGTGTGAGATTCATCTAGAGGCGACACGCAAGTAGATCCTGCCGTGGATGGCCGGAGAATGTGCGGGAAGATAGTCGGGTGCCAACACCTGATCCTGACCTCCTCATCGATTTCGACAACGTTCTCATCCGCCGCGGCGGGTCCACTCTTGTGGGTCCGGTGACGTGGAAGGTGGAGCTCGACGAGCGATGGGTGGTGCTCGGACCCAACGGTGCGGGCAAGACGTCGCTGCTGCGTATCGCGGCCGGTGAGGTGTTTCCCACCAGCGGTACGGCGCATCTGTTGGGCGAGGTGCTCGGCCGCGTCGACGTCAACGAACTCAAGCCGCGCATCGGCCTGTCGTCGTCCTCGCTGGCCAACCGGGTTCCCGCCGACGAAAAGGTCAGCGACCTCGTCGTGTCGGCCGGTTATGCGGTCCTCGGTCGCTGGCGCGAGGAGTACGAGTCGATGGACACATCCCGTGCCGTCGAGATGCTCGAGAGCCTCGGCGCCGAACACCTCGCCGACCGCACGTACGGGACTCTGTCGGAAGGTGAACGCAAGCGAGTGCTCATCGCGCGCGCCCTGATGACCGATCCGGAACTGTTGCTCCTCGACGAACCCGCGGCCGGACTGGACCTCGGTGGTCGCGAAGAACTCGTCGCTCGCCTTGCTGTTCTCGCGGCTGACCCAGACGCACCCGCGACCGTCCTGATCACGCATCACGTCGAGGAGATTCCGCCGGGATTCACCCACGCACTCCTGCTCAAGGAAGGTGGCGTCGTGGCTCAGGGGCTGCTCGAGGACGTCATCACCGCCGAGAACCTCAGCAATGCGTTCAGCCAGTCGATCACCCTCGATCAGGTCGACGGTCGGTACTTCGCGCGTCGTACCCGAGCGTCCGGGGCGCACCGCGCACCCGTGACCGTGTAGGTTCCGGAAACATGGCTAACGAGTTTGCGGACGCAGTCCCCACACCCAAAGACGCGTCGACGGTAATTCTGGTCCGTGACGCGGAAGACGCGGCATCGGGAATCGAGATATTCCTGCTCCAGCGGGTGAAGGGGATGGCGTTTGCCGGCGGGATGACCGTGTTCCCCGGCGGCGGCGTCGACAAGTCCGACGGCACGGCCGAGGTCGAGTGGGCGGGTCCGTCGGCCGAGTGGTGGGCGGAGCGTTTCAGCACCGACATCGCACGCGCGAAGGCGCTCGTGTTGGCTGCGGTCCGCGAGACGTTCGAGGAATGCGGTGTGCTGCTCGCCGGGCCGAGCGCGGATACCGTCGTTGCCGACACGTCCGGCTACTCGGCGGCACGAGTGGCTCTCGAAAATCACGAACTCACGTTCAGCGATTTCCTGAAGCAGGAGAATCTGGTTCTGCGTACGGATCTGCTGCGTCCGTGGGCGAACTGGATTACCCCGATCGGGGAGGACCGTCGATACGACACTCGCTTCTTCGTGGCCGCGTCGCCCCAGGGGCAGGTGGCCGACGGAGTTACCTCCGAGGCCGCCGAGGTTCGCTGGCAGAGTCCGCAGGACGCACTGGACCATTGGCGCGCCGGCGGCAGTATCCTGTTGCCGCCCACCTGGACTCAGCTGACGGAGTTGGCGAAGTACAACTCCGTTGCCGATGTCCTGGCCGCTGAACCCGAGATCCCGATCATTCTCCCGACGCTGTACCGCGACGAGACGACATTCCGGATCGACTTCCCGAATCAAGACGACTACTACATCCCCGGGCCGCATCCGTGGGCTGCCCGGCCCGCCAAGTAGCCTCTCGAGCATGGCTGAATTTGTAACTCTCGAGGTTTCCGACGGTATCGGCACGATTCGTCTCGCACGGCCCCCGATGAACGCTCTGAATCGTCAGGTCCAGGACGAACTGGCGGTCGCGGCGCGCGCTGCGGCGCTCGATCCGGCAGTCAAGGCTGTCATCGTGTACGGCGGCGAGAAGGTCTTTGCCGCGGGTGCGGACGTCAAGGAAATGGCCGAGATGAACTTCGGTCAGATCAGCGACGCGGTGGCCGGGATCCAGGCCGGAATCGGTGCCGTCGCCGCGATCCCGAAGCCGACCGTTGCGGCGATCACCGGCTATGCGCTGGGCGGCGGACTCGAAGTGGCGCTGTCGGCTGACCGTCGTATCGCCGGAGACAACGTCAAGGTCGGTGTCCCGGAGATCTTGCTCGGCATCATTCCCGGCGGCGGCGGCACCCAGCGGTTGGCCCGGCTCATCGGACCGGCCAAGGCCAAGGATTTGGTGTTCACCGGCCGTTTTGTCGGCGCTGACGAGGCGTTGGCGATCGGCTTGGTCGACGAGGTTGTCGCTCCGGACGACGTGTACACCGCTGCCCGCACGTGGGCGTCGCAGTTCGTGGGCGGTGCATCCCGCGCGCTGGCCGCTGCGAAGGCGGCCATCGACGAGGGCCTGAACACGGATCTGGAAACGGGCCTCAAGATCGAGCAGCATCTGTTCGCGGGACTGTTCGCGACGGAGGATCAGTCGATCGGCATGGCGTCGTTCATCGAGAACGGTCCCGGCAAGGCCGAGTTCACGGGCCGGTAGGCTTCCCTAAATTAGAACTTGTTCATCTCTTACCAGCGAGTAGGATAGCCGAATGACTGCCAGCCCCACTGACGACGACATTGTCACGCCGCCTGCTGCTGCCGAGGCATCAGTAGTGGACCCCGCACCGCGGCCGCACGCCACGGCCGAAGAGGTCGAGGCCGCTCGCAAGGACACCAAGCTTGCGCAGGTTCTCTACCACGACTGGGAAGCCGAAACGTACGACGACAAGTGGTCGATCTCGTACGACGAGCGCTGCATCGATTACGCCAGGGGCCGGTTCGACGCCGTCGCCGGTGATCAGCCTCTGCCGTACGAGCGGGCACTGGAACTGGGTTGCGGCACCGGCTTTTTCCTCCTCAACCTGATGCAGGGTGGGGTTGCCAAGACAGGTTCGGTCACCGACCTCTCGCCCGGCATGGTCAAGGTTGCGATGCGTAACGCCGAAAATCTCGGTCTGCCCGTCGACGGCCGGGTCGCCGACGCCGAGACCATTCCGTACGAGGACAACACGTTCGACCTGGTGGTCGGACACGCTGTGCTGCATCACATTCCCGACGTGGAGAAGTCGCTGCGCGAGGTTCTTCGAGTCCTCAAGCCCGGCGGACGCTTCGTGTTTGCGGGTGAACCGTCCACGGTCGGCAACATGTACGCCCGTTGGCTCGGACGCGCGACGTGGGAAGTGACCACCACCGTTACCAAGTTGCCGTTCCTCGCCGACTGGCGTCGTCCGCAGGAGGAGCTCGACGAGTCCTCGCGCGCAGCAGCTCTCGAAGCGGTTGTCGACATTCACACGTTCGATCCTGCCGATCTCGAGAAGATGGCGCGCTCCGCCGGTGGCACCGAGGTGCGTGCCGTGTCGGAGGAGTTCGCAGCGGCCTTGCTCGGCTGGCCGGTGCGCACCTTCGAAGCCGCAGTCCCGCAAGAAAAGCTCGGGTGGGGCTGGGCAAAGTTCGCGTTCGGTGGGTTCAAGACGCTCAGTTGGGTGGACGAGAAGATTCTGCGCCACGTCGTTCCGCGCGGATTCTTCTACAACGTCATGATTACCGGCGTAAAGCCCGGCAGCTGAGACCCGGCAACTCGAGACGGCAACTCAAGACATTGGGCTACGACTTCACCCTCGACGACGTCGCCTATCTGGAAAGTGATTCCGGCATAGCGGCATTGGCCGAGATAGAACAGTTCGAGCTGTCCACGCGTACGCGTCTGGCCGACATCGGTCGGGCGCGTACGCGTTTCGGCGACCACATGCCCGCGCTTGTCGACACGGTTCTGCTGCGCCGAAAGGCAGCCGCGAAACTGCCCGGCAGCGGGGGCTGGTTGTTCACCGACGACGCGATGCAGCAGGCCACTCCGGCGGCTGTCGCAGATCACCGCGCGCAGCGACTGACCGGACGCGACGTGCACGACGTGACGTGTTCGATCGGTGCGGAACTGCACGCACTCGCCGGCGTGGCGGATCGGGTAGTCGGCAGCGACATCGACGGCGTCCGACTGGCGATGGCCCGTCACAATGTGCCGTCGGCGGCCTTGCTGCGCGCTGACGCTCTGCGTCCCACAACGCGCGGCACCGTGATCCTTGCCGACCCGGCGCGTCGTTCGGGCGGACGGCGAACGCACGATCCGGCGGCATTGATGCCGCCGCTCCCGGACCTGCTCGATGCATACGACGGCCGCGACATCGCCGTGAAATGTGCTCCCGGACTCGATTTCGACAACCTCGGCTGGGACGGCGAGGTCGAGGTCGTCTCACTCGACGGTGGTGTCAAAGAGGCCTGCCTGTGGTCGGCGGGACTGGCCGAGTCCGGCGTGACGCGTCGGGCGTCGGTGTTGCGATCCGGCGGCACCGGGTGGTCCGTGACCGACGCCGAGGATGACACCATCCCCGAGCAGGATCCAGGGGAGTGGATCATCGACCCGGACGGCGCCGTGGTCCGGGCGGGTCTGGTGCGCCACTATGCGGCCAGACATGGTCTGTGGCAACTGGACCCACGCATTGCCTATCTCACGGGAAACAGCGTCCCCGATGGCGTTCGTGGATTCCGGATTCTCGAACAGATCAAGTACTCCGAAAAGCTGTTGAAGCAGACTCTCGCCAAGCGTGACTGCGGCATCGTGGAGATCCTCGTGCGCGGCGTCGACGTCGATCCGGCTGTGCTGCGCCCGCGACTCAAACTCAAGGGTTCGCGCTCGCTCAGCGTCGTGATCGTGCGGATCGGACGCTCGGCGTCGGCCTTCATCTGTGAGGCGTCCCGCTAGCTCACTTGAAGACGAACAATTCGCCGATTGCGCTGGGTGTCACCACTTCACCGTTCGGGCCCACAGAGGTGCCGACAGTGAAGCCCACTGCTCCCGGCAAGGTGTGCTGAGCAACGGTTTCACCGGATCGGGTATCGAATGTGATCAGGCTCAGCCCGTTGTCGCCTTCGCGCACGACGGTGTACCCGGTGTTGCCCGCGGTTTGAGCCGGAACACCCAACTGCAGCAGATCTTTACGCTCCCAGACGAGTTCGGCGTGATCGCCCTTGTCCTGGACGGCAAGCAGGTGACCGTCGCCGGCGCCCGCGGGGATGATCAATCCGTCGTCGGAGGTGGACGGGCTCCCCGCGGAGTTGAAGCCGATGCCGTAACTCCACACGGTGTCGCCGGTTGCCGCGTCGATCGACCACAGGGTGCCGTTGTTGTCAGTGGTGTAGACGGTCTTTCCGTCCTTCGACAGGTCAGGGCTCGACGCGGTTCCGCCGGGTAATGCGTCGGTGGACCACTCGGGGGTGATCGACGGGTTCTCACCGCCCGTGTACTTCATGGCGACCAGATCGGCGGCCTGCGAATTGGGCCCGAAGAACGTGAAGTAGAACGTGCCGCTTGCCAGATCGATTGCGGGAGTGTTTGCCACCGGGCAGCCGGACGTGCCGAGGAAGCACTCGTCGAGTCCCTGATTGTCGGGAATGAGTTCGGCATTGGTCTGCTGGTCGAACGTCGGCGGCGGAATCAGGTTGAACGACGAGACAACCTTGGCGCCGGTCTGTGGATTCAGCACATTGATCTGCCCGAGCTGTGTGATGAACAGCAGATTGCCGTCGCCGGTGAACTGAGACGAGAGCGGAGTGCCGACAACAAGTGTGCGCCAACGCAACTGGCCGTTACGGGTGTACGACGCCATTGCGCCGCTCTCACCCACGTAGACGTTGGTCGCGGTGTCCACGATGGGCGTCGACGCGGCAACACCGTCGTTCATCCGGGTGCACCACACCTTGCGACCGGTATCGAGCTGGAACGAGAAGAGGTTGCAACCGTTCTCGGCGCGCGCCGTCACGAAACTCTGGCCGTTTGCGCCAACGGAGGCATAGGCGGCAACCGGGCCGCCGAGCGGACGTGACCACGCGAACTCGAGATCGCGGGATCCCGTGACCGGGCTGGTGTCGCTGTTGCGGGCGTCGGCGTGCATCGCCGGCCACCCGGCTGTTGCGTAGCGGTCGACTACGGAAGACTCGCTTCCGCACCCGGCAGCCATCACCGTAGCGATCGCCGCCATCACCATCACGGACGACCGTAGGACCCGCCGCATCTCACATCTCCCTGCCGCTTGCGAAAGTAGTTCGGAGCAGAGACTATCCCGCCGTAGGCAACGTGACGGGGCACACCCCGAGGGTCGGTGCGTCGACTGCCCGTAGTCTGAATACTCATGACGAGCATGTGGGGCGCACCGTTGCGCACTCGGTGGCGGGGATCACGCCGAAACGACAGCGATCAGGCCAAGTTCCTGACCGTCGATTCCCTCAAATGGGTTCTGGCGAACAAGGCATATACCCCCTGGTACCTGGTGCGGTACTACCGTCTTGCCAAGTTCAAGATGGCCAACCCGCACGTGATTCTGCGCGGCATGGTGTTTCTCGGCAAGAACGTCGAAATCCACTCGACTCCCGATCTGTCCCGCCTCGAAATCGGGCGCTGGGTCCACATCGGCGACGGTAACGCGATCCGCTGCCACGAAGGCTCCCTGCGTATCGGGGACAAGGTTGTCTTCGGCAAGGACAACGTCGTCAACACGTACCTCGACATCGAAATCGGTGCCTCCACTCTGGTGGCCGACTGGTGCTACATCTGCGACTTCGACCACCGCATGGACGACGTCAACACACCCATCAAGGACCAGGGCATCGTCAAGGGGCCGGTCCGTATCGGCCCGGACACCTGGGTTGCCGCGAAGGTCACCGTCCTGCGCAACACCCGCGTCGGTCGGGGTTGTGTTCTCGGGGCTCACGCCGTGGTCAAGGGCGACATCCCGGACTACAGCATCGCTGTCGGTTCGCCGGCCAAGGTCGTCAAGAACCGCAAGGCCGCCTGGGAAGCGGGCGCAGCGGATCGCGCCGAGTACATCGCGGCCCTCGAAGACATCGCGCGAAAGAAGGCGGCAGCCGAGGCGGACGAGTCGGCCAAACGATAAGCGGGAGGGGCGTGCGGCATGAGTGAACAGACACCCGAGTGGGTTGTGGAGCACCGACGCGAACTGGTGGCCTTCCTGGACGGCCTCACCGCTGCGCAATGGGACACCCAGTCGCTGTGCGAGGGGTGGCGCGTGCGTGAGGTGATCGCGCACATCACCATGCCGTACCGCTATCCCGCATCGAGATTCGTTCTCGAAATGGTGAAATCGCGCGGCAACTTCAACCGCATGTCCAACCGTCGTGCCCGCGCGGATGCACGGGAGTTGACCGAGCAGCAGTTGCTGAGCTCCCTGCGCGACAACGTCGCGTACCCCTGGAAGCCGCCGGGAGGTGGCTTCGACGGGGCGTTGTCCCACGACGTCATTCACGGCCAGGACATCCGCGTTGCACTCGGCGACGACTATGTCGTGCCGGAAGACCGCCTCAGTCGTGTCCTCGATGGCCTGTCACCCAAGAACGTGAAGTACTTCGGCGCAGACCTGGAAGGCGTACGTCTGCGCGCCGACGACCGGGACTGGGAATTCGGCGCCGGCGCCGAAGTGCACGGCGCCGCACAGGACTTGCTGATGGTGCTGTGTGGCCGCATCCTGCCGCCGGGCTACTTGCTCGGCGACGCGCGGATGCGGTTCACGTCAGCGGCCGGGTAGCGGTCGCTCCGGAATCACCGGCCGGGCCAGGGGATGGCGCACTCGGCGCTTGGCCCCCGCGTAGACATGTGCGGTTTCCTCGGCCACTTGGCGCCAGTCGAAGTCCGAGGTGAGACGTGCCCGCGCTGCGATGGCCCGGTCCTGAGCGCCGGCCGGATCGTCGAGCACTTCGCGCACGGCCGACGTCAGCCCCGCAACATCGCCCGGTTGGAAGGACATGCCTGTAACGCCGTCGACAACGGCCTCGCCCAGTCCGCCTGCAGTAGAAGTAATCAGCGGTGTGCCCGCCGCTGCAGCCTCGAGCGCGATGATGCCGAACGGTTCGTACCGTGACGGCAGGACTATGGCGTCGGCGCCGTGCAGCCAACTCAGCAGTTCGGTGTGGTCGAGGTTGCCGAGGAAATTCACGGACCGGACAACGCGATGGGTGCGCGCCTGTTCGGCGAGCCAGCCGAACTGAGTGCCCTCGCCCGCGATCGCGAGAGTGGTGCCGGGGTGGCTACGACGGATTCGCGGGAGCGCCGCAATGGCGTCCTGGACACCCTTCTCGTATTCGAGCCGTCCGACAAAGAGCAGTTTCGGCGGCCCGGATCGTGGCGCGCGCTCGCGAAAGTTCCACGTGGTCAAGTCGATTCCGTTACGGATGACACTGACCGGAGGGAGTGTGGGGCCGTAGAGTTCGGTGACCTCATCCTGCATCGAAGCGGAACACGTTATGAGAGCGTCGGATTCATTGGCCAGCCACCATTCGACGGAGTGGACCTGACGGTTGATGCGGCCGGAAATCCAGCCGCTGTGTCGTCCCGCTTCCGTGGCGTGGAGCGTGGAAACCAATGGCACGTCGTAGAATTCGGCCAAAGCGATTGCGGGGTGGGCAACCAGCCAGTCGTGGGCGTGGACCACATCAGGCTGCCAGCCCTCGCCGACGCCGGGTTTGTGCAGCGCCATTCCGGCTCGGACCATGGCGTGACCCATCGCGAGCGTCCAGGCGAGCATGTCTTCACCGAACACGAAGTGCGCGGGATCCTCGGCAACCGCCACCACAAGCACGCCTTCGGAGATGTGCGTGACCGTCGGGTGCGTCGACGCGTCGGTACCGGACGGGCGACGCGACAGAACAACCACCTCGTGCCCGGCCGCTGCCAACTCGGCGGCGAGATGGTGGACGTGCCGACCGAGTCCGCCGACGACGACCGGGGGGTACTCCCACGAGACGATGAGAATTTTCACGACGGGCTCAGTTCTGTGTCAGGCAGACGGCGCGCGTCCAGACCGGGGAACAGGCCGTCCGCGCGGTTCCAGCCGTCGGCGAGGCGAGTGGCGACCGCGTCCTTGCCGGAGACCACCGCTTCGGCGATCTCTCTGGTCGCGTGGGCATGCTTGTGTGCGCGCTCGCGGGCGTACCCCGCTGCGGAATCCTTGCTCACCATGAACGCCCAATCGCTCGACACCGTCATCAGTGTCTCCCGAAGCACCTGATCGTTTACCCGGTTTCGCAGTTCCGGACGTCCGGGGGCATTGTCGTGTCCACGAGATTTGTCCACCGCGCCCAGTGCAGTGGCGACGACTTCGGTGTTGAGTTGCACGAGATCGCTGACTTGGTCACCGGCCCACACGCGCCAGTCCTTACCTGATCCCCACGACGAATCCTCCAGTTGCACAGGATCACCCACGTATCCGGCGGCCCGCGCATCGTTGAGGGTTCCGACGCGGATGCCCGCCTCGGGTAGGGCGCGCAGAACCTTCTCGAGCCACTGCGGACCCTCGTGCCACCAGTGCCCGAACAGTTCGGTGTCGAACGCCGCGACAACCAGAGCGTCGCGCCCGATGCGCGCGGATTCACTGCGCAGGCGCGCCCGGACGGCGTCGACGAAGTCGGCGACGTGCTTGTCGACTGCACGTGCCGCCAACTCGGGATCGTAAGGAGCCTTGTCGGCGGAGTCGACGGTTCGGCCCGTGACCCGGGACGGCTTCAGACCGGTCTCATGGTCGTACGTGTGGAAATCGCGGTACGCGCCGTGGCCCGGATACCCGGATTTCGGCGACCAGACGCGGTAGCTGACCTGCAGGTCGCGGCCGAAGGCCACAACATCGGAGTCGCGGACCGGCCGGCCGAGGGTCGTGTCACCACGCAGCGCGGGACCGTCGACCATGAAGTGGGTGACGCCGGCTTCGGCGTAGCCACGTTCCATGCCTGGTGTGTATCCGCATTCGGGTCCCCAGATGCCGGTCGGGGTGTGGTTCCACCGCGCCTGAGCGTCGGCGAGGCCCTCGCGGAGGGAGAACGCACGCAGTCGTGGGTCGAGGAGCGGCTGAAACGGATGAGCCAACGGGCCCCCGAGCAATTCGAAAGCGCCACGGTCGATGAGATCGCGGAAAACCGGGGAAGCGCCGTGCTGCCAACGGGTTTCGAAGTCCTCCAACGCTGCAGCCGACGCACGGTGCTCCCGCGCGCCGAGTTCACGGTGCGCCGCGTCTGGCATCCCGGCAGCTTCGTGCGCTCGGATCTGCCAATTACCGAGCCAGTGGTGCATACCGGCCAGGCAGTGCGGATCGTCGAGCTGCGCCGCGAGTACCGGCGTGATTCCCAGCGTCAGGAGGTTGGACCGACCTTCGTCGGCGAGGCGTCGTAGCGCCGCGGTGAGGGGGAGGTACGACCCGGCCCACGACTGGTAGAGCCATTCTTCGCCGACGGGCCACCGTCCGTGGTTGGCGAGCCACGGCAGGTGCGAGTGCAGGACCAGGGCGAACATCCCCGGTTCTTGGACTGGTGTTGCGTTACTCACTCGCCGGTTTCCTTCACGGCAATAGCGACGAGGTCGAGGCTCGCGTCGATGTCGGGGACGGCCAGTGTGAAGTCGTCGACGGTGATGCCTTCGACGTCGCGGGTCAGGTCTGCCGGCCACGGCTCACCGGCGAGGGCGCGGTCGATCTGCGCATCGATGAACGATCCGCCATGTTTCGCGTCGAGATCCTTCAGTCTGCGGCCGTGGTGGACACCGGTCATGAGTTGGAGGCGGAATCCGGCGTCGACCAGTAGTTCCGTCATCTCGTCCGCATTGAGCTCGCGGGTGTGAAACGGGTTGAGCGGTGTGTCCCGGCCGGGGGAGAAGGTGATCCGGTTGGGGGTGCTGATCAGAAGTTCGCCGCCGGGAGACAGAACCCGGAAGCACTCGCGTAGGAACTGTCCCTGGTCCCACAGGTGCTCGATTACCTGGAAGTTCACTACGACGTCCACCGAATTGTCTTCGAGTGGCAGTTCGGCGAGATTGCCGTGGATCATCTCGACGCGGGGGTAGCGGGCGCGGACGTGCTCGACGGCGGAGATGTCGTAATCGAGGCCGGTGACCTTGGTCGCGACATCGGCAATCATGTTGGCGCCGTAGCCTTCTCCGGATCCGGCTTCGAGCACGCGGCGGTCGGTGCAGCGTTCCATCAATGCGCGGTAGACAACTTCGTGGCGCCGGAACCAGTAATTCTCTTCGGGGATTCCCGGCACCGTTCGTTCGCCCGTCAGGGGAAGGGGCGCGTCCTCGTGGTTGCTGACACTTGTTTCACTCACCTCAGGGAGATTAGTGCCAATCGGGTAGAACATGTTCACGTGGTTCAGATCACAGCGATAATTTGCACCGCGTGCCGTTATGGTGAGGGTGGTTCCACGTTAAGTTACCGACGGGTAACTTAACGTGAGGTAATCTAACGCACAGCCGACGTGAGACGAG
Organism: Rhodococcus sp. NPDC056743; assembly: GCF_042790355.1. Lineage (NCBI taxonomy): Bacteria > Bacillati > Actinomycetota > Actinomycetes > Mycobacteriales > Nocardiaceae > Rhodococcus > Rhodococcus sp. NPDC056743. Next base: position 45,969 of record NZ_JBHTZI010000006.1, on the reverse strand, counting down.
AAATCCTTTTCCGGAATCCCTCGGCCTGCGCGTAGCAACACAGACGATTTATCAGGTGAAATACACACAGGAGGTCGACGAAGACCCATGACGAATATCGTTGTTTTGATCAAGCAGGTCCCCGACACATGGTCCGAGCGCAAGCTGACCGACGGCGACTACACGCTTGACCGTGAAGCCGCAGACGCAGTGCTCGACGAGATCAACGAGCGCTCCGTCGAAGAAGCACTCCTCATCAAGGAAGCTCAGGGCGGTGAGGTGACGGTGCTGTCCGCAGGTCCCGACCGCGCCACCGACGCTATCCGCAAGGCACTGTCGATGGGCGCCGACAAGGCCGTCCACATCAACGACCCCGCGCTGCACGGCTCCGACGCCATCCAGACCGCGTGGACCCTCGCTGCTGCACTCGGACAGATCACGTTCGAGAACGAAGAGCCCGCAGACCTGATCATCGCCGGAAACGAGGCCACTGACGGCCGCGTCGGCGCTGTTCCGGCCATCATTGCCGAGTACCTGGGCATTCCCCAGCTCACGCAGCTGCGCAAGCTCGTCGTCGCCGACGGCACCGTCACCGGCGAGCGCGAGACCGACGAGGGCGTTTTCGGCCTCGAGGCTTCGCTGCCCGCAATCGTCTCGGTCACCGAGAAGATCAACGAGCCGCGCTTCCCCTCCTTCAAGGGCATCATGGCCGCGAAGAAGAAGGAAGTTCTCGTCTACACGCTGGCCGACCTCGGTGTCGACCCGGAGACCGTGGGTGTTGCCAACGCCGGCACGACCGTGACCTCCTCCACTCCGAAGCCCCCCCGCACCGCTGGTGAGCGCATCGCCGACGAGGGAGACGGTGGCACCAAGATTGCCGCGTACCTCGTCAGCAACAAGGTCATCTGATCGCGCCCTTCTAGGCAACCAGCAGAAAAACTCAGGGAGAGTTAAGTCATGGCAGAAGTACTTGTGCTCGTAGAGCACGCAGAAGGTGCGCTGAAGAAGGTCAGCACCGAACTCATCACCGCTGCACGCGCACTCGGTGAGCCGTCGGCAGTTGTCGCCGGCCCCGCGGGCACCGCAGCCAAGCTCGCCGACGCACTGGCAGCAGCCGGCGCCGAGAAGATCTACGTCGCCGAGTCCGACGACATCGAGGGCTACCTCGTCACCCCCAAGGTCGACGTTCTCGCCGCACTCGTCGAGTCCACCAGCCCCGCAGCGGTCATCACCGCTGCCGGCACCGAGGGCAAAGAGGTTGCCGGCCGTCTGGCCGCACGTCTGGGCTCCGGTCTGCTGACCGACGTCATCGAGATCAAGGCTGACGGAACGGGCGTCCACTCCATCTTCGGTGGCGCGTTCACCGTCGAGGCCAAGGCCAACGGCGAGGTTCCCGTCTACTCGGTTCGCCCGGGTGCCGTCGAGGCAGCTCCGCAGGCCGGTGCCGGCGAGCAGATCGCCGTCGAGGTTCCGGCTCAGGACGAGAGTGCCGTCAAGGTCACCTCGCGTGAGCCCATCGTCGGTGGCGACCGCCCCGAGCTCACCGAAGCCAGCGTTGTGGTTTCCGGTGGACGCGGCGTCGGCAGCGCGGACAAGTTCTCCGTCGTCGAAGAGCTCGCCGATTCCCTCGGCGCAGCAGTCGGCGCTTCGCGTGCCGCTGTGGACTCGGGTTACTACCCCGGACAGTTCCAGGTCGGTCAGACCGGTAAGACGGTCTCCCCGCAGCTGTACATCGCACTCGGCATTTCCGGTGCCATCCAGCACCGCGCCGGCATGCAGACGTCCAAGACCATCGTCGCGGTCAACAAGGACGAAGAGGCACCCATCTTCGAGATCGCCGACTTCGGCATCGTGGGCGACCTGTTCAACGTCGCACCGCAGCTCACCGAAGCTGTGAAGGCTCACAAGGGCTAAAAAGCTGCTGTGCGCCTTTATTAACCCCCCGCGGTTAATAAAGGCGCACAGTGCGTTATTCACCAGGCCTGCATCGGCCTGTCACTTTGCTGATGCCGCAGCGTTGCGTCTGCTGGATAAACCTGGCGCATGACAATTACGTCAGTCCTTCGCCCCGCGAGTGACAATCTCGGCCGTGAGGTTGCCGCGCCGAGATATTCCCTGATCGTCTCCTCCGACCGTGAACATCGAGTGGCCGCGCAGCGCCTTCGATATCGGGTATTCGTCTCCGAACCCGGATTCTCGATTCCCGCTTCACCTTTCGAGCTGGACGCAGATGCGTTCGACGAATTCTGTGATCACATTCTGGTCCGCGACGACATCACCGGCGACTACGTCGGATGCTATCGCATGCTCACCCCGGACGCCGCGGCAAAAGCCGGCGGATATTACACAGCAACGGAATTCGACATATCGGCTCTGGATCCGGAGGCGCTCCGCATTGTCGAGATGGGCCGCGCGTGTGTCGATCCGGCGCATCGCAACGGTTCGGTTCTCGGCCTCATGTGGTCCGGAATTCTGCAGTACCTCGAACTGACGGGCCACGAATGGGTGATGGGGTGCGTGTCCGTTCCGATCACACCGCACCCCGGTGCCGTACCGGGGGCTGAGGTGCGCGGCGTCCGAGATTTTGTGCTGAACAAGCACGGGAGCACGCTCGAGAGTCGGGCCGTTCCGCGTAATCCCGTGGTGCTTGGCGGGCGCACGTTGGACCAGATCGCACCGCCCACGCGCGTGACCATGCCGCCCCTGCTGCGCGGGTACCTGCGCATGGGCGCCGTGATCTGTGGTGAACCTGCCTACGATCCCGCCTTCGGGGTCGCAGATTTCGTTGCGTTGCAAGGTCTGCACTCGGCCAACAAGCGGTACCTCGATCGGCTGCGATCGGCGGCGTCGACCCAGCAAGGGCCTGTGGGATGACGCCGCCTCGTGGGATGACGCCGCCTCGTGGGATGACCCCGTACTGGGTGCCGTCGAGCCCCTGCGGCGACGGGTGCCTACCGCCCGATCCGGCGCGTGTGTCGAAGATCACGGTAGCGATGCGAGCGGTGCTGGTCGGCTGCGCGCTACTGACTGCGCCGATGTTGTCGGCGGGCTGGTTGCTGCCGCGAACCTGGCGGGCCCGACTGCAGCGCGCGTATTCACGGATTCTGCTCCGCTGCCTCGGCATGAAACTGAGGGTCGACGATCAGCGATTGGGCAGGCCGGAACCGGACGGGGTGTTGGTGGTGGCCGGCCACGTGTCCTGGACGGACGTGCTGGTTGCCAGTGCCGTTGCGCCTGCGAACTTCGTCGCCCGTGCCGATCTGCTGGAGTGGGCGGTCCTCGGGTCGCTGGCACGTCGGATGCGGGTGGTACCGATAGATCGCGCTCGGCTGCGTGACTTGCCTGACGTCGTGGGCACTGTGCGTGAGCGTCTGGAACGCGGCGTGCGGGTCATGGCTTTTCCGGAGGGAACTACGTGGTGCGGGCGAGCGTACGGCGGATTCCGCCCGGCCATGTTCCAGGCTGCGGTCGATTCGCAATGCCCGGTCCAGCCCATGGCGATCCGGTATGCCAACGGCGACGGCACCCTGTGCACCGGACCGTGTTTTGTCGGCAGCGAGACGATCGGGCAATCCATCGGGCGAATCCTGCGCCAGAAGCATGTCGAGGTGGAGGTCCGGTTGGCGCCGTTGGAAGAGGCCGGGGAGTGCCGACGAGATCTTGCACAGCGATGTGAGAGGGCGGTGCGAGGCACCACTGCTCTGGCGCCGGATCTGGAGATGCGGGTCACAGTACGGCCGGAAGATGTTCGCCTGGTCGGGTAAGCGGCGCGAAGAGAGCCACCGTGCTGGGCTATCCTGGTCAGGCCATGACTCTGCCTGCACACCGTGTTGACACCGCATTTCCGGTGTACCTCGATCATGCCGCCACCACACCGATGACGGCAGCTGCTATCGAGGCGATGACCGATACCTTCGCCACTGTGGGCAATGCGTCCTCGCTGCACGGCTCCGGCCGCGCGGCGCGGCGCCGCGTCGAGGAATCGCGCGAGTCGATCGCGGCGAGCCTGGGTGCCCGCCCGTCTGAGGTCATCTTCACGTCCGGCGGCACCGAGAGTGACAACCTCGCGGTCAAGGGTATCTTCTGGGCGCGCCGCGACGCGGACCCCAGGCGCACCCGAATCCTGGCGAGCTCGGTAGAACATCACGCCGTTCTCGACACCGTGGAGTGGCTCGAAAAGCACGAGAGTGCCCGGGTCACCTGGTTGCCGGTGGACGCCAACGGTGTGGTCGACCCACAGACCCTGCGAGACGAGCTGTCGGTGCATGCCGACGAGGTTGCACTCGTCACGATCATGTGGGCCAACAATGAGGTCGGCACCATCATGCCGATCCTCGAATTAGCCGAGATATCAGCGGAATTCGAGATCCCGATGCACAGTGACGCGGTTCAGGCCGTCGCCCAGCTGCCGGTCGATTTTGCCGCGAGCAAGCTCTCGGCGCTGAGCATTGCGGCACACAAGTTCGGCGGGCCGCACGGCGTCGGTGCGCTGCTGCTGGGACGTCAGGTTCCGTGTGTGCCGCTCCTGCACGGTGGAGGACACGAACGTGATCTTCGTTCGGGTACCCCGGATACCGCAGGTGTGGTGGGCATGGCAGCGGCCCTGCGGGAGAACACCGCGCACATCGATTCCAGCGCACGGGAATTGGCCGAGCTGCGCGATCGCTTGATCGAGGGTGTTTTCCGGATTCTCCCCGAGTCGGTGCTCAACGGCCCGACAGGGTCGGATCGTCTGCCCGGTAACGTGCACTTCACGTTTCCCGGTTGCGAAGGGGACTCACTGCTGATGCTCCTCGACGCTGCCGGAATCGAATGCTCCACCGGTTCGGCGTGCACCGCAGGTGTTGCCCGGGCCAGCCACGTGCTGATCGCGATGGGCGTCGAACCGTCGACTGCGCGGGGCTCCTTGAGATTCTCACTCGGACATACGTCGAGTGTCACCGATGTGGATGCGCTCATCGCAGCGCTGCCACAAGTAGTAGAGCGCGCTCGGGCCGCCGGTCTTGCCGGTGCCGGTTCGCGTGGAGGGGATCGCTGATGCGAGTACTCGCAGCCATGAGCGGAGGCGTCGACTCCGCCGTTGCCGCCGCCCGCGCCGTTGCAGCCGGCCATGACGTCGTGGGAGTTCATCTGGCGTTGTCGACGGCACCTGGCGCTTTGCGCACGGGTTCGCGTGGATGCTGTTCCAAGGAAGACGCGGGCGATGCCAGGCGCGCCGCCGACGTTCTGGGAATCCCCTTCTACGTCTGGGACTTTGCGGATCGCTTCAAAGAAGACGTGATAGACGATTTCGTGGCGTCGTACGCAGCAGGTGAGACGCCCAATCCGTGCCTGCGCTGCAACGAGAAGATCAAGTTCACCGCTCTCGCCGATCGCGCGGTTGCGCTCGGATTCGACGCGGTCGCCACCGGCCATTACGCGCGCCTCGAAGACGGTGTTCTGCGCCGCGCCGTCGATCCCGACAAGGATCAGTCGTACGTTCTGGGTGTCCTGACCGCAGCGCAGCTCTCGCGCGCGATGTTCCCGATCGGTGACACACCGAAGGAGCAGATCCGCGAAGAGGCGGCCGAGCGCGGACTGGCCGTTGCGAACAAGCCGGACAGCCACGACATCTGCTTCATCCCGACCGGCGACACCCGGGCTTTCCTGGGCGCCCGGATCGGTGTTCGCCCGGGAAGCGTCGTCGACGCCGATTCGGGTGAAGTGCTCGCAGCGCACGACGGTGTTCACGGCTTCACGATCGGTCAGCGTAAGGGACTGGGCGTCGAAGGTCCCGCGGTGGACGGACGTCCTCGGTACGTGACGTCGATCGAACCCGAAACCGGCACTGTCCGTGTCGGATCGGCCAAGAATCTCGATGTGTGGGCGATCACGGCACAGCGCGCGATCTGGACGTCCGGTGAGGCCCCCGAAGGCCCGGTCGAGTGCATGGTGCAGGTTCGAGCGCACGGCGGGCTGGCTCAGGCGGTGGCGGAAGCAGTCGACGGCGGCATCACGATTTCCCTGCGTGAACCGCTGACCGGTGTCGCGAAGGGGCAGGCAGTGGTTCTGTACCGTCCCGACAGCGAACTGGGCGATCAGGTACTCGGCAGCGGCACCATCGCCGGAACCGAATCCGAGCCGAACACACTGTGACACAGCAGGTTTCCATCGGTGGCCTGGTCACCGGAATCGGATCCTGGCCGGGCACGGATGCCCGGGAGAGCGCAGCCACCATCCTCGGTGAGCTCGGTGGATTTCCGCACCTGGTGGAATTGCCGGCGCGGGGACTAGGCGCAGACACCGTCGGCCGAACCGGTGCCATCCTCGTCGACATCAACCTCGATGCGTCGACGCGTTCCTACCGGGTTGTGCCTCGGCGCGGAACCATCGCGAAGCGCGGCGAGGACTTCCTGAACCAGGATCTCGACGCGCTCGAGGAAGCCTGGGAATCCGCCCGCCTGGTCGGCGGAGATCACGTGATCAAACTGCAGGCCGCCGGACCGCTCACGCTCGGCGCCGAGATCGAGGTCGCAAACGGTTCCCGTGTACTCGTGGATCGCGGCGCATTGCGGGACATCGCCGAATCGCTGGGCGAGGGATTGGCCCGTCATGCCGCCGAGGTGACCCGCCGCACGGGTGCCCGCGTGATCATCCAGCTCGACGAGCCGCAGATGCCTGCTGTGCTCGCGGGATCTTTGCCGGGCCGCACCAGAATGGAAAGTGTTCCGGCGCTCCCCGAGCCGGAGGCACTGGCAATTCTGGATTCGGCTATCGAGGGCTGCGGATTGCCGACCATCGTGCACAGTTGCAGCGCGGACCTTCCGTGGGACCTTCTGCGACGCAGCAAGGCGTCTGCCGTGAGTTTCGATCTATCTCTGATTTCCTCGCGCGACCTGGACGGCGTCGGGCAGTTGTTCGATGCCGACAAGCAGTTGGCGTTGGGTGTGGTTCCGGCCACGGCGCCCGAGAAGCCGCTCACGTGGAAAGAATGCGCGATGCCTGCGGTGACGCTGATCGACCGTCTCGGATTCTCGCGGGAGCTTCTGCAGACGCAGGTGGCAGTGACGCCGCGATGCGGTCTGGCCGGCGCGGGCCTCGACTACGCCCGCACGGCGCTGAAGTTGTGTACCGACGTCAGCAAGGCCTTGGTGGACGATCCGTCTGCGTTCTGACGCGCCGCGCAGACATGTCAGTGCCACCCGATATTCTTCTGCCTTGTGAGTGAAACCACCGAGGGAACCGTGCAGCCTGCGCCGAACGAGGCGCGTGAGCAGTGGATGGAGCTGGCTGAGGAGGTCCGTCAGCATCAGTTCCGCTACTACGTTCGTGATGCACCGACTATTTCGGACGGCGCATTCGACACACTGCTGGGCCAGCTCAATGCTCTCGAAGAGCAATATCCGGATCTGCGGACTCCTGACTCACCGACACAGTTGGTGGGCGGCGGGTTCGCAACGGATTTCACCTCGGTCGATCACCTCGAGCGCATGCTCAGTCTCGACAATGTTTTCGACGAGTCCGAACTCCGCGGCTGGATTGCCAAGGTGGAGCAGGAAACCGGGCCGGATCTGCATTACCTCTGTGAGGTCAAGATCGACGGCGTTGCACTCAACCTCGTCTACGAGAACGGCAAGCTCGTGCGGGCGGCCACGCGTGGTGACGGCCGCACCGGTGAATTGGTCACGCTCAACGCGCTCACCATCAACGACATCCCGGAGTACCTGACTGCGAGCGCGGAGTACCCGATCCCCAGCGTGCTCGAAGTACGCGGTGAGGTGTTCTTCCGGCTCGAGGACTTTGCCGCGCTCAACGCGTCGTTGGTCGCAGAAGGCAAGGCGCCCTTCGCAAACCCACGCAACTCCGCCGCCGGATCGTTGCGTCAGAAGAATCCCGCGGTGACGGCGCGCCGACGCCTGGGCATGATCTGCCACGGTTTCGGCCGGATGGAGGGTTTCGAACCCGCATCGCAGTACGACGCGTACGTGGCGCTCGCCGCGTGGGGTCTGCCGGTCTCGACGCACACCAGCCGGGTTGTCGGAGCGGACGCCGTGGTCGAGAAGATGAAGTACTGGGGCGAGCACCGCCACGACGTCGAGCATGAGATCGACGGCCTGGTCGTCAAGGTCGACGAGATGTCGTTGCATCGCCGTCTCGGCACCACGTCACGAGCGCCGCGTTGGGCGATTGCCTACAAGTACCCGCCCGAGGAGGTCACGACCAAGCTCCTCGACATTCGTGTCAGCGTCGGGCGCACCGGACGGGTGACGCCGTTTGCGTACATGGAACCGGTGACGGTAGCCGGTTCCACTGTGTCGTTGGCCACGCTGCACAACGGCAGCGAGGTCAAGCGCAAGGGCGTGTTGATCGGTGACACCGTGGTGCTGCGCAAGGCAGGTGACGTCATCCCCGAGGTTCTCGGCCCCGTGGCCGACGTCCGCGACGGCACCGAGCGTGAGTTCGTCATGCCGACGCAATGCCCGGAATGCGGCACCGAATTGGCGCCGGCCAAAGAGGGCGACGTCGACGTGCGCTGCCCCAATCAGCAGCACTGCCCGGCTCAGTTGCGTGAGCGGGTGTTCCACGTGGCCGGCCGCGGGGCCTTCGACATCGAAGTGCTCGGATACGAGGCTGCGACCGGTCTCCTCGAAGCGAAGGCCATCGACGACGAGGGTGACCTCTTCTCACTTGACGCCGACACTCTGATCGGTGTGCCGATTTTCCGGACCAACGCCGGAGCCTTGTCGGCAAACGGAAAACGCTTGCTGGCCAACCTGGATTCGGCGAAGGACAAGCCGCTGTGGAGAGTGCTTGTGGCACTGTCCATTCGGCATGTCGGGCCCACGGCGGCGCGAGCCTTGGCAGGGGAATTCGGTTCGCTGCAACGCATTCGGGAAGCGTCGATGGAGCAGTTGGCAGCTGTGGACGGCGTCGGATCCACGATCGCTGCCGCCGTGGTCGAGTGGTTCACCGTGGACTGGCATCAGCAGATCGTGGACAAGTGGGCGGCCGCCGGCGTACGGATGGAGGACGAGCGAGACGATTCCATTCCGCGCAATCTCGAGGGCCTCTCCATCGTCGTCACCGGTTCGCTCGAGACGTTCTCCCGCGATCAGGCGAAGGAGGCGATTCTCGTGCGCGGCGGCAAGGCGGCTGGTTCCGTCTCGAAGAAAACGGCGTTTGTCGTTGTCGGTGAAGCGCCGGGTTCCAAGCACGACAAGGCCGTCGAATTGGGTGTGCCCGTGCTCGACGAGGACGGCTTCCGCCGGTTGCTCGAAGGTGGCCCTGACGCGGTCACGCCCACCGAATTGGACGAATAGCCACCGCGCTCGGCGATTTCCGAGTTCGGTGGGCAGGGTGCAATAGTGGCGCCATGATCGAGATTCGCGAAATCCTCCCCAACGAGTTCGACACAGTGGGGGAGCTGACGGTGCAGGCGTACGTGGGTGGCGGGTTTGTTGCCGAGGGAACCCCGTATGCGGAGCGTCTGCGCGACACGGCAACTCGGGTGCAGGACGGCCGAGTGCTGGTTGCAGTTCTTGGGGACCGCGTTGTGGGATCGCTCACCGTGGCGGAACCCGGAACACCGTTCGCGGACGTCGCGAAGACCGGCGAACTCGAATTCCGCATGCTTGCGGTATCGCCCGATGCTCGCGGGTCGGGCGCGGGTACGGCTTTGGTGCGCGCAGTGATAGCCGAGGCCTACGACCGGGGCGATCACTCGGTAGTCATGTCGACTCAGCCCGAGATGGTCGATGCGCGTCGTATCTACGATCGCAACGGATTTGTGCCGGACCCGGACCGGGCGTGGGAGCCGATCAGGGGCATGGAGCTGACCGTGATGGTGCGGGGTCTGGCTTGAGTAGTAAGCCCTGAGTGGTCAGCCCTGAATAGGTCAGCCCAGAACTGTCGCGATGATCCCGGCGAGATAGCCCAGACGGGCAATCTCCGAGGGCCGGAACTCCGGCCCGCCGGGGCGACCGAGCATCAGGACACGGCCACCCGAGCCCAGCGGTGCGGCAGCGAGGCTGGTGTCCATGTCGCGCCACACCTCGGGCACCCAGTCGGCTTCACCGTCGAGGACTGCCGGCTTCTCGAGGGGCATCCACGGGACCTCGGTGGCGTGAGTTTCGGGGGCGCCCGAGCTGCCGACCACCCGATAGGCGCCCTGCGGTCCGATATCGATGATCACGGACCAGCCCACGCGCAGCACCCGTGGGGCGCCGTCGACGAGTACCTGCAGGCGATCGTCCTTCGCGGTGGCGACGGAGTCGATGAGTTCGAGTTCACGATGGGTGTCGAGGATTCCCGCGTACGGACGGATGGAATCCACCGATACGCCGGGGAGATGCTCGGCTGCCGTGATCAGAGTGTCCGGTAGCGCTCCCGGTTCGACGTCGACGACAAGATCGTCGATGGCAAAACCGTCGCCTCGCTCCACGACGTCGAGGGAGAGAATGTCGGCTCCGACGGAACCCAGTGCGACGGCGAGTGCGCCGAGGCTACCGGGACGGTCGGGCAGACTGACGCGGAGCAGGTATGACACGTTCGTCCTTTCGCTTTCGGTTTCCGCCCGGGTCGTGGTGACTCGCGCTGTACGTCATCTTTGCACTTGTCGCCTCGTCGATGGTCGGCGCCGCGGCCCTGTCACGCCCGCAATACGAGGTTGTGACACGACCGAAACACTTCGGTCGAACCGGACGTGGCGGTGGACACGCGAGGCGCGACTACAGGTCTCGGGAGCCGAGCAACTAGGCTGGACCGGCAATGAATACGTCCTCTTCCGAAAGGGGCCCCGCGGTGCCTGCCATCTCCCGTGACGAGGTCGCGCACCTCGCGCGGCTGTCCAGACTCGCACTGTCCGACGCAGAACTCGACGAGTTCGCCGGTCAGTTGGATTCGATTCTCAACCACGTCAAGGTGGTCACCGAGGTTGCGGCCGACGACGTTCCGCCCATGGCGAACCCCAATGCCGTCACCAACGTCACCCGTCCGGACGTCATCGTGCCGGGATTGACCCCGGACCAGGCGTTGTCCGGTGCACCCGCAGTCGAACAGGATCGCTTTGCCGTTCCGCAGATCCTTGGAGAGGGCGAATGACCGCCGACCTGACCACGCTGGACGCATCGGTTCTGGCAGACAAGATCCATTCGCGTGAGGTGTCCTCGGTAGAGGTCACTCAGGCGCACCTCGATCGCATCGCTGCCGTCGACTCCGAGTACCACGCCTTCCTGCACGTCGCCGGTGAGCAGGCCCTCGAAGCCGCCGCTGCCGTCGACAGCTCCCTGGCCGCCGGAAACGAGCCCGTGTCTGCGCTCGCCGGTGTCCCGATTGCGCTCAAGGACATCTTCACCACCACCGATATGCCGACGACCTGTGCGTCGAAGATGCTCGAAGGATGGGTAGCGCCGTACGACGCGACCCTGACGAGCAAGCTTCGCGCCGCAGGCATTCCGATCCTCGGCAAGACCAACCTCGACGAATTCGCGATGGGATCCTCCACCGAGAACTCGGCGTACGGCCCGACGCGTAACCCGTGGGACACCACGCGTATCCCCGGCGGCTCCGGCGGTGGTAGCGCAGCGGCGCTCGCGTCCCGTCAGGCTCCGTTGGCCATCGGCACCGACACCGGTGGATCCATTCGTCAGCCGGCTGCTGTCACAGCAACCGTCGGTACCAAGCCGACGTACGGAACCGTCTCGCGTTTCGGTCTTGTCGCGTGTGCGTCTTCGCTCGATCAGGGTGGCCCGTGCGGTCGCACAGTGCTCGACACCGCGCTGCTGCATGAGGTCATCGCCGGGCATGATCCGCGGGACTCCACGTCCATCGACGCCCCGGTGCGTCCGGTGGTTGCCGCTGCTCGCGAAGGTGCCAACGGCGACCTGCGCGGCGTCAAGGTCGGCGTCGTCAAGGAATTGCACTCCGACAGTTACCAGCCCGGCGTCATCGTGTCCTTCGACGCGGCAGTCGAGCAGCTGAAGGCTCTCGGCGCCGAGGTTGTCGAGGTCTCGTGCCCGAGCTTCGAGTACGCGCTCGCGTCGTACTACCTCGTGCTGCCCAGTGAGGTCTCGTCCAACTTGGCCCGCTTCGACGCGATGCGTTACGGCATGCGTGTCGACGACGGCAACATGAGTGCCGACCAGGTCATGGCAGCCACCCGCGCTGCCGGTTTCGGTCCGGAGGTCAAGCGCCGCATCATGATCGGCACCTACGCCTTGTCCTCGGGTTACTACGACGCCTACTACGGCTCGGCGCTGAAGGTTCGCACTCTGATCGCCCGCGATTTCGACAAGGCGTACGAGCAGGTCGACGTTCTGGTCTCGCCGACCAGTCCGTTCACGCCGTGGAAGTTGGGGGAGAAGGTGGGCGATCCGCTCGCGATGTACCTCTCCGACCTCTGCACCCTGCCCACCAACCTGGCCGGCCATTGCGCCATGTCGGTGCCGTCAGGTCTGTCGGCGGACGACAACCTGCCTGTCGGTCTGCAGATCATGGCTCCGGCCATGGCGGACGAGCGTCTGTACCGCGTCGGTGCAGCCTACGAAGCAGCGCGTGGCGCGATCGGTACCGCTGTCTGACCGCAGAGCATTTTTCCGACGATGCCGCCACTGCCGCTCAGCGGCGGCATCGTCGAGGGTGTTCACCCATGGTGATTTATTCTGGGCTGCATGCGGATTGGTCAAGCTGACTGACCGGCAATCACGCGAGACTGGGGTCTTTGTTCGAACCGATTCTGGTTTGATCTGAGTATGCAACGAACCCTGAGTGTTTGCCGCGTGTGAAGACGTGAAGTCGGCACTGATGGCCTTTGGATCGGTGGACAGTGCGCTAGCTGGTCTTCAAGGCGCCGGTTGGAACCACATTCTTACGATCACGTTGCCGGTCGGCCCTTGGGCAGGGCAAACCCCGCATCAGCAGGCGTTGGTCATCGAAGGTCTTCGTGCTGCAGCAAACGGGGAATGCTGAGCGCATTCACTGCAGGCTGGCGACTGCCGTCATCACGCGATGACGATCACCGGGTCGATAGAGATTGAGCACCACGCGTTTCTCATCTCGGCGGTCGACGCGGACCCCACCGTCCGGGGAAGATCACATCTTCGAAAATGGCGGCCCCAACATCGATCTCGGCGCATGGGACAACATCGAAGAAGTGACCGTCGTGTGCCGCGAACCCATGTTCTTCATCACCTTGGCTGCGTGGTTACGGGTTGAGTATGGCTTTGGCGTTGCGGATCTCGGGGATACCGATCTTGTTGGCCGCGACGAGGAATGTCGGTGTTCCGAGCACGAGCACCGCCGCCAGTGTTGCTGCTGCGGCCGCGCGAGGATTGTCGATGAGCTGGTGCATAGATCCGATCGCGACAACGCAGACCACGCCGGCAGCTATCGACGCCCACAGCACCCGAGAGAAGGTTTCGAGCACCGTGTGGAAGCCGAGTAGGCCGTAACGGTGGCGCAACACCAGGTGCCCGCTGACGGCACCGACGATGTAGGACAGTGAACTTGCGACCGGAAGCATCACCACGATCGTCTGGTTCGGAAGACCAGCGACAGCGAGTGCAACGACGGCGACTTTCGTGAGCACCATTGCGGCGTTGATCAAGGCCGGTGTTCGCATGTCGTTGCCCGCGTAGAAGACTCGCAGTTGCAGCATGACCAACGCGAACGGGGGAAGCCCGAACGCCGATAGTGCCAGTGCCACACCGATAGTGCGTGCGGCATCGACATCGACGCGCCCGACGAACATCACCGTGGTCAGCATCGGGCCGAGTAGAGTCATCGCGACTGCCGCAGGGACGAGAGCGAGAACCGAGTACCGCGCGGCGCGGCCCATGTCGGCGACCAGCGCATCACGGTCCCCGAGCGCCACAGCACGGGAGATACGGGGCATGAGCACGGTCAGCAAGGACACCCCGAGGATGCCGTACGGTACCTGGAACAGCAGGTCAGCGTACGTGTAGGTCGAGACTCCGCCGTGGCTGAACGCGACTCGGAGTACGACGCCGACACCTACCTGGCTGATCGCGACGTAGAGCAACACCCAGCTGAGCAACCTCGCTCCGACGCGGACCGGACGCCACGTGTACGGCACGGGACGTACCCGCCAACTCCATCGAAATCCGTTACGCTGCAACGCCGCAACCGTCCACACAGCCTGACCCACGATCCCGATCGTGGTTCCGAGACCCAGGACGAGCACCTGCACACTGGTCATCGTCGACGGTAGCAACGTCACCGGACCCGGTACCGCCGCGAAAACCGCGACCATCGCAAGAACGATCAGGTTGTTGACCGCCGACGCCCAAGCTGCGGGCGCGTAGCTCTCCCGCACGTTCAGCACGGCTGTCACGGTCGCAGCGATTGCATAGAAAAAGATCTCCGGCAACAGTAGATACGCCAGCATCGTCGCCAACTGCGACTGCTCCGTATCCGACACCAATGCGGCAACCAGAAACGGGGCACACGCCACCGCTATCGCGGTCACGACAGCAGCACCGAGAACCGTCGCCAGCAGTAGGCGTTGGGTGAAAACCCGCGAATAGGTTCGCCCGCGGAGCCGTGCCCTCGCCAGCACAGGGATGAGGACACTGCTCATCACCCCACCGAGGAGCAGTTCATACACCATATTGGGCATGCTGTTAGCGCCGTTGTATGCGTCCCCGACGGCCGCTGTGCCCAGCACCGCCGCCAACGCGAGGGTGCGGAGGAAACCGGTCGCGCGACTCGCCGCGGTCGCCACCGCAACAGCACCGGTCGCGCGCGCCAACCTGTCCTGAGAAACCGCCATTCGACCATGGTGCCTCAACGCCATGGTGTGTGGAGGCTGCATAGTCGGAATCCGGTATGCGAAATCGGCTGGTTGGGGGAATTTCGGCATAGATGGTGGAATTCGAAGTCGGCTAAGCCTGTGGTCGGCCAACTGCGCTTGATCCTGTCACCATCCGAATGGGTCCGGTTCTTCGCCTGCAACCCAGACGTTTCCGGCCGTGGTCCATCCTCTGCTTTTGATCATTCTGCGTGCGGCGCGGTGGTGGCGTCCGATCAGCCGGTCAAGGTAGAGATGGCCAAGTAGGTGATCGGTTTCGTGTTGAAGGCACCGCGCCAGGTACCCATTTCCTTCGACGGAAATGGGACTTCCGTGGATATCGACACCAGTGACGCGTGCCCAGGCGCCTTCGGCGAAGAACGGTGCGATCTTGTTGTCGAATACTGTCAGTGCCGACCCGATGGCCATGTGTATGTCGATACTTGTAGATACCTAGTCGGACCCTGAAGAGGGCAGGATGGAGTTCGTTGTTCCGAAGTTCGTTCACGCGGAGAGATGGTTGTGCTGGCTCGAGGATGGTCGTGTCGGAAAGTGACCGTCTGAGCGGCAACATTTTTTGTCGTCATCGGGCACACTCGTCAGTGGAGTGTGATCGGGGACACAGTTCCTCGATTCGATCCGTCGTCGTCCGTGCATCACGAAGAATTTCGAGGAGTGCTGGTGAAGGTCAAGGCAGCAGTAGTCAAGGCGCCAGGTCAGCCCTGGGAAATCGAACAGGTTGATTTGGGTGATCCGATTTCCGGAGAAGTGCAGGTTCGGCTCGCCGCATCGGGGCTGTGCCATTCGGACGAGCACTTGCGGACAGGTGCAACCCCGCTTTCCCTCTATCCGGCCGTGGGTGGGCACGAAGGCGCCGGGGTGGTGACGAAGGTGGGGCCGGGTGTCACGAGCGTCGCCGAAGGTGATCACGTTGTGCTGGCCTTCATTCCGGCGTGTGGACGCTGTCCCTCGTGTGCGAAGGGATTGCAGAATATCTGCGACCAGGGTGCGGGACTCCTTACGGGGCAGTCTATCTCGGACAATTCGTATCGAGTCACCCTCGATGGTGAGCCCGTCATCCAGATGTGCCTGCTCGGCACGTTCTCTCCGTACGTCACGGTCAACGAGTCCTCGGTTATCAAGATCGAGAAGGACATCCCACTCGACAAGGCAGCACTGCTCGGGTGTGGTGTCGCGACCGGGTGGGGATCGGCGACGGCAATCGGCGGCGCCAAGGTCGGTGACACGGTAGTGGTGGTCGGAGTTGGCGGCGTCGGCATCAATTCCGTGCAGGGCGCTGCGTCTGCCGGTGCTCGCTTTGTCATCGCGATCGACCCGGTTGAATTCAAGCGGCAGAAGGCGATGGAATTCGGCGCAACACATACCTACGCTTCCCTCGAAGAAGCTCTTCCGGCGATCGGCGAACTCACGTGGGGCAAGATGGCCGACGTCACCGTGATCACTGTCGGTGAGATCCACGGCGACATGATTCAACCTGCTCTCAGTGCCACCGGTAAGGGCGGTCAGGTTGTGGTGGTCGGCATGGGCCATTATGCCGATTCGCAGGTGACGCTCAGCCTGTTCGAGCTGACGCTGCTCCAGAAGCGCTTGCAGGGAGCCATCTTCGGTGGTGTCGGCCCGCGTTCCCAAATTCCCAAGCTGCTCGATCACTATCGCAGTGGCGCACTCAAACTCGACGAGTTGGTGACCAACACCTACAAGCTCGAGGAGATCAACGAGGGTTACGCGGACATGCTCGCCGGAAAGAACTTGCGCGGCATGATCTTGTACACCGAGGCCGATTACTGACCTCGCTTGCGCTTGACCAGGGCTCTCCGGCATTCGTGCCGGAGAGCCCTTTTGTATGTGGGGGAATGTCCAGAATCAATTCTACTTAAGGTAGTCTTACCTAACTGAGGTAATGCAGACCTAACTAGAAAGATCGTGATGGGATTTCTGAATTCTTCGAGGCGTCGCATGTGTGCCGTTTCCGCCCTTGTGCTGACCCCCGTGTTGTTTGCAACGGCATGTGGTTCCAGTGAAGGTGCAACCACCGCGCTGTCGGGTCCGGCAACGGCTACGACATTGACCATCGCCACGGACAAGGACTCGGGTCCGCTCAATATCTTTGCCGGACAGACGGATCAGATGACCGAGATGATCTACGACAAGCTGCTGGCGCCGTCGCCGTACGTCGACGACCCGCAGCCGTGGCTTGCGACGTCGGTCGACCAGGTCAGTGCGACGACGTGGGAAGTCAAGCTGCGTGACGACGTCACCTGGCATGACGGCGAGGCCTTCACCGCTGATGACGTAGTTTTCAGCTTCCATTACATGCATTCGGCGCCGACCGGTCGCTTCACCCACCACGTCAACGACACTCCGTCGATTTCGACTGTGGAGGCGACGGCAGACGGAGGGGTGCGGTTCGTCTGCGATTACGCGTGCCCTGAACTCGGCACGGTGACCCTCGCGGATCTGCCGGTTCTCCCGGAACACATCTGGTCTTCAGTCGATCCGGCCAAAGCCAAAGAGGTAACGGCACTTCCGGTCGGAACGGGACCGTACAAGCTGGTCGAGTACAGTCCGACATCGGGCTACCGGTTCGAGGCAAATGCCGACTACTTTGCCGGAACCCCGACGGTCGACGAGATCGTCATGCCGGTCATCGCGGACTCGTCTGCGACGTTCACCGCGCTGCGTTCGGGCCAGATCGATGCCACGACACGAGCTTTGACTCCGGAGTTGATCACCGAATTCGAGAACTCCGCCGATATCTCGGTGATCAAGACTTCGCCGCTGCGATACCCGGAACTGAAGTTGAACTTCCTCGAAGCTCCGTTCAGTGACGCACAGTTCAGGACGGCGCTGAATCAGTCCGTCGATCGAGATCAGTTGCTGGAGATCGTGGGATTGGGCCAGGGGCGCCCGGCGACGCAGGGTTACGTACACCCGGACGCGCCGTACGCCAACCCCACGGAGTCGCCGTACGACGTGGACGGCGCAAAGAAGATCCTCGACGGCATGGGATATGTCGACAAGGACGGCGACGGTATTCGTGAGAATGCGGCCGGTGAGAAGCTCGCGTTCACGATTCACGTCGACGGAGGACTGTCGCCGGACGTCCGAGCGGCTGAACTGCTCACCGAGGACTTCGGAAAGGTCGGCGTGGAGACGTCGGTTGTCGCGGTCGACACTGGAACGCTGTCCGATATTGCGACCAAGAAGACCTACGACATGTACATCACCATGAATTCACCGCACGCGGTTGCGGATTCGACTCAGTTCATCATGTCGCACCGCTCCGGAAACATCTGGAAGTCTCCGTCGATCGCGTATCCCGAATTCGACGCTCTGTACGACAAGTGGAAGCTGACGGAGACCAACGAGGCGCGTCTGGCAGTTCTCGACGAGATCCAGGATCTGTACAACCGTCAGCCGACCACGATCGGCCTGTACTACCCCGACGAGTACTTCGGCGTTCGCTCCGACACCTTCGGCGGCTGGGTCGAGACGCCCGGATACGGAATCGTGCACAAGTGGTCGTTCCTGCCTCGCGAGATCAGCGCGAGCGTCAACGCCATCGCACCTGTGCGCTGATACGACGATGCCTGCGCTTCGTCGAATCGGGCAGTACCTGCTCGTGCTGTGGGCGGCAGTGACGCTGAACTTTGCGCTGCCGTACCTTTCGCCGGGAGATCCGATCAGCTACCTGTACGGCGGTGACACCGGAAATCTGGCGCCCGAGTACATCGCGCAGCTTCGTGCGGAAGCAGGCCTCGACAGATCCGTTCCGGAGCAGTACTTCTCGTTCCTGGGAGGTCTGTTCCGGGGCGATCTGGGGATGTCCATCGAGCACAACCGCCCCGTGTTCGATGTGCTGATGGAAAAGTTGCCCTGGACGCTCGCGCTGGTGGGAACCGGAATGCTCATTGCCGCCGTCATCGGTACGTTGCTCGGCACCTGGGCCGCGTGGCGTCGTGGAAGCAAGACGGAAACAGCCACTGTCACAGGCGTATTGGCAATCGATTCGATGCCGGGATTCTGGGTGGGAATGATCCTGATCGCAGTGTTCGCCGTGCAATTGGGGTGGTTTCCCTCGTACGGCGCTGTGCCGATCAACGTCAGTGGTTGGGAGTGGTTGTGGGCGGCCGCAATCCGTATGGTGCTTCCGGTGGCGACACTTGTCATTGCCAGTGTCGGTGGGTTCTTCCTGCTGGCACGGGCGTCGATGGTCGGAGTCCTGGATGAGCCGTTCATTCGACTCGCGCGTGCAAAAGGGCTGACGGAGAGACGGATTGCGCTCGGACACGCGCTGCGGAACTCCCTGTTGCCGGTGTTCACCAGTCTCACGCTGACGGTGGGAACCTTGTTGTCCGGTGCCGTGGTCGTCGAGAGCGTCTTTGCCTATCCCGGTTTGGGGAAGCTCACCTACGACGCCGTCACGACACGCGACTACCCGTTGTTGCAGGGGGCATTCCTGCTCGCAACACTCGGCATCGTCGCCGCGAATATCCTGGCCGACCTCACCTATCCGCTCATCGATCCACGGGTTCGGAGAGCGCGTGTAACCGATCGGAAAGAGGTGGCGCTGTGACGGGCACGAGGTTGTTCGGTGCAGTGTCGTCGCGTTCGAAGCGTATGGCGGTGGCCGGCGGAACGATTCTCGCGGTCTTGGTGCTGTGCGCCGTTGCCGCTCCGGTGATAGCGCCATACGATCCCGACGAGCGGGTCACGAGACCATTTGCGAGGCCGTCAGGCGCGCATTGGCTCGGGGCGGACGACGTCGGACACGACTTGTTGTCGCAACTGATCTTCGGCGCTCGGATTTCTCTGATCATCGGGGTTGTCGCGGCGCTGGCGGCAACTGTCATCGGTACTGTTGTGGGTGTTCTCGCGGGCTATTGCCGCGGCGCCGTCGATACTATTCTGATGCGCGTTGTCGATGTCATTCTGACTTTGCCGGTGCTGCCGCTGACCATCGTGATCGGCGTCTTCGTCGGGCCGGGCATGGGAACCCAGATTCTGGTGATCTCGGCAGTGCTGTGGGCCGGCCTGGCACGAGAACTGCGCTCGCAGGTTCTGTCACTTCGTGAACGGGATTACATACACGCATTGAATTCGATGGGTGCGGGGACCTGGTATGTGTTGCGCAGGCACATATCTCGTGCAGTGTTCCCGTTGGTGGTACCCCAGTTCATCCTGGCCACGAAAACGGCGATTCTCTTGGAGGCTTCGCTCGCGTTCCTCGGTCTGGGCGACGTCACCTCCGCGAGTTGGGGGTCGATGTTGGCGTTGGCCCAGTCGAGAAACGCTTTCCTCACGGATGCGTGGCTGTGGTGGATCCTGCCACCTGGCATCGCTATTGCCTTGACGGTCCTGGGTTTTGCGTTGATCGGCAATGCTCTCGAAGAACGGTCGAGGCCGGTACTGGCCCGAAAGAAGAGAGTCCAGCGCGGCGATGAGGGCCGCGCACAGACTCTTCCTGCGTCCTCTGTCTCGGTACCTGCTGAACCGCTCTCGATCGAGAATCTGACCATCTCGTACGGCCGTGATCGTCCAGGGGTGCAGGACGTCTCGCTCACGATGGCAGCACATGAAGTAATGGCATTGGTGGGCGAATCGGGCAGTGGAAAGTCCACAGTGGCCGCTGCGGCCATGGGCTTGCTCGCTCCGAGCGCCGAGATCACAGGCGGTATCGTTCGTGTCTGTGGTCAGGACGTGACGCGCATGTCGTCGGCATCGCTGCAATCTCTGCGGGGCAACAGGATTGCGCTGGTTCCGCAGGAGGCGATGAGTGCCTTGAACCCGGTTCGCACAATCGGCGATCAGTTAGTCGAAGCGGTTCGCGTGCACACGGACTGCACCCGTTCCGAGGCACGAGAGCGGTCAGCCGACCTGTTGGAGAAAGTCGGGATCGCCGCGACGCGTATCGATGCCTACCCGCATCAGTTGTCCGGCGGAATGCGTCAACGCGTGGTGATCGCCATGGCATTGGTCAACAATCCCGCTGTTCTGATTGCCGACGAACCCACCAGCGGGCTGGACGTTCTCATGGAAGATGAAATCCTGCACCTGCTGCTGAATCTACGTGCGTCGCTGGGATTGTCCCTTCTGATCATTTCGCACAATCTGCCAGTTGTGGAACGGATTGCCGATCGAATCGCGGTGATGAAGGATGGTGAGGTTGTCGAAATCGGTTCTGTCGCCGAAATTACGGGTGATCCGCAACATTCGTATACCCAGAGGTTGATCGAGGCGGTTGCGCGTCTCGAACCGGTGGCCGAATTGGAGGTCTCCCGATGACACTGCTCGAGGTCGGTAACCTGTCGGTGTCATTCCACGGTGTTCGCGCTGTCTCGGATGTATCGCTGACGGTTGCACGCGGTGAGTCCGTCGCACTGGTCGGCGGCTCGGGGGCAGGGAAGTCGACGGTGGCCAGGGTGGTTGCCGGACTGACCGTTCCGGTCGCAGGCAGTGTGACGTTCGACGGCGTGGATATCCTCGGCATACGAGGCCGAGCGGCTCGGTCCATGCGACGCGATATTCATCTGGTGTTCCAGGATCCGTATGCGTCGCTGCCACCGAGCATGACGGTGGCGGAGATCGTCGCCGAACCAATGGTGATCCACCGGATCGGCGCCAAGTCCACTCGCCGGGATGCTGTCGTGGCTGCGTTGGAATCGGTGAATTTACTTCCCGCTGAGCGATATCTAGGTCGGTACCCGCACGAGTTGTCCGGCGGTGAAAGGCAGCGCGTTGCCTTTGCCCGCGCCGTGATCGCCGGTCCTAAGCTCATTCTCGCGGATGAGCCGACCAGCGGACTCGATGCCTCGTTGCGAGTGGACATCGTTGAACTCATGAACCGGTTGTGCCAGGACCAGGGCATTGCCATCGTGCACATCACTCATGACCTCGCACTCGCCCAACGTGGATCGGATCGTGTGGTTGTGATGCAGGGCGGGCGGGTAGTCGAAAGTGGGTCGGTCTCGTCGGTCCTGGGAAGCCCCAGACATCACTACACCGCGGCCCTCGTGGCTGCGGCCGCCCGCTCGTAGCGCGGCGGGGAAGGAATTTTCATGTCTGTATTTGCACTCGTTACGATGTATCCGACAGGGGAGGGGTCACCCTTCTCGAAAGGTGAACTGGGATATGATGTTTCCTTGATCGACTGCTACTCGTTGACCGACGGCGCGTTGGCGTCGCACAGCGTGCTCGTGATCTCGTCGAACGTGGATCAGGTGCATTTGGCGCGAAACCGCGACGTGATTCGTCGATTCCTGGATGCAGGCAAGGTTGTCATCTTCAACGGGCACCTGGACCAGGACTGGCTTCCCGGGGCACGGCATTTCGAGCCGGTGCTCCCGAAGACCCGATCGCTGTATGTCGTGACCGATGTCGTCGAGCATCCGATTTTCGACGGTGTCGACAAGCGGCACATGACCGAGCGCAAGGGCGTGGCGGGATTCTTTGCCAGGGGCCATCACCCGGTTCCGGACGGGGCTGAGGTTCTGGTGCGGTTGATCGGTGGTCAACAGGTCACCTACATCGACCGAGTATCGACTGCAGGAACGATTCTGGTACACGCGACCGGCGATTTGTTCGGCTACGCCGCGGGCTTGCACAACAACACGGCTGCCAAGATTCCCCAGCAGTTGGCACACTGGGCTGCGAGCGAAGCCGACGCACTGGCGTCAAGCCCTCGTCGGCAGAGTGAGCACGTTGACGCGTGGGCGCCGATCCAGGCTTCTGCCGGCACGGGAACTGGTTCCGGCGTGGCCGCAGTGTTCGGCGGAAACTCGCATCACCACAACGCGCTGACCACTCCGAAATACGCGCAGGATCTCACCGGCGGCTTGCTGTACCTGCCGGAGTTGGCCGATACGGATCTCTCCGGGTACGACGCCGTCATCGTTCCGGAACGAATCCATCGTGGTCTGCTGAATGCTGCCGCCCCCAGGATTCTGGAATATCTTGCCGGCGGTGGAACGGTCGTTTCATTCAGCGGTGGCGAACCGCTCCCGGAGTTCCTGCCGGGTGTGCGGTGGGAACACCGTCCGACCAACTACTGGTGGTGGCTCGAGCCTGGGGCAGACCTCGGGATGAGTACTCCCCACCCGGAGCACTCGTTCTTCGAGTATCTGGGATTGTCCGACTGCACTTGGCATTTCCACGGTGCGGTACATCCACCGGCAGGCGCAGAGATACTGCTCACTCTTCCGAATGGCGACGTGCTGGCCTATGTTGATCAGGTCAGCACTCGGGGTACGTTGGTAGTTGCCACATTGGACCCGATGTCGCACTACGGCGCGTATTTCATGCCCGCAACCGAACGATTCCTCGACGGCTTCATGCCGTGGATTTCGAACTTCAGTCAAAGATCTGTAAGGACAACATCATGACCAACACTCTCTCCGTGATCGATCAGGGAACAATCCTCGACTTCACCTTCGACGACGCATTGCGATACCACGGTCCCCTCGCGCCGGGAGGTGTTGCACACGCCTACAAGGTGATCGAGCGCGCGCTCGGGGAGTTGGCCGTGGACGGAGCGGTCGAGCGCCGCGAACTGGTCATCACCACGTCACACGGCGGACCCGGCGTGCGCGACACCTTCGAACTGGTCACGCGCGCGGTCACGGAGGGGCGATACACCGTCGACAAGGCGCTTGCTCGTCCGGAGCGCGGTAACACGTTGGCGCAGTATGTCTTCCAGATCGACTACCGCGGTCAGAGTGTGACGCTGATCATTCGTGAAGGATTCGTGGTCGACGAATTCATCGAGCTTGTCGGAAAGGCTGACAGAACAGCAGACGAAGACGCACGGTTGGTAGTGCTGAAGCTCGAGATGACCGATCGTGTCATGGCAAGTCCGGCTCACCAGATCTACGACGTGGTTCCGAGCACGGTTTCGCAGTGACCCCGTCCATCGTGAATCTCGTGATGCGTGCGGGATCCACCCATCCCGGCGATTCGCGAGTCCGATACGTCGACCTGTACACCTTCGACGATCTCGATCTGTCCACGATCGATGCACTGATCGTCAGCTCTGATTGCGATCAGATCTTCCTCGAGCGGCGGCGAGAGCGCTTGACGGCCTTTGCGTCTTCCGGTGGCCGCATCGCCGTGATGGGACATGTCGTCACGGACTTTCTCGAGGGAATCGCTCTGTGGCACAAGCTGCAGTTCTCCGGTCCGAAGGACTTGGCGATCAGCGTGGGTGAATCGCACCCGGTGTGGGAGGGCGTGGACGCCGCGGAATTGACTACCCGCAAGGGTGTCTCGGGCTTCTATGCCCGCGGATACCCGCAGAAACTTCCGAGTGGAGCCGTCGTCACTACTCGTATCGGCCGAGATCAGCTGCCCCTCGACTATGTGTACCCATTGGGTGATGGCTACGTGCTGGTCCATTCGGGTAACGACCTGACGGGCTGGCAGGGCGACGCGGACACATCGTCGCGGATGACTCCGCAGTTGTTCGACTGGCTCGTCTCTCGCTGACTGCCGACACGCAACGGTGCCCGTATCAAATGAAATACATTGATACGGGCACCGTTCTTCGATTGGCGAACGATCAGGTGTGATCGACCCAGCGCAGTAGCGCATAGAGGAATCGCGTCGAGCCTGGCATGAAGTTGTTGCCGTGGTGATACGTCGGATCCAGTGTCGTGGCGATGATGCGGCCAGGTGTCGAGGTGGTGTCCTCGAAGAGCATCATGCCGGCATCATGTGGGTTGCCGTTTGCGTCAGGCTCCTCCGAAATCAGGAGGGGGACAACGTCTGCGTCGGTATGAAGGAGTCCGTGGTGGTGCCAGATCACAGACTTCGTGGTGAGATACTTCCACGATTCGTGGTCGTGGCTGCGCGTGCGGATCAACGGATCCTCGCCGGTTCGCCACCACCAGAAGTTGGTCGGACGCGGGCTCCAGGTCACGCCGGGAAGCCAGGTGTGCGCCGCATTTTCACCCAGCACGACAAGCGTGCCACCACGTTCGGCGACTGCCAGGAACTCGGCGGCATGCTTGCGGAGTAGCTCCGGATGCAAACGATCGGCAAGAATCAGCGTCGTGACGTCGTCGAGGTCGCCAGGCTGTAGATCAGCGAGGTAATGGAAGTCCGGCTGGTGCGCGACAACGGCTGGATCCTTGAGCGTCTGAAGATGAAAGTGTGAGCCGCCGTGTACCAGTGCGAGGTTGCGAGTGGACAGGGGAGCGCGGTCGGTGCGGTTGAATGCTTCGAGAGTGGTTGTTTCGATGGTGGTCATCAGATTTCCGTTCGGTCGAGCTGAGCAAGCCAGGAAAGCAGCTGGGGGTAGACCCGTGCGGACGTATTCGGATCGGACTGGAACACAGCCAGATCGATTCCTGCGTGTACCAGCACTTCGCCCTTGCCGAGTGGGTAGACGTAGTCGACGGGCAGGCCGTGACGGCCGATGTAATTGGTGACGATGGCGTTGTCCGGAAGTTTCTGACTGTAACCGCGACCGTAGAAGCCGGAGACCTCCTTGCGGAAACTGAGATCGGCGGGATCGACTCCTTCCCAGACGGGGTGGGGGCTGCCGGCCGAGATTGCCAGATCCTTGGGGCCGGAGTACTGCAGTTTGCGCCACTGTCCCAGTCCGGGAAGGAAATCCGTCAGGGGATGGCCCATGATCGCGATCCGGCCGCCGTCCATTACGAAGTCTGTGAGGACGTCCTTGCGTCGTTCCAAATAGATCTGATCGCAGTTGCCGTTGACGATGAGTCCGGTAACGGTGGTCAAGTCCAGTGCGTCGAGTTCGTAGAGGTCTACGTTGCGGACGACATCCGTGTCCGACGTGCCACCGGCCATGCCGGCGTTGGAGCCCATCACGAAGTGCAGAACCGGAGTTGTTGCGTGTGTTGCGGTGGTCATGTGAGCGAACTTTCTGTGAGGCGAAGGTCGTTTCCGGCCACCGCAAAATTGTCGTAGCGCGTGTAGACCACGGTGCGGGGCTTCCCGCGGTCGTCGACCGTGTCGGTGACGACGTCGATGTCGTAGAGCCGCGACAGGGTTTCGCCCGTCACAAGAGTTTCCACTCGGCCGACGACGATTTCCTCGGGGCTGAACATGATTACCGCGTCGCCGCCGAGATGGAGCGCGTGATCGGGGTGATGTGTGGTCAGCAGGATGCCCATTCCTTCCGCTGCGAGTTCACGCAGAAGCCCCAGTACGTGCGCTTGGTTCCGGAGGTCGAGTGCCGAGACGGGTTCGTCGAGGATCATGAAGGTGCAGTCGGTGTTGAGTGCACGGGCGATCAGGACCAGTTGTCGTTGCCCACCGGACAGTTCGGTGAAATGCGATGCGGCGAGATGATCGATGCCGACTCGTTCGAGTACCGCCCGAGTCTGTGCCACATCGGCTTTGCTGGGAGTTCCGAAGGTCGACACCTTTTTCGCTCGCCCCATCAGCACCATGTCGAAGACCGTGTAGGCAAAACTGGAACCCGTGGCCTGCGGGACGTAGCCGATGTTCGGATGCTTGAGAACCCGACCTTCCTCCGGCGTGGACAACCCGGCAATACACCGCAGTAGCGTGGTCTTGCCCTTGCCGTTGGGGCCGAGGATCGACGTGATCGAGCCCGACGTGATGGTGAGGTTCGTGTGACGAAATACCCAGTCCTGGCCTGGATACCGGAATCCGAGATCAACCAGCTCAAGCATCGATGAACGCCCTTCTGCTCGACTTGCGAAGGAGAACGACAAATACCGGCGCACCGATGATTGCTGTCAGGATTCCCAGTGGGATCTCGCCCGGACTGATCGTGCGTGACAGCGTGTCGATCACCGTCAGGTACGCAGCGCCGAGAACAAACGTCGTCGGCATCGAGATGCGGTGATCCGGGCCGACCCACAGCCGGGCCAGATGCGGAACAACCAGGCCGACCCAGCCGATCACACCGGACACAGCAACTGCACCTGCCGTCATGAACGCCACCATGACCAGAAGCAGCATGCGCAGCCGGTGCGGTTTCACACCGAGCGACGCGGCGTCGTCGTCGCCGAGCGAGAGGATGTTCACTCGCCAGCGCAACCCGAGGATGACCGCGCTGCCGAGAAGGATGGGAACGGCGGCAATTGCCACCTTGCCCATGTCGGCAGTGGCCAAAGAGCCCATGAGCCAGAAGACAATTGACGGAAGTGTGCTGTACGGATCGGCGAGGTAGGTGATCAACGAGACCAGTGCCGAGAAAAACGCACTGGTTACCACGCCGCCGAGCACGATCATGAGAATCGAACTGCCTGAACGGGTTTTTCCGATCGCCATCACCATGATCAGGGCGGCGATACCGAAGATGAATGCTCCACCGACCAGGAATGCCGAACCGAGTCCGAGCATCAGGACGAGGACTCCGCCGAAGGAAGCGCCCGACGAGACGCCCAGAACCTGGGGGCTTACCAAAGGGTTCCGGAATACTGCTTGCAGGGCGGAACCACCCAGGGCGAGGCCGCCGCCGACCAGCATTCCGAGCAGAAGTCGCGGGAACCGCACGCCGAGAACAACTTGCGATTCGACATCGGTCCACGTCTGCTCGAGCGGTATCACCCGATTGATGAGGATGCGGGCGACCTCGTTGACCGGGATCGTGTACCGGCCGATGGCAAGGGCTGCCAGACCGATCGCGAGGATTCCGAACGTCAAGATCAGTGGAACGGCGAAAGCTCTGTACCGGGGGGACCTTCCGGCGGACTTCTCGCTATCGGAGGCTGCCGCGTTGGGCTCAAGCGCGGAACGAGTCATATCCGGTGCTCACCTGATTGGACTCGAGATGCAGGATTCGATCGATTTCGGCGTCGGTGACGTCGTAGGCGTACAGCGACGTGTACGTCTCACGAATGCGATTACGCAGATCGAGATCGAGCTTCGCTTCGGGATAAAAGATCTCAGCGACCCAGAGCCACATCAGGTTCGACTCGTTGCACGGCGGATCCCAGGAGAATCCGCCGATCGGCGCCTTGTAGACGCGCTTGTTCTTCACTGCACTCAACGATGCCCAGTTGGGGTCGTCGTAGATGTCCTGCGGGGTGGCTGCATCGAAGTTTCCGAGAACCAGGACTTCGGGATCCCACGTGAGGATCTGCTCCTTGGTGACGGCTACGCTCGTGCCTTTTCCGGCACCACGGGCGACGTTCTTGCCGCCGGCGAGGGTGATCCAGAAGTCCATGTACGTGTTGTCGGCGGACACCTTGGTCTCGGGAGTGCTGTAGAAGTACATCGCTCGAGGCGCCTTGGCGGTATTGGCAGCGGCAATGGATTCGACGGTCTTGCGGTCAGTTGCCATGCGCGCGAGGATTTCCTGCGCCTCTTCCTTCTTGTCGAGAAGGTCACCGAAGATGTTGATCCAGGCTTCGAGATCTTCCTGCGTGCCGTACTTGAGGAGGATGACCTTGAGGCCCGCGTTGCGAAGCGGTGCAACAATGTCGTCGCCCTTGTCGCCCCACTGGATGACGACATCCGGGTTGAGGGAGAGAATCTGTTCGACGTTCGGGACGAAGTCGGGTCCCGAAACGACTGGGGTATTGAGGAATTCGGGGAACATCACTCCGAGCATGCCGTTCTTGGCAAGCGAGATCGCGCTCGAGTTGACGCCGACGTTGCGCGAGATCGACTGATCGGAACCGGCAATCATCGACGGAACGGGGATGATTGCGGACGCGATCCGGCCGACCGGGGTGTCGAAGGTAATCGTGTTCTGGTACTGATCCACTACGGTAAACGGACCGGTGCTCGTGCCGGTCGACGCAGTCTCGGACACCGGCGTCCGAGACGAGCACGCTGTAACGCCGAAAGCTCCGAGTGCTGCCGCTGCGACGCCCATCGAGCGGATGAGTTGGCGCCGCGTCAGGGCGCCGGCAAGAGGGGACGGGGTGTGCTTCGGGGGCATGGTTTCTCCGAAAAGACTTGGCGTGGTGATGGTTATCGAAAACTGAAATCAATTTCTAGCGGGAGTAAAGCTAGCATAGCCTTGCTAAGGGTTGACTTGCCTAATTTTGTGGCGCGATAGACATGACAAAGACCGCCCGACCCGTCTGGCGGACGGTTCGGGCGGTCTTGTTGTCAGAAGTGCTGGTAGGTCAGTGCTGGTGGGTCAGTACTGGTGGGTCAGCGACCTGCAAACATCTTGATGCGTTGCTCGCGACTGCGTTCGAGGTGAGCCCGCATATGTTCGCGGGCGGACTTCTCGTCGCGACCTCGGATTGCGGCCAGGATGTCCTGATGTTCGGAGTTCAGTAGGTCGGGTTCACCGTAGTTGGACGGCGGGCCGCTGTCGTAGATCCGCAGTTGGGTAGTCAATCTGATCAGAAGTGACGTGATCGTCGCGTTGTGTGCAGACTGCCAGAGTGCTTCGTGGAACTTGAAATTGCCGGCCCGAATCGCGGCGCCGTCGGTGGCCGTGCAGCACTGTTCGTGAAGCCCTTCGAGGCGTGCAAGATCCAGTTCGGTGTGGCGCAGCGCGGCCGCCCCGGCGGCTTCGGATTCCAAAGCCACTCGCGCAGCATAGATTTCGATCACATCTTCCGGTGTTCCGGAACGTACGCGGAATCCGCGGGCGGCGCGCTCGAGCAGGCCGTCGTGCGCAAGCCAATTGAGGGCTTCCCGGATAGGAGTGCGGGAAGCGCCGTAGGTTTCACACAATTGGGTTTCGTGGAGTGGAGCGCCCTGGGCAAATTTTCCGTCGAGGATGTCGGCGCGCAAGCGAAGATACTGGCGGGAAGTTTGATCGGAACGTCCCAGTGCTGCCTCCGGCACCAGTATGTCTGCGCTGGTCGTGGTTTCCTCGACGCCCATGTTTCCCCGTTCCTTCTTCGTGAGTGAAGCGCGTTTGATTATGCCACTGACAACGCGTGAGTACTTGCGTATACGCTAGTACTCACATAAGTTCGTGGACGTTGATTTCGGTTCGGTGGGTTTCGGCTCACGTGGTTGCAGCTACGGAAGAGGTGCGTCGGTGACACAAACTTCGGTCACACCGTTGATCGGCAGTGAGACGCTGTCGCAACTGCTGCCTGGCGGCAACGTCGTAGTTCTCGACGCCACTGTTCATTTCCCGCCCGCGCGTTTCGACGGTGACTACCGCCCCGAGTCGGGCTACGCAGGCTGGACCGAGGCTCATATCCCGGGATCCCGCCACGTCGACCTCATGACAACGTTCTCCGATCGCGGCGCATCGTTGCATTTCACCAAGCCCACGGCCGAGCAACTGGCGCTCGACCTGGCGGCGGCCGGGGTCGGGGCGGGCGCAACGATCGTGATCTACGACCAAGGCTCGATGACCTGGGCGTCGCGGCTGTGGTGGGTACTACGCAACGCGGGAATCGACGCGCGGGTCCTCGACGGCGGACTCGCCGCCTGGACGTGGAACGGATTTGCGGTCGAATCAGGGGAGGAACGAGCATCTGCGCAGGTTGTTGCGGCCTGGGACGTCGCCGATCTGGACTTGTGGGTTGATCGCGACGATGTCGCAGCGGTCTCGGCCGGCACTTCGGAAGGCACGCTTGTCTGTGCATTGTCCCCGGAACAATTTGCCGGAACCGAGAAAACGAGATACTCGCGGCGCGGGCATATCCCGGGAAGCCGGAATCTGTCGGCAAAAAGCCTGCTGGACAACAATGGATTGATGCTGCCGGCCACGGATCTCGCGTCGCGGGCGCACGTGCTGTCGGCGAGTGCCGCTCCAATCATCATCTATTGCGGCGGCGGCGTTTCCGCGTGCCTGACCGCGCTCGGCCTGGTGATGAGCGGGTACGACGCCATCAAGGTGTACGACGGTTCCCTCGAGGAATGGACAGCTGACCCCAACCTGCCGATGGTTGCGGGAACCGGGCCCACCGAAAGCGATCGATGTCGCGAGTCCTGATCGCCCGGCCCCGTACCGACCTCACATTCTCGAAGGAAAACCCATGTCTGACATCAATACGGCCGATATTTCTGCAGAAACTGTTGCTTCGGCTCTCGATGCGCTTCGTGCGCAGGTGCCGCTCGTTCAATCACTGACCAACATCGTCTCGGCCAACTTCCTGACCAATGTTCTTCTGGCGGCAGGGGCAAGCAACGCGCATATCGACAATGTGCACGAATCGGCCGGTTTTGCAGCGATCGCCGGGGGAGTGCTGGTCAATCTCGGAACTCCTGACGACGCGACTGCCGCGGCTTTCCGTGTTGCCGCCGAAGCAGCCCAGGCCGCAGGCACACCTTGGGTTCTCGACCCGGTCGGTGTCGGTGGATTGCCCTGGCGCAGCGAGATTGCCGTGGACCTCCTTCAGTTCCGTCCGACCGCAATCCGCGGTAATGCGTCGGAGATCATCGCGCTCGCCGGTCTGGGCGGAGACACCCGTGGCGTCGACAGCGCATCCGATTCGGTCGACGCTGTTCCCGCAGCGCTCGCTCTGTTGAAGTACGCGGACGCCGTATCTGCCTCGGGCCCGGTCGATTACGTTGTCGGGCGCGACCGTGACGGCGGCGTCGTCGGTGTCAAGATTTCGGGCGGCAGCGCGCTTCTTCCCCGTGTCACCAGCACGGGATGCTCGTTGGGTGGCCTTGTTGCTGCGTATCTTGCTGTGGCGCAGACCCCGTTGGAAGGACTTGTTGCGGCCCACACTCACGTTGCCGTTGCGTCCGAGATTGCCGAAGCGAACTCCACCGGCCCCGGATCTTTTGCGGTCGCCTACCTGGACGCGCTCTACGCCGTAGACGCCGACACCATTCGTGCGCGAGCTCGCGTCGAATCCTTCGAACTGCCGACCGGAGTGCAGAACTGATGAGCGTCAAGACTTTCTGGTACCTCACCCAGGCGGACGGTGACTACCCGTGGAGCCCCGGCGGGTTGTACCCAGTGGACGGCGCGCGGCAGATCGAACTTGCCAAGACGATCGACGACGGCGGATTCGAAGGTGCACTGGTAGCGACCTGGCCGAACGATCCGTTCATTTCCGCGACCTGGGCAGCAGCTCACACCAGTCGCATGAAGTTCCTGGTCGCGATCTACGCGAACATGACACCGGCACGGCTGCTGGCCGAGAAGGCCCTGACCTTCGACGCTTTCAGCGGTGGCAGGTTGATGATCAACTCGGTCAACGGCCGCGAGAACATCCTGACCAAGTACGACATGAACGTCGACCACGATCAGCGGTATGAACTGGGCGAGCAGTACTGGGCTGATTTCCGACGCATCTACGCCGAGGGCACCGAGTCCAACTTCCCGAACACACCGCTGCGGATCGATGCACCGGTGGGACACCAGGTTCCGCTGTGGGGAACCGGGGATTCTCCTGCAGGTCTGGCCAATTCAGGCAAGGTCCTCGACACGTACCTGGCGATGCTCCGCGAGACCTCCTTCATCGAGGAGAAGTTCTCGGCCGCTCGGGACGCGGCAACTGCCGCAGGACGCGAATTCACAGACTTCGGTGCCCTGACCGGAGTGATCGTACGGCCCACGAAAGACGAAGCGCTCGAACGGTTCCGATCGCTGTTCGAGAAGACGGGCATCGAGCAGATTGCCCATGTTCTCGACAACGCGGTGCGTCGACGCACACACGGCGCGCAGGATCTCAAGACCTTCACCGCCCGCGACTCGCAGCGCCAAGGGTGGGTCGATGCAATCGCGGCCGGTCGGCTCCCCGAACCTGAAGACCTGTATGTCGGTGACGGACTCTATGCCGGCATTACCGCGTGGTCTCCACTCGATATCTTCGGAACCGGTTCGTCGGCGGTCTACTACGTTGGCGACCCCGATTCGATCACCGATTCGGTGCGCACCCTTCGCCGGCGTACCGGCCTGACCGCACTCATTCTTGCGGGATGGCCCCTGATCGAAGAAGCAAAATGGGTGTCGGAATACCTGATTCCGCGGTTCGACGAACTGGACTGAGTACTGCCCTAGCGGTACTCGCGCAGTAGCTGGGTCGGAGTTACGCCGGTCAGCGCCTGAACATCCCGGGACAGGTGAGCCTGATCGGCGTATCCGGCGTGCGCCGCAAGAACGGCCAAGGAAACGTTCCTGCGGCGGGATAACGTCAGTACGTTCTGCATACGCTGGACTTTCTGAATCATCTTCGGTGCGAGTCCCGTCGACGCAACGATTGTGCGCCGGAAATGTCGTTCGGAGACCCCGAGATCTGCGGCTATGTCGCGGACCTTGGCTTGCGGTGACGCGGTCAACGCTGCATATCCGATCTGGGCCACCTCTTCGGGACAGCTACTCGGCCAAAGTTTTTCGAGGAGGGTCGCGTCGACGCGTCCGCAGCGCAACGCGTCCGCCAGGACTCGGGCAGTCCGGGAGGGGAGAATGCCGTCGAAGTCGACTTTGGTGTCCTGCACAGCTTCCGCGTCGGTCCCGAGTACCGAACGTAGGGCAGGTGGACTGATTCGAACTCCCCACCGAGTTACTCCCGGCGTCGTCGTGACCAGATCCGCGACGGTCGCCGGCCCGACCAGCCAGGCTTTGCCCGTGCTGTCGGCTATGAAGTCTGCGCAGAGATCCGGAATGATCCGATGAACGGCATCGGTGTTCCCGGCGCTGGACGTGCTTGTCCACAGGCAACCGAAGAGGTGTGTGCCGTCGATGCGTTCTTCTTCGTAGGCGTGGCCGTTTTGTTCAAGACCGGTGTCCGCGCTGCGACTACCGTGTGTGGTGCGAGCGTCCGTGGCAGTCATCTCTTGATCGTCACACACTCGTCGACTACTTTTCGAACCGAAAACAGGAGAACACAGTGTCGGTTTCACCTCGTCTTGATCTTGTCGGAATTGTCACCGGCGATCTCGATCGTTCCCTTGCGTTCTACCGCAGCCTGGGCCTCGAGATCCCCGAGACGCCGTCCGATGCCCCGCACGTCGAGTTCACGTTCGACAACGGATTGCGTCTGGCTTGGGACACGGAGTCGACCATCAAGAGTTTCGATCCTGAATATGCGACTGCGGCCGGTCGACATCCCGTGGCGTTGGCGTTCGATTTCGGTACCCCCGAGGCTGTCGATGAAGCGTACGCACGAATCACCGCAGTTTTTTCCGGGCACAAGGCACCGTTCGACGCCGTGTGGGGTCAGCGTTACGCGGTGCTCCTCGACCCGGACGGAAACACGGTCGATCTGTTTGCCGCGCTCTGACCGATCGCTTCAGACCAACGCTAGGGCACAGCAGGACAAAGGAATTGGCGGGATGCGTTCCAGAATGGGAAGAGGTCCGTCGTGCTCGCATCGGGGTGTTCCGTTTGAGCCAGCTCGTTGAAATCGAAGACTGTTCTGCCTGCGGTACTGCTGACTCCGCATGCCTGCAGACTCAGTTTTGCGGCCGACGCGAAGCCGATGCCGCGAGCGTAGGGACCGAGCACGCCGGAGCCTACGAAACTGTCGATTGCGTGGCCCCACTGGTTGTACTCGGTTTGCAGGTCGAAGCTGCACGCCTCGCCGAACAGTTCGGCGCATGTCGTCGGTTGCCCGTCGATGACGGCCGGCGTATCGGCGAGCGTGCGAGAAGTCGCGGCCTGCGGCGATTTATGGAGCACGAGATAAGCACCGACGGCGACGACGCCCGCAATCACGACGGTCGCCAGAATCGCCGGCAACGCCTTCATGATCACGTCGATCGGTTCGACCACGCAGCGGCTATCTCCGGGTGAAAGCTCATGATCTCGTCGATGTGCTTCGCGTCAGCTGTGTCCACCTCTGCCCGATGTCGTTGTGCTGTGACCAGCAACCCGTCGGGATGACCGGGGGGACCCGGCGAAGGCGCAGGTGCGTCCGCTTCGAGGTCCCTGATCAACTCGTCCAACCGTGTCGCGAGGAATACCTTCTTCTCCGTGCTCATAGCCGTCACGTCCATTCGTCTTCGCGCTGTACTCGATCGCTGTGCCCGGTCACCGGCGTTGTGAAACCGGAATTCTCGGCTCTGATTTCGAGTCACCGACAGTGGGTACCTATTCGATGCCCGGATGTGGAGTCGTCGACGCGAAAGAGACGCTCATGAACGATCTGACTGTGACGGCCGAACACCTCCGCGCGCTTCTCCGGAGTAGTCCGCACGCGGAACTGGTGGCCGTCGACGGCGGCATTACAGTCTTCGAGCCACACGAGGAAGGGTTCCAATCCGACGGCATCTCAGTGGTGACCCGGGAGCAGCTCAGCGAGCGACTTCCGTCCGGCGGAAAATCGCCGGTCGAAGGCGAATTGACCTTGGCTGCTGCCTCATTGAGTCAGATGATCGCCGAATTGGGCGGCTGACCACTAGGCCTACCAGGCGTTGAGCGTGTCGAGGATCTGACCGCGCGCCTTCCAGAGTTCCGAACCCCAGTACGGCCACGAATGTGTTCCGTTGGACGGGAAACTGAAAGTGGCAGGAATACCGAGTGTGTTGAGACGCACCTGGAACGCTCGGGTGTTGAGCAAGGCGAGCGCTTCGAGCCCCATTGCACTGCCGGTGTTGACGAAGTCGACCGGGCGTCGCGGTTTGTCGAGTTCGCCGGGCAATCCACTTGCCGCCGAGATGTACATCGACAGACCTCTGAGTTCCGGTGCAAAAACGAGGGGATCGTTGCGCAACCAGGCCGGATTCCACGGTGGGCCCCACATCGCGTCGACGTTGAAGGATCCGGCGCTGATCATCGCGACCCGAATCGCTTCACGCATACCGGGTGCAGAGATGTTGAGGTACCCGGAGAATGATCCCGCGAACTTGAACTGATCACGGTGGTAGGCCGCCAGGGTCAGTGCTGCGCTGCCACCCATCGAGAGGCCGAGGACACCGTTGTTCGTCCGCGAAACGCCGCGGGTATCGAGATATGCGGGAAGTTCCTGGGTGAGAAATGTTTCCCATTTGTATGTGACGGGTTGGCGGTTGAGGTTGCTGGTCGAATACCAGTCGGAGTAGAAACTCGACTGGCCACCGACCGGCATCACCAACGTGATGTTGTTCTCGCGGAACTGGTCGAATGCGTTTGTCTCGAAGCTCCACGCGTTGCGATCATTGCGAGCGCGGAGGCCGTCGAGCAGGTAGAGGGCAGCGTTGCCACCTCGAGATGCCCACTGGATCTGAACCTTGATCGGCCCCATCGAGGAGTCGACGAAGACTTCTTCGTAGCCGCCGGATTGTGCGGTTCGAACCGGCGCCGCGGTAGCGGTCGACGATCCGATCAGGCCCATCGCCAACGGAATTGTCAGCGCGAGCACCGCCGACCCTGACCATGCCCGCCGGACCCGTTCCGATACGCCTCGTCGAAAAATTCGCATTCCAGCCACTCCGCCCCATAGTGGTGTACTCGAGATTTCAGATTGTGCCCGAGTCGTTCAACTCTGGCGAACATGGAGCGGTCGGTGCCGCGATATCGCGGATCCGTTACTGCTTCGATACAGAAATGGGGCGATTGCCGCACGCAGTTCAGGTGCCTGGATCTCGGTCCGCATCGAGATCGGCGAGCGGCCATCCCGCTGCGGACAAGACCGCCGCAACGCGTGCGATGTCCTCGTCGGAGGCGTTCTGGCTGGTCACATCCGTGATTTGAGCGCTGATTTCGTCGCCTCGGATTACCTGGTCGCTGTTTTCGTCGATCAATTCTGCAAGCGCGGCGCCGATCGCGATTTCACGGACTTCCTCATCGGTGAGTCTGCGGCGCAGCAAGGCGATGAGCGGGATTCGATCCTTCGGTGGGATGCCTTCCGGATAACCGGCGCGTAGCCACGCAAGGATCGACTGAGCCAGTGACGGGATCGGTGCAGGCAATGTGGTTACTTTCGGTTCGGTAGGTGCAGGGCCGTGGTGTCGGTGGGGATTTCGGTGTCAGGTCCGGGAACTTCGGGGGGAACCAGTGTGTCTTCCCATTCGGCGTTGACGTTGGTGGAATCGATCGGCGCTTTGCGCGAGCGGATGTACATCGAGGAGGCCATCGCGATGAGGATCGCAAAAACCACGAGCACACCGGGTAGCCCACCGACGATATCTACCAGGCCCCAGCACGCAGCTCCCACGATTGCGGCCGAGGGCAGCGTGATCAACCAAGCAATACCCATGCGGCCTGCGACGCTCCAGCGGACTGTAGCCCCTTTGCGTCCGAGCCCGGTTCCGAGGATCGAACCCGTCGCCACGTGGGTCGTGGACAGCGGGAGGCCGAGGTGGCTGGAGGTAAGAATGATTGCAGCAGAGGATGCTTCGGCAGCCATGCCTTGCGGCGCCGCGATTTCGACCAGGCCTTTGCCGAGTGTGCGGATGACCCGCCACCCGCCGAGATAGGTGCCGGCCGCGATCGCGAGCGCACACGTCAACTTGACCCAGAAGGGCATCGGAGCGTCAGCGGAGATGGTGCCGTGCGCGACCAGAGCCAGGAAGATGACGCCCATGGTCTTCTGAGCGTCGTTGGTCCCGTGAGCGAGGGAAACCAGTGAGGCCGAACCGATTTGGCCCAAACGGAAACCTCGCTCCTGGGTATCCTCACGGACCTTCGACGTGATTCGGTAGACAAGCCAGGTGCCGGCTGCCGCCACCAGACCGGCAAC
This sequence comes from Rhodococcus sp. NPDC056743, assembly GCF_042790355.1. NCBI lineage: Bacteria > Bacillati > Actinomycetota > Actinomycetes > Mycobacteriales > Nocardiaceae > Rhodococcus > Rhodococcus sp. NPDC056743. The sequence continues at coordinate 8,706 of NZ_JBHTZI010000006.1, read as the reverse complement.
CAGGGGTGCCAACGCAGCCGGGATGACGACCTTGCTCAGGACCCCGTTCCAGGCAACACCATTCATCCCCAACGAGGCAACTGCTGCGCCGATCAAGCCGCCGAACAATGCATGTGAGGAGCTCGACGGGATGCCGAGCAGCCACGTGGCGAGGTTCCAGATGATGCCGCCCACAAGGCCTGCGAAGACGATCGTCAGGAGTGCTTGCCCACCGACATTTCCGAGATTCACCACGCCCTTGGCCACAGTTGCGGCCACCTCGACGGAGAGGAAGGCCCCGACCAGGTTGAGCGATGCGGAGAGGGCAACAGCAACCTTGGGGCGTAGCGCACCCGTAGCGATCGAGGTAGCCATCGCGTTTCCGGTGTCGTGAAAACCATTGGTGAAGTCGAATGCGAGCGCGGTGACGACAACAACGAGGAGAACGATCAGTTCCGCATTCACGTGTACTGATGTTCCCGCAGGAAGAGTGGGTGAAACGGACCCGGCCGCACGAGTTTCACAGCTCGAGTCGAATGGTTCTGTGGCTACCTCAGCGGAACAGGAATACGCTCGGTCGATGTCCCTCGGCGAAGAGAAAACGATCTCGGTAACCACCTTCCGAAAGAGCGGCGACGGCGTCGTGACACCCACCTGGGTCGTCCCGCTGTCCGACGGGCGCATCGGATTCTGGACTTCCTCGAAATCCGGTAAGGCAAAACGGTTGCGGAACAATCCGCAGGTCACGGTGGTGCCGTGCAACAGCCGGGGCACAGTGACACCCGGAGCTGTGCCGGTCCGCGGGGTCGCGACCTTAGTGCGCTCAGGTTCCGACTTCGACGAGATTCAGAGTAAAGTGAAAGCGAAATATGGTGTGATGGTGCCGATTTCGAAATTATTCAACGTCCTCGGCCATATAGGCAAGGGCTCATTCCCCTACGGTGACATTGGCGTCGTCGTCACCCTGGAGCCGTAGTTGCTCAGCTGACCGGGTCCAGGGATACCTTCACAGACACATTTCCTTTCTCGTCCCGGGTACTCACCGCATGCCCGGTGCGATCGATTCCCCGAATCTTGACGTGCATTTGACCGCCCTCATTCAGAAAATTGCGCCACCAGTTCTTCTTCTGTGGAAGCGCAACTCTGATGAGTACTTCGTCGTTCCTCTGGCGGTATGACACCGGCAAGGTGAAGGTCTTTCCGGATTTGCGTCCGGTGTATGTGATCTGGGCCGTCGAGCCGCCGATGACCTTGTTGATGACCGGCACTCGCATCGCCGCGAGGACAACCTTGTTGATCGCGGCCGCAGACTTCTGGAAGGTGTTCATAGGGTCCGTCCTCGGTTGTGTCGAAGGTGCCTTCGCGAGCCTAGCCCTACTTACCCCTAGCCCTACTCAGCGCCTTGTTTGCATCTCGGGTTCGACGCATTACACCGCCCACCTGGTATTTCCGAGGTTAACGAGAAGATCTGCGGCGTCCGATGGATCGGTAACGGCCTGGTAGGTTTTGCAAAACTGAAGAAACGGAGTTTCAGCGTGACAATTCGCCGCGTGCCCATTGTTTTCGTCTCGCTCGTTGCTGCGGTCGCACTTGTTGCGGCTGGGTGTTCGTCGGATTCCGACACTGATGCGACCGCCACCGTAACCGCGTCACCGCCGGCCGGTTCCGTTCTCGGTGTGACTGTGCCGGATGCGTTTACCGCGCTGACGCTCAATCCGATCGGGAATTCTCCGTTGCCGTTCCGTGGAACCGACGGCAAGTACCATGTTGCCTACGATCTGCAGCTCACCAACGCCACCAAGGTACCGGCGAGCCTGGACAAGATCGATGTCGTCGACGGCACCGATCCGACAAAAATCATTGCCAGCTTCTCCGGTTCGGCCCTGGTCGATCCGACATGCGTCTTCGGTGACTGCAATAGATTGCGCGACCTGCCTGCGGGCTACGTCGACAGTGCTGCGATCCCGCCGCAGGAGAGCCGGGTTCTGTTTATCGACTTCACCCTGGACTCTCTCGAGCAGGCTCCGAAGGCTTTGCTGCATCACCTCTACGGGACCGGCGCTGCCTCACCGGCATTCGGTGCACCGGGGCCGATCGACTACCTGGCGATGCCGGTTGCCGTGTCCACGCAGGCCGTGCCGGTTATCTCGCCGCCGGTTCGTGGTGACAACTGGATTGCGCTCAACGGTTGCTGCGAACCGGGTTTCCCGCATCGCAGTTCGGTGATGTCGGTGAACGGTAAATTGAACAACAGTCAGCGCTTCGCGATCGACTGGAAGCGCACCAATGACGAGGGCGAGTTCTACACCGGTGACAAGACGTCCAATGAAAGCTATGTCGACTACGGGACGGACATCCTCGCTGTCGCCGACGCTACGGTGGTCTCGATCCTCGACGGTATGGAGGCGAATGCTCCGGGTGTTCTGCCCGCCGGCGACCCGGCCTTGGCCGCAAAATTGACTGTCGAGAATGTCGACGGGAATCACGTTGTGCTCGATCTGGGTGACGGCGTGTACGCGATGTACGCCCATATGATCTCCGGTTCGGTCACGGTCAAGCCCGGCGACAAGGTGACCGAAGGTCAGGTGCTCGGAAGGCTCGGCAACACCGGTAATGCCAATGCTTCGCACCTGCATTTTCAGCTGATGGACGGGCCGAGCCTGCTCGAGGCGGATTCGTTGCCGTACGAGCTGAAGAGTTTCGATTACGACGGGCAGGTCGCGCCGTCGAAGATCGCTGATGCAGACGATTACCTGAGCGGAATGTTTCTGCAGGGTAGGTTGCCGAAATCGGAGTCGCGGACCAATGAGATGCCGCTCAACCTCGCGATTGTGAACTTCCCGTCGGCCGGGTGACATCGCACCCGCATCAGGGGCGCGTTCGACGGGGAACGCGATGCTTATGTCCGTTTCGGGGACCGAGTTAGTTTTGTGCGGGTTCCAGCGGGGGAGATTGCCAGGTGCCGTCGAGTATCGCGGCCCGTGGCCGGTACAACCGGACGAGGTAATTCCATCCGTCGGTGGTGGGGATGGCGTTGGGGGTTCCAGTTGGGAAGTCTCCGAACCTTACGGTGACCGATCCGTCGGTGTTGGGTATCGCCGTGATGTTGTTGACGCTGTAAGAGTCTTGGGGGTTCTTCTCGAAGAACCCTTCGGCGTTGTAGACGGAGATCGACCAGAACCCGTCTACGGGAACATCGCGCAATGTGATTTGTTGGTTGGTGTCCGATGCGTCGGGAACGATGCCGATGTAGGAGGCCTCGTCGCTGGGTAGACCACCCCAGCCCGCGGCGGTACCGAGCAGGTGTCGGATCGGTTCGATCTGGTCAGGTCGCCCGAACGTCGAGTCGAAACCGGTGAGGCCGGCGGCAAGTGTCAACAGTGCTGTGCGGGTGGAGTCCATACTCACGGTGTCGTAGTCCGGGAGGGTGAAGGGTTGGGCGGAACGGGATGTGAGCGTGAGCCGGTCCTGCAGCGCAGAAACAGTCCGGATGTCCTCGGGTTGGGCGGGATCGACCAGGGTGCGGACTGCGACCACGACATGCGGGGTTCCGAAGTCGTTGGGGCGCAACTTGTATTCGCCTGCATCGTGGAAGATAGCTCCGACGAGATGATCCTGGTTGACGACCATGGCGGACATGTAGCGGTCACCGTGTTCCGGGATTGTCAGAGTTGCGCCCTCGGTGACGTCGACGACCGCGAAGCTGTACAGGGTGTCGCGGTTGAGACGGATTACCGCCTGATTGTCGACGGATGCGGGTTCGCGGTTGTGCGCGAAGGTGTTGACTGCTCCGGCATTGCGTTGCAGGTCCGCGAACATGCGGTCCGTTTCGGCCCGTACGAAGTTGTCGACGTTGACGTGAATTGTCATGGTGCTTACTCGCTCCTCCGCTGCTGGACATGGTGCTACTGCTCATTGTGGTGGATACGGTTGTTGTTGGCGCTCAACCGTCGTTCTCGGCCGGTTCGTGTCCACCGAGACGTTCGTCTGGGACGGAAACCAACTGTCACGCAGAACGATCCGCCGGCCGAACTCGCTTCGTGGTGCGGCCAACGTGCTTGACCTTCTGGACGGTGGCTTGCCGACTGCACTGGACGCGTGAATCTTCTGGACCGATGACTACATGGTGAGATTCGAACTGTGGTCGGAGCTTGGCTGCGTCCTGGCTTTATAGGCAATTCGTCCAGACTTACGACGAGACCGGACAATTCGACCGAGGAGGAACATTCCGATAGCCGACACGGTGATGCCGACATCAAGTGCGGTCATCTTTCGATGCCAGTTCAGGATGCGGACAGTCGCAGCCGGGCCGCAGAAACGCTGGCCCGACTGCGGTACCTACACCAGGCGGAGGTGAGCTCTCGTGCTGGCTAGCTGCTTAACCAGCATGAGTCGACGGTCCGAGAGCCGCCGAATGGCGTCGACGTCCCCTGCGAGTTGGGCACGGTTCAGTAGAAACTGACAGGTGTCCAGTTGATCTCTCAGGTTCATCGTTGCCGCCACCTTCGATCACGTTGTCGGTACGTTTCGACCCTGTCAGCGCAAGGCTCGGTGTGCGCGGGCTGAATTACCTGTGGCGATACCTGTCTTTTTGTCCGTTCGGTCAGCGAGTTCGTCGGTGAGCCGCGTTACATATCGAATCGATCTGTAGTTACAGATGTACGGCATATGTCACAATCACGACATGATGATTGTTGAAATTTTGACGGGCTGGACGGCAACCGCGGCCTTCCTCGCAGTCTGGCTAGGCCGCGCTATCAACCACGCTGAGCAGGAAAGGGTGCAGCGCGCCTGGCTGTAACAACTCCTGGGTGGGCTGTACATACGGTGTCAGTGTTGGGGGCACTGCATCAACCGGTGGGTAGCGGAAGCTGCGACAGTGACAGGTCAAAGTCGCTGGCGCGCAGGGTGTTGGGTCGTCCACCTGCATGTGACGCCGTGCGTTCGGAGTGGCTCGAGCGGCGGTCAACGGCCTTTGATCGCGTACCTCGCGACTGCAAATCCGCCCGCGAGAAAACCGCCTATCGTGATCGCCGCAACCGGACCGTAGCCCGCACCGCACACGAACCCACCTGTGGTGCCGGCAGCTACCGCGATGATTGCGAAGTCGCTACTGGTTCGGTGTTCTTTGGGCATGGCTTCTCTCGCGATCAATCCTGTTCTGTCCCACCGTCGTAGTGGAAGGAGCAGATGCTGGGACCTTGCCGGGGCGACTTTCGGTCGATCCGGCAAGGCCTGCACGTTCCCCGGACTGAAGCACATCGGTCCACGAAGTCCGCACACGAGCAAGAATATTCCGTTCGGTTTGTATTACTTAGGGACTTAAGTCCCCGCTTGGGTGTCGGGTCGACAAGCGGATGGAATGGTGCGGCGAACGGTAATGCGCACATTCGTGAAGGAGTGCACCCAGCATTCGGCTGCATGTAGGGGCGAATCTGCACGTGCGGGGAACCCGTAGCGAATCCAACTCCGGCAGGGGTGTACCAATCCTGTTGCTCTGCTGACGATTTGGTGGTTGCAGAAAAGTCCACCCGCTCTGTGATCGATGATGTGATCACGAAGCGGGTGGACTCGGCTATTGGTACTGCGGACGGAGCGCTAGACCTGCGAACTCCTGTGCAGGTCAGCTACTCCACCGGGGTTACACGTCGTAGTAGAGCTCGAACTCGTACGGGTGCGGACGCAGGTTGACGGGAGCGATTTCCTGCTCGCGCTTGAGCGAGATCCAGGTCTCGATCAGGTCGGTGGTGAAGACGCCACCCTCGGTCAGGTACTCGTGATCGGCTTCGAGGCGGTTGATAACCGTTTCGAGGCTGGTCGGAGCCTGCGGGATGTTGCGAGCCTCCTCCGGGGGAAGCTCGTAGAGGTCCTTGTCGACCGGAGCCATCGGCTCGATCTTGTTCTTGATACCGTCCAGGCCGGCCATCATCTGGGCAGCGAAGTTGAGGTACGGGTTACCCGAGGAGTCGGGTGCGCGGAACTCGAGACGCTTCGCCTTCGGGTTGTTGCCCGTGATCGGGATACGGACAGCGGCCGAGCGGTTGCGCTGGCTGTACACGAGGTTGATGGGAGCTTCGTAGCCCGGCACCAGACGGTGGTACGAGTTGATGGTCGGGTTGGTGAAGGCCAACAGCGACGGAGCGTGGTGCAGGATGCCGCCGATGTAGTGGCGAGCCATGTCCGAGAGGCCTGCGTAGCCGGACTCGTCGTGGAAGAGGGGCTTGCCGTCCTTCCACAGGGACTGGTGGACGTGCATGCCCGAGCCGTTGTCACCGAAGAGCGGCTTCGGCATGAAGGTGGCGGACTTGCCGTGCTGCCAGCAGGTGTTCTTGACGATGTACTTGAACAGCTGCAGGTCGTCAGCAGCTGCGAGCAGCGTGTTGAACTTGTAGTTGATCTCCTGCTGTCCGCCGGTGCCGACCTCGTGGTGGCCGCGCTCGAGCTCGAAGCCCGCGTTGGTCAGGTTGGTGGAGATTTCGTCGCGCAGGTCCACGTAGTGGTCGTACGGAGCGACGGGGAAGTAGCCACCCTTGGCGCGAACCTTGTAGCCGAGGTTGGGGGAGCCGTCGGCGTTGGTCTCTGCGCCGGTGTTCCAGGAACCGGAGACGGAATCCAGCTCGTAGAAAGCGGAGTTCATGCCGGAGTCGTAACGAACCGAGTCGAAGATGTAGAACTCGGCCTCGGCGCCGAAGAATGCGGTGTCCGCGATGCCGGTGCTGACCAAGTACTCCTCGGCCTTGCGGGCAACGTTGCGCGGGTCGCGGCTGTAGGACTCACGAGTGAACGGATCGTGGACGAAGAAGTTGATGTTGAGGGTCTTCGCCTTGCGGAAAGGGTCGATCTGGGCCGTGGTGACGTCAGGAAGCAACATCATGTCGGATTCGTGAATCGACTGGAACCCGCGGACGGACGAGCCGTCGAACGCAAGGCCGTCTTCGAACACGTCCTGGTTGAAAGCAGACGCGGGGATCGAGAAGTGCTGCTGTACGCCAGGCAAGTCGCTGAAGCGAATGTCGACGTACTCGATGTTCTCGTCCGCGATGTACTTTATGACCTCTTCGGCCGTGGTGAATGCCACGCTGGTGCTCCTTAAGTCGCTTCAGCCAACTGTTTGAAAGGTTGAATCCGTCGAGCCAGACGGTAGGTATCTGGTGTTGCCCGCTCGTCAACCCTTTGTTTCGCCAGTGTTACACGTCGAATTGTCCTGGGGATTTCCGAAATCTGTGTGATCAGCTCCACAGTTAAAACACGGCAATCTGGACTACGGTGCTACGACGCCTATCCTGGACAGCATGGCACGTATCACCGGAACTTGGCTCTCGGGGCCGCAAGCAGCTTTGCCGAAGAACGCCGATGGACGTGAGCAGGCGTACCGCGGTGAGAATCTTGGCTTCCCGCAGGACGGACCGGGATCGCTTGTCGGCTCCGGCCGACGCCTGGGCGCGCTCATGATCGACTGGGTCATGGCGGTCGGCGTTGCCTCCCTGATCACTGGTGACTTTTTCGACGGCCAGACGTCGACCATCACCTTGATTGTGTGGTTCATCGTGGGTGTTCTCACGGTAACCCTCTTCAACTTCACACCTGGGCAATTTGTCATGGGTCTGCAGGTGGCGCGAATCGAAGGACCCATCCGGGTCGGCTTCGTTCGCGCTCTCGCTCGCCAGGCGCTGCTCGTGTTTGTCATCCCGGCGACAATCACCGACATCGACGGTCGAGGAATGCAGGACCGCGCGACGGGCACGCTCCTCGTTCGCTCGCGCTGACAATTCGACAGAACAAAAAATGACCCGAGTCCTCGACGGACTCGGGTCATTTTTGTGTGGGCGGAATCAGCGGCGACGAATCGTGCGCTGCATACCCTTCATCTTTGCGCCGCCGGGCATCGGGCCCTTCGGCAACGCTGCTCCGCCGCCGCGCGCGCTCAATGCAGCGAGGCGACCCTCGATGTTGTCCATGCGCTTGGTGTCGATGTTGCGCGGCAGCTTGTTCAGGTAACGCTGGAGCTGCGAGAGAGGAACCTGGCCCTCGTCGTTGCCGATGATGATGTCGTAGATCGGGGTGTCGCCGATGAGGCGAGCAGTCTTCTTCTTCTCCTGCGCGAGGAGACTCTTGACGCGTTGCGGCGAACCCTCGGCGACGAGAATGACGCCCGGCCGTCCGACAACACGGTGAACGGCGTCGAGCTGGGTGGTGCCGGCGACGGCATTCGTGACGCGCCACGCGCCCTGCATGTTGTCGAGTGCCCAGGCAGCTGCGCCGGCCTGGCCTTCAGCCTTCTTGTACACCGATTTCTGCACACGGCGACCGAAGATGATGAAAGCACCGAGAATGCCGAGAACGAGGCCGATCGGCAGCAGGAACCACTCGATGCCCCAGATGAGGCCGACCAGGAAGAAGACCAGAGCGGCGCCAACCAGGGTGCCGATCATCAGCGGCAGAAGGAGCTTGTCGTCCTTGCGCTGCATCTGGAATGCCTGCCAGAGCTGAGTTCTGCGTTCCTTGGAAGCCTGCTTGCGGGCAGCCTTCGCTGCAGCCTTTGCCTCTTTGGTGGGTTTGCCCTTACCGGATTTGCTGCCGTTCGCCATGGGACCAGGATACGTCCATTGCTGTGCGCCTTTACTAACCGCCCGCGGTTGGCAGATTCGGGTGGTTGTCGCAACGTGCCTGATCATTAACGGGTGATGGTGTTGATGGTGGGTCGTCCTGCGTATTCGCATGAGGTTC
>NZ_JBHTZI010000005.1:208936-462520 GCF_042790355.1 Rhodococcus sp. NPDC056743 | reverse complement strand
ACCGACATCACGCGTCTGCTCGGTCACGGGTTGACGTGGACGGATACGGTCGAGCAGTTCACGGAGCATTTCGATTTCACCGAGCAGGAACTCGATTGGATCATGGGTCGTGGTATCGCCGAATGCCTCGACTGGCCCATCTCCGAGGCAGCCTCTCAGGGATCGCTGCAGGCTTCTGGCAAGTAGCAGTAAAGCAGCTGCAGTACAACAGAACAACTCCGTGTAGAAAGGCCAGACATGCCAAGCCCGATCAAGATCGATCCCGCGGAACTCCGGGACTACGTCCGAGACCTTTTCCAATCGCGTGGAGTTTCGGCTGACGACGCCGGCACCATCGCAGAGGTACTGGTCTGGGCAAATCTGAGGGGTGTGGATTCCCACGGAATCGCACGTGTTCCTCGCTACCTCGAATTGTTCGGGACCGGGGAGGCGAACGCCGAGCCGAAGATTGTCGTCCACAACGAAAAGGGCGCCCTGGCAGCGGTTGACGCCGATCGGGCAGCTGGCCCTGTTGCGCTCACTCGCGCTGCCGACATAGCCATTGCTCAGGCTGCTCAATTCGGCGTCGGATGGGTAAACGTGCGTCGAACGGTCCACACCGGCGCACTGGGCTACTACACGAACCGAATTGCCGAAAGCGGTCTGATCGGCATGGGTCTCGTTGCGGGCATGCCCAACATGGGATACGAAGGCGCGGCGGGGGCGTCCGTCGCGACAAGTCCACTGTCGATCGCAGTACCGGGCACCGGCCAGTATCCGACGGTAGTGCTCGACATGGCCACTGCCGTCATCGCACTCGGCAAGATCGCTCAGTTCAAGAAGGCCGGCAAGGATCTCCCCGTCGGTGCCGCGACAACAGCCGACGGCGTTCCCACTACCGACCCGGCGTTGGCCAAGATTCCTCTTCCTGTGGGCGGAGCCAAGGGTTCCGGGATGTCGTTGATGTTCGAATTGCTGACCAGCGTGCTCGTCGGCGAGCCCATCTTGCCCAATTTCCATTCCGGCGTTCCCGGCGGCAAGAAGCACCGGCAGAATGCCGCAATTATCGCGATCGATCCCAGCGCGGCCGTGGCGGTAAACACCTTCACCTCCGACGTCGACGCGACCATCGAGACCATCCGATCTCTGCCCGTAGCAGAGGGTTACGAGCGTGTCATCCTTCCCGGCCAGCGCGGGGCCGAGACGTTTGCCGACCGGAGCCGAAACGGAATTCCGGTGCCTGAACCCCTGTGGAACGAGCTGAAGACGGCCGCGGAGACGTACAGCATCACTTCTCCCACCGTTGGGGTCCGCTGACGCGTCCCCGCTACGAAGCAGGAAGTCCGGCAGTGCGTAATCGACTGCCGGACTTCCCGTTTCCATGCGAACTAGCAAACACTGCCAGAACTTACGTCCCCATTTGATCTTCGGCAGAGAGATGCTCGACTTCGATTCCCGTATCGAAGAATGTGCGAGTCACACGAGATGCGGTGTATACCCATAGAATTCGCATGGGAACCTCACCCGTATTGCGAAACGCATGCACTTTCGGGCTCGGAATGTACGTCGTGTCGTAAGGAACGAGCGGAGTCACAACGCCGTCGACCTCGACCTCACCGCGTCCCTCCAGAAGCGTCACCTGCTCGTCGCAGTTATGCGAGTGCTTCGGGGCGCCGCCACCCACCGGATAAACACTCATACCCGACGTGATCAGCGCTTCTCCGTCAGTGGAAGTCTTCGTGACCAGTGGCACGGTCTTCACCGATCCGCCGCGGTCCATAACCTCGACGTCTTCCACTTTCACAATCGTTGTCATGCCAACTCCTTGCGTTCGTCTGTGCTGCATCGTGTGACGCACTGCTCCTATCTAAGCGTGTGCCAACGCATTTCAACGTGACGATTCCTGCAGCCTAATGTTGACCGTCGTACACCAGAGAATCTTTCAACGAAATCCGAGACTCCGCCGGCCTCTTCGGGAGGGGGTAACGACAGTACCTGTCATCGACGCCCGAACATACCTACTGTCGAAGCATGACTGAAAATACGATCACTCTGAACAACGGCGTGGAAATGCCGGCCATCGGGCTTGGCGTTTTCCAGACCCCACCGGACGTCACAGTTTCCGCAGTCGAGTCTGCTCTGCGCAACGGCTATCGCCACATCGATACGGCCGCCGCATACTTCAACGAACGCGAGGTCGGCGAAGGCATCAAGCGTTCCGATGTGACCTCTGACGAGGTGTTCATCGAAACCAAGGTCTGGATCAGCGACTACGGTTTCGACACCACGTTGCACGCCTTCGACAAGGCGACGGGCAAGCTCGGCGTCGACCAACTCGACCTCCTGATCTTGCACCAGCCCCTGCCCAGCCGTTTCGATCTCACACTCGACGCCTACCGAGCACTCGAGAAGCTTCTGACCGACGGCAAGGTTCGTGCCATCGGAGTCAGCAACTTCATGCCCGAGCACCTTGACCGACTCTTGGCCGAGACAACCGTCGTACCCGCCGTGAATCAGATCGAACTGCACCCGTACTTTCAGCAGAAGGAATTGCAGCGTCTACACGCCGAGCACGGCATCGTGACCCAGGCATGGTCGCCGATCGGCGGCATCACCTCATACGGCGGCGGTGAAAAGAGCACTTTCGACGACCCGACCCTACTCGATATCGCTGCACAGCACGATAAGTCGGCTGCGCAGGTTATGCTGCGGTGGCATCTGCAGCAAGGCCGCTCGGCTATCCCGAAGTCGACCAAGCCGGCCCGTATCACCGAGAACTTCGACGTCTTCGACTTCGACCTCACCGCCGACCAGCTTGCTGCGATCGACGCACTCGACACCGGCGTACGCGGCGGTCCCGATCCCGACAGCATCACCCTCGAAAATTACGGCCGGGAGATCCCCGAGGCTTGATCTTCTGCGCCTCAACCACATTGAATATTGATTAGACAAGCCGAACTACGGGAAGGCATAGAGAGAGGCTCGGGTGGCACCTGGTGGCTCGCCGAGGAAACGAATTGGTTTTCCTCGACAGCGACGGTACCTCCGACTGAACACGAAGAAGCGACAAGGGAAGTGTGAGCAATGAGTGAATTACTGAGAGGAAAGCGTATTGCATTCCTAGCGGCCGCTGAAGGCGTCGAGCAAATCGAACTGACAGATCCCTGGGATGCAGTCCGTTCGGAACACGCTGAGCCGTCACTTGTTTCACTCGAGCTGGGAACAATCCAGGCATTCAACCATCTGGAGACAGGCGATGTTTTTGATGTCGACGACACAGTCGAATCGGCGTCGCCATCGGACTACGATGCCCTCGTCCTTCCCGGAGGGGTCGCTAACCCGGACCTCCTCCGCACGAACAAAGCAGCTGTGGCATTTGTCCGAGGTTTCTTCGACGAGGGAAAACCGGTCGCGGTGATCTGCCACGGGCCGTGGACGCTCGTCGAGGCTGATGTGGTGAGTGGTCGGACACTCACGTCATGGCCGAGCCTGCGCACCGACATCACGAATGCCGGCGGCAGTTGGGTCGACCACGACGTAGTTGTCTGTACGAACGGACCGAACACCCTCGTGTCCAGCCGTAAGCCCGATGATCTCCCCGCCTTCTCCTCGAAACTGATCGAAACTCTCTCCACCTAGCTCGCCAATTCAGACACCGACTCGATCTGCCGCCTCGAGGTGGCCCTCCTGACGAGCACAGTGCGCGCAGCAGTACATCGTGTCTTGCGCTTCGATGCCGTGGCCGAGAATGCGACACCCGCAGTGCGCGCACTGCGGTGCCATTGCCTGTGCAGCGCATTCGAAGCAGTCGAACGTGGCGGTGCGTTCGCCACGCGTGACTGTAAACGTCTTGTCGTACTCATTACCGCACGTTTCACAGGTAGCCATGATCGTCTCCTTCTCCAGAGGCCGTCACTGCTCTCGACGGCATGTCTGATCGATGTACCCAGTGATACCGGACGCAATCGATGAGTCGCGTTCACACCGCCGGTCGAGGAGCCGAGCGCATGCGCGTGGTCAGAATTCCGAGGACAACCATCGCCACTCCCAATACAAGGGGGAGCCAATTGTCGGCGTCATTGACCGGCACGAAGTTGACGTCACTGTTCTGGTCGATGAGAAGTCCATAGACGAACAGCACAAGATAGATGACGCCGCCACCGATCAGGTAAAGCTGCGCAGTACGTGCAAACCTGGCCATTGCCAGTCAAGCTATACCGAACAGCAGATGAACTATGTTGTGCAGCACCGATACCTCGAAAATGCCCAACAGTTTCGCCTCGGAGTGATGTCTGGCAACTCTACGCATTTCCGATCATCCAGGAACTGAGCGGAATCATCCACTGATAGCGCATTACCGCCCGGATTCGAGCCGGACGGTCGATTTCGACGGAGATCTCGGACCCGCTCGATTCACCGTAGAGAGATCGGGTACCTCCTGTGGATGATGACCAGAACACCCCAGCCGCGCCCTTACCCGGTCCCCACAGGCGAGCGATCCAGCATGGAAGATCTGTTGCAAACCATGACGCGAGCAGTGAACATTTTGGCACACGCCGGAATTCGATTTGCAGTAGCGGGTGGTTGTGCTGTGTATGCCCGCGGTGGTCCACCGTCGGGACATGACGTCGACATCTTCCTACGCAAGCAAGACACGGCGCCTGCGTTGCGCGCACTCCGAGAGATCGGAATGAAACCGGTTAACCCGCCCGAGGATTGGCTGACAAAGGTGTACGACGGCGACGTACTCGTCGATCTGATTTTCTCTACTTCGGGGCGCGAGGTCACTGACGAGTTCCTCGACCGGGCAACATCTATGCGGGTCGGTTCCGCAGTGGCACCCGTAGTCAGCGCGACGGACTTGATGATCGACAAACTGAACGTCCTCGATGCTCATCGTTGCGACTTCGTTCCCATGCTCGCGATCGCGCGCGATTTACGTGAACAAGTCGACTGGCCGGAAGTTGTCGACAAGACCCGAACATCGCCCTATGCACGAGCTTTTCTCGCACTCCTCGACGATCTCGAGATTGCGTCGACGAAATAGTCTGGACTTGACTGGCAAGTGACGTTGGAGGTGTTGAGGATGAAAGCAGGAGAACAACTTCCGCAGTACTTGGTGGCACACATCAGACGAGCTTTTGCCGAGGATCCACGAACGTCTGAACTCGGTGTGCGGGTTACGATTCGGGGATCGAAGATCTACCTCAGTGGCGAAGTCAACAGCCCCGCTCGAAAGAGGGAACTCGAATCGGTTGTCACGGAACTGGCACCTGATATCTCCGTCTGCAATGACATCCATGTCGTGAGTTCAGCTGAACCACAAGCCGATTACGAGGACCTACAGTGATCCGGGTCGCTGCGGTTGGCGATGTGCATCTCGGCGCGGATTCGCGCGGTGAGTTGCGGCCTGCACTCGACATGGTATCCGCCCACGCGGATGTCTTGTTGCTGGCCGGCGATCTCACCCGACACGGAGGTCGAGACGAAGCGAAGGTTGTTGCCGACGAGTTCGCAGATCTGGGAATCCCGGTTGTCGCCGTGCTCGGAAATCATGACTACCACAGCAATGCAGTCTCGGACGTTACGGATATGCTTACTGCGCAAGGGATTTCTGTACTGGAAGGCGAATCTGTCACCATCGATGTTGCCGGACAAACGTTAGGGATAGCGGGCACGAAAGGATTTGGTGGTGGATTCGCGGGCAAATGCGCCAGCGTGTTCGGAGAACCACAGATGAAGGAGTTCGCCGGCCATACCGTCGATGTCGCCGAGCGCTTTCGGACGGCGGTATCGTCCCTCCAGGCAGACATCCGAGTGGCACTGCTGCACTACTCGCCGATCAGCGACACCCTGCACGGCGAACCGCCCGAGATCTACCCCTTCCTCGGGTCGTATCTCCTCGGCGAACCTATCGACGAGTTTCAACTCGATCTGGCACTTCACGGTCATGCTCACGCCGGAACCGAGCGTGGCACAACCCCTGGCGGCGTGAGAGTACGCAATGTTGCACAACCAGTTATCCGAGCAGCGTATGCCGTGTACGGTCTCGGGTCGACGGGCTGACGGCCTGGTTCGTCCTCAGCAATCCAGGTGATGGCGTCGACTCCACTCCACGATCGCGGAGGCAATAGCGTCTGGCTGATCCTCGGGCGCGAGGTGGCCGGCGGGCCCACATTCCACGACATCGAGATGGGCTATGTTCGCTCGGCTCCACTCGATCTCGTCATGGCCGATCATAAGGAGTTCGGATGGGCCGCTGAACGTCATCAGGAGCTTCGGTATGCCGCCGCTGCCCGCTAGCCATTCGCCGTACGCCGTCACGCGCGAGTGCACATCCGCCGGGCTACCTTCGATGGGGAACGCGCGCGGCCAGGCAAGCAATGGTCGACGACTCTGCGGCGTGGGGAACGGAGCACGATAGGAGGCCGCATCGCCGTCCGAGAGCCCGCTGAGGACGGTCTTGTCGAGGGCAACCTCGAGAAAGAAGTTCTGCTCGAGCACTTTTGCCTCACCCACCCCGGGAGTCCGTAAAGCCTCGACCCGTGCCCTGGCGTCACCTGGAAAATGTTCCGCCCACGTCATCGGACGGAGGATCGTCTCGAGGAAGGCAACTCCCCGAACGCGATCAGGATGTCGCGCAGCCCAGTCGAATGCAAGTGCTCCGCCCCAGTCGTGCCCCACAAGCACAACATCGTCGAGTTCCAGCGCGTCGAACCAGGCGTCGAGATAGCGGGCGGTGTCGACGAAACCGTAATCGACGGTCGGTTTACCGGACTCCCCCATCCCGATGAGATCGGGAGCGATGGCGCGACCGAGCGTCCCGACTGTCGGCAGAATCTTGCGCCACAAGTACGACGACGTGGGATTACCGTGCAGCAGCACGAACGGCCTGCCGTCGCCCCACTCCCGGTGAGCCATGTTCGAGTCGAGCACAGACGTGATAGGCATGGCGCTCCTCAAATAGTTTCTATGTACTCTATTTTCGAATAGTAGCCATGTACTCTATTTTCATGCAAGACCGCGAATCATGGACAACAGGATCACTCGTCTGGCACCTCGGCCTGCGCTGGCGTGCGCGAATCGACCGGGCGCTCACCCCTCTCGGCCTCACACACGCTCAATATTCGGTGCTCGCACCCCTTCACACTCTTGTCCGCGCGGGTGACAGACCCAGCCAACGTGAACTCGCCGAACAGACTGGGCTGCAACCGATTTACATTTCCAAGCTGGTCCGCGCACTGGAGCGGGGAGGCTTCGTATCGAGCGAACGCGACACGCGTGACGCGCGGGCAGTTCGTCTCGATCTCACCGAACAGGGTCACCGAATCGCGCTACAGGCCAAAGATATTGTCCAACAAGTGGACCATGAAAACACACGCGTTCTCGGTGGTGAGGGCAGCCACGAACTCGTCGAACTCCATCGCATCCTCAGCGCTCTACTCGACGCGACCGATGCAGCTGACGGATAGGACGTTCATCGGTCATCGCGCGAAGTTAGAAGATCGCTCCACTGAAGGGCAATAGCGGACATACTGAATCGCATGAACCTTCGATCTGCAGTTCTCTACGCGGCAATCGGCAAGGCCAGCGGGTTTCGCAGCGCGATCGGAATCACGACGTTCTTGTGGCTCACGTTCCGGAGCACGCGATACGAACGACTCTCGATCGGTGGATCCGTCGTTGCAATCGGTGGTGAGTTCGTCATGGACAAACTCCCGACGACACCATCGCGGCTCGCACCTCCGTCTTTGACCGCGCGTGCCGCAGCCGGCGGTGCAGCGGCTTACGCGATTGCGCGGACCCTGAGCGAGCCCGTCGTTCCAGCGATCACAATCGGCGCAGCATCCGCAGTGGCAGGGTCATACGCAGGCCATGCGTACCGAGGGTGGGCGTCGAAGCGAGTGCCTGCTCTGGCAGCAGCCCTTGTCGAGGATGCGGTGGCCCTCGGAATAGGAGCAGCAGTGCTTGGCCAAACAGCCGAGTAAGCCACCTCCGCTCCGACGCCGACCACTCGGTGCCGCCAACCAGAAACTTCGCCGCGGAGAAGAACTCAGGCGTAATCTGCGCGCCTGTATAGTTCGCTGCCATTGCAAACGACGCCTCCAACACGTGGAATCGGCCATCTGACAAGGGGCCCTCGGCCTTGGGATCGATTCCGACTTCACGCATCCGAGGCTCCCACGCTGCCGGCATCGGATCGAGTCCGAAGCCACATCGCAGCAGCGGATCGAAGTACACGACGCACTCCCCGTTTCGCCATACGTTGAACGAGGAAACGGCTTCGACGACTCGGGCGTGGGTTACCACTTCACGCCCGATGGATAGAGGCAACATCAGCTCTTCGGAAACACCCACCGTGGACATGGGCGCAACCACAATCGTCCATTCCCCCAGTTCCGCAGCCCCGACTATCGAGAGTTCTCCCACCCGCGCTCGTTGACGCCACTCACCCCGATTGCGTTGCCGAGAAATTCATCTGCCATAGCCTCGATAACCGTCGTTGGATCCGCGTCACGAACGTACGTCACGACGAGACCGTTCTCGACCCACGGATAGGCGCGGATCACCCATTCAAAATCGTTGTAGGTCTTTATCTTCGAAACTGAATCCTTCCGAGGTTCGGGTGGATATGATTGTTCAATCGAGTCCGATTTCTCGGTCGACAACAAACACTTTCCGCAATGGCAGCCTGCTTCGCCAGTGGGCGGGTAGCAGATCGTAGTGATCGAGAATCCATTCCACGATCTCGCTGCGGCCGATCAAGCGCAAGTCGCCACGAGTCCGATCCAGCGACTGCGCGTCGGCGCTGTACGAACCCAGCGACACAAACAAACCCACCTCCCCGGTGGACAAGGTTCCGATGAGTTGCTGCACTTCTGGACGTCCCATGGTTCTGTCGGTGTGCTTGCATTGCACCTTGATCAGGGGCGGCTCCAACCCCAGCGGGTCGCGGTGCGCCACAATATCGATTCCCCCGTCTCGCGAGTACGGGAGAACACGAGTGCGGTAACCCATCGCCGTCAGCAGATCAGCGACAAAGAGTTCGAAACCGCGGTGGCTGATGTCAATTTTCAACACGTTGATGATGAAGTCAGCAGTCGATTCCATCAGCCGCGATGGGCTCGGTTCTTCGGTTGCGCTGTCGACGGCAATATCCAATTCGTCCGCATTCGCCGCGGCTCCGACGACCGCGGTAATTGCATCCGCGCTGCCAGTCTCGAGATACGTCCGAAATTCGCCGTCATGGCGTTTGACCCGAAATAGAGTTACTGCCGAGCCGATTTCATACAGCGCCGACGTGCTGAACTCCGACCGCGGAATCCCGATCCGCTGCCACCGTACCGGCCGTCGGTGGCGGTGCGTCGGCGCATCGGGATCGAAATAGTAATCACCGTCGATGACGCCGATGTTGATCGTCGAATCGGCTTTGTGGGGCGCTATGACGGTGTCACCGACTTCCATGTCGAATGCGAATCGCACTAGTACCCCAGCCTGCACTGGGTACGAACCGGCTTTCCCCGCCGGGTATTGCTCTGAAAGCAAAGTCTTGATGGTGCCGCGATCGGCGCCGATCTGCTTCAGATTCGCAACCCTGTCCCAACCGATACTGATAAATTTCCCAGCGATCAGATCAACGCTGGGTTCGTCGTTGTGGATACCCCACATTGCTCTCATGACGGACACGGTATCGGTAGCCAACAGACTGGAATAGGCCGACTATGGCGACATACCCCTCACTGTTTCTTCAACGCCTCTTTCGTTCCGAGGTAAATGTCGGCGCATTCATCGGATATTTAGTGGAGCGCGACGCGACGCCGCTGCAGAATGCACTTGGACTCGATGAAAGCGTCGTCAGTGCCCGAGTAGAAGTTCCTCATGGGAAAGGCCGCATGGATGTGGTCCTGTACGGCGCCACAAGCCCCATCGCAATTCTCGAGTTGAAGATTTCGGCAACTGAGCACGGTGATCAACTCGACAGATACGCGGAATTCGCACATACACACGATGCCCGCAAGTTTCTAGTGGACTTGGAGTTCGGAGGTTCAACAGTTCCAGAAGGGTGGACCCACATCGAACTCGCCAACCTATTCGGTTACTGGTCGTCATCTACGAACTCGACAGTTCGCGGCCTCGCCGCCGAGGCATCATCTGTTTTCGCTGCATGGAAGTCGCAACTGAATAGCCGTTTCGGCCAAATGGATTCAGCGATCCTGACCGTCGCGCTGCGAGCAGTTTCGCATGAGTTAGCTGCCCGCACCCCGTACGCCATGTACACACGTGCAACCTCTGGCGGGCAGCCATCCATCACTGCGTACCTACCGCATCCCTCAGGAACCGACGACGCGTACTTCTGCATCGACATCCGTTGCAACGACAAGAGCAATCCTCACCTTCCGTGGATCGCCCGACTCGGTGTGCACGTCGACTGTGGTGAAGATCTGGCTGCGGCCAGACGAACTGCTCACCTTTTGGCCATGCCACTAGTGCCAGCCCTTACTGTTGCGAAGGTTCAATCCGCATGCGCAAACTCTGGAACAGGCACGTTGGCAACAATATTGTCAGCCGATAAGCCACTGAAGGAACCGCGAGCACGAGAAACCAGTATCGAAAAATGGCTAGCAGCCGTGGATATCGCAGGAGACGGCAAAATCTCGGCCCACCCCGTCTTCTTCCACGACTGGGGTCGCCGCCTCGCCGCCAAGTTCTCACTCGATCTCACTGATATGACGCGCAATGAACTAGAACAGCTGATCGTTATTCTCATGGATCATCTCACCGAATACTCAGAACCTCACGGCTGAACGTTCGGGGTACGTAACAAACCGCCGAGGACTACCTTGACAACTTCGTGGGCGAGCCAGTCCACAGATTTGTCCTCGGTCGGTGTATGCCACTCACTCGACGACCAGATTGCATATCGAAGCATGTGATCGACGACGTCGAGATCAACGTCGTCGCGGAAAATGCCCTGCGCGACACCGACGGCCAACGTGTTCGACCACTCTCTCTCGAATTGGCCGAACAGCTCCCCGATATTGCCGTGCTCGAGAATTGTTGCGTGGATGTAGTCGCCCTCACGACGCCAGATGGACGTCGCGTGAAGGTATTTGTGCGAGCAGCGCAGAGCGATTTCGGCGAGCGCCCCGATACGTTCCGTCGGCTCCACGGCAGTGACTGCGCGCACCCTGTCTACAAGATCCTGAAGATAGATCCTGACGATCTCTGCGACTATCGCGTCCTTCGAGGGGAAGTAATGGTAGAGCGCACCGGAGCGCACTCCCACGGCGTCGCCGATTTCCCGGATCGTCGTGGCCGCTACCCCTTTTGTTGCGAATATCTCGCCGGCGCGATCGAGGATTTGCTGTCGTCGCTCCTGCGGTTCCATATCGTCTGTTCTCCTGATGCTGTTTCGCGTATGCGACTGTCGAATACGACCGCTCACCGAAACGAGCGAATGACCTCTACAGTATCGACCCGTGTTCAACGCCAGCACCACAGCTGGCTCCCAGCACGTTTTCAGCTCAATGGAATTGGCCTGTCGACTGACAGTCGTTTCTCACTACGTTCGAGAGAGAACGATAGGAAGGAAGTGCCATGGCGCCTGTCGACTGCGCATCATGCGGCCAGCGAGTTCTCGTCGAGAAGTACAGCTCGATCCACACCGGCATTCAATGGCCGGCTGCAGAAAAAGTGCGGTGCCCGTACCGCGACGTCGAGGTCAACACCCTGCAACCCGGATCGCTTGTGCAGTCGTGCAGCGGACTGACCGACGCTGTACAGGCTGCGATTGAGAATGGCGAACTCCGCGAATCTCTTCGCCCTGAGGGCCTTTCATACGTATCACTTCATCGCTGAAGACACTGGAGGATTCATGAGTGAAACATTCGCCGAACCTGAGGTTCGGGTCATCGAGGCAGGAAAGAACCCGACTCGGTTTGCGCGAGGCTGGCACTGCCTCGGCCTGGCCGAGACGTTCCGTGACGGAAATCCGCATCAAATCAAGGCTTTCGGCACCGACTTGGTGGTGTTCGCCGATTCCGAGAACGAGTTGCATATCCTTGACGCATACTGCCGACATATGGGCGGCAACCTGGCAATGGGGCAGATCAAGGGCGACTCGATCGCGTGCCCGTTCCATGATTGGCGATGGGGCGGGAACGGACGCTGCACCGGCATTCCCTACGCTCGACGCGTTCCTCCACTTGCACGCACACGATCGTGGAATGCCCTCGAACGCAACGGAATGCTCTTTACATGGCACGATCCGGAGGGTAACAAGCCACCGGAGGATGTGACGATTCCGGAGATCGAGGGGTGGGGTACCGATCGATGGAGCGAGTGGTCGTGGCGCACATTCCATGTCGAAGGTTCACATTGCCGCGAGATCGTGGACAACGTTGTCGACATGGCTCACTTCTTCTACGTCCACTTCCAGATGCCGGGCTATTTCAAGAATGTGTTCGAAGGTCAGGTCGCTGCGCAGTACATGCGTTCGGTGGGCCGGGACGACATCAAAACCGGTGTACAGATGGATCTTCCAGACGCTGAGACAGTGTCGGAAGCTGCGTACTACGGTCCGTCTTTCATGCTCGATACGGTGTGGACGATTTCCGGCGACACCACGGTCGAGGCAAAGGTCATCAACTGCCACTACCCGGTCACCGACAATTCGTTTGTCCTGCAGTACGGCACTTGCGTCGAACGCACGCCGGGCAACTCGGACGAGCAAGCCGAAGCCACCGCACAGATGTTCACCGAGGGGCTCGAGACACAGTTCCTCCAGGACATCGAGATCTGGAAACACAAGAGCCGCATCGAAAATCCGCTCCTCACCGAGGAAGACGGACCTGTCTACCAACTGCGTCGCTGGTACCAGCAGTTCTATGTGGACGTCGAGGACGTCACCGACGAAATGACCGCACGCTACGAGTACGAGGTGGATACCACTCGCGCTCTGGAGAATTGGTCCACAGAGGTGCAGGAAAATCTCGCTCGCACCTCCGCGGATACGTAAGATTCCCTCTGGTTTACTGTTGCCGCGCCCTGCCCCTGCAGTGCGCGGCAACATCAGTTTCCGGACAGTCGATTTCGAATCGTCGCTACTGCGAGGCGGACTGGCGCTGCGGCAGCCATAGAGTCGAATGTACCGGTAGGTCCGGTCACAGAGATCGCGCCAATCGGTTTGCTGCCCTGCATGACAGCGGCGCCTACGCACGATACGCCGAGCAATGTCTCGTTCCGGTCGTGGGCAATTCCGCGGCACCGAATGTCGGCGTACTCCCTCCTCAGTCGAGCTGGGTCCACAATCGTGTTCGACGTTGCACGAGGAGGCGGCGCTAGCTCTGCAGTCGGATCCAATTCCGCCATAAGAGTTTTGCCGATTGCGGTTGACGCCGCAGGTAGGCGCCCTCCGGCGCGGGTGGGCAGCCGAACAGCAAATGAGCCACCGATCTTGTCGAGATAGAGAACGTCAGCTCCGACGGGGACGGCGAGGTGAACCACGAGCCCTGTAGTCGCGTGCAGTTGATAGAGGATGGGTTGCGCCACGCGGTGAAGCCGATCATGATGCAACGCAAGCGAACCGAGTTCGAGCATCCTACGACCCAACCGATATGTGTGCCCCTCACGCTGAAGCCATGTCAGACGTACGAGTTGCCCGAGCATACGGTGGGCCGACGACGCGGGCAGTCCCGTCCGTCTCGACAAGTCCGACAACGTCAGTCTCTCGTCCTCGTCGAACGCGTCGAGCAGTATCGAGGCGCGATCGAGCACCGCTACCGGGGAATTTTCATCACAGGGCATGGGGCATCTCCGTGGGTGGGCAGCGCACGGCGTGCACGCTGCGTGAATGACCCCTTTGGCTTTAAGGGCCATATGCAGGTTGTTTGATCGCTTGATCAATGTACAATCGGACTATACAGTGAAAGTGACAGGGGTCACCACCTGATGGACACGCCAGATGCCCACGGCATCAGAGCGACACTCGGGAAACCCCGGGAAAGGATAGGCGTGCATGACCGTTGTCGACATGAACGACAGGAAGTCCCCTGTTCCACCGACCGGCACTCCGGCAGCCACGGACCTACCTCCGTCGATGGTCGAGCGGATGACACTGATTCTCGACGCCTTCGACGGTCGGGCAACGCACCTCAGTCTCGAAGAAACCGCGCGCCGCGCCCGGTTGCCGCGATCGACCGTCCACCGCATTCTCGAACAGCTCGTCAAGCTGGACTGGGTCGCTCACGCGCCGATTGGTTACCGTCTCGGTCGACGCGCACTCGGGTTGGACGGCGGCGCCGGCGACCACAGCCAGATGCGTGCAGCCGCAGCACCGCTTCTGCACGAGCTGCACCTCAAGACCGGACTTGTGGTGCATTTGTCGGTACTCGACGACGGCGAAAGTGTCTACCTCGACAAGGTGGGTGGGCGCTTCGCTACGGCACTACCGTCACGCGTCGGCGGTCGAGCCCTTGCACATTCAACGGCGGGCGGCAAGGCAATGCTGGCGTGCATCGCCCCTGAACGGGTTGACGCCTTGTTCGGTGCGACGCTTCCGCGCTGCACCGAAAGCACAATCACCGACATCGCGGTGCTGCATCAAGAACTGAGCCGCATTCGTCAGCGTCGAGGCTTGGCCTTCGAGTGTGGCGAATCGACACCGGGTGTCGCCTGTGTCGCGTCGGCGATTCGCGGTCACGAAGGTCCGATCGGGAGCATCTCGTTGTGTGGAGACATGCGGACGGCTCAGCTCGAGCGGGTAGCTCCCCTGGTTCTCGACGTCACTCGTGAGGTGTCACGCTCCCTGTACCCCGATTTGGGTGTTCCGCGCCGTGGCCGCAAACCTACGCCGGTTCCCACGAGCACATTCTCCGCAGCGACCATGGATCGCCTCATGGCTTCCTCCGAACACTGGCTATGAAGCCATCGGATTCGCGCTCGGGAGATTTCACGCGGAAGCCAGCCGCCTGAGGATCCCAGCCAAAGTTTCGACACCGACAGCAGGCTCGCTGGTCCGATGGAACAGTCCGACGGGCTCAGCCGTACCAGGGGCGGACTGCGGCAAGCGCACAAGCATTCCGTCGTCCAGATCGGTTTGCGGCACGCGCTCGGGCGTGAACCACACCGAGTCCGTGCGGCGGGCCAGAGTACGCGCAACCGATACATCAAGTGTCTCAACACAACCGCTCGGCAGAGTTAGTCCGTGCCGTCGCAGAAGCACTTCGGTGTGTCGGCGCGGAACCGTCCCTGATGTAGCCACGACCACCGGATATTCGAGCACCCGTGGCATCGACAGCGGCTCCGCACACGTCGTCAGAGGATGTTCGGGGTGAACGACAAGCGCGAGCGACTCGGTGTAAAGCAGTTCGAATTCGAGCCCTTGCAGGGCATCGGGATCCGTCATTCTACCCACCACCAGGTCGAGGTCGCCGACGCGAATCCCTTCGAGGAGAGCGTCGTTGACTCCGGTGACAACATGCACTCCCAAATCCGGATACGTTTCATGTAGCTGTGAAATCGCCCTCGGCAGTAGAACGCTCGCAACAGTAGGCAGCGCACCGACGCGAATCGGCGCGCTGGGCACTCCGGGGGCGACCAGCGCCTGTGCCGCGGCCGTCATGGCGTCGACCGCCGCGGATGCGTGCCCCAGAAAATACTCACCAGCCGGAGTGAGACGGGCACCATGACGGCCTCTCTCCACCAGACGCATCCCCGCAAGTTGCTCGAGTTCATTGAGCGTCTTGGTGACGGCGGGCTGCGTCAGATGCAGACGCTGCGCGGCCCGGCCGAGATTGCGCTCCTGCGCAACGGTGACAAAGCAGATCAGGTGCCGAAGCTGAATCCGACTGCTCGCTACGCCGGCCATGCGACCTGGCCACCGGGCACGAATTCATGTTTCATGAACCCAGGTTATGAAAGTAGCAAGAAATCGTCAATTTACATGACTAGTCATCGAAAATATGGTGAGCTCACATCCCTTCGACAGGAGCACCACCGTGACAATCGGCGAATTCGTTGAGCGCGACGTCAAACTGCATCCTCCCGCCCTGACACCTGGCTACAAGACCAGCATCCTGCGCTCACCTCGTCAGGCTCTGCTCTCGTCCCGTAACACGCTATCCGAAATCACCGGGCCCGTTTTCAACGGAAAAGACCTGGGATAGAAAGACAACGACCTGATCCTCAACTTCTCCAAAGCCGGCTTGCCGATCGGCGAAAGGCTGATCGTGCACGGCCATGTACGTGACGAATTCGGAAATCCGGTGTCCGGTGCACTCGTGGAAGTGTGGCAGGCCAACGCAGGTGGACGCTATCGGC
Source organism: Rhodococcus sp. NPDC056743 (assembly GCF_042790355.1). NCBI lineage: Bacteria > Bacillati > Actinomycetota > Actinomycetes > Mycobacteriales > Nocardiaceae > Rhodococcus > Rhodococcus sp. NPDC056743. The sequence continues at coordinate 446,221 of NZ_JBHTZI010000005.1, read as the reverse complement.
ACAAGAATGACCAGTATCTCGCGCCGATCGATCCGAACTTCGGCGGTTGCGGGCGGATGCTCACCGACCACAACGGCTACTACGTCTTCCGCACCATCAAACCCGGACCGTACCCGTGGGCAAACAGTGCGAACGCCTGGCGTCCTGCACATATCCATATGTCTCTCAGCGCGGACGGCTGGGCGCAGCGCCTGATCACTCAACTTTATTTCGAGGGCGACCCCTTGATCGAGCGGTGCCCGATTGCCGCAACGATTCCGTCCATCGAACAGGTACGCAGCCTCATCGCACACGAGGATCCGGCGAACGACGTACCATTCGACGCTCGAACCTATCGCTTCGATGTCACCCTCCGCGGGCGACGAGCCACCTTCTTCGAGAACACGATTCCGGGAGCATCACGATGAACGTCGCCTATCAGTTTGCCGCACAGATGATTCCGACGCGATTTCCCGAAACCCCGTCGCAGACCGGCGGTCCGTACGTACACATCGGACTTGCGCCGCAGCAGGCGGGCTTCGAGATTTTCGAGAAGAACTTCGACAACACTCTTGTCTCCGACGACACAGTCGGAGAAAGGATCACGATCAAGGGCCGCGTCTTCGACGGCAGTGGATCGCCGGTTCGCGACGCCTTGCTCGAAATCTGGCAGGCCAACGCGGCCGGAAAGTACGCCCATCACCTCGACCCGCAAGACAAGAGCGTCGATCCGAACTTTGTCGGCTGGGGCCGCACCGGAGCAGATTTCGAAACCGGAGTCTTCGAATTCCGGACGATCAAACCCGGACCCGTCGAGCACAACGGCGGCCGCCTGCAGGCTCCCCACATCTGCTTCGTCATCTTCGCCCGAGGCATCAACATCGGACTGCATACCCGCCTGTACTTCGACGACGAAGCCGAACTCAACGCAGCAGACCCGATCCTCTCGGGAATCGAACTCCATACGCGTCGAAGCACTCTGATTGCCGAACGCCGGAGTGAAAGTGGAGAGTCCGTCTACACCTTCGACATTCGACTACAGGACACCCCAGATGGTGGTGCGGAGACGGTTTTCTTCGATATCTGAACTGCGTACCAAGGCAGCCGGTGCGGCTAGCGGGGTAGCCGCCGACCCATACCTTCGCGCGCCGCCGGCGGCAGTGCCGCCGCGTCCGCGGTGGGCCACTGGCGGGGATCAAGACCCAGCTGCCGAAGCTGCTGCACCTGTTCACGACACCACGGCGACACCTCGCGATCACCACTGAGAACAGAATCCGAAAATTCCCGCCAATCAACCCATTCGGCGCTTTCCACTTCCTCCGGATCGGGAAGTGATTGCGGTCCGTCGTAGATCACTCGAAAGACGGGGCAGATCTCGTTTTCGACGACACCGGTGGCCATCACTGCGCGGTATCGGAAGAACGGGAGCGCAAGGCTGACATCGTCGACGTCTATTCCGAGTTCTTGATTCAGTCGACGTCGGACGGCGTCCTCGAGCGATTCGTTCGGAGCCGGATGGCCGCAGCAACTGTTCGTCCACACTCCGGGCCATGTTGCCTTTTCCAGTGCACGCCGGGTAATCAAGAGGTTACCCTTCCGATCGAAGACGTACGCCGAGAAGGCAAGGTGCAGCGGAGTTGCGGTGGTGTGGACGGTCGATTTCAGCTCGATCCCGATGGACCGACCTGCGTCGTCGAGCAACACGACGTATTCCATGTGGGTTCCTGTTCTCTTCGTTCGATCAAAGCGTCGGCGACAGCCGGGTTCGGAGGCTGATCCATCCGGTTTCTGCCAGTCGTGGGGCGGCGATCGACAAGCGGCGCCGCTGGGATACGCGTGCTCGCTTGTGCAGCACGCGGTATCCGCCGTCTTCCACCGCACGCAAGATGTCGCCGTAGAGGACAAACGCCGTGCGCATCGCGGGGCGCACCATGGGGTCGAGCATGTCGATCCCTGGTTCAGCTGTCCGGTACACCGCGCGAGTGTGCGCGATCAGATGCGCGAGAGCGCGCTCGAGTTGGACATCACTGCGGCCGGTATCGCGGCAGTTCCGTAATAGATCTTCGTCGACACCAAAAGCATTCAGTTCATCGGTCGGCAAGTAGATCCGATCACGATCGAGATCCTCGCCCATATCCCGGATGAAGTTGGTCAGCTGAAAAGCTTCACCCAGGGCCACTGCTGGTCCGGCGGCACTGTCACGATCTACTTCGGTGCCCAGGATCGGCAGCATTTGCAGGCCGATGACAGCGGCGGATCCGTACATGTACTCGGACAGTTCAGCCATCGTGCGATACCGCGAGCGGAACATCGTGGTTCCTGGTATGTCCATTCGCATCGAGCGCAGGAAGGCGTAGTAGTACTCGTGTGAAATGTCATATCTTGCAGTGGTATCCACGAGAGCTCTGAGTACGAGATCGGCTCTGCTCTGCCCGAGCGGCTGTCCATCGAGCGCATTCCGAATGCGAGACTCGAACAAGTCCAACTTCGCGCTTGCCCTACGATCGGCTTCGGTAGGCGACGTATCGGCACCGAAGGAAAGCGTTGGAACATAACCTGATTCGCTGTCGCCGGAATCCACATCGACGATGTCGTCGACCATCCGCGCAAACCCGTAAAGTGCATGCACTCCTGCGCGCTTGTCGGCCGGCAGAAGTCGGGTCGCGAGGAAGTACGTTTTTCCATGTTGCTCGTTCAGGTCACGGCACAGTCGATACGCGCCGTGGAGGCTCGGGTCGATCTTGTCGAGTTCACGCATGATCTACACCGACCTCGACGCTGAGAGAGACAGACGACTGTGCGTTGTTCGATCCTGTTATCCGCTCTGCAGCAAGCTTTCCCGAGATGAGAACCGTCGGCACCCCGACGCCGGGAGTGGTCCCTGAGCCGGCGAGGACGACGTTACCGAGACCAGGAACCAGATTCTTGCGCCGGAAGGGCCCGGTCTGACGGAATACATGCGCCGACGAGAAGGGACTGCCGTCGAGCATTCCCTTGTCCAGCCAGGTTTGTGGGGTGTCGAGGTGATCGACAGACATCGACGAGGTCAGGTTGCGGTAGCCGCGCCGTTCCAATACTCCTTGAATCTCACGCATGTACGGAACCCCCAGACGATCCCAATCAAGTGGAGCGCTCGCAAGATTCGGGCAAGGAGCCAGGATCGAGATGGGTTCACTCCTGACTCCGCCACGCACCAGCTGGAGCGCTGGGTCCGTCACAGCCGGTCGTGTGATCAGGAGAGAGGGATCATCCATCAACTGCCCGCGGCCACGACGCGCGGTGATCCGCGCAAAGGTCTCGGTCCACTGTTCGCCAAAGTCGATGGTGTGGTGAGATTTTGACGGCCACGACTGCGTCACATCCACCGGAACCGTGCCGTGAAAGACAACAGCTGACGGTGATACCACCGAATATCCGCGTCGCCGACCCGTAGACGGCGCACCCGCTTGGTCGAGCAACCGATCAACTACCGGTAGGTCCGGAGTCAACACGAGGGCATCGCACGCAAAACTCCGACCATCCGACGTCACAACCTTTGTGGCGCGTTTGTTCTCGAGACTCACCGCAGCTACTTCGGCGCCGGTATGGAGCACTCCACCGTTCCTTGTGAACGCGTCGGCCATCACCTCGGCGATTCTGGCCATGCCGCCCACCGGAAAGTAGACCCCGAGCGAGGTGTCCATGTGCGCAATGGCGCCGTACACGCCCAACGCCTTAGCCGGAGCCATTCCCGCGTACAGCGCTTGGAATGTGAAGATTCGTCGCAGTCGTTCGTCTTTCACAAATGATCCAACCCGCGGCCCCAGCCGACCGAAACCACCCAACCGAACCAAAGTTGCAGTGTCGCGCACTGCCGATGGAGACGACACCAGATCGAGTGGCGAATCGAAATTCGAATCCATGTACCGGTCGAACTCTGTGTCGAAGATCGATGCCAGCCACCGTCGAAGCTTGCGGTAACCGTCGGACTCGCCTGGACCGCATGCCCTTTCGACCTCTGCCGACATAGCCAGCGGATCGGAGTACACGTTGATGGAACTGCCGTCGGCGTACCGCGTGTGATAACTGGGTGAGAGCTTCGTCAAAGTGATTGCAGGAGTGACGGAATCAAAAGATTCACCCACCGCGGCCAACGCGTCGGCGATCAAGTTCGGCATGGTGAGAACACTGGCGCCGTTGTCGATGTCGTACAGGAATCGACCCGCGTCATCGTGCACCGGGTAGGTACCGACGCGACCACCGATCGTGCTCTCGCGCTCGAGGACCGTGACGCGTTTGCCCGCCCCGGTCAGATGGAGCGCAGCGGAGAGTCCGGCGAGGCCCGCGCCGACAACAACAACCGAATCAACCTGCCCGCTCACTGATCTCATGATCGATCACCTGTCACAGTCGCTGCGTTCGGGGCCGACATCAGGATTCTCATTTCTTCATCGTGCTACTGAGGGCGCCACGTCGATGGTCGGGGCGTTCAACGGTCGACTCTTCCACGACAGTTCGTTTCGCGCGAAACGCCGACGCGAATCGAGCACGAGAGTGGCAAAAATCGTTGCCGAAATCGGGTGCGCGCACGCCGCGGCGGCAGTCCGTGCCAGATCTGCGACGTCAGCTCTGCCGGCAGATTCGGATCGCGCGGAACACAGCCGAGCAGTGACCGCGGCAAGATAGCCGACGGTTCCCACCCGGCGTGTGCGGCCCGTTCCTACCAGCGCCACAACCGGAGGAAGAAGATATACGACGCTGACGCCCACAAGAGCAAGGGCGGTGCCCACTCGTCCGCCGAACGAGGACCACAACCACCGTGTGTAGCCCTCCCGGAGTTGGGGCCAACTGCGATACATCCGGCAGCTGACAAATCCTGCACCCGAAACCAGGATCGTGCGTTTGCGGTTGCGGCGAAGAGTTCGGGCTATGTCCAGATCCTCGGTGGAACTGGACGCCACCGACTCGTGTCCACCGATTTCACGGTATGCGCCGGCATCGAACATCAGAAATTGACCGCACGCCACCGCAAGTGATGGCCGCAGGGACCGGTTCGCCAAAGGCACTGAAAGACTGGACATCCACGAGAAGGCAAGCAACGGCTGGACGAGATGCTCGACAAGGCTGCCCGACTCCTGTTCGGGCCACGGGCACATCAAGGCTGCATCGTGCTCGCGGAGGACGGACACCGACGCCGCGACCGCATCGGGCGTCAGCCTGACGTCCGCATCGACAAAAACGATCACGTCAGGTCGGTCATCGAGAGCAATATCGGCGAGGGTCCGACATGCAGCGGCCTTTCCCGTCCAACCAGGACTGGGTGGCGAACACGTCGATACGACGGTGATGCGCGGATCGCCGTCGGCGGCGCGGCGAGCGGCAGCCAATGTTCCGTCACTCGAACCGTCGTCGAGGACTACCACCCGAAGCTCGCCCGCATAGGTCTGTTCCCGCAGATCCGCAATGAGCAGAGGAACGGTGGATTCCTCGTCGCGGGCGGGGATACACACCACGACGCGATCATCTGGTTTACCGGCGCCCGTTCGCCGCAAACGCGGCATGAACAGTGCGTTCCCGATCGACATCATCGCCGACAATCCGGCGAGCGCCGTACCCGCCGCAGTCAGGTGATGCAGGATTCGTGAACCTGTAGAGGTCATACCGTCACCGAGTCCTCTCTGGGCTGCCAGGTCCACATCCATGCAAGAGGAATCCCCACAATACCCATCGCGCAGAAGCCGTAGATCGCCGAATACTTCAATTCGTCGCCGTCGAGCAGCGCAGCATGGGCCAGAGCCGAGCCGAGCCACGTCCACATGAACAACACCACCGGCGCCGCATCCGAAACCCGCGGCCCGTACTTACTGCGGGTATCAAAACGCTTTCCGACGTACTCGATCACAACTGCCATTATCAGGGCGGTGGCAAACCAGCCCAGATAGTTCGTGAACGGAATCGACGGTATGCCGGGAAGACCCGAATTGCCGGAAGTCCACGTCCACTGGCCGTCCGTCACCATCTGAGTATCCAGATAGAGATCCCATCCGACCATCCCGGCAGCGGTGATGACGATTCGCTGGCTCGAGCGCCACTGCGGTGACGTGCGAGTGCGTTCGAGTACGTAACCCACCGCGCACCAGATGGGATAGAACCCGGCCGTCCACGCCAGTGGAACCACCGCCGGAACCCCCAAAATGTCCGGCCCCAACCGATCGGTGGCGTAGAAGTAGCTACCGAAGGGGAAACCTGTTGCTGTGCCGATCATTTCGGCAGCCAGACCCAACCCCGCAGTGGCGGCGACCAGCACCAAGGTCCACGCCGGTCCTCGGGCGATCACCGCATGAACAATCGAAGCGGCGGCCAGCAGAGCGACAACCGCAACCGTGATCCCGTCGCGCGAATTTCCGCTCACCAAGGGATAGATGATCTGGGCGACCAAAGCGCACACGACGAGCACCCAGACGAGAGGGATCCATCGACCCGAAGTCGCGGGAGCACCCATCACGATCGTTCATCGGTGGAAGCGCGCGGTTCCTGGGCTGATTGCTCCGCCACTTCGCGAGATGACCGAGGGGCACGACTCGCATCCATGAACATCTGTAGAAAGCCGACACCCGGCTTGCTCGGGCGCGGATTCTCGTCTCCAGAAGCAGGGGTACCAGAAGAAGAAATAGACATTTCGGTCAGATTCCTGTGATCGTCGGCCGGAACTTCACGAAAGCTTGACGAACGGACTGTTGATCGACGGAAAATCGGCTTCTACCAGTGCATGCATGACACTCTGCCCTTCCTGTCAACACCGTCTCGACATCGTTGAGCACGGAGACGGTACACACCGTCTGCGTGGCATTCGTAGCCGGAGCACACACGGATGGGAACTCTTGGAAAAAAGTTTTCGACACGCGCCGTCGTCTTCCAGAATCACCCGTTGGTTGCTTTGAGCGCAGCGCGCGCTGCAGTGAGAATCTCATCCGAGACAGGCGAACCCTTGGTAGCTCGCGAGAGGAGGATCGCTCCGACCATGGTGCATAGTCGCGCAATGCCATCCTGATCGTCGTCGGCCAAACCGTCGGCAAAACTACCGACACCGTGGGCGTAGACCCGGCGGGCCTCGGAATCTTCAGGTTCGCGCGCGATGTCGACGGCAAGAGCCGCAGCAGGGCATCCATCTGCCGGGTTATCGCGATGCTCGACGGACAGATAGGTGTCGATCACAGACTGCTGGGCGGACTCACGTCGTTCCGCATCCTGTTCCAACCCGGATTTGTAGGTCTGCGCCAGTTCGGCAAATGCGTAGGCGGTGGCCTCGTCGATGAGCGCCTCCTTCGAGGCAAACTGCTTGTAGAAGCCACCATGGGTCAATCCGGACGCTTTCATCAGGTCGGCGACGCTGAGCTGAGTGCCCTGCTCTCGGAACAGGCGCGCGGCGGTTTTCACGACACGTCGACGGTTCTCTTCCGCTTGTTGTTGCGATACGCGGCCCATCAACCACACTTCCGTTTGGATTTCATTTGACATCTATCTTAGCGTGACTTTAGATTACATTCATAATCTAAATTACGACGTGCCTCAAACTGGGAGACATCATGAATCTGAACAATGCAGTTGCTGTCGTAACCGGCGCTAATCGAGGACTCGGACGGCACCTGGCCGCCGGACTCGTGGAGCGGGGAGCCAAGGTGTACGCAGCGGCGCGCAATCCGGAAACAGTCGATCTGCCCGGCGCCATCCCCCTACAGCTTGACGTGACCGACCAGGAGTCGATCAAGGCTGCCGCCCGCACCGCATCGGATGCGAATCTGCTCGTCAACAACGCAGGCATCTCCACCTCGACCCCGCTGGTTGCCGGCAGTATGGATGAAGTGCGCCGCGAGATGGACGTGAATTTCTACGGCCCACTCGCCGTGACCCGCGCCTTCGCGCCTGTCATCGAAAACAACAGCGGGGGAACGGTTCTCAACGTGCTCTCCGTACTGTCCTGGCTGCACCCCGCGGCACTCGGATCCTATGCCGCAGCCAAAGCAGCAGCGTGGGCGATGACGGACGCCGCTCGAGAAGAACTGGCGCCGCGCGGGATAGCCGTCTCGGCACTGCACGTTGCATACATGGACACCGACATGGCGGCCGGCGTGCCCGCCGAGCAGAAGATCGACCCAGCCGATGTGGCCGCGCAGGCGTTGGACGGCATCGAGAAAGACCTACTCGAGATCCTTGCAGACGACACCACTCGGTACATCAAGCGAAATCTTGCGTTTGCACCGAATTCGGAGTAGCCGTCGCGCGCTATTGTGCAGCAATGCCAGCTCCGTCGACTCTCGCATGGTCACATGTTCAACCTACGGTTGCGTACTGAAATCTTTGTGGGGCAGGCTTTCTTGTGTACTGATGACGAGCCGAGGTCGGAGAATCATGAGTCACTACAAGAGCAATGTCCGCGACATCGAGTTCAACTTGTTCGAAGTACTCGGGATCGGTGAACTGCTGGACGGTGGCGCCTACGGCGACCTCGATACCGATACCGTGCGCGACATCCTCGCCGAAGTCGCACGGCTGGCGGAGGGCCCCGTCGCCGCGTCCTTTGCCGATGCGGATCGGCACCCCGTCGAGTTCGATGCAGCGAACCACGCGGTCGTGGTCCCGGAACCACTCCGCAAAACCGTCCAGGCCGTGAACGAGGCAGGTTGGTCGAGGCTCGGACTCTCGGAGGGCATCGGTGGTGTACCGGCTCCCGCGCCGTTGGTCTGGGCGATCGGCGAGATGTTGATCGCGGCAAACGGATCGGCGAGCTTTTTCAACATGGGTCCACTGATGGCGAGCGTCCTCTACACCATCGGAAACGACCAGCAAAAGCATTGGGCGAAAGAAGGATTCGAGCGCGGCTGGGCCGCCACCATGGTACTGACCGAACCTGACGCCGGATCTGACGTAGGCGCGGGCCGGACGAAGGCCATCGCACAGGACGACGGGACCTGGCACATCGAGGGCGTCAAGCGGTTCATCTCCGGCGGCGACGTCGGTGACACTGCCGAGAACCTCTTCCACCTGGTGCTGGCCCGCCCTGAGGGCGCCGGTCCCGGAACCAAGGGCTTGAGTCTGTTCTACGTCCCGAAGTTCCATTTCCATCCGGAGACACTCGAACTCGGCGACCGCAACGGCGCGTATGTCACCGGCGTCGAGCACAAGATGGGCCTCAAGTCGTCCCCGACGTGCGAGATCACGTTCGGGGCCAGCGACGTTCCCGCGGTGGGTTGGCTCGTCGGCGATGTACACAACGGCATTGCTCAGATGTTCCAAGTGATTGAAAATGCCCGAATGATGGTGGGCACCAAGGCCGCCGGGACGCTGTCTACCGGATATCTCAACGCCCTCGCCTACGCCAAGGAACGCGTGCAAGGTGCAGACCTCACCGAACTGACAAACAAAACCGCACCCCGCGTGACCATCACCCACCACCCCGACGTGCGACGCAGCCTGGCGATGCAGAAGGCATACGCCGAGGGGCTCCGAGCCGTCTACCTGTACACCGCAGCACACCAGAATGCCGATGTCGCCGAACTGGTTTCCGGTGCCGACGCCGAATTGGCGGCGCGAGTGAACGACCTACTGCTGCCGATCGTCAAAGGCGTCGGCTCAGAGAAAGCCTACGAGCTGCTCACCGAGAGCCTGCAAACCCTCGGCGGTTCCGGTTATCTGCAGGATTATCCAATCGAGCAGTACATCCGCGATGCAAAGATCGACACGCTCTACGAGGGCACAACAGCAATCCAGGCGCAGGACTTCTTCTTTCGGAAGATCGCCCGCGACCGTGGCGTTGCGCTCGCACATGTAGCCGGTCAGGTGCGCCAGTTCATCGACAGCGGCGCAGGCAACGGAAGACTCAAGGCCGATCGGGTATTGCTCGAAACCGCCCTGAACGACGTGCAGGCGATGGCGGGGACACTGACCAGCTATCTGATGGCTTCCCAGGAACAGCCGTCCGAGTTGTACAAAGTGGGCCTTGCCTCGGTTCGCTTCCTGTACGCGGTGGGCGACTTGCTGATCGCCTGGCGACTACTCGTCCAAGCAGAGGTGGCGCTGACGGCGTTGGATCATGGAGCGTCGGCAAAAGAGCGGTCGTTCTATCGGGGCAAGGTCGTCATCGCGTCGTACTTCACCAAGAACATCCTGCCTATCCTGTCCTCGACGAAGGAAATCCTCGGCGCGATCGACAACGAGATCATGGAACTCGAGGAGGAGGCGTTCTAACAGAACGCTCCGAAACCACCGCGGTGTCGGGGACCGTCAGTAGTGTGGCGGACATGGTGGAACAGCAGATCAGTCTTGGATCCGTGAACATCGAGGCCGAGAATCCGGGCGAACTGGCCGAATTCTGGTCCGTGGTCATCGGGTCCGCTCCTTCCAGAAGTGGCGAGAGCGTCTACTTGCCGCCATCGAGCACAAGCGGATTCGCGATGTTCTTTCAGCCCTCGACGCGGCCGCGGGAGCACCAGGGCATCCATCTGGACCTCACAGTCCCGTGGGGCTCACGGCAAGCGGAGGTCGAGCGATTGGTAGCCCTCGGCGCAACTCATCGCTGGGACGTGCTCGACGAGGTGCCTCATGTTCAGTGGACAACCTTGGCCGACCCGGAAGGCAATCTCTTCTGCATTGCAGAACACCCGCCAACTACCTGACGTTGAGCGTTCCTGCTTTCAGGCGCTACAGGGGAGTGAAGCATGTACCTGCCCGAAATCGATTACGTCGACGTCTGGAGCTTCCCCATCATGGGACCGGACGCCGTAGACGACGTCCCTGCGAAATTCGTTGACGCCTGCCAAGCCGTGGGCCGAGATCTGCAGTGCCGCTGGCACGGCCCTTCTACCTACATGCAGAACTGCGTGTGGACGGTGTCGACGCTCGACGACGGCTACTGCCACCTCGCACTCGACGCCGGCCCGCGGCCACGGCATAAGACCGCGGGAACCAGCCCGCTGATGGGCTTCGGGTTCGGAGTGCCACACATCGAACAGACGCAAGAGCTGACAGCCCTGATCGCCGGAGAAGTCCAGGATCAGCTGGCCGGCGGACCTTCCTATGTGCAGTGGCCCATTGAAAAAAACCGATTGTTGATGCCGTCATTTCGAGACGGCCGCGCAGTGTGGGTGGTTCGCAGCTCGGATCGAGTAGTCGCCGAAATCGGCGCACTTGTTTGAGATGAGCACGCTGGCTGCGTGATTCAGGCCCGATCATACAAATGCGGCGGAATCGTGTTGGCGCCACGGCAAAACGACCGAACGTGTCAGGGAAGGGCACTCCGCCCCCTTGGGTAGTCGAGTTCTCCATGCTTACCCCTACAAACCACATGGATTATTTAACAGTTCAAATGGACTGTTAGGGTGAGGCATGCCAGAAACACATACGTCAGCATCTCCACGCGCCGGACGGCGCGAATGGTCAGCCTTGGCCGTACTCGTGCTGATCGTGGTGATGCTCACCGTCGACGGCACGGTGCTCTACCTGGCGGTTCCGTCACTGTCCGCCGATATCGAACCGAGCGCGACGCAGTTGCTGTGGATCGGCGACATCTACTCCTTTGTCCTCGCAGGCTTGCTGATCACGATGGGCAACCTCGCCGATCGAATCGGCCGCAAACGTTTGCTGCTCATCGGCGCCGCAGCATTCGGCCTTGCGTCGGTACTGGCTGCGTTCGCGCCGAATGCCGAAACACTCATCGCGGCCCGAGCCCTTCTCGGCGTCGCGGGCGCGACCTTGATGCCGTCGACCCTGTCGATCGTCCGAGCCATGTTCTCCGATGCCAAGCAACGCACAACGGCGATCGCAATCTGGGCTACCGGAGCCACCGCCGGCGCAGCCATCGGCCCGTTGGTGGGCGGTGTGTTGCTCGAGAACTTCTGGTGGGGTTCCGTCTTCCTGATCAATGTGCCCATCATGGTGCTGGTTCTGATCGCAGGACCAATTCTCATTCCCGAGTCTCGTGGAAATTCCACCAACCCAATCGATCTCGCCTCATCGGCGTTGTCGATTCTCGCGATCGTCACCCTCGTCTACGCCGTCAAGCACTGGGTGGGCAGCGGACTGGACTGGAGCGTCCCGGCCATCGCTCTCGCCGGCCTGATCGCCGGTTGGATCTTCGTGCGTCGACAGCTGCAACTCGAGTACCCACTCCTTGATGTCTCGTTGTTCCGCATGCCCGCATTCGCCGGCTCGGTGGCCGCCAACGGATTGTCGATCTTCGCGTTCATGGGATTATTGTTCTTCTTCTCCCAGTACCTCCAACTCGTCCGCGAGTACGGCCCGCTACAGGCCGGAATCGCCGAACTTCCGTCGACCATCGCATCGATGGCTGTGATCGCGTTCATCGGCGTGCTGGTCGCGCGACTCGGCGCCGGCAGAGCGATCGGTCTCGGACTGGCCACAGCCGCAGTGGGCCTCGCCGGCCTCGGCCTGACGGTCACTCAGTCCAGCTTCTGGGGAATCGGCATCTTCCTGGCAGTTCTAGGGCTCGGAATCGGTGTGTCGATGACTCTGTCCACCGACGCCGTAGTCTCCTCGGTTCCCAAGGAACGTGCAGGCGCCGCATCGTCGATCGCCGAAACCGCCTACGAACTGGGCGGCGCCCTCGGCATCGCAGTGCTCGGATCGATTCACTTGGCGATGTATCGCTCCAATCTCGATCTGCCGACCGGCACCGACCCGTCGGATGCCGCAGCGGCCGACGAATCCCTCGCTACCGTAGTCGCAACCGTCGACAGCACCGCCGTCATCACGCAGGCCCAATCCGCATTCACCACCGCAGTGCAGACGACCTCTTTCATCGCTGCGACCATCCTCGCACTTGCGGCCGCAGTGGCATGGCTGGTGATCCCTTCCCCGAAGGATGCCAAAATGGAATCTCATGAAGCTCACTGAGCGGGCCTCGACCCGCGACAAAGAACGAACACGCCGTGCAATTCTCGACGCAGCCGAGCGGACATTCTCCGAGCGGGGAGCAAATGTCAGCCTGGGTGACATCGCGACCGGTGCCGGTATCACCAAAGGTGGTCTCATGCACCACTTTCCCAGCCGTGAAGCCTTGGTATACGGCGTCATCGAACACAGCATCAGCCGAATGTGGGAAGAAGTTCACGCCAACATCGACCTGTCAGAGAACAGACCGGGAAAGTTTGCCCGCGGATACGTTCGAGCCCTCACCGGTGACAGCGACTATCTGACGAACGTCTTCAACCCGACTGCACTGATGGCCGTTCTCGGCAACACACCGGAAGTCGAGGAGCTGTACAGACGTGACGCTGAAAAATGGACCGCTGCCTTCACTGCTGACGGATTGCCCACCCCCAAGATGCTGGTAATCCGCTACGCCGCCGAAGGTCTCGCCATGGCGCAACCTAGTCAGTACCTCACAAACGAGGATCTGACGCTCACGCGCGCGGAATTGTTGGCACTTACCGAGGTGTCCTGACGCGACTCCTCGCAGGACAGGGAGACAGTCCACCCGGCCCGAAGTCCGTCACGGGAACGCTGACCGTTGCTCCGTCGACGGTACCTCCGGCATCGCGCCGCAACGACAGTGAACGCCGCCGCGGGCTCCCATCGTTGTTTACCGCGCCAGACGCGCTTCGAAGGCCGCCACCAACAGAGTCAATCCGTACTCGAACTCACGTTTGTGATCGATATCGGCAAGATACTGTGCCGCAGCACGGACATTCGGCAATCCGCCGTTTGCCAGAGCCTCACTACGCGCGGCCGCGGTCGAGCCACTTCGCGAAGCGAGTGTCATAGCCGAATCAACCTCACGCAGAAGCGTTCCGGTCATGAATGCCAGCATCGTACGAACTGCGTGGACAGCATCCTCGGGTGATGCGCCCGCGTTCATCAGCACCGACAACGCGGCATCGAGTGGCTCGAGCGTGGACAACGCTTCGATTGGTCTGGCAAGAATCAAACTCGCCGCTCGTGGGTGGTTCGACAGCACAGCATGACGAAACTCCCTTGCGATAGCAAGGATGTCATCCCCAAGCACACCCGTCGGCACCGGAACGACCATTCGCGCCAGAACACGCTCGACAACTGCGTCGAGCAGCGCCTCCTTGCCCGGGACATGGTTGTACAGACTCTTGGGATCAACACCGAGCTCGCGCGCAACCGTCCGCATGCTCACCGCTTCCGGACCACCGTCGTCGATTACTGACATCGCGGCATCGACGATGACGGAACGCGACAACCTCTCCCGCCCCGCAGGTGGCCTTCCACGCCGAATCGGCGAAACCGTCGCATCGCTCATAGTCGCCAGTATTGCACCTCTTGACATTTATACCCACGTCGTGGATAAAGGTGTGACGCACGATACCCACACTGTGGGTTTCACGATGCACGGCGGAGGCGACATGACGATCCAAGGCATAACAGCAACGGCGACCGACATCGGACGAAGAATCGATGTGCTGGAGTTCGACGGACCTGGCGATCCAGGATCAAACCTCGAACTGGCGCGCGTCCGGGGCGCCGACTTCCGAAAAGAGTTCGCTGCAACGGGAACGCCGACGCAGGTCGACACATGTGACCTTGTCTCACTCCCCTACCCGACACGATTCGGGTTGTTTCGCGCATCACGCGCCGTCGCCCCTCTTCTCTCGATCACCAACCGCATGTTGGTAATTCGCTGGAATGACAGCGACGGCCGGCCGCGAGTTCTGCTCTTCGAACCCAGCGATGTCGAACTCGGACGCAACACCGCGTACTTCGCGGAACTTACCCGCCGCACGCCCACCATGATCGGCAACCGCATGGTGACCGAGCATGGGCGCGTCGTCGATCACCTCGCCCGCCTCGGTATCGATCCGAGCGAGGTCGATTACCTCGTATTCGATCACTTGCACACACAAGACCTGCGCCGATGGGTCGGAACTTCCACCTTCCAAACAGATCTGGGCTGCCGCCCACCGGCGATGTTCCCCAACGCGAAAGTCATCGTGCAACGGGACGAGCTTCTGGCGATGTCCAATCTGCACCCGCTCCAGAAGCCGTGGTACCAAGCCGAGTCCTACACGGATCTGAATCCGAACGTATTCGCGCCGATCGACGGCTCAGTCCTGATCGGCCCGGGTGTCGCGTTGATCAAGACCCCTGGCCACGTCTTCGGGAATCAATCGCTGGTACTCAACACATCCACCGGCATCTGGGCCAGCAGCGAGAACGTCATCGCCGCCGAATGTCTGACCCCCGAACATTCGACGATGCCGGGGATCGCGCGATGGTCCACGCGCTGGCAACAAGAAGTCGTGCTCAACGCGAACACCATCGAAACGACTGCCCATCAGTACAACTCGGTCATCCTCGAGAAGGCGATCGTCGATCGCAGCCAGAAAGATTCACGCTTTCTTCAGTTCTTCCCCTCGAGCGAACTCACCCCGACGTGGACCGCTCCGGGAACGAAGCCGACCTTCTCGCACCAATCCATTACGCATCGCGCCTGAAACAGGAGATCTCATGTCACGCTTCACGCTCCCTCCCGAAGACGTACTCCGCGCACGAGAAAAATTGGTGCTGGACCACTTCCACGACGAGGTCCGCCAAGACTGGGACGACGTCCTCGAGACGTTCCCTCACCCCCACTACGAACTGATCGCCGGCATGATCGTGCATGACGGTGACGCCGAAGTGCGCGGCTACTACAACGACACGCGCGTGGCATTCCCCGACCAGGATCACGAAATCATTGCCTTCCGCCACAGCGTTGACGCCGTAATCGTCGAATTCTGGCTTTTGGGAACACAATTGGGCCCATATGGAAAGATCCCACCCACGGGAGGCAAACACCGTACCCGCATGAATGCCTACTTCATCTTCGACGAGGACGAAAACCTCGTGATCGAACGAATCTACTTCGACCGGCTCACCGTGTTGTCACAACTCCTCGGCACGTTGGACAAGAAGAACCCCAAAGACCTACTGACACTGGGACGGGCAGCGGTCGGCCTGCTGTCCATGTCAGGCGACGCCCCGGATCCTCGCCTGACGAATACCACCGCCCCCGACCTGTCCCACTGACACGCTCACAACACAGGAGAACCAGACATGCGCGCACTCATCGGCGGACTCGACGACAACTGGGTTATGAAGAAGGACAGTGATACTCCGGAGATGAAACTCGGCGCCCTTCGCGTCCGAGTGATGACGGCGGCCTTGAACCGGGCCGATCTGTACATGCTCGAAGGAACATACAACCCGAACATGAAGCAGGGCGACGTCTACCCGGCAGGGATGGAGTACGCCGGCGTCGTCGAAACCTCCAGTCCACTCGCTCCGCACCTCCCCGTCGGCACCCGCGTCATGGGAGTCACCATGGGCGCCTTCGCCGACTACGCACTCTGCGACCCGCGCATGGTCCTCCCTATCCCCGAACACCTGTCGTTCGAAGATGCCGCCGCTCTACCGGTCGCGCTTGCAACCGAGAATGACGCCCTCACCCGGGCAGGATTCTCGGCAGGCAAAAGTGTTCTGGTTGTTGGCGGAACGACGGCGATCGGGCTCAGCGCGATTCAACTCGCCAAGGCTCTCGGAGCCGCCACTGTCATCGCAACCACGACACGTTCGGACAAAAAACAACTTCTGCTGGATCTGGGATCCGACGTTGCAATCGACACGGCCACCGAAGATCTCACCCAACACGTACTCGACGCTACCGAGGGCGCGGGAGTCGACATCGTTCTGGACCACGTCGGCGGCGAACTGTTCGCGCGCCTCCCCGCCGCCACCAAGGTCGGCGGATCAATCGTCAATATCGGCCGTCTGGCTGGACCTGCGACCGCCCTCGATCTCGATCAGGTCGCGCTACGACGGATCAACATCATCGGAACCACTTTCAGCGTCCGTACCCAGGACGAACTCGCCGAAGTCTGCAGTGCGCTGAACGCAGAAGTCATGCCGGCCGTGGCTGCCGGAAAAATCACCCCTCACATCGACCGTGTCTATGCGGCGGAGGACGCGCACGACGCCGCAGAACGGCTGCGCGCCAACGCCGCCCTGGGCAAGATCGTGCTGTCCTTCGCGGAAAATGGGCCAAACGACGAATCGCAGCGAGCACCGGTCGCAAACTTTTTCGGAAGCATTGCGCAGCTCGGCTACGTTGTTCGCGACATCGATGCATCCCTGGAAGGGTTTGTTGCATCAGGTATCGGACCGTGGTTCCTCCTTCGAGGTGTGCAACCGGAAAACTTCACGTACAAAGGAGTTTCGTCGGCAATGGCAATGGATGTCGCGGTCGCCAACAGCGGCGACATCCAGATCGAGGTCATCTGCCCCGTCAACGACGAGCCGTCGATGTACCGGGACTTCCTCGACGCCGGCAACGAAGGCCTCCAGCACTTTGCCTACTGGACATCGGACTTCCAGACGCTGTACGACAAAGCCGTCGCCGCAGGCTTCACCGTCGGACAAGAAGGCCAACTCGGTGGTCCGACAGGACGATTCGCCTACCTCAACACCGAACACCATCCCGGCACCTGCGTCGAGATCTCCGACCTCGGTGGAGCAAAAGCCCAACTGTTCGACTACGTCAAGCTCGCGGCAGCTCACTGGGACGGATCCAATCCCGTACAGGTCATCGACCCCAACATGCTAGCGGCACACTGATGCGAGTCCACCACATCAACTGCGGCACAATGCATCCACGACGCACACCCGACGGTCTCGTGTGTCACGTGATCGTCGTGGAGACCGATAACGGCCTTGTTCTCGTCGATTCCGGCTTCGGACTGCAAGATGCCGTCGACCCGAAGAACCGCTTCGGACCCGCGCGGTTCTACGTCCGCCCCATCTTCGATCCCGAAGAGACAGCTCTCCGGCAGCTACCCCGCCTCGGCCTCGATCCCGCTGACGTCCGACACATTGTGTTGACTCACTTCGACGCAGACCACGTCGGAGGACTATCGGACTTCCCCGATGCTCACGTGCACCTCACCACCGCCGAAGCGACCGCGGCGCTGCACCCACTCAC
Organism: Rhodococcus sp. NPDC056743; assembly: GCF_042790355.1. NCBI lineage: Bacteria > Bacillati > Actinomycetota > Actinomycetes > Mycobacteriales > Nocardiaceae > Rhodococcus > Rhodococcus sp. NPDC056743. Next base: position 428,268 of record NZ_JBHTZI010000005.1, on the reverse strand, counting down.
AGCCACCGAGAAACGACGATACCTCCCTGCCTTACGGGCGCACCATCCACGACTGACCGAGCACTCGTCGCTGCGAACCGACACGTGGAAAGGCTTCGCCGGTGCGACCGAACTGACCGACATCTCACCCGGCATCGTCCTCGTCAACCTGCCCGGACACAGTCGCGGGCACGCCGGCGTCGCCGTGGATGCAGGCGACCGTTGGATACTGCACGCCGGCGATTCCTTCTACCATCACGGCCAAGTCGACGGCACAGTCACGCCGCCCTTGGCCTTACGGATGATGGAACGCATCATTGCCCAAGATTGGGAACGAGTACAGGCCAATCACCAACGCCTCGAGGAGATATGGACGGCAAACGACCCCAACCTGGTCCTGGTCAACGCCCACGACCCCACACTCCTGAAGACTGCCCAATTACGCAACGGTCACTAGTCGACGGGAGTCCAGGAACGGAGTGAAGATATCAGTAGTTGGCCAATCGCGTGAGCACAGCCGCTGCTGGTTCCAGAGTGGCGTGGCGGTAGCCGGTGCCGGCCCACAGGTGCATTCGCTCCGGATCACTCTGGGCCACCGCGGCTTTACGCATCTGGTTGGTCAGGTGATGGATGGCCGGATATCCGATCGGCGCCTGTGCGTCGTAGCGGTCGATGAACTCGTTCCGGAGAGCACGAGCGGGACGACCCGTGAAAGCGCGTGTGACTACGGTGTTTCCGCGAGAAGTGTCGGCCAGAGCTGCCTTGTGAGCAGCCGAAGCGCCGCTCTCCTCGGTACGCAGCAGCACAGTACCGACTACCGCAGCCTCTGCTCCGGCGCGTAATGCCGCTGCGACGTCGGCGGAGGTCGCCAATCCACCAGCCGCCAACAACGGAACAGCCGTGCGATGGCGGATCTGTGCGATCAAGTCAGCGATCGGTACGTCAGCCGGAATCTGCTGGGGCGTCAGCGTTCCGGAGTGGCCACCGGCGGCAGACGCTTGGACAACAAGGAGATCAGCACCTGCGTCGACGGCAAGGTCGGCCTCGTCCGCAGAGGTTACTGACAGTACGACAAGCGAACCGGCAGCATGCAGCGCCTTGATCACTCCGGGCCCAGGAATGCCGAAGGTGAAGCTGACCACCGGAACCGGGTTGGCCAGGAGCAGATCGATCTTGTCCTCGAAATAGTCGTCGTCCTCGACCGGTTCGCCCTCGGCAAGTGTGACGCCGTAGCGATCCGCTTCGACCTGGATCGCCCTGGCATAGGTCCGGAAGGCGTCGGCGTCGGCAGGTACCGGGTTGGGGGCAAAGACATTGACGCCGAACGGCACTCCCTCAGCGCGCACCGTATCTATCTGGTCGGCCAAAGCCTGTGGCGTCTTGTACCCGGCGGCGAGGAAGCCGAGACCGCCGGCATGAGAGGCGGCCACGACGAGAGCCGGTGTTGACGCACCGCCTGCCATGGGGGCCGCGATGACAGGCACCTTCAGATTGAGATCGTGTGTGAGTGCACTCATTCGAACATCTCCAGTCCTACGACGGATAGTGCTCCGGCGGTTTCATCATCTGACATCAAAAACTACCCCCCTCATTCGACGTAGCCATCCGATGGCCCGGATCGAGATCGGAACGGCAATGCTACGGCGGCGACTGCCACAGCCAGGACGATGGCACTGCTGAGCAGCAGAGCATCGCAGTACCCGTCTCGTAGCAACGGAGTGACAACAAGTGGGCCGAAAATCTGACCGCCACGATCGCTTTGCTCCTGACTGATAGGCGCAACCTCCCGCCGTACGCATCTGGGCACGTAGCATCTGGGTTTGTGGAGCTGCGTCCACTGAGGTACTTCGCGGCCGTCGACGCCTTCACCCGGGACGTCACCGATCTCGGAATCCATGAAGACGGAATGTGGTTACCCAAGAACGACCCTTTCTGGAGGCATTGATGACACGACGCGTGATTCGCGTTTTCTGGGGACGACGGCCGGAGTCTGTCGAGATGGTGGCGACCCGGTGGCGCCAGACCTTGGAACAAGTCGAGTACCTGTTGCCTGAGGCGGTCAGTGGGCCGTGGCGACAGATCCACTCATCAGGACCGGACACTGCCGTGACCGTCGACCAATTGGTGCGCCTGCTCGAGATCGCGCAGGCAGCCGAAGACTGGTCCGATCGTGTGGGCATCGGACTGAGGCTCGCATCCGGCGGTGCTTCCGAATGGGGACTTGAACTCTCCGGGTTGGCCGGTGGCGAACCTGAAATTGTCCTTCAGTCGATGGTTCTTGCCGTCACCTCACCCGACATCGCCGAAGTTCCTGAGGGCGAACTACTTCGGATGCTTGCCACTGTGTGGGCGCCGGACTTCGGAGACGTCACCGACGACAACATCCTCGATGCTCTCGAAGACGAGGCGGGATATCTCATAAGTGATCCCGTTGTCGGCAGAGTCGGCTACCTCTCTGCCGCCCGCGCTGACGCGCTCCCCGTCGCCTTGGGAGTAGAAACTGCCGAAGTGCCGGGTGGGGGCGTGCTGTTACGGATCGGGGCGGCTGATGATATCCGTCCGGTCGTCAGAGTGTACGAGCGCCTCCGTAACGCTGGCGTGCTCGAGCCTCTTCCGCGTCCGCTGGATCGGGCAGTCTTCTGATGCCGTCTCGCGTCGACGTTTAACCGCCGATCTCAGGTGCGGTCTTTCCGCTCCGCCGCCGGGCAGTGATTGCGCCGTGGGGCCGGTAACCGCTCCCGGTTCGAGTATGTGTCTCGATCACTTCGAAGCCCGCTGTGACCAGTACCTGGCTGAGTTCGGCCACCGGCCAGCGATAGCCAGTTGTCGCAGCGTGATCAAAAGGCTCTACGGTTGTGCCGTTGAAGAAGCCAACGAGTAATCCACCACCGGGACGAATCACGCGGGCGAATTCCGCGAGCGGTGCCTCGATATCTTGCGGATTGTGGTGGATGAGCGAGTACCAGGACAGCACGCCACCCATTGATTCTGTCGCGGCGTCCAATGCTTCGAAGGCCCCGAGTCCGAAGGAAAGATTTGGGTACTGCACGCGGGCTCGTTCAACGAATTGAGGAACCAGATCGATCCCGCTCACAGCCAGTCCGCGCTGGGCCAAGAAGTCTGTCCACTGCCCCGGCCCGCACCCAGCGTCGAGCACGGCACCTGTCAGGGTGGCTGCCCAGCTGGCCACCAGTGCCTGATCGGATGGGTGCGTCGAATCTATGGAGCCGAAGAGATCCAGGTACTCCTGAGATCTGGCCGAGTACGACTCTCGGACGACGTCGCGGCGCATTTCTCTCGAATTCTCCACGTCGCCAATGATCGTCGATGTGTACCGATCTTCAACGGCAACGCGCCGACGCGAACGAACCCTTCTGCAGCCCTTCGGATCATGCTTCTCGTGTCTACTTGGCTTCTCCGTTCGCACCGTCATTGCGAGCTTCGATGGCCTCGATGGACTTCGTGAACTGCTTTCCCAGCACGCGGCTGCCGAAGAGCCCGAGTACCGATGCAAGAAGCCGTCCCTTGAGGTTCTTGCCATCGCGGACCACGACGGCATCTACGTCGGTGATCCCCGTGGGCTGCTGCGTGAGCGTGTAGGTGTGGCCTGAGGAACCGCCCCACAAGTTGGAGTCGGTGGTCGTCATCACGACGCGATGTGGGTCGGTCCAGTCGTAGTGCAGGCGTTCCCAGATGCCGCTAGAGCCCTCCGTGACATCAGCGTCATGTGGGCCTTCGTGGTGCACTTTGAGGTAGCTGTCTGCGCTGCGGCCGAAGATTTCCTCGCGACCCGGGCCGAAGTCGGTCAGGCCGGCAAGAACCTGCTCGGGCGTCGCGGTGGTCGTCTCGTGAAGATGGATCGTGGTCATGGCGCCTTCCTTGAACACTTGGAAAATCCGCTCCGGTTCCAAACTGAGTGGTACTCATCCAGCACACCACTCCGGCGAACGTAGGGAAAGAGGGCAGCTAACCAGAGGTACAGCAGCTCGATCACCGATCTCACTGGAGACAGCGATGCGAGATCTGCAGACACCACCCGGCAAAAGCGTCACATGTACTCCAAATGCAGTAGCCGAAGTTGATCCATCTGGACGATTCGCGCTTCGGATACGCGCGGCATCATCGGTAAAGCAACCAATCCACCCGAGGAGTGACCGATGGCCGCCGAGATACCCGAAGCCCCGATCCCCGACACACCCAACGCCCGCCGCTACGAAGGCAAGGTTGTCTTCATCACCGGAGCAGCCCGCGGACAAGGCCGCGCCGAAGCAGTCCGCTTCGCCGCTGAAGGCGCAGACATCATCGCCCTCGACATCTGTTCAGACTTACCCACCACCGAATACGCCGGCCCCACACCAGAAGACCTCGAGGAAACAGCGCGGCTGGTCAAGCAGCACGGCCGACGGATCATCACAAGCATCACCGACATCACCGATTTCGACGCCCTCAAAGCCGCGGTCGAACACGGAGTCGGCGAACTGGGCAGACTCGATGTGGTCGTCGCCAATGCCGGCATGACCACCGCCTCGCTGTCCTGGGAAATCGACCTCGATCACTGGCACGCGACCATCGACAACAACTTGCACGGTGCCTTCTACACCGCCAAAGCGACGGTGCCAATCTTGATCGAACAGGCGACCGGCGGCGCAATCGTCTTCACCAGTTCGGTCGCAGGGCTGAAAGGCCTTCCGTTTCTCGGTGACTACGCAGCGGCCAAGCACGGGGTAACAGGCCTGGCGAAGACGATGGCCAACGAACTGGCAAAATACCGAATTCGTGTCAACACCGTTCATCCCCACGGCGTCGCTACCGGTCTCACGGTCCCTGAACTGCATCAAAAGATGGAGACACGCCCGGACCTCGGATTGCTGTTCATGGGAAGCCTCCCCGACCAGGTCAGCCAGTCCGAAGACATCGCAGCAGCCGTTGCCTGGATCGCGTCCAACGAAGCCCGTCACGTCACCGGCATCCAACTGCCCGTAGACCTCGGACGCACCAACCGCTGACATTCGACGTACCACCGACGATGTTGTGGTCCTCGGCATCACTAACCGGGGGAGAATGGCGACTATGTCCTTGCTCGATTTCGAACACCTCATCCGGCGTCCGTGGTTCCGGCAGGCCTCAACTCTGGACCGGATAGCGCTGGTCGTCTCGATACTTGCCGTATGCACCGAGGCCACTCGGATGGTCATCGAGGACGCACCGCTCGGTGGGTACGTCGCGATCGCGGTCACCGCCCTAGGTGTCGCGATATCGAGGCGCCACTCATGGGCCGGTTTGATTGTTGTGCTGGCAGGTTCGGTAATCGATGCGGTCTTCTGGGATCCCCTGGTGCCGTGGACTGTTGCGGTCTTCACCGTCTTTTCCCTGACACTGCGTGGGACGTCCGGACTGGGCACCGGATTGGCCGCAGGTTCAGTCGCCTACGCAGCCTCCGCGTACGCGAACTCGGCCGGATTCTTCGACGCAGCCGCTATTGCAGGATTCGCTTCCGCGATAGCAGCGGCTGCAGCGGGCAACGCAGTGCGAAACCGCGACCGGTACTGGAAGGCACTCGAAGAACGCGCACTGGACACGATTGCCGCGCGCGAGAGTGAAACGAATCGTCGTGTCGCAGAAGAACGTGTGCGGATCGCTCGCGATCTCCACGACATGGTCGGACATGAAATCGCCGTAGTGAACATGAATCTTGGTGTGGCTGAAGTAAATCTGCCTCCTGATTCGCAGCGATCCCGGGACGCACTCGACGCGGCCCGCGCCGGCGTCACAGCGGTACTTCGTGAGACTCAGAGCATTCTCCAAGTTCTGCGCGGCGGTTCGAGCGCTGTCGAAGATCACACTCAACCCGTACCGGGAGTGGATCAGATCTCCGGGCTGATCGACTCCTACCGACGGATCGGTTTGAAGGTCAATGCCGAAATCGACACAGTCGTAGATAAATTGGATCCAACTGTCGACACGGCAATCTATCGAATTGTGCAGGAAGCGCTGACCAACGCGCATCGACACGGCAACGGTGACGTCGATCTGACGATCAAATCCGCAGTAGGTTTCATCGTCGCCGCGGTAACCAATCGACGTAGCAGTACCGGATCGAGAAATCTGCCGGGCGAAGGCTACGGTTTGGTGGGGATGCGTGAGCGTGCGACATCTGCTGGTGGGGTGCTCGATATCGGAGGCGACGAAACGATGTTCACAGTGACGGCGACTGTACCCATCCACGGCAGGTCGATCCGGTGATCCGGGTGATGATCGTCGACGACCAGGAAATGATTCGCCAAGGACTACGTGCCATCCTCGCCGCGAATGACCGTATCGAAGTCGTCGCCGACGTCGGCGACGGGTACCAGGCAGTCGAGGTGGCGAAGACCGACCAGATCGACGTCATTCTGATGGATATTCGTATGCCGGGCATCGACGGGGTGGAAACAATCCGTCGCATACGCGAATTCGCACCGACAGAGACGGTGAAGATTGTGGTGCTGACAACGTTCGATCACGATGCAACAGTGCTGACAGCACTGCAAGCCGGCGCTAACGGGTTCCTGAGCAAATCTGTCAGTCCTACGGAGTTGGCTGCGGGTATCGAAGCAGTTTCCAGTGGTGGTGGCGCGCTGTCGGGTTCAGCTGCAGCGTCGGTCATCAGCCATGTCTCCGAACAACCCGTGCGAGCCGTGGACACGGCCCTGGCTGCTCGGTTCGCTGCGCTTACTCCTCGTGAGCGTGAGGTGGTAATCGCTGCAGCTGAAGGCAAGAGCAATACCGAAATTGCCACCGTCATGTTCGTGTCTCCGTTCACCGTGAAGACTCATGCCAATCGCGCGATGGCCAAGGTGGGTGCTCGGGATCGGGCGCAGTTGATCGCGTTTGCATATCAGGCCGGGTTGCTCGCCTGATCGGACACCGTGTTGCGTCAGTTCTACTACATTTGCAGTAGTTTTTTCGGTCCCGATGTACGACGACTTTGGGACCTTCCGTAGGGAAACTGAAACAGTCCACTTCGCGCGTATTGCTGTGCGCGAGATGTTTTCACTTTCCTGTAGGAGAATTATGCCACTCGCATTAGCGTGGATCGGGCGATTCAGCGCCCGCCACCGACTCGTTGTTGTCCTCGCCTGGCTTGTCGCGTTGTTTGCGTTGACCGGAGTGTTGGTCTCGGGCGCGTCCTCGGACGAGAGTGCGTCTGCCTCGATTCCGGATACCCGAGCATCGCAGGCGATGGCTGTGATGAACGAGCAGTTTCCGTCGGATCAGCCCGAAAGATCGCCGGGCAGTTTACAGTTGGTGCTGCAGACAGCTGACGGCGCGAGCGCAACGGATCCCGGTGTCAGGAGTCAGATCGACGATGTACTCGGCGCCGCTGCGGCGGTCGCGGATGTCGCCTCGGTCAGCGATCCTTTCGAATCGTCGAATCCCTTTGTTTCAGTGGACAAGACAACCGTCGTCTCGACTCTGACATTCGCTGAGATGGACGAAGATCAGCAGCATGCCGCCTACGACGCTGTCGTAGCAGTCGTGGAAAGCGCTCCAGGCACGTTAGAGGCAGAAGTCGGTGGGCAACTCTTCGAACCGGCGACCTCAGTGGGCGGCATCGGTGAGATTGCGGGCATCCTCGTCGCCTTCGTCGTCCTGTTCCTTACCTTCGGTTCACTTCTCGCCGCAGGCGCGAACATGCTCGTCGCACTGAGCGGTGTCGCGGTCGGCACCGTGGGAGTCCTCGCTTACGGCACGATCAGTCCGATCGAACCGACCACCATCACTTTGGGCACCATGCTCGGCTTGGCTGTCGGTATCGACTACAGCCTCTTCATCCTCACCAGGTTCCGGGCCGAACTACGCGCGGGGCACACGATCGAGAGTGCAGTGGCGCGCGCAGTCGGCACAGCCGGAACGGCAGTCGTGTTCGCCGGCCTGACCGTGATCATCGCATTGGCGGGATTGAGTGTGGTCGGAATCAGCTTCATCACCGACATGGGCATGGGCGGCGCGTTCGGAGTTCTTGTCGCAGTATTGATGTCACTGACCTTGTTGCCGGTGTTGATGCGCTCCTTGGGTTTGCGGGCGTTGCCACGCAAAGAACGTCACATCGGCGCAGGCGTGCCTGCAGTCGGATCACACGCTGATGGTGAAAAGCGCGGCAGTGGCGCATTCTTCGCAGCCTGGGTCGGATTCCTGGTGCGGCGACCGGTGATCTCGATCGTCGCAGGCATCGGCGTCCTTCTGGTCGTGGCTATTCCGATGCTCGGGATGAAAACCGCGCAGAACGTTCCCGGCGGTCTTGATCCTTCGTCTACGCAGCGCCGTGCCTACGATCTGATCGTCGAAGAGTTCGGCGGCATACAGAGTCCGTTGATGGTGATCGCCGAGGGCGAGAGTGCCGCAACGAATACCGCTGCGGTGCAATCACAACTCGCCGAACTCGCCGGCGTGCAGAGCGTCGACCCGGGTGTGATCAGCGCAGACGGGACGACGGCATTGTTCCGACTTGTACCAACGGGTGGACCTATCGATGAGAGCACCGAGAACCTGGTCGACGAAATTCGGGACCGAGCCGACATTGCACCTGGTGTTCATCTCGAAGTGACTGGCGAGACCGCAATCGGCATCGACATGGACGCGGCACTGCATCAAGCGTTGATCAAATATGTAGTCGTTATCGTCCTTCTGTCCTTCGTGCTACTGACCATCATGTTCCGATCCTTGGTCGTACCGTTGATTGCCACACTCGGATACCTGCTCTCGGTCGGCGCCGCATTCGGTGGCAGTGTTGCGGTGTTCCAGTGGGGCTGGTTGGACGCGATCATTCCTGCACCGCAGGGTGATCCGATGCTCAGCGTCCTTCCGATCATTCTCGTCGGCGTGCTGTTCGGTTTGGCGATGGACTACCAGGTGTTCCTGGTCTCCCGCATCCAGGAAATGCATAGTAGAGGGCTCTCGCCCAAGGATGCGGTGGTATCCGGCTTCAAAACTTCTGGACCCGTTCTGGTGGCGGCAGCGGCGATCATGGTGTTCGTGTTCGCCGGTTTTGCAACCAGCACGATGGCGGTCGCGGCATCGATCGCATTCGGGTTGGTGGTCGGAGTCGTCGCGGACGCATTCATCGTTCGTATGATCCTGATGCCGGCGATGCTTGCGCTGCTGGGCAAGAGCGCATGGTGGCTCCCGCGCTGGCTCGACAAGATCATTCCCGACCTCGATGTCGAAGGCCGCGCACTCGACGATCATTCCGACGCGAAATCCGAGAATAATTCGGAGCGAGAATCGGTGCTGATTCCGTGACAACGGCTGCTTGACAGTGCATTTCGCGGGGGTGGCATCGAGCCACTCTCGCGGGGATCGAACGCCAAGCCCTTCAGGAGGGAAGATGGAAGACGATTTTGTGCGAATGACAAATTTGCTCAGCGCGATTCTTCAAGTTGAAATGTCGCTGGAGGAGCTGAAGGCAGCGGCTGATCTCTACGCCAGCTACCCGACTCCGATCAGTTCCGCGCTCGTGGAGCTGACACGCGCGCAGTTGGTCCTCGTTTCGCGAGAAGTGCCTCGAGTCGTTTACTGATATTCGCCACGGGCCCTCGCCGGATCGTCAATTTTTCGCATTGCCCGGGCGAATCCGAGGGTGAAGTAGGGGGTGAAACGGAGGGTGAAAAACGATGTCCAGATTCAAAATCCATTGATAAAAGCGGCATTTCGTGCATATGCTCAAACAACGCTGGACTGGCTGATTGAAGGCGGCGCGGAACTATCTATCGATAAAGGACACGACCCATGCGTAAAGCCTCGCTAGTCCTCGTTGCATGTGCCGCGCTACTGACGGCCTGTTCGTCAGCTGCCGATTCCACCGAATCGACGGCAGCATCCACCGTCGACCCCCGAGGCGGCATCCCGCCCGGCTATCCGCTTGATGCCGATGTGATGGCGCCACTTGTCATTACGACAATCGGACCGGAACCGATTCCGGTGACCGGCACCGACGGCAAGGTCCATGTCGCCTATGAACTATCGGTGCTCAATCTGTCGCCGCGGCCGGCAACGATCACCGCGCTCGACACGCTGGCAGGTGGGCCGGACGGCAAGGTCGTGGCGAGTCTGACCAAGGACGAAGTGCTCGCTCGGACATTCCCGTTGGCGAATTTCGATGCGGCGCCGGTCACCGACATCCCCGTCGGGGGCACTGTTGTATTGGTTCTAGACGGTGTCTACGACACCCGCGCCGATGTACCCGCTGAGGTGACCCACCGACTGGTCACCGCATATGGTCCTTTCATCACGCAGGATTCAGGACTCGATGCGAGGTATCCGGACACCGTGACTCAGATCGGTGGAGCTGTCACGACAGGCACGGGATCGCCCGTGAAGATCGGGCCACCGCTCGCCGGTGATGGTTGGGTAGCAGCCAACGGATGTTGCGTGATCACATCGCACCGCGGAGCAATGATGGCGGTGGGCGGACGGATCAGCGGAACCGAGCGTTACGCCGTCGACTGGATGCGTATCGATGTGAATAACCCAAAGCTGAGTTCCAGCGACGGTGACGGATCGCAGAACGAGGACTACTTCGCCTACGACGCACCGTTGTTGGCGGTAGCTGACGGCACGGTTGTGTCAGTAGTGTCCGATAAAAAGGACGAACCGCCGCACCACGTCAATCCGAATCTCACGTTCGATCAACTCGGCGGCAACTACGTGATCATCGATATCGGTGACGGCAATTACGCCTTCTATGCGCACATGATTCCGGGATCGGCATCAGTGAAGGTCGGGGACACCGTTTCGCGTGGTGAGGTGATCGGAGGCTTGGGCAACTCGGGCAATACCTCCGAGGTTCATCTGCACTTCCATATCTCTCGAGCCCCGACACCGTTGTCCAGCGACAACGTCCCTTACGAGATCGACGGTTTCACATTCGTGGGCTCGACGGCCACAGATGTCCTTGTGAAGGGACCGGATGCGGGCGGGCGAACCGATCAGCTTCCACTCAATCAGGATGTCGTCAACTTTCCCAAGTAAGGAGACCGCCAATGCGTAAGGCACCGCTCGTTCTTGTTGCCGCCGTTGCACTTTTGGCGGGCTGCTCGTCGTCGGTCGAATCCACCGAATCAAACGCATTCCCGGCATCGACAGCTGATCCCCGCGGCGGAGTTCCGCCGGGCTACCCCCTCGACAAAGATGTGGCGACCCCGTTGGTGATCACCACCCTCGGGCCTGATCCGATTCCGGTAACCGGCACCGACGGAAAGATCCACGTGGCCTATGAGATCCAGCTGTTCAACGTCACACCTCGTCCGGTGACGATCACGGAGGTCGAAACGCTCGCCGACGGGCCGGACGGCGAGGTTGTCACCACGGTGGGAGAAGCGGAGGTGGCGGCACGAACTCTCCAGTTCCCGGCGGCACCCGTTCCCGTCACCGATATTGCCGCGGGGCGCACGGTGGTGCTACTGCTCGATGACGTCTACGACAGTCGTGATGACGTTCCAGCTGAAGTGACGCACCGCATCACGGCTACGCTCGGCGCGGCGACGCCGGGATCGGAAGCGTTTGGCGCGTTGTACCCGGATGTCACTACCCAGATCGGTGGGGCGGTTCGGACGAGTGCGGCGTCGCCGGTTGTGATCGGGCCGCCGGTCGCCGGTGACGGTTGGATCGCCGACAACAGTTGTTGCGTGATGAACGCGCACCGCGGAGTGGTGCTGGCGTTGGGCGGCAGGATGAACGGTGCCGAGCGCTTCGGCATCGATTGGATGCAAACGGGTCAGGACAATGCGGTCGCTGTCGGTGACGGAACTCGTAACGAGGACTACTACGGATACGGCGCCGAACTCCTGGCGGTTGCCGATGGCACGATCGTGACTGTGGTGTCGGACAGACCGGATGTGCCGCCCAAGATTCTTCCCGAGGGCGTCACCTTCGACCAGCTGGCCGGAAACTACGTGATTATCGACATCGGCGACGGAAACTTCGCCTTCTATGCGCACATGATCCCGGGCAGCGTGTCGGTGAAGGTCGGCGACAAAGTCACTCGCGGGCAGGCTATCGGCAAACTCGGTAATTCGGGAAACACGACTGCGCCGCATCTGCACTTTCACCTGTCCCGAGCGCCGCTGCCGCTGTCGGGTGACAACGTCGCGTACGAGATCGATCGGTTCACATTCATCGGGGCCGTAGATGTGGAGGCCGCACCGACCGACGAGGGCATTTTTGTCACTGTCTCAGAGGGACCGAACGCCGGAGAGCGAACGAACCAACTCCCGCTCTATTCCACCCTGGTCAACTTTCGGGCATCCCCTGATGCTCCGAACTGATCGCCGATCATGCATACTGCTTCGCTCGTTCCTGTTGCAGTCGTTGCGATTCCGTCCGGATGCTCGTCATCTCCCGAACCGGTTTTGGATCAACTTGGAGGAAATTACATGATCATCGACATCGGCGGCGGAAACTTCGCTTTCTACGCTCACACGATTCCAGGTAGCACGTCATGAGGACGCTCGCAGCCACAACACTCGCGATTGCGGCGGTAACCTTGACAGCCTGCGCGAGCGGGGAAGCCAGCCAGACCAACTCGGCGTCAACCGAAGTCGCTGCGACACAGGGTTCGTTAGAGTCCGCCGTCCTCCCCATCGTCAATGAGCAGATGGAGGAAATGGGGATACCGGGAGTGGTTGCCGTTGTCGTAAGTCCCGATCGAGGCAGCTACGAGGTTGCGGCGGGTGTTGCGAATATCGACACAAACGAACCCATGAAGGTGGAGAACCACTTTCGGATCGGAAGTATCAGTAAGACGCTGACCGCGACGGTGGTTCTGCAACTGGCACAAGAAGGCAAGTTCGGGCTCGATGATCCACTGGCACCGTACTTTCCGGCGCTTGATACCAACGGGGCGACTATCAGGCAGGCACTCAACATGACGTCGGGTATCCCCACCTATACGCCCGATCAATTCCTCAATGATCTTGCGAACAATCCTGCGCGCGTGTGGACTCCGGAAGAACTCCTCGCAACAACGGTCGGTCAGCCGGCCGAATTTGCGGCAGGAGAGGGCTGGGACTACTCGAACACCAACTACGTGATGCTCGGCCTGATCGCCGAGCAGCACGGCGGTGCCTCACTCGGCGAACTCGTCACGGATCGCATCTTCACCCCTTTGCAGATGACCGGCTGTTCGATGCCCGCACAGGCGGATTCGACGATCCCCGCTCCGTACAGCCACGGTTATCAGTACGGCCCTGCGTGGGACAACCCGAGCCCGCCGGCTCCGAAACCGGATCTGATTGACGTAACGAGCTTCAATCCTTCCTGGGGATTCGGCGCGGGAGAAGCCATCTGCACCGCCGCGGACATGGCGATCTGGGCCCGCGCCCTTGTTGCCGGGGATCTCTTGGACCCCGAAATGCAAGGAGAACGACTCGACTTCGTTACCGAAGGAGCAATGCCCTACGGACTTGGCATCGCAAAGCTCAACGGACTCACCGGGCACCAGGGCCATATCACCGGCTTCCAAACCCAAACGGCGAGTCGCGCGTCCGACGGTACCGTCATCGTTGTTCTGACAAACGTCACGCAGGCACCTGACGGGGAGTTGCCGGCGACCAAGATATCGGAGCTGATCTCGCGGGCGATTCCCGTTCCGGAGAAGTAGTTTCTCAGCCGCTAGAACATCAAGCAGGCTATCGGGGCTCCATCGTCTGCTTGAAGATGTTCAGTCCGTAGTCCATTGCGGCGCCCATGGCGATAGCGAGCTCGTCCGGTTGCACGTCGTGGATCCAGACGAACCGGCTGCGGCCGTCACTGTGAGCGAAGACTTGCATCGATGCATTGTCGTGTGTCGGCGCCATAGTGTCGCCGATGACGGAGTAAGCGAGGCGGCGAGATTGGTCGTCGAGCGCGATGAGCCGTTCACGCGCGATAGTTCCGTCGGCGAAGGTGGCGATTCTGACGTCCGGTTCGTCGAGTCGGCTGTCGGTAACGAAGCCCGGTGCCATCCGGACAGGGCCGTCGGTGAAGTCGCTGATAACCGCCCACACCTCGGCGGGATCGGCATCGATGATGATTTCTTTCTGCACGGAAGCCATGACTGCTCTTTTCGGTAGTGGTGGGAAAATCGATGTCGTACGCGTCGTACTTACCAGCGGTAGTCGCCGAATGTGGCGCGCAAGTCCTCGACGATGAGGTCCGGCTCCTCCATGGCCGCGAAATGGCCTCCACGATCGAACTCGGTCCACCGCACGATGTTGTGATTGCGTTCGGCGATCCGGCGGACCGGGATACCGAGATCCTGCGGCAACACCGCGACAGCGACCGGCACATAGGTATCGGGCTCGGTCTGCCCCCACGTCCCGGCGCCTTCGTAGTAGTAGCGCGCCGACGACCCTGCCGTGCCATTGAGCCAATAGATCATGACGTTGGTCAGCATCGCGTCGCGATCGACGGCATCCTCCGGCACATCGGTCGAGTCGGTCCAGTCCTTGAATCGTTCGACGATCCAAGCCAGTTGCCCCACCGGGGAGTCTGCGAGGGCGTAGGACAGGGTCTGTGGGCGAGTGGCCTGCAGCAGTGCATACGCCCCGAGTTCGTACTGCGCACGCTGCGCCAGTTGCAGTGCCCGCTTCTCGGCGGGGTTGTCGAGGTCAACTGTTTCGGGAGTAACGGTAGCCGAGGCGATCATCGTCACATGCAGCGCCACAACGTGTTCCGGGTCGACCACTGCCAGTTCCCGCGAGATGGCCGCGCCGGTGTCTTCACCGTGCGCGCCATAGCGCTCGTAGCCGAGTCGGTGCATCAGCTCTGCCCAGGCCCGCGCAGCCCGGCTCGTCGACCAGCCGACCGCAGGCCCGGACAAACCGAAGCCGGGGATTGTCGGCACGACGACATCGAACGCGTCCTCGGCTCGTCCGCCGTGTGCGACCGGATCGGTCAGCGGACCGATCACGTCGAGGAACTCCACGATCGATCCCGGCCACCCGTGGGTGAGGATCAGCGGCACGGCGCCGGGCACCACGGACCGGACGTGAATGAAGTGCACATTGTGACCGTCGATTTCGGTGCGGAAGTGGGGGTACGCGTTCAGACGCGCCTCCTGCGCCCGCCAGTCGTACGTGGTGCGCCAATACCGCACCAACTCCTGGGTGTAGTCGAGGGGAATGCCCTGCGCCCAGCCGATTCCGGTGACACCGTCCGGCCAGCGGGTCTCGTCCAAGCGCCGATGCAGGTCATCGAGCTGTGCTTGGGAGACGTCGATGCGGAAGGGAGTGATTGCTTCGCTCATGAAAACCACGCTACGAGGCAATTAGGACAGCTTCTGCCCTAACTGTGGAGGAGAATGGCGATGTGTTGGAAACTTCGGCTCGACTGCTCGAACTCCTGTCACTTCTACAGACGCCCCGGGTATGGGCCGGCTCCGACCTGGCCGAACGTCTCGGCGTCGATGCCAGGACCATCCGCCGCGACATCGACAAACTGCGCACCCTCGGCTATTCGGTCCACGCGGTGGCCGGTACCGCGGGATACCGGCTCGGCGTCGGCACCAAGCTGCCGCCATTGCTGCTGAGCGACGACGAAGCGGTTGCGGTGGTACTCGGGCTGCGCACAGCTGCAGGCGGAACAGTTACCGGTATCGAGGAGAGTTCGCTGCGGGCGCTGGCAAAACTGGAGCAGCTCCTCCCTGCCCGAGTGCGACACCGGGTCTCGGCCTTGCAGGCTGCGACCGTTGCCGTGCCCGCCGGTGCTGCGGTCGTCGACCCGGCGATCCTGACTGCGATTGCCGCCGCGATCCGCGATCACGAACAACTCCGCTTCGACTACCGTACCCACACCGGCGCCGAGATCAGGCGGGTGACCGAACCACATCGGCTCGTCCACACCGGACGGCATTGGTACCTGGTCGGCTGGGACGTGGACAAGAACGATTGGCGAACCTTCCGCGTGGACCGCCTGCACCCACGTGTTCCCAACGGACCCCGCTTCAGCCCGCGCGAGGCATCGGATGTGGAACTGAGCCAGATGATTTCGCACGGAGTCAGCACCGCACCGTATCGCTATCAGGCACGGATCACTCTCGAGGTATCCGCGGCGGTAGCGGCGGATCGCATCCCGCCGACGGTAGGCGTCATCGAGGCGATCGACGACACGCAGTGCCTGCTGCACACGGGTTCGAACTCGCTCGACGAAATTGCCGTCTACACGGCACTTTTCGGATTCGAATTTCACGTCCACGAACCTCCCGAACTCATCGAGCACCTGCGCGCCCTCGCCGACCGCATCTCGGCGTCCATCGGACGCAGCACGGGCGAGTGACACCGAAATCACGCCACGATGAACGACACTGGATCGCGAGGACCGATGAACGACACTGGATCGCGAGGACCGTCGTCAACCTCGATTGACATTCCTGACGAGGGATACCGTGGAGGGGAATTCGACAAACACACACAAGGAGATTCCATGGCACTGTCCAAGACCGCCGTTTCCGCCCTTGCCGCAGGTGGCCTCGTCGGCGGCTATGCCGTCGCCAGGCAGAGCGGCAACCGTCAGCTCGGAGGCGCCGTGCTCGGCGTCGTCGGAGCCGTGTGCGGGACGCACTGGGCACGCACCAGTGGGCCGGCCCGCACCGCAGTACTCGTCGCCACCTACGTGGGCGCGTTCGGCGCCTCGCATCCACTGGCGAAGAAGATCGGCCCCTGGCCATCGGTCGGCGCCGTCGCTGCGGGCACTGCGGTGGCATCCCAGTTGATCAGCAAGTGACACCGCGCGATCCCGGCCCCTGTAGATAGTCCGTCAGAGTGCCCAGGACGGCTTCGAGGTTGGTCCGCCACTGTGGTTGGTCCGGCACTGTGTCAGCAGTGTTCGGACCGCCTTGTAGTCGACGACAGCGAGCGGCAGGTCGTCCGTTGCCCGGATCTCGCGCGGCCGTAGCGTTGCTCGCTCAGTCCCGATTAAGCCTCGCTCGTATCTCGGACATCTTGTCGTTCAACTCGTTCTCGTCGACGATGCCGCGGTCGATGAGGGTGTGTGCAGTACTGATCACCGACCGTGAGTGGACCGGAAACTTGCTGTAAGTGCTTTCACCCAGAGCATCTTCGGTCTGCCGACGGTCCAGGTTGTCCCAGGTGCCGCGCCAAGACAGACATTCGCACGTTGCCTGCATCGATGATTCCCAGGGTTCGGGTCTACGGTCGACGTCCGGCAACGCGCCTTCCCTCCCCTCGCCGGGGGCAAGGGTGCCCAACACAACGTCGTAACCTTCCGTGGTTCTCATGTCCGGCTCCCGGCAGTGGAAGGCGCTTCCGTCGCGGTCCACTCCGCGGAGGGCAACGCGACTCCGATCATGGTGTCGCGAGTGACGATCTTCTCGAGTTGCTCCTCCGTCCACCCCTCGGTACCGGGCGGACGCATAGGCATCACCATGAAACGAGACTTCTGATTCGAATCATGCACGCGTACTTCGATATCGGATGGAAAATGCAATCCGAACTCTGCAAGCACCTCGCGTGGCCGACGAACGAGTCGGCGACGATAGTTCGGCGTTCGATACCAATCGGGAGACATCCCGAGTACCGGCCGGGGGTAGCAGGAGCACAACGTACATACGATGACGTTATGCACCTTCGGCGTATTCTCAAGCACATAAAAATACGTGTAGTCGCTGGGCGTTCCGGTACCGGTCGGATCCGTCCAGTCGATCCCCACCTCTTTACTCGCCTCGGTACCGTTCTCGAGTAGACGCTTCTTGAACTCCGGGTCGGTCCATGCCTTCGCCACCATCCGCGAACCACCCGACGGGCCAATAGATTCCGCCCATTCCGAGAAGCGGCGGTGGTCCTCAGCGGAAAAGAGCCCCTTCTCGATCGAGAGTTCCCGTATCGCGAGTTCAAGCACTTCGAACTCGCTGACCTTGTCTTCCTCCTGGATGGGGGCATGTGCGTCCGAATGAGTGTGTGGATTACTCACGTCATCGTCTCCTAGTCATCCTTCTGAAGAGCCCGGAGCCAACCCTCCGCGCATTCGGTTTCCAACGTGTCGATGTCGAAGCCGGTATAGCGCGGCCAAAGGTCGGTCTGCTTGAAAGAGACCACATAGAACGGCTCCGTTCGGCCGATCTCCAGCCTGTCGAATGCCTCGTCCTCGGGGACCACCCAATCCGGCCGGGTATCGACAATTATTCCTGGCTGATCTCGTACGAATTCCTGTGTGCGAGTGTGGAATATGCTTGTCATATTCTTGACCACTACCCGATCACCGATCTTGAACTTGGCCATTATCTACTCGCTTCCTCGAGGCGCGCGCGAACCTCGTCGATTTTCGCGGACAATTCATCGAGTGATACAAGCCCTTTGTCGACTAGAAATTTTGCCGCCACGGTAGCCCAGCGTGCGTAATACGGAAGCCCGAAATACTGGGTTTCACCGAGATCAACTTCGGCGCGCCGGCGCATCTCGGCATTCCACGGACCGCGCCACGAAAGGCATTCGCACGTGACGTACGTGTTCATCTCCCAGGCTTCCTCCTCCTTTTCGACGTACTCCACAGGAAGGGCGGGCTGACCACCGACATCATGCAAGACGTGGCGCAGTACGTCGTACTGCGCATTCGTGATCGAAGGCGGAGAATCCTGTACCAAGTGGATAGCGGGAGTTATCTTTGCCAAGCCGTCTGTGAGGGCCTGGAATTCCGTGTGCGTGGCCATCGAGATCTCGTTCCGTGTTGATTCACATCATTTCTCAATTCTTCATGCTGAAGATTCAGGTTGACACGTTGCCTCCCAGTGGGATTGGTTCCACCACATTGGGCGTCGACTTGCGTGCCGATCGTTCGGCGAGTTGGGTCAGTACTGCAAATATCAGTCCGAGGGCCAACCACAGAGTTGCCTGGGTGGCGAGCGACGAAACCCTGAACTGCCATAGGAGAGTGGCGGGGAAATCTTGGCCAACTTCATTGATTGACGGCAGGAGGAGATATCCGATCGTGACGACGGCAATAAACGTAATGACCCCGCACACGACTTGAACGGTCCAAAGCCCCTGCCCCTCAGGGTATTGCGCTTCGACTCGCCGCATCGCAGGAATTCTGGCGGCGATTTTGGCGGTAAGGACCGAGATTGCCACGGCAAAAAGCCCGAGCATCACCGCACCCAACCAGAGGAGAGTTCGCTTGTCGAGAGTGTCCGGATCTCCGACAGCCGGCGGATTGGCAGGATATTTGAAGAACGGCACTGCATCGGTTGCGAGCCAGCACAATACAGCAAGGGAGAGAACAAAAGCAGCGCCCGGCAGCTTCGTAAAGCGTCGCAAATAGGTCGCGCCGAGCGCAAATATGGCGCCGAGCGCCAAGCCTGCCAACGTTGTGGCCAGGACGAGGCCGGCTCGCTGACCGCGGCGGTCGACCAGCGGCGCCGTGTCAGTTTGGTGACTGTGTGCGTCGGCAGCAGTTGAGTGCGCATCATGCGCAGGGGCAGTCTGCTCAGCTTCCTCGATCGCGATCGCAGCTTGGACGTGTGACTCGCCGAGGGCAAATGCAACTCCACCCGCGAGGAGTCCGGCAATCAGCCCGGCGATCAACCCACGTACCATCAGGTTCCTGACCGAGCCGACTAATGGCATGGAAGTCCCATCAAGTGCCGTCCGTCATGCATGAGTTCATGCATGTACATTCCGCTACGCGAAATGACGCCGGTATCGAAACCCACCAGGTAGAGAGTGAGAAGAGCGAGCAGAACGACACCGACGATGGCAAGCCCCGCGCCGATTCTGTCGAGTGGACGATCCGGACTGAGAACGAGGGTCATGGTTTCTCCTTGGAAATAGTCCAATCCCGTTGACCTGCGCATAGATCCGTCTACAGGCGCTGCGGCGCCTACTAATACATGCCCCACGCCGGTTCCACCAGCCAGGCCGCGCGGCTGAAATTTTGCGACTGGGAACTCGAGGGCCAAGACCCGTCGGACCTGCTCCAGCCGCTTCGGCTCACCGATCGCAAGACACTAACGACGTTACAGTGTTGGAGTGTCCGAGTCGACAGCTCGATTGCGTCTCAGATCGATAGTGCTTCAGTCCATGCGCTACTTGACTTTTGGCTAGAACCTGCGGTTCGATGCGACGAAATGGAAGCCTAAGTACAGGTGGCCGAGAAAGCTACCAGCACACGCAGATAGTTACAACCTTTGGCCACTGCACCATTGGTCGACCTCCGATCCGAGGGTACCTACTGCTCCGGTAAGCGCGTCAGCATCACGAAGGTTCGGAACGACGAATCCTATTGATCCGAACTTCCTTTCAGCGCTGAGCGCACTACGATCCGAAACATCTCAGTAGTGGCCTACGAGTCAGGTTCGATGCGTTGGTGCGACGATGTTAGGAAATCGTGACACCTCGCGAGCGCGATGCGGGACTCATTAGACTCGTTCCCGCTCCGCAGCGACGGCAACGGCCCGCGCGAACGTGTGGACGAGTACCGCCCGACGCGCGACCTTGTGGTCGTCGCCCGGCTCGAGTTCGTCGATGTACCCGTCCCACACGTGCAGGTATCGGTCACGCCAGTCGATCAGCACCGTCGTCGACGGAAAGGTCGCACCGACTCGTTGCGTCTGCACAATCTCGGTGAGGATCTCGAGCCAGGCCGGCACCATCTCCCCGCCCCACTCGTCCGGCTCCAGCCTCGAATCGTCCTCGAACTCGGCGGTGATGTCATCGACGATTCGGCCTGTCAGTATTCCCAGTCCATCCGCGGCGGTGTCACTGTCGAAGTTTCCCGGGCCCCAGACACCCATATGCCCTCCACTGCCGCTCGCGTCAATTTTCCGGTCGAGCCTATGGCGTCCCTGATGAGAACTCAAGAAGCACCAACTCACCCAACCGCGCATCGGTCCGACATGCTCCAGGTCTCGACTGACTTGAAGAAGCTCTGGACATTCTTCCTGGGACTGCTGACCGGTCGAGACTTCACAGGGCCCGAGATGCGGTTCCGGACGACACTCATCATGGCCTGAATCTCACCTTTGCCGTGGCCGGCCCTACCTACCCTGCGACCCCGTGCGAACGGTTGAATCACAGGGTAGGCAAGACGTTTCGGTCACAGCAACCCATCACATGACGCTGAGTCGCCTAAGGGCCGCACGCCGCAGTCGTCAAAAGCAGCGAGAGTTGCAGGGTTGCGCAAACTAAGCGATGCTTCCGGCCGCGGACGTAACCTGCTGACGCACTCTGCTCCGTTGCGTCTTGCCTGCTTCGTCTCGCAATGGGTAGTCGACACACTCGATCGATCGTGGGAACTTGTATGGCACAACACGTTCGCGCAGATGTGCCAGCAGCTCGTCGTCGCTGACGACGGCAGAGACATTCAGAACTGCATGGATCGTCTGTCCGTAGTCCGTAGAAGGCAATCCCACTACACACGCTGCGGTCACAGCAGGGTGCTCTTCCAATGCACTCTCCACCTCGGCCGGGTAGACATTGGACCCGCCGACCACGATCATGTCGGTTTTTCGGTCGGCCAGATACAGATAACCCTCCTCATCCAATCGGCCCAGATCCCCTACCGTCTCCCAACCATCAGCGCTTTGTTGAGCCGTCGATCCGATGTAGCGATACGGGCCGGCCTCGTTCTCACTGCGACGCATCCACAACTCACCGACCTGGCCTGGCCCGACGGCATTTCCAGCTTCGTCCCGCACTTCGATCTCACCGACGACAACGCGTCCGACCGTTCCCGGCCGCGCGAGCCAACCGTGACCGTCACCGATGACCAGAGAATGCGCTTCGGTCGCTGCAAACAACTCGAGCATCACATCCGGCCCGAAGTAGTCCAGACAGAATTCGCGTAGTGCTTGCGGACAATGCGCAGCCACAGTCATCACGGTACGTAACGACGTGAGGTCTGCGGCGTCTCGCACGGCTTCGGGCAGGGCGGCGATTCGGCTCAACATGGTAGGCACCGAATACATCCAATCGACGCGGTGCCGCCCGACAGCTTCGAGGGCGCTCTGGGCGTCGAATCGTTCCATGACGATCACGTGACAGCCTGTGAGAAGGGCTGCAGCGGTGCTGAACAACGGCCCGTTGTGGGAGAGCGGGCCAGTGGACAACAAGACACTGTTCGGGAGTATCCGAATCAGCGCGCCGAATCTGGCGAGAGCTTCGGTGGTCGCCTCTTCGGTCGACACGATGAGCTTTGGACGCCCTGTGCTCCCGCCGGAGGTGGGTGCCTTCAGGGAGGGGGCGATAGCGTCTGGCAACGGGGAGTCGGACAACTCGTCGGACGGCAAGAAGTCGGCCGGAACGGACAGGTAGCCGGCTTTCGCGGGCATTCCCACGACGAGTGTGGGATCCGCCAGTTCGATGATCGCGTCCAGTTCGCGCGCCGGCAGCCGGTGCGAAATCGGTTGCGGGGTCGCGCCGATCTTCCATACGGCGAGCGTCGATTCCAGAAATCCGACACCGTTCGGCAGAGCGATCGTGACGAACGAGCCCGGACGTGCCCCCATGTCCAGGTATGCCCTGGCGAGCCGGTTGGTACGCGATTCGAGCTCGGCGCGTGTGAGCACTGTTCCGCCGACGGTGATTGCAGGACGGTCGGGTGCTTCCGCGGCAAGTCGTGCCAGGGCAACCCCGATCGGCGTGCGACCACCCTTACCGTGTTCAAGCATTTCCACGACGCTCCAAATGACGGCTGATGGGGAAAGTGACAATGACGCCGATGACAGCAGCAAGCAGACACATGCCGGCAGGCGCGATGGAGCTAGACAATTGTTCGACCAACCAGAACGCGATCAACGGAGTGGTCGCGCCGGCAGTGATAGCACCCAGGTTCCAACCCAAAGCTGAACCGGTGTAGCGATTTTCGGCCTTGAACAGCATGGGCACGCTCGCCAGTACCGGAGCTCCCGCAGCAATCGCACCAGACATCAACGCGATATAGGCAATGAGAACCAGCCAGAGATTGCCTGTCGACATAGCGGCGAAGGCCGGCACCGCGATGATCGCAAAAACGATCATGAAGCCGCGTGTCACCCTCATCAATCCGACACGATCGGCAAGCCGACCAGCCAACAACGCCGCACCGCCGGCAGACAACATGGCCACCACCGCAATCCAGTACACAGCAGTCTTCGGCAACTCGAGAACACGAATCAGATGCACGCTGAGATAGCCCAGCCCGATGTAGGACGTGCCGTTCACAGCGATGCTCGCCACCGTCGTCAATACCAGGCCCCGCGTATCGTCGACCAACAGACTCTTCAGGGATCCCGTTGCATCCTTTTCAGACAGAGTCTCCTCCGACCGCGTGCGCAACCACAGGCAGAACAAGCACATCGGCAAGGTCAGCAGGAACGGAACCCGCCAACCCCACGACGCGAACTGTTCACTCGTCAACCCGAGAGAGACCAAACCGACAACCGCACCAGCGGCGGCGAAACCGACGGTGATACCAAGAGCGCTGGCCGCACCGTACGATCCACGCTTGCTCGCATCCGTGGACTCGGCGATGAACGTCATCGACCCGCCCAGTTCACCACCTGCAGACAACCCTTGGACTGCGCGCAGCAGGACCAACAACAGCGTGGCCCACACCCCGATACTCTCGTACGTCGGCAACAATCCGATTCCCGTACTGGCCAGCCCCATCGCCAACAGGGTTGTCAGCAATGCCTGCTTACGTCCGAAGCGATCACCGATCCGACCGAAGATCAGACCACCGAACGGGCGAAGCAAGAACCCGGTCGCGAACAGCAGCAACGCCGACATCAAAGCCGCTGTCGGATCCGCAGCAGGGAAGAACAACGGTGCAATCGTCACCGCCAGGAAGCCGTAAAGCGAGTAGTCGTAGTACTCGATCACCGTGCCGACGCCACCCGCCCAAGCCGCGCGTCGAGCGCGCGTCTCACTCGGCAACGAGGACGGCCTAACGGGGGCTTCCTGCGTCGCTGTCCGACTGGACACGACGGGAGACTGATTTTCAGTCATCGGGATTCTCCAGAACTCGTCAGAATGGCCCGGTTGTCACTATCACCGAGACCGAGGTCACATCGACCGAGGCCGAGACTGTCAGCGCACAGTTCCGACGGTCAAGCCACCCCAATCATTCGGCGAATGTTTTGTTGCCAGCCACAATTGAACAGCGACCGTCCACGCCGAAGTCCAATGTGCATCGCGAGTCACTCACGCGTCCACAGATACGAATCCGGGCACAACGCGGCTCCCATACGACCCGAGGATCAGTTCTACTTCTCCGCTGGCGGGTGGGTGGACGGCAACTTCGCGACCGCTCGACTGCCGTTCAGTCGCCTTGCCTCGGACGCAAGGTACAGCTCGACGACATCGAGTGGAGCCTTCAAATCTCGCTGCAGCAGATTCATCAGTTTGTTGAGGCGATACCGGACAGTGTTGGGATGGCAGTGCAAGGCAGCGGCGACTGCCTCGGTCGATCCGGCGCTGTCGAACCACGCCCGCAGCGTCCCGATGAGAACGTCCTGCTCCACCGTTGTCATGTCCCGCAAAGCTCCGAAAACATGCTGCTGCAGCCCGTTGGCGAGGTCTGGAGAACTGATGATCAGTGCGGCCACTTGCGCGGCGTCGAAATCAGTCACGATTTGCCGTCCCTCGCGACCGGCGTTACGGGCCAATCGCGCCTGAGTGACTGCCGCTGGGATAGTGCTCAGACCCGTAAAAGGTCGGCTGATACCGACCCGTCCGAGTTCGAGGCGCGCGACGTTCTGGATCAGGCGGCGCCTATCGGTACTGCCATTGAGAGCGATCAACCCGAGATCTGAACGAGATTCCGATTTCCAGACCGACCGGATAGCAAGATCGGCCAAGTCGACCCGCGCACTTTCGGGGGCATCCGTACCGCACATGACCGGATCTGTCGCAAGGACGACGAACGTGCCGGTCGAAGGCATCCGAAGCTGTCCGGCTACCTCTACCAGCGTCTGTTCCGAACCTGGGTCGCCGCTGAACAGCATGTTCAACAGCGATTGGCGTCTGCGATGGTTTCGTTGAAGCTGTTCACAGGCAACGGCCTGATACGCCGCAGCAAGCTCGTGTGCGTACATGTCGAACGCAGCCCACAGGACCGAGGCAGACCCAAGGAGTGCACGGCTTGCAGGCATCGGTCCGAACTCGCCGGAGTCCCGACGGTCCGATTCCTCGCAACCAGAGACAAGTTCCTCCCAGATGTACATGACACCGAGACGGTATGCAGACAAAACGGTTTCCAGCGGGAGTTCTTGCTCTGCCCTGCGGCGGCCGGTGGTGTGCGGAACAGTGAAGGCCAGCACACGGTTCAACCGAACACTGTCGATCAGACCGGCGATGTTGTCACTCACCGCGGCCGCCAGCTGGTCCAGAGGCATCACCATCTCGTAGGCGGTCTCTTGATCGCACAGCTTCGTAGCGATCCGAAGTGCTATTTCGTCTATTCGCGTGTTCATGCCGAGGCATACTTCGACCAGCCGACGGTCTACTGCTTCGCTGCACTCGGCGCCCTGCGTCTCCGCGGAAGTCACGCGGGCACCCACATCAATTTGTGCAGAGGACTCATCGGCACACGATCGCGCCGGGCCGATCCTGATCCTGTCGGGCCGAGGCCGTCGTCAGTACGGTTGCCAGATTCGTCACTAGATTCCCCTGCCAATCGATCGGTTTCCATCGAAAATCCCCTAGCTATCGGTTTGTATCGCATACGATAACAACCGATCGATCGGTAGGAAGGTTAAATCGCAGCATGACGAAGGAGTCTCGCGTGGATGTGTCGGTATGGAAACCGCGACGAGTGGTCGCAGGGCCCGCGGAACTACCAGAGGGTGTAGCACCTGTCGGAACGCGGGGGCGGATACTTCGGGCCGCACTGGCACTCTTCGCCGAATCCGGATACAGCGCGGTATCCATCCGGCGGATCGCCGCCGAGGTCGGAATCACCTCGGCGAGCCTGTACGCGCATTACCGATCCAAGGAACAGATTCTGGCCGAGCTGGTGCTGATCGGACACCGCGAGCTGCATGTACGGCTGACGAGCGCACTGGCAACCGCCGAACCCACAGCGGTGGCCCAGCTGTCCGCATTGGTTCGCGAGCATGTGTTGGTCCACACGGATTTTCCCCTGTTGGCTGTGGTGACGAACTCGGAGTTACACGCGCTACCGGAAGAGCTCGCCGCTCCCGCGTTGGAATTGCGGTCATCATGCAGCAGACTGCTGATCGGCTCGCTCGAACTCGGTGCCGACGCCGGGGTCTTCCGAATCGAGAACCTCCAATTGGGCGCGATAGCCATCGCCGGGATGGCCATGCAGGTGGCGCAGTGGTTCGGGCCGGACGCGCCGTTCGCCCCGAACGAGGTGGCCGACAACTACGTTCGCTACGCCCTCCGCATCGTCGGAGCGGACGAAGGAGCAGTGCAATGACGCGCGCCGTACAGAATGTGGTCGTCGCAACCACCGACGGAGCGGTGCGCGGCAGGACAGACGAGTCGACGGGTGTGGTCTCGTTCAAGGGAATTCCTTATGCGGCTGCACCGGTCGGCGCGCGACGGTTCGCTCCACCCCAGCCATGTCCGCGGTGGGACGGAGTGCGAGACGCGAACGAGTACGGACCCACCGCACCTGCCTCCCCGTATACGTCTCCATACGATGCGCTGATTTCCGAAGTGTTCATCCCTGGCGATGATTACCTGAACCTCAATGTGTGGACACCGGATACATACGGCACGGCGCCGGTGATGGTGTGGATCCACGGTGGTGCGTTCACCAACGGCTCCGGTTCGACCACCGCTTACGACGGCACCGCCTTCGCTCGCGACGGCGTTGTGCTGCTGACCATCAACTACCGACTCGGCGTCGACGGGTTCGGACATCTACACGGGCAGGCCACGAATCTCGGCCTGCGCGACCAAATTGCGGCGTTGCGCTGGGTTCGCGACAATATCGCCGCCTTCGGCGGTGACCCAACGGCTGTAACGGTATTCGGAGAATCCGCAGGCGCGATGAGCATCGGTGCGCTACTCGCCTCCCCACAAGCCGAAGGCCTGTTCCAGCGCGCAATCCTGCAGAGCGGCGCGGCCCACCACACGATACGGCCCGAAACCGCCGAGCTGGTCTCGGCGGAACTAGCTTCCCTGCTGGGGATTTCACCGACCCAGGAAGCCCTCGCCGCTGTGCCCACGGAACGGGTACTGGCCGCGCAGCAACAGTTGCGGGCCGCAGTGTCAGCCGATCCTGATCCGCGACGGTGGGGTGAGGTGACGCGCAACCTCATGCCGTTCGAGCCCGTGGTGGACGGCGAAGTACTCCCGGTCGCGCCGCCCGAAGCGATCACGTCCGGCGCCGGCTGCGACGTCGACGTGCTGATCGGGTGCAACACCGACGAATTCCGCTATTTCCTGGTTCCGGTCGGCGCGATCGACGCGATCACGGCCGAGCTGTCCCACGGCGCGGTCGCAGCGTACGGACTCGACCCCGATGTCGCGCTGCCCGTTTACCGAGAAGCCGATCCGAATGCCGGTCCCGGGGACCTGCTCGCGGCCGTCGGCACCGACTGGTTCTACCGGATACCGGCAATCCGGTTGGCCGAGGCGCATTCCGAGAATGGTCGTGGACGCACCTATCACTACGAATTTGCTTGGAAACCACCTACATTCGACGGCCGACTGGGTGCGTGCCATACCGCAGAGATCCCGTTCGTCTTCGACAACCTCGACCTCGGCGGGTTCGAGAACGTAGTGGGCGCTCGCCCGCCGCAGCAACTGGCAGACACAATGCATGCTGCGTGGATCGCATTCGCAACTCACGGCGACCCTGGCTGGGTGCCGTACACCGTTCGAGACCGAGCGACAATGTGCTTCGACACGACCTCCGCTGTGCGGACGGATCCGCATGCACCGCAACGGCAATTGTGGAGCGGCATCCGGTGACCACCGCTGACCTGTGCGCTCGTCGCCCCGCCGAAGAGCTTGTCTTCGGCGGGGCGACTGCACTGGGCGCAGCGTACAGTTCCACCAGCGCAGGACTTAACCGTCAGCCCGGGATCTGCAGGGCCAGATCGTTGCGGTCGAAGTCCGAGAACTGCTGGGTGTCAGTGCAGTATCCGCAGTTCGCGCCGAAGAACTCGGCGCGGGCGTTCGGATCGTCGAGTAGCCAGTATCGCAGCCACGCCGTGCTCGGTCCGCGCATATCACCGCCGGTGATCGACGTGCCGAAGTGCGGGGCGCCACGCACTTCCAGATACTCGGCGGGCACGTGATCGGCGTCCTCGTACATAGCCCGCACCACCGCCGGCCAGACGATTGCGTCAGCCTCACCGGCGAGATAGAGAACAGGCTCGTCGATGAGGTCGACATCGTTGAGCGGACCTGGCTGGATCGCGACGGCGGTGTCGACGCGGTCATCGATCGCAGCATTGATCGCGGCAGACCCTCCCTGTGAGTGTCCCACCGCACCAATGTGTTCCAAGTCGACCTTGCCGAAGAAGGCGCTCGATGGGCTGGCTGCCTTGCCCGCGATGAGGTCAATTCCCGACCGCATGGTGACGGCGAAGTTGCTCGCCGGGGTATTTGCGGCGACCACGATGAATCCGTGGCTGGCGTAGTGGCGCAACAACGAGGTATACGCACCGGGGAGCACACCGGTTCCGTTCCCCCAGATCACAACAGGGTGCTTCTCGCCTCGTGCGCCGAGCTCACGCGGGTAGTACAGAGTATGTACCAGCCCGATCGAGACGTTCGGCGTGTACGGCCCCTCACCCACCCAGTCGTGCCCGACACTCGGAATACCGGGCGTCTCGGCGGCCGCCGTTCCGGCCGGGCCTGCAAGTCCGAATGTCACGCACAGCGCAACCGTCGCTGCAGCATTCGCGAACAGTTTGAGAGAGTTTCGCATGAAGGTCTACCTTTCGAAGTTGATCGGCACGGTCAGTCGACGAGACTGGACCGCATACGAATCGAGCCCCTGGCTCGCGAACTGTGCCACACCACGCACGCCAGTGCTGCGTGCCGCACGTTTGACGAACCCGCCGGAGATTCCGCCGTCCATGACCGGTCCGGCAAGATCGAATTTGTCGATCCCGGAGTGACGCGTATTACATACTCGCCGGAAAGCGACGGATCGTCGTTGTTCAAGGGAACCGACTATCGGAGAAGTGTTGTGCCTGTACACAAAATCATCGTTCTCGGCGGCCGACCGGTCGCCGATCAGCTCGCCCAGCGCACCCATACGATCGTGGCGGAGACAGTCGCTTTGATATTGCAGAAAGTGCCGTTCTATCGGTTACTGCCGGCAGAAGCGGTACGTAGTGACGTCGCGGCAATCATCCTGTGCAACTTCGAGGCGTTCGTCGCGAGCTTGCGGTCGTCGCAGGCGACAAAGGAGGAGCGATTGGTGCGGATCCGCGAATCGGCGCGGCGGCGGGTAGAGGAACTGGTACCGCTGGCGGAGGTGCTGCACGCGTATCACTTCGCGGTGGAGCACTGGTGGAATTTGATCGGTGACCTCGCCGGACCCGAGGACACCGCCGACCTGTCTCGGGCCGGGGCGCTGCTGCACAAGCACCTGCAGGCAGCCACAACCGCGGTCCTGGCGGGTTACGGCTCTGATCCGGCGCTTCACGGCGAGGACGACCCAGCGCGGCGAGAGTTGTTTCTGGAGTTGACGTCCGGATCGAATGCAACGGGCACGGCGGATCGGTTCGGCGTCAATCTTCCGCGCCGGTACTGGGTGCTGTCGCTCCACGTCGGACCTCACCCTGACGAGCGATCAGCCGATATCGACGCTGTAGTAGCAGAACGCCGGAAGGTACGGCGATTGCAACGCGAACTGGACAACATCGGCCGCGACCACACGTTGAGTGTGCTCACCGGCACCGGCGGCGGTGTCCTGATCCCGATTCTCGAGCCCGGTGCGGGAGTGGACGACTGGCAGAACTGCCCTCAGTACGCGCAACTGAACCGGAACATGCGGGACATGGAACGGACAATCGGAGCTCAGGTCTTGGCGGCAGTATCGGTGGCCGCGCCACCGGAAGTGGCACTAGCGTACAAACAGACCCAGGAGCTACTCGACGTCGCCCGTCGCTGCGGGCACGGCAACGGCACCGTGCGACTCCGAGACCTTGCGCTCGAATATCACCTGACCCGACCGAGCGCAGCGACGCCGTTGCTCGCAGACCTTCTGTCGCCGTTGGAATTCCACCCGGTCTTGCTCGAGACCCTGGAGTCGTACCTCGATGCGGGGTGCGACAAGTCTGCCGCGGCTGCTGCGTTGCACGTGCATCCGAACACGGTGGTCTACAGGCTGCGGAAGGTTGCCACACTCACCGGCTTGGACGTCGGCACAGCACCGGACCTGATGCGGCTCCTTGCGGCAGTGGCGGCGCGGCGGGTGGTGGATGTGGCCCAGGTGGCTCGAGCCTCGAACGACGTAGGTTCGCCTCGACGACGACGCATCGATCAGGTCTCAGCTTCCAATGACGCGCGGCGTCTTCCACTGCTCTGCGAGATCTGTACGGCCGACAGTATGGGACCGACGTAAGTACACGGACGGTCCGCGCCTTTTCGAAAACGAGTCACAGAGCGCGAGTCAGTTCCAGTTCGTAGGGGATTCCTGAAACGCCTCGATGGAAAGAATGGCGAAGCGCGCTGTCGCCTCTCGGCCTGGGGGGCGTCGATGACAGTCCTCGCCCCGCGAGCAGGACGAGCACAAGGTCGTCGATAACGAAGTCGCGGCGCAGCTGGCCGGCCGCTCGAGCCCGTCCCGCCAGTTCTGCGAGCATCCGGAGCAGCGAAGCGCGATGAGCGGAGAAGGTATCGATCTCTGTGCTCGCGGACATGAACGCGTCCACGAACCCTTGGTTCCGGACGTCGATCATGCTGCTCCGCTCGATGGCCGAACAGAACGCTTGCCACGGATCGGGATCGGCGCAGCCGTCGTCCACTATGGCCAGATTCCACCGAGTGATCCGATGACATGCCCTTCGACAGCACCGGAACCGTAAGGCAGAGTCCGCCTATTCAAGACCGCGGCATGATCGGTGACCGGCCTTCGAACGAAGCGCTCCACTCTGTTGTCCTCAAGCCCCGCTCTGGCACGAACCGACGCGCCTCATAATCCGATTGCCGTGGGTGTCGCGTCACCCCTTGTGCGATGCACCTGGGTCGCGTAGGTTCCATGTGATCTTAACCACGTACGGATGTACGCATATATGGACGATCTTAAGGGGCAATCTGTGAGCGGATCAGTGTTAAGTCAAGATGCGCGGCCGAGAACCGAGAACACGGACCAGCGGGGGTCGATACAAGTACGAATCGAAGGGCTGGTGAAATCTTTTGGCTCCAAAAAAGATTCGGTGACGATTCTCGATGATATTTCGCTAGACGTGCAGCGCGGTGAGCTCTTGGTATTGCTGGGCCCGAGCGGTTGCGGAAAGACAACTCTACTCAGATGCCTCGTCGGTCTCGAACGCCCGGATTCCGGCCGAATCGCACTCGGGGATTCGACGGTCATGGACGCTTCCGATCGGGTTTTCGTTCCCCCCAACAAACGCGACGTTGGGATGGTCTTCCAGAACTACGCCCTGTGGCCTCACATGAAGATTGCAGACAATGTCGCGTATCCATTGAAGTCTCGAAAAATGCGCCGTGAGTTGGCCTCTGGCCGAGTGAAAGAGGTGCTGGATGTGGTTCAGTGCTCGCACTTGGCCGATCGATACCCGCCGCAACTCAGTGGAGGACAACAGCAGCGAGTCTCGTTGGCGAGAGCATTGGCGGTGCGTCCGGCGCTGATGTTGCTGGACGAACCGCTGAGCAATCTGGATGCATTACTTCGGATCGATCTACGCACACAGATGCGCATGCTTCATCGGCAACTGAAGTTCACTGCCGTCTACGTCACCCATGACCAGGAGGAGGCAATGGCTCTCGGTACGAGGGTTGCCGTGATGAAGGCGGGAAAGTTCGAACAGATCGGCACCCCTGACGAGGTTTATCGATACCCGGCAACAGAATATGTTGCCGACTTTCTCGGCGCACGAAACACATTCGATATCTCGGTCTCCGATGGTCTCGTCGATATCGCTGACACGAAATTCGTCGGGGTCGCGGCTGCGGACGTTTCCGGGACGCACACGCTTCGTTTCAGAGATGGCGACCTAGCCGTTCGAGGGGCTGGGGAGAACATTGCGCAAGATGACCAGACCCTGTGGATTCCGAATGCGATCTTGGAGGAAGTGTTGCCGTCGGGCGAGTTCGTCGAGCACGTAGTCCGTATCGATGATCGACGGATTTACATCAAAGTGCTTGCCAAGCAATCAAATCTACGGCCTGGACAGCTCGTCGACGTAGGTTTCGATCCTTCAGGGTCACTCTGCTACGACTCCGACGGTCGCCTTGTCCGCCACTGGACCTCCCTGTAGCCCCAACCTCGTCACCTCAGAACGGAAGATGTCGATGCAACTATTGGACGAGCCAGAGATCTCGGCGCCGCCACCGCAGCAGGTACCAACTCCTCGGAGAGGGTGGCCAGCAACCCCGTGGTTGAGCCAGATAGGTTGGATACTGCTGGTCGTGGCGCTGGCGGCGGCGGTTCTACTTCCCCTCATTCCGCTTCAATTACGAGCATGGGCCGACGGTGGCGATGGGTTCCGTCGGTTCGCCTCCATGCCGAACCTGGGGAAGATACTCTTCACCACTCTCCAACTCGGCGTCGGAGCTCTCGTAGTCGGCATGGTCATCGGCACGATACTTGCATTGTGCACGTACACGATGTCGCCGAAGGCGCGTTCGTTCCTCGAATTCACCCCCGTGCTTCCGATGATCGTTCCTGCCGTGGCTCATGTGGTCGGCTTTGTCTTCCTCTTTTCGCCCGACAACGGCTACGTGAACATGCTGCTGCGCGCCACCCCGTTCTTCGACGACGCAGAGACTGGCCCGATCAACGTGTACACCACTCAGTGGATCATCTTCTACACCGGAACACATTTGGCCTCATTCGTGTACATGTTCATTTACACCGGTCTGCGAAACCTCGGATCCGGATACACACTTGCAGCCCGAGTGAACGGTGCCAGCGCTGTGAGGGCATTGTTCACCGTCACCTTGCCTCTGCTCAGGCCCTCGTTCGTCTACGCCGGGATCATGGTTTTCCTTCTTGCTCTCGGGCAGTTCACCGGACCGTTGATTCTCGGAAGCCGCGAGGGCGTCACCGTACTGACGACGCGAATGTACGATGTCAGCTCCGAGCACCCGATTGACTACGCATTGGCTGCGGCGATGGGTTCTCCGTTAATCGTCTTAGCCATTTTCTTGATCATTTTTCAACGAAAAATGCTGGGAAATCAGAACCGTTTCGTCGGCGAAGGTACGTCCTCGATCGATCACCGCACTATCAATCCTTGGCTGAGCAAGCTATCGGCCTCGGTGGTGATCGCGTATGTCACCGTTGCAGCTGTTCTTCCGATCTTGGCCCTCGTATATGTGGCTTTGTCTCCGTATTGGAGTGGATCGTTCAATTTGGATGGGTTGACGCTGACAAATTTCAGCACCGTCCTCTCCGATGTGAAGGTGTCCAATGCGATTGTCACGACTCTGACCGTGTCGGTCATCGGAGTTGCAATAGTTATTCCTATCGGAATGCTGATTGCGCTGGGGATCTACAACCGCGACCGATTGCCGAAGCTGGTGGGAGGCCTGCTGGACGTCCTCGCGAATCTGCCCCTGACCGTCCCGGCTGCGCTTCTGGGCTTCGGGTTTCTCTTCTCGATGGCCTCACCTGAGGTGGGGCTGTACGGCACCAGCATCAGCTTGATACTGGCCTACATAATCATCATGATTCCCTATTCTGTGCGATACCAGTCCGCAACTCTCGTCGCCATGGGCAGACAAACGGTCGAGGCGTCCCAAGTCGCCGGAGCCGGGCCTATACGTACTTTCCTCATGGTCATCCTCCCGTTGGCTCGCGCAGGGATCGTGTCTTCGGCCGCGATCATGTTCGTTCTGCTCTCGCATGAATTCGCGGTGTCGCTACTACTGCGATCTCCCGGAACCAATGTTCTGTCGGTTGTCCTCTACGACGAGTACAACAGCGGGACCTACCCCCGAGTGGCGGTTATCGCGCTGTTGATGACTGTCGTGACGGCGGTCGGTGTCATCGTGGCCATGTTGTTCGGTGGCCGGCGAGCTTTGGAAAAGCTTTGATGCGGCATTCACTACGACATACCGGAGGACGAAAATGAAACAGTCCCGGCGTTACACGCGCCTCATTGGTGGAGTAGCCGTTGCCGTCATTGCAATCGGGTCTGCAGTTGGTTGTGGCCGCTCCGAAGTAGCCACGCCGGTTTTGAACGGAACATGGGGCGAGGTGGTTTCGGCAGCCCAGAACGAGGGCCGCATCGTACTGTTCAACGGAACCGATCGCGCTCCTGCACAACGGGTTTCGGAAGCATTCAACGAAAAGTATCCGAACATCGAAGTCCAGATCGAACAGGGCACGAAGGACATGTTGGCCCGCGTGTCCGCACAGATAGACACGGGTATCGACGGCGCCGACGTATTCCTGACCTCCGACGAATCCTTCTTCACCAGTCGCCCGGACGAATTCCTTCCGACGGTCGGCCCTGGTGTCGAAGGCATCTATCCGGAATCGTGGGTTGTGGAGGGCGCAGTCGCCAACTTCAGTGCGTCCCCGTACTCAACTTTCGTGTGGAATACCGACCGATACCCCCAAGGGATCGACGACTGGGACGACTTCCTCGATCCCGACCTGAAAGGTTCTCTGGCGATACGCGGCAACTCGACACGCAGTTCCATCGGCTTCATCGAGTTTCTGGAAAGCCAGTTCGGCCCCGACTACCTTCAGGCAATCGGCAATCAGGATCCGAAACTGTATCCGTCCGCACAACCTATCGTTCAGGCCGTCGCTGCAGGCGAGGCCAAGGCCTCCATGATCGCCATTCCGTCATCGGTGCAGGATCTGAAAGAAGCCGGCGCGCCCATCGACTACCACATTCCCGACGAAGGGTTCGGGCTTGAACACCAAGCGGGCGCCCTGACCAGCGCACATCGCCCCAACGCCGCCATGGTGTTCGTCGATTTTCTGCTCTCACCCGAAGGGCAGGCTGCATGGATAGGATCCGGATTGGGATCTGTAGCCCGTGACGGTGTCCCGCGCGCACTCGATCTGAGCCGATACACAATGCTCGATGCGTCGAAGTACTCCAGTTCTGATGTGTCCGCGTGGCAAGCCAGAATTGCGTCGATCTTCCATCAGTGACCACCACATAGGCCCTCGGGTGTCCGCCTGGACGCGCGTGAATGTTGCGGTCGTGGCATGTGTTGTGCCACGAGCATTCTGCTCGCGGCGCAACACATGCCACGGTGATCAGTCGTACGCGTAAAAGCCTCGACCGGTCTTCTTACCCAGTCGACCGGCATCGACCATTCTCTTCAACAGCACGGGCGCTGCAAACTGAGTTTCAGCGAATTCCGTGTACAGAGACTCTGCAATTGCCAGGACTACGTCCAGGCCGATCGTGTCCGTCAAGGTCAGTGGCCCCATGGGATACCCGCAACCCCCCTTCATCGCTGCATCGACGTCGTCAGCGGACGCATATCCGGATTCGACCATTCGTATCGCCGCGCAAAGATAGGGGATGAGCAGTGCGTTCACGATGAAGCCTGCCCTGTCACCTGCGTGTACTACGGTCTTGCGAAGCTTCGTGGCGACGAAGTCGCTGATCTGCTGCACGACATCAGGGCTGGTTATCAACGAGGGAATAACCTCGACGAGAGGCATAGCCGGTACCGGGTTGAAGAAATGTACCCCGACCACGCGCTCGGAATGCCAACAGTTCTTCCCCACCCTCGCGATCGGAATCGATGAGGTGTTGGTTGCCAGGATGGCCGAAGATGCCACGATCCCATCGAGCTGCTCGAAGATCGAGTTCTTGACTACTTCGTTTTCCGATGCAGCTTCGATGACCAACTCGCGGTCTGCCAAGTCTGCGATGGCCGTGGTGACATGTACGCGCGACATCGATTCCAGAGCGATGGTCTCATCGATACGGCCCGTGGCAGCCTTGCGTGCGAGGGAGCCCGAGATGCGCTGACGCGAGGCCTCGGCAACATCGTCCGATGTTTCGAGCAACAGTACCTCTGTGCCCGACACCGCACACACCTCCGCGATACCGGCGCCCATGGTGCCGCCGCCAACAATCCCGATCTTGTGCATCGTCACATTCCTTGTCTTGTACATTGCAGTGGTCGAATTTCGGTTCCCACACATCCCGTCACAAGGCGTTCTTCGCTTTGTATTCCCGGCGGCGTCGGTGCAGGATCGGTTCGGTGTATCCGTTCGGCTGGCTGGTGCCGAGGAAGATCAGTTCGCTGGCCGCTTTGAAGGCGATGTTGGTATCGAAGTCCGGGGCCAGGTTCTTGTACGTCGGATCGGAAGCATTCTGGCGGTCGACCACCGGTGCCATACGCTTCAACGATTCCCGCACCTGATCTTCGGTCACGATTCCGTGCCGGATCCAGTTCGCGAGGAACTGGCTCGAAATCCGAAGTGTGGCACGATCTTCCATCAAGGCAATATCGTTGATGTCAGGAACCTTTGAACAACCGACACCGTGATCGATCCACCGCACGACGTATCCGAGGATCAACTGGCTATTGTTGTCGAGCTCCTGCTGTTTCTGCTCGTCGGCCCAGTCGGTGGCTGGTGCGAGCGGGATCTGGAGGATCTCGTCGACGCTCACACGTTTTGCTTTCGCGATTTCTTCCTGCCGGACGACGACATCGACCTTGTGATAATGCAAGGCATGCAGCGTTGCCGCGGCCGGAGAGGGAACCCAGGCGGTGTTCGCGCCGGCGTTGAGGTGGCCGATCTTCTGCTCGAGCATGTCGTGCATGAGATCGGGCATGGCCCACATGCCTTTACCGATCTGGGCTTTACCCTCGAACCCGGCAGCGAGGCCGGTGTCGACGTTGAAATCCTCGTAGGCCTTGATCCACGTCTGGGCTTTCATCTCGGCCTTCGGCACGACCGGGCCGGCTTCCATCGAAGTGTGGATCTCATCGCCGGTGCGGTCGAGGAAACCGGTGTTGATGAACACCACCCGCTCCTTCACGGCCTCGATCGCCGCCTTCAAGTTCACCGTGGTGCGGCGTTCTTCGTCCATGATGCCGACCTTGATCGTGTTGACCGGAAGCCCGAGAACTTCCTCGACACGGCCGAACAACTCAGCGGTGAAGGCAACCTCGTCGGGTCCATGCATCTTCGGCTTGACGATGTACAACGCCCCAGTGCGCGAGTTCTTCAGCACGTTGTCCGATGTAAGCGAATGCAGACCGGCCAGCGAAGTGAACAGTGCATCGAGAATCCCCTCGGGAACCTCTTCGCCGTCTGGGTCGAGGATCGCATCCGAAGTCATCAGATGCCCGACGTTGCGCACGAATAACAGTGAACGGCCATGCAGGGTTAGGTCAGAACCGTCGATGCCGGTGTAGGTTCGGTCCTGGTTCAGTGTGCGGGTAAAGGTCTTGCCTCCCTTGGTGACATCCTCGGTGAGATCGCCGCGCATCAACCCCAGCCAGTTGCGATATCCGAGGACCTTGTCGTCGGCATCAACGGCGGCGACGGAATCCTCGAAGTCCATGATCGTTGTGACCGCGGATTCGAGCAGCACGTCCTTCACGCCAGCCGCGTCGGTCTTCCCGATCGAGCTCTCGGGGTCGACCTGGATCTCAAAGTGCAAC
Organism: Rhodococcus sp. NPDC056743; assembly: GCF_042790355.1. Classification (NCBI taxonomy): domain Bacteria; kingdom Bacillati; phylum Actinomycetota; class Actinomycetes; order Mycobacteriales; family Nocardiaceae; genus Rhodococcus; species Rhodococcus sp. NPDC056743. The sequence continues at coordinate 390,568 of NZ_JBHTZI010000005.1, read as the reverse complement.
CCGTTGTGCACCAGCAGAATCGCCGACGGTGAATCCGCGGAACCATGGTAGCCGCGCAGCTGTGCCGGATCCGCCAATCCGACAGTCGAGCCGTCGGCGAGGGTAACTGTCAGAGACGCTGCGTCCACCACATACTTGGTGGTCCCGACATGTGAACCCGACACCAAGGGAGCAGCCTCGTCAAGGAAGTCGCGGGCGAACGCGATCACCTTGTCGCCTCGAATCTTGTTGTAGCTTGCGCCTTTTTCTGCACCACCGGTCTCAGGAATGGCATCGGTGCCATAGAGGGCGTCGTACAGCGATCCCCAGCGGGCGTTGGAGGCGTTAATCGCAAATCGTGCGTTGAGCACGGGAACCACCAACTGCGGGCCGGCGGTCGATGTGATCTCGTTGTCCACGCCTGCAGTGGATATCTGGAAGTCGGCGGGTTCGTCGAGGATGTAACCAATCGCCTTCAGAAACACTCGATAATCGGTCCGCCCGTAGTGCATGTCTGTTCGTAAGGGGCCAGGATCGGGCGAGAACGCGGAGTAGTGAGGGTGTTCTCGGTTTACTCGACGATGTTCACGGTGCCACGCGTCGATCTTGTGTTGTAGGTCGTCCCGGACGGCCAACAGTGCTTTGTTTTTCGGGGTCAGGCCGGTAATGACACTTTCAGCGCCTGCCCAAAACTTCTCCGGATCGATTCCTGTGCCGGGAATGGCTTCATCGATTACGAAGTCGTACAACGTTTTTGCAACACTTATGTTGCCGACTTTTGTGTAGTTGGTCATGTTCGTACTTCTCTGTGGTGTGGACGGCTGTGGGGTGTTCGTTGGTGGGGATGACCGAGAAGTGTGTGAGCCTCTTCAGCGCCACGGTGTGCCATACGTACAGGACGGGGCCTCTGACAACTGGAAACTCCCACCTCAGCAGGACAGCAGTAGAAGAATTCAGAGAAGCTGCTGTTACCCGAAGCAGCGTCGCGAACGAATGACCGTCCTACCCTGCCGTCAGTCTCAGTCGAAGTGTGCGGCAGTGACAATCAGTGATTGCGCATGGAACTCGTTGTGTCAGTATGTTTCCGCACGGCGCGGCCGCCCTCGATTCCGTCGGGGCGCCGCAGAAGCGCCAGATCACTCACGTGTCAAACTGTGTCAGGGCTAGCCGTTCGGCAGTGAGCGGATCACTGTGGTCAACGATGAGGTACCGGTCGGTGTCCAGCGTTGCGATCTGCGCCATCTCGTGATCTGTGAGCGTGAAGTCGTTGACAGTGAAGTTCTCTCGCATCCGTTCTTCGCGAGCGCTTTTGGGAATGACTGCTATTCCGCGTTGGAGTAGCCAACGCAGCGCTACCTGAGCAGATGATTTGTCGTGGGCTGCACCGATCGCTCGCAGTATCCCGTTGTCGAAGAATCCATTGCGCCCCTCCGCAAGTGGTCCCCATGCCTCGAGCTGAACGCCGCGCGAGAGCATGAGCTCCTGGTATTGCCGTTGTTGACAAAATACGTGTGTCTCGAGTTGGTTGACGGCGGGAACGATGGTGCTGTGCATGATCAAATCGATCAGTCGATCCGGGTGGAAATTGCTCACACCGATTGCCCGCGTCACACCGGACTCGTTGAGTTTTTCCAGCGCCCGCCAACTCCCGTAATAGTCCCCGAAAGGCTTATGTACGAGATACAGATCGAGATAGTCCAGACCGAGCCGGTCGAGGGACCTGCCGAAGGCACGCTTGGCCGGCTCCTCGCCTTGGTCCTGCACCCACAGCTTCGTCGTGACGAAGAATTCGTGACGGGGGATGCCACTTGCGGCTAGTGCCCGTCCGACCTCCCGCTCGTTTTCGTAGGTGGCTGCAGTGTCGAACAATCGATATCCGATCTCTATGGCGTCTTCGACAATTCGTTGAGTCTGCTTGTCGGGTATCTGAAAGACGCCGCATCCCAGTGCGGGCATCTCGATTCCGTTGTTCAACTGCACAGTTGTCATGGGGTCCCTTTCGGTCGATGGAGCTTCGAGGGTGTCTGTATCGCACAGCGAACATGGACGACAGCGGGCCATCGGCCCGCCTCATGCATTCAGAGTGTCGCTACCGTGTGCGTTCTTTTGGGGGTCATGGTGTCGCGCGCGAAGACGATTCCGATCAGTAGTACGCAGCCGGTGGCGGCGATGAACCATCCTGTGCGATGCAGCCCGTCGTCGTTGATTTCGTCGCCGGTACAGATTTTGAGAACCACAACAGCCAGATTGGCTCCGATGAACTGCGCTGTGCGGTACATCCCGATGGCGGTCCCCACTTCGGTGACCGTTGTGGATGCATTGATCAGGTTTTGGTTGCCGATATTGTTGAAACCATTCGGCAAGCCCAGTACTGCCGCAACGAGTAGCAAAACCACCACCGGGGTGGTTGTTCGTTCGATAAATACGATCAGCAGCCCGCCGATCGCGAGAGCAGCAGTACCGAAAAGCAAGGTGGTCCGCGCCCCGTAACGTCGGTAGGTGTACGCACCGACAATGGTAGCGACGACGCTGACACCGGCGACAGGAAGCATAACCAGTCCGGCGTGAGTGGCACTCATCCCGCGGGAGTACTGCAACCACTGCGGGATTCCGAAGAATATGCAGTAGAAAGCGGTCTGCGTGACCAACGACCGGGTCAGAGTGGCCCGCAGTGGGTGGTTGCGATGAATGGCTCGTATGTCGAGGAACGGTTCGGGAGCACGCATCTCCCACCAGACGAAGACTGCCGTTCCCGCTGTCGCTGCAGGTAGTAGTGGCCAGATGGGTTCATCCCGCAGGGACACCAGGAAGCCCATGGTGGAGGTCAACGTGACCAAGAACAATGCGATGCCGACGAGGTCGAACATCGTGTGTACGGGATGTTCCTTCTCCCGCGGTTTGACACCGGACGGTCCAAGATCGGCGAGGAGGACAGATGCGGCACTGATGGCGACAACAGGGAGATTGACCCATAGGATGGATTGCCATCCAAGTGACCCGACCAGCAAACCACCAACAGTGGGGCCGAGGGCCGCTACCGACTGCCCCGTCGCGGTCAGGACGGTCAGCGCCGATCTGGTCTGTCGCCGGTAGCGTTCGGCATACGTGCGGACCATGGTCATCGCGTTGGGCATCTGCGCCGAGATTCCGGTGCCGAGTACAGCGTACGCGGCGATCAACCAACCGATATTCGGTGCGAGCATTCCTATAATCGATCCGGCTGCGACCAGGGCCAGTCCGCCGAGATACACCCGTTTGGCTCCAACGAGAGCGCCGAGGCGGCCCGTTGTGGTTGCGTTGACGGCGGTGGCTATGTACATGGCCGAAATGACCCACGACACTCCTGACGTACCGAATTGGGCTCCGATAGCGACAATGGCCACGGCGATCATCGACGAGTTGAGGGGTTGCAGCAATGTTCCGGTGGCCAATGCCCCGGTCACTTGTGCTGGGATCGGAGGTGCCGTGGAGTGTGTCGACGAATTCTTAGACGGGGTCATCGCATGCTCGGTTCGATTGCGAACTGGCGCATCGGCGGGCGACCTCGATCGTTGACTGCACCGTTGGTGCATTTCGAGCCCATTCGCGAGTCGCGACCACAGTTGTCGAGTTCGGTCATAGGCACTCGTCCCTCACGCTGTTGTTCCCAATCTCGAGTTGCTCTTGACGTACGTCACATCTTCGCAATAACGTACGTACATTCACAATATCGAACATACTCACGCTTGCTCGATGTCGGGCGACTTTCCGGAAAGCGATCGACAGACCTACGCTGCGACGACTACACCGTTGCCTGTGCCGACATCTCACGTAGAGGGTGTGCTCACCACAAACTGTGAGCGGAACCGACGAGAAGGATTACGACCATGCAGGGACTTGTGTTCACCGGCGACCGAAGTGTGGAACTCCGCGAGTTCAACGATCCGATCCCTGGGCCAGGGGAAGTTATAGTCAAGATTCGAGCGTCCGGCATGTGCGGCAGCGACCTGCACGTCTACCGGGGTTCGGCAGTCACGTCATCCCCGCAGCTACTCATCCAGGGCCACGAACCGTGCGGTGAAATCGTCGAGCTCGGGCCGGGGGTGTCGGCACGCGCAGCCGCCGTCGGCGACCGCGTGATGATTCATCACTATTGGGGATGCGGCACCTGTGTGCAGTGCCGGTCGGGCTGGCCTCAGCTGTGCACGACCGAAGAACCGCGCGTGCCCACTCTCAACGAACATGGTGCACACGCGCAGTTCATGAAAATTCCCCTGATCCAAACCATGCCCTTACCGGATACGCTCAGCTTCGAGACGGGCGCCGCGATCGGATGCGGTACCGGGACCGCCTGGGGCGCCCTGACCCGCATGGGCGATTTGACCGGAAAAACGCTCACGATCTTCGGGCAAGGTCCAGTGGGATTGTCGGCGACGATGTTTGCGGCCTCGCTCGGCGCAAGAGTCATTGCCGTCGACATCAACGACACCAGGCTAGAGCAAGCCCGTGCCTTCGGCGCTGACACAGTTGTCAACTCCTCCGCCGGGGATGCTGTCGACGCCGTTCGCGCGGCGACATCCGGACAAGGCTCGCAACTGGTGATGGAGACTTCTGGGGTCACCCCGGTCGCAGCTCAAGCGCTGGAAGCGGTGGCAACGTGGGGCACGGTGTGCTTCATCGGCATCGGAGCGAACGTGGAGTTCAACACTCGGGACACGTTGCGACGACAGCTCACGCTTCTGACGTCATGGACCTTGTCCACTGTTGATCAGATTCGATGCGCGGACTACGTCGATGCCCACCAGCTACCTGTCGACGAGCTGTTCACACATCGATGGGCCTTGAACGAGGCATCTGAGGCCTACCAGTGGTTCGACAAGCAGGATGCAGGCAAGGGCGTCTTCGTGTTCGACTGACCCGGTTTAGACGGTTGACACACCCATTTGTACCTAATATCGTACGAGCATTCATAATAAAGAACGTACTCTGGATGTGAGAGCGCGCTGGGCCGGTTACCCGATCTCATTGCGCGGGTAATGCGGGTCGGTGCGCACCAGGGCTTTTCTGCCCTCGTTCTGCAAGTTCGATCGCAAAGCGCGTCACGACGGGCGAGCCCTGATCCCATCCATAGCGACAAGGAGAACAATGGCTGAGGAATGGACCAAATCGCACGATGTGCTGTTCATCGGGGGTGAGTGGGTACGGTCGACAGGGACCGAACGCATCGAGGTCATATCGCCGTGGAGTGAGCAGGTCATCGGGTCGGTGCCCTCTGCAACGCGATCCGACGTGGATCGAGCTGTCGCTGCCGCGCGGAACGCGTTAGACCATGGGGAATGGGGGCGCACCTCTCCCGAAGATCGGGTTGAGGCACTGCGAACAGTCCGCACACTTCTCGCTGACAGGCAAGATGAGTTCGCGGCTCTGATCACAGAGGAGATGGGCAGTCCGATCTCCCAATCGGGTCCGATTCAGGTCGGTGTTCCGCTCGACATTTTGGATTCCTACATCGAACTGGCGGGCACGTACCCGTTTCGAGAGGTCCGTACCTCCGCTACACGCAGCGCGCTGGTCACTCGTGAGCCAGTCGGCGTCGTAGCTGCCATCGTTCCATGGAATGTCCCGCTCACCGTGGCGGTCATCAAACTAACACCTGCCCTGGTCGCGGGATGCACCGTAGTACTGAAACCGGCTCCGGAAACCCCACTGAGTGCATACGCACTCGCATCGGTCTTCGAACAGGCAGGACTTCCCGCTGGGGTGGTCAACGTAGTTCCAGCCGACCGAGAATCCAGCGAATACCTGGTCTCTCATCCGCAGGTCGACAAAGTCACGTTCACCGGGTCTACCGCCGTCGGCCGTCATATCGCGGCGTTGTGCGGACAAAATCTCAAACGCTCCACCTTGGAACTGGGTGGAAAGTCGGCCGCAATCATCCTCGACGACGCCGATTTGGATCAGACTGTCGAAGCGCTGCGTCTGGGATCGCTGCGCAACAGCGGTCAGGTGTGCAGCCTCAAGACACGCCTGCTTGTCTCGCACCGCCGCCACGACGAGTTCATCGATCGACTCAAGCATCTCGTCGAATCCATGCCGGTCGGAGACCCGAGAGATCCTGCCACCCAGATAGGGCCGATGGTGACGGCCAGGCAGCAGAGCGCGGTAGCCAACTACATCGACATCGGCCGTAGCGAAGGAGCAGTGACGGTTCTCGGCGGCCCCGAAACGTCATACGAACATGGATGGTTCGTCACCCCAACGGTTTTCACCGATGTGAAGCCCGACATGCGAATTGCTCAGGAAGAGATCTTCGGACCCGTTCTGGCAGTGATTCCCTACGACGACGAGAGGACAGCGATTGCCGTCGCGAACGATTCCGCATACGGATTGAACGGCTCCGTCTTCACCACGGATCTTGACCACGGACTCGACGTGGCCGCACAGATTCGTACCGGAACCATCGAAATCAACGGCAACTCAGTCGGTTTCCATGCCCCAGTGGGGGGATTCAAAGCCAGCGGCATAGGACGCGAAGCTGGGCATGAGGGTATCGAAGCGTATGTCGAACCAAAATCCTACGGATTGCCGCCGGCATACGCGGCATCGCTGTAGACGAGCCCAGCCGCAGAAACAAGAAACGGAAAGGACGATCACGATGCTAACCATCGTCAAACGAGGAGACGGCAGCGATTCTGCTCGCTCCGAAGGGCCGTACACGGGCGAAATGTGGCGCGATTTGGTACAACAAGACGCTAATGGGAACTCGTTCGGAAAAGTGTTCTTCACGCCGTGCGCTCGCACGTATTGGCACAGCCACCCGGGAGGCCAACTCCTCATCGTGGAACATGGAGAAGGCCTCGTCGGAGACGAGAACGGCACTTACAAGATTGGGGTGGGAGATTACGTCTGGACCCCACCCAACACCCGGCACTGGCACGGTGCGACATCGGGTCGATCGATGCTGCACACAGCCGTGACCTTTGGCGGGGCAACGTGGGAAGAAGAAGTGCCCGAGGAGCATTACCTCGAAGCAAACAGTAGCGCCAAGAGCTGAGCGGAGGGGAGGCCGGCGCGCATAGGCGGCCTCCCCTTTCGTATCGACCTTTGCCGTGCAACGAAACTCGATCGGTCCCCGAGCCAACAACGCCACTGGCTGGCTACACGGGCGAAAGCCGATCCGACCGGCCTCAGCTGTCCTTAAGAGAAGTGTTAGACAGTCCCCGAGCGACTGTTGCTACGCGTTCGGCGATCACATCAATTCTGTCGATCATCCGCGCCGAAGGTCCAGCCAAGCCAATCGCGAGAGTTACTTCAGGTCCACCGATGATGATCGGGCTGGCCACACCGTACAGTTCGGGATCGGTCTCTCCCCGATTGATGGCAACGCCCGACGCACGAATGAGCGCGACCTCGTCCAGTATCGCCTTCTGCTGTTGCGGATCCGGATACTTACGACGAAGGTAGGCATCGCGCCGCCGGGGGGACATGTATGCCACGAACACTTTTCCGTAGCTTCCTGGCCACATCGGACGCCGCTCATGCAGTGGCGGAGAGGCTCGAATTGTCTGGTTCGGTTCCACGACATCGATGTTGATAACCGAGTCGCCCGCCGAGGTGGCAAGGATGGCTGTCTCGTTCCATTCGGCCGCCAATTGCTCGAGCGTGTGGCGATATGCCGCAGTGATCGCTTGACCACCGAGAGCAAGCATCGACACCGCCGGACCCTGAAAGTAGCGGCCGGCATGCTCCCGCAAATGACCAGTCGCCACCAAACCGCGAGCCAATCCGTGGATCGACGATTTCGGTGCACCGAGCATGTCAGACAGATCTGCCAGCCGAAGACCCGTGGGTTCGCTGGCAACGACCATTTCGAGAATTGTCATCACTCGACTGACTGTCCGGTGCTCGTTACTGCCAGCAGTGACTGCTTCGGTATTCAGCGTGGTCATCGAGCGCCCCTCCGTTCCATGGTCCCTTCACACGAGAAGCTTAGGTCGTGCCGTGCCGGGCGGCCCTACGGCACAACCCATGGCACGCACCGCACCGACCTCGAAGTAAGGCCCCGACGAACTTCTCTCTCGAAGAATAACAGTGTCAACCTTAGAAAATGTTTGTAATGACGAATACTTGTCCGTTATTATGTATGAATCTTACCTCGAGCTTGGTCCGATGAGCTGCGTTCGTCACAACGTACAAGCGCTGGACAACTCGATTCAAAGCCATTGTCGCCGGACGGTCTGTGGGCGATGTCAACGCGTAGAGAAGGATCCCGATCATGACGTCAGGATTGACGACCACCGCAGCCCCCTCAGTCAAGGATCTCAATAGTTTGCCGTGGCTCTCACACGTGCGTGTCCGCCTTCTAGATTCCTCGCCTACCCTCGATGTCGCGCACAGGGTGCTCGAACAGCTCGGGGCCGACGTGTCTACGGATACAGCGGTCGATGCTGCCGATATCGTTCTGGCCGACCGTATTCGGGGCAGAGGTTATTCGGCGAACAGAACAGCAGCACAGTATCTCGCCGACGTCGCTACAAAGAATCGATCGGTGTGGGTTACCGCGAGCGCCTACGGGCTCGAAAGCTCGCGCGCCGATGTTCCAGCGTCCGAGCTGACCCTTCTTGCTGCCGGCGGCATTCTCGGGCACTCGCGCATCGGAGCTCAGTGGGCTCCGACAGTTACGCCGGGAAAGCTCGCGTCGAAGTTGATCGGCTACGTCGTAGCGGTGTCTGCGCTGCACGCCCTGCACTCCTTTCAGGCAGACGGTAAGCCAGTACATGTCGATGTAGCCGGACAGGGCGCAGTGGTCGCCACCGGTCTGGCTCTCGAGATGGCCCACGCATTAGGAGAGAGCCCCGAGGAAGGCGGCAGCGCCCGATATGGCGCTCCCTCAGGCTTCTACGACTGCCTCGACGGTGCGGTCTACGTGCTTGCACTCGAGGATCATCAGTGGCGGGCATTCGCAACCGCACTGGCCCCTCTGATGGATTCGGTCCCGACATTAGAAGATGCTCGCGACCATTCCGACTACGTCAATACCCGACTCGCAGAATGGACTTCGAGCCGAACAATAGAAGAATGCGAAGGCATTCTTCAGCGCGCCGGTGTGCCATGCACCGCGGTAAACACCGTTGCTTCCTTCGTGGAGAGGGCGCAACGTCAGGGACGATCGATCGAACTACGCGGTGAGAACCCGTACCTCCTGCCCGCGGAGGTCACACAGGTGCCGTCCGAATCGGTAGCAAAATCGAAGACACTGTCCGATCTGAAGATCCTCGACGCTGGACATGTGCTGGCAGTTCCGCTCGCTGCGGCGTGGCTCGGCGCAATGGGGGCGCAGGTGAGTAAGCTCGAAGATCCAGACCGGCTCGATATCTACCGTCGTCGCGGTCCCTTCTACCCGGGCACACCGGGATTGAACAGAAGCTCATATTTCAACCAACTGAACTTCTGCAAAACCACACTCGACGTGAGATTCAATAACGCGGACGCTGAACTGGACACAAAACGATTCGACGTCGTACTACACAATCTGACTCCCCGCCGCGCGAGGGTCGTCGGTGTGGATTCGGCAAGTGTTCTCGCCACCGGTCATCCCCTCCTCGGCATCTCCTCGAGCGGTTTCGGCGGCACCGGCGAATGGTCCGGCTATCGCGCCTACGGACACAACATCCACGCCTTTGCCGGTCTTGTTGCTGCCACGCGTGATGCACGGGACGAGATGGGCGATATGGGTACACCGTGGGCGGATCCACTTACCAGTGCTGCTGTTGCCGCTTGGGTGCTGGCCTGGTCATTGGCGGCGGAGCACCACTCCACCACAGCGGTCGACATCTCGATGGCGGAACTGACCGCAGCTCAGTTGACCGACATCATCGACGAAGACCTGGCCGACGTATATCGCAACGTGGAAACACTCGATTTCTTCGTCGAAGTATCGCAGTCACAACAGTTACTGGCCGTCACCTTGAACGACGCCACCGACATCGCAACATTCGAGGGGCTGACCGGCCGGACTCTGCCAGAGATCCCCCGGCGCGGTCAATTGATCGAGCTGGTCAAGGACGATCTACCTGCCGACTTCGTGGACTCCTTGATCGACGCCGGAGTTGCAGTCTCACCGGTGTACACCGCCCATGATCTGGCGCGAGACGAGTTCCTACGCAGTACCGGATTGTTCCAACACGTCACCAGCACTGATCTCGGCCGCTACCGCATCACGGGCTTGCCGTGGACTTTCGTTGGCCAGGACCGGCACGCGGTAACTGCTGCGCCCGAACGCTTCTGAAGGACACGCGGCTTTCTCATACGGCCGGAGTCTTGCACCACACTGTCGTCGAGGTGGCTCCCACGATGAACTCGATGACAGCCCCTGCATCCCCATCACTACTGAAACGGAGGTCGAACGCGCACCATGAGCGAACGCATCTCGGCACAGCCCATCGACGACGGCGTGGACGTCGACATTCACGACTCAGGGGTCGCGGTAGTGACGTTCACCCGCGGACGAAACAACTACTTCGACTACGACCTGATCGACACTCTCGCAACACGACTGGAAGAACTTCCCGCCGCAGGAGCACGCGCTGTGGTCTTACGGACGACCAGCCGACACTTCTGCGCAGGTGCCGATTTCGTTGGACGAGAAGATGAACAAGCCGGACGGCACGTCTACGACATCGTGCCCCGACTCTTTGCACAGACGTTGCCCATCGTCGCCGCCGTCGGCGGTGCGGCCATCGGCGGCGGTCTGGGACTCGCCTTAGTGGCCGACTTCCGGATCACGACCCCGTCCGCCTATTTTCTGGCCAATTTCAACCGCATCGGAGTCAGCGAAGGGTTCGCCCTTTCGGTGACCTTGCGACGTCTGGTAGGCCCCCAGAAAGCCTCGGAGATGCTGTACGCAAGCTCTCGAGTCGGAGGTCAGGCAGCGGTGATGGCTGGGTTGTCCGATCGTATGGTCGACGACGCCGAACTAGACGACGCTGCATTGGCTTTCGCGACGGAGATTGCACTCTCGGCCCCCCTAGCTGTGGCCGCCTCACGGCGCGCGCTGCGCTCCGACGTGACCAGCGACATCATCGCAGAGGCACTGCGGCGCGAACGTGCCGAGCAGAAGCCGCTGATGACAACGTCCGACTTTCATGAAGGCGTGCAAGCCTGGCGGGATAAACGAACACCGGCATTTCAGCGGTTGTGATTCTCGACCCGCAACCTCGCATGACCAGCACACCCCGACATCTTCTCGAATCGACCTCGACAAAGGAGCACGCCGTGTCCATCGGATATATCGGTCTAGGCAGCATGGGCGGCGCTCTTGCAGAGCGACTGCAACTTTCGCACCCCCTTCTCGTCAACGATCATGACCAACAGGCTGTGGATCGCCTGGTCGCAGCTGGCGCTCAGGCCAGAGCGCACTCCAGCGATCTGGCCGCCGAATGCACGACCATCTTTCTGTGCCTGCCCACCTCCGATCACGTGCGCAGCGTCATTCTCGACCCCGACTTCACCGAGAAACTCCACCCGGGGACTCTTCTCGTCGACCAGACCACCGGTGATCCCAACGCAACCCGTGAAATGGCCGAAATTCTGGCAAAACAGGGCGTCTCGCTGATCGATGCGCCTGTCAGCGGCGGGTGGCGCGGCGCGCAAGCCGGGACGATTGCCATCATGGTCGGAGCGCCTCGACCCGACTTCGACCGGATCAGTCCTGTCCTCGCCGACGTGAGCTCCAACGTCTTTCATGCGGGTGATGTCGGTGCCGGTCAGGTCATCAAGTTGGTGAACAATCTCATCTCCGGCGCTCAACGGCTGCTCAGCCTCGAAGGCATCGCGCTTGCAGCCAAGAACGGACTCGACCCCGCGAAAGCGATCGAAATACTGACTTCGGGGGGCGGACGCAACGTGTTCTTGGAAAAATTCGCGCCTCGGGTGATCGAGGGCCAACTTGCCCCGGGTTTCACGCTGGGACTGCTGCTGAAGGATTTGCGGCTCGCATCCGAACTGGGTGCCGCGTCCAGCACCCCTCTATTCTTCGGCAACCTCACTCGTGACCTGTATCAAACTCATGTCAATGAACTGGGCTACGGTGCAGAAGTTGACGCTTCGGCCCTGGTCATCGACCGAATCTCCGGAACCCACGTCGTACCCGACGAACACGACCATATCGACAATCACTAGATCCCCGATCGGATCCGTGTGCTGCGCGGATATCGGTCACACGTCACATCATCCTCGGCGCAGGAAGAAAGCGGCATTCATTCCCCACCTCGCCCCCGACTCTGTCTGACGAATTTCGCCGGCGCCGTTCAATCGTATGCAGTGCTCTGCGAAGAAATTCTCAATGATCAACAAGACGCGTCGGTCATCCTGCAGCTAGGCGGCACCTGCCATCGGGGACGGCATCGAAACAAGTGCGCTCAGGCAAGTCATTGCCTGAGCGCACATCGTTCAAGTACTTCGACATGGTATCGATAGCGATCGTTTCGCGGTTCCGCCGGTACGCAGGCCGCCCCTTCTCCCGTCGCTGTGCGGGGCGACCCCGACTGTCGGAGGAAGCGGACTCGAGCGCCTCTACGCCAGGCGGGAATCAAGATAGTCGCAGATCGCATGCCAGCTTCGTACCCGTTCGTGGTGCAGATTGAACGAATGGCCGATGCCGTCGATCTGTTCGACCACAACTTCCCTCGATCCTACGTAGCATTGCGCTTCCTGCTGTGCATAACGCCCGTACATCACCGGGTCAAATTCGCCGAGCTGCACGTACACCGGGCAATGGACCTGGCCGACACCGCATTTCGGGTCGTCCCGCAGCGCGATGCAATCCGACCACAGACCGCTCGGGGTAGCGCTGCGCAGTACATGGTTGTCGTAGGCAATCGCGGCAGGGTCAGCCGCGCCCGGATGGTAGAACATCAGTCGCAACTCGGGGTGAACAAGTGCATAGTCGGCTTCGAGCAATTTCTCTCGTACCCCAGGCGCCCAGCCCGAGGTCTCTCGATCCGAGTAATAGCCTGTAGCAGTGACGATCAGAGCGTCGGCGGCCGGCCAGTTCGCTTCTGCGTACACGCCGATCGTCGATCCCATCGAGTGCCCGACCAATGTCACGCGGTCGAAATTGTGTCCGGTCACGTTGCCCGACTGCTTGAGGCTCACGACGAGTGAGCTCAACGCGTGGGCAACGCCGTCGAGCGAAAAATCGTACCCGTTGGGCTTCGAACTCGTTCCCACGCCTGGAAGATCCACGGCCAGCACGTCGAACCCCTGTGCAGTCATGTATCGGACGTAGGAGTAATCGCGGTCGTTGACGACGCCCGCATCCCAGTATCGGTGATCGTATGACACTCCGTGGACGACGACCTGCAGCACTGCTCGCCGGATCGGTGTTGTCGCGGGATGGAAATAACCAGCGAATATCGCGTCTACCGAACTACCTACGGCCACAGGAAATTCGAATCTCTGGGTAGCGGACGTCGTTTCGAGCATCGACTCTCCTCTAGGGGGGCTGGATAGTGGAGAAATAACCGAATCCGTCAGCGGACGGGGCGCGTTGCGAGGGGGGCGTACAGAAGGTCGGACTTGTCCCGATGCGAGCTCGCCAATGCCGGATCCAAGGGTACGTACAGCTCGGATGGTTCTCGCCGCATCCATTCCAAGACGACCTCGCGGCGGAGGATCCGCCACCCTACTTCGGGTCGATTCTCGAAGGTGTCGATGTATCGGCAGGCGATCGTGCGGCGGATCTCACCCTCGAGCCCAAGCCCATGGAAATATGGGTCGTTCTTGGCGGAGGTGACGGTCTTGTGGCTGATGCAGTATGTCTCCGATCGAGCCAGCAGAGGATCCGACGGCGAAATGTCGATGGTGACGTTGCTGATCTGGTGCATGCAGTAGCTGACGTGTTGATGGTTGATCTCGAGCCAGCGAACCAGCTCGTCACGGGTTCCTGCGAACGGCCCATGAGAGTCGTACGCGTCATCGTGGTAGCAGTTCAACACTTTCTGCCAGTCGCGCCGGTCTACACCCTGGCAGTACGCGGTCAGTACCTTCCGAATTTCTCCGTGCGCCACGACTTCTGCGATCTGTTGTGCGGTGTCGGCATTATCGAAGGATAGGTCTGTCATCTCGGCTCCTCAGCTCGATCAAGGCGCACCTGACACGCACGTGTTCGTGCGATCGGGCTGCGCATCATCCCCGCGGAAGTCGAAGACGGTGATCCTCTCGCGGTGTCAGCGTTGCGATGTAGAACAGCGGTCCATCTCGCCGTGCCACAAGTCACAATAGTGAACATCCATACGTTATTAGGGACAACATCGAGTGTCAAGAACCCTACCGACCTCACCGAATTCTTGAAAGATACCGCCCAACGTCGACGCGAAGTATGAATCGACAGAGCGGCAACGATGGCGCGCCTGCGTCCGTAACCGTCGCATCACTGCTTGTTGACGCGTTTACGTCTTCGTTATACCGTACGCATATACCTAATTATGAACATTAGGTCAGGTTTGGCACCGGTGACGCAACGAGATTCCCCCAGCCGGCACTCGCCATCGGCCACTCCCATTCGATTTCCAGCGCATGGATCAGCCACATGACGACCACGCAATCCGGTCTCGAGAAAGCAGGTAAGGGCAATGAGTGATTCATTCCAGAGTTCGACCGTCGAGAAAGAAATCTCCGACGGGGTATGGCAGGTGACGTTGAGCTCTCCCGGTGATCTCAACGCGCTGTCGAGTCAGATGCGGCAATCGATTCTTTACAGCCTGGATCGAGTTCACGAGCAAGGCGGGCGTGTTGCAATCGTGCGCGGTGACGCGCGCGCCTTCAGCTCGGGGTATCGCCTCGACCCTGGCGTCATGCGGCCATCGTCGGTTGTCGAGGATCGTGCCCGTTTGGTCGGCGTCACCAATTTCATGAGTGCTTATCGCGAGCACCCGGTCGTGACTATCGCCGAAGTACGAGGCCATTGTCTGGCCGGTGGCACCGACCTGATGATCGCAAGTGACCTCTCGATTGCCGCTGACACCGCATCGATCGGAGTTCCGAACGTACGGGACCTCGGAATCACGATGCTCCTTCCACTCTGGTCTTGGCTCATCGGACCTCATCGCGCCAAACTGCTCACCCTCAGCGGCGACATATTCTCCGGGGCCGAAGCCGCAGAATGGGGCTTGATCACCGCGAGCCTGCCCGAAGACGCCCTGGGTGCCCGGGTTCGCTCGATTGCCGAACGGATTGCGCTAATGCCCACGGAGATGCTCCAGGTGGTCAAGCATGCGCTGAACACAGCATGGGATACTGCCGGTATTCACACCACGTTGTTGCGTGCAGCCGAGCTGGACACGATCGCGCACAGCACCGAATCGGTCGGCGGCTTCTGGGAGCTGGTCGTGGAAGACGGAATGCGCGCTGCGCTGGACCGCCGCAAGTCTCGCTACGCCGGCGTACGCGTACTCGACCTACTGACTATCGACAACTCCTGACGACGAGGTGTCGAACGGCACTAAGTACGGGTACGAAGCACAGGTCTCCACGGGGCGAAGGCGTACTCGTTCGTAGCTGCACCCGGTCGCATTAACTCGTCGCTGACGATTCTTCGTCAGTGTTCCGATATGTCCGATCTTATGCGAAGGATTCACACATGCCCTCTGCCGCGACAATCGTCACGGACCCCCGCATCCGGCAGGTACCCGAAGATTTCATCAGTGGTCTCGAAGGCGTTGTCGCCTTCACCAGCGATATCGCCGAACCTGACAAGGACGGCGGCGCACTGCGCTACCGCGGCGTCGACATCGAAGACCTGGTCGGCCAGAAGGTAACCTTCGGCAACGTCTGGGCACTACTCGTCGACGGCCGATTCGGCCCCGGCCTGCCGCCGGCCGAGCCGTTCCCCCTCCCCATCCACACCGGCGACGTCCGCGTCGACGTCCAAGCCGGACTGGCGATGCTGGCACCCATCTGGGGATACGAGCCACTCCTCGACATCGACGACGACACCGCCCGCGATCAGCTCGCCCGCGCGTCCGTCATGGCCCTGTCGTACGTCGCGCAGTCCGCCCGCGGCATCTACCAGCCGGCAGTGCCACAGAAGCGCATCGACGAAGCCAAGACCGTCACCGAACGCTTCATGGTCCGTTGGAAGGGTGAGCCCGATCCGGCCCACGTCGAAGCAATCGACGCGTACTGGGTCTCGGCAGCCGAGCACGGCATGAACGCCTCCACCTTCACCGCCCGAGTCATCGCCTCCACCGGCGCCGACGTCGCGGCATCCCTCTCCGGCGCCATCGGCGCGATGTCCGGCCCGCTGCACGGCGGCGCACCGGCCCGCGTGCTCCCGATGATCGAAGAGACCGAGAAGACCGGCGACGCCCGCGCACTGGTCAAGGGAATCCTCGACCGCAAGGAAAAGCTCATGGGCTTCGGGCACCGCGTCTACCGCGCCGAAGATCCCCGTGCACGCGTGCTCCGCGCCACCGCCAAGCGCCTCAATGCTCCCCGCTACGAGGCTGCCGCAGCGCTCGAGCAGGCTGCACTCGCCGAACTGCGTGAGCGTCGTCCCGATCGCGCGATCGAGACCAACGTCGAGTTCTGGGCTGCCGTCATCCTGGACTTCGCCGAGGTTCCCGCGCACATGATGCCGGCCATGTTCACCTGTGGTCGCACCGCTGGCTGGTGCGCGCACATCCTCGAGCAGAAGCGCCTCGGCAAGCTGGTTCGCCCGGCCGCCATTTACACCGGCCCGGCACCACGCACACCGGAATCCGTCGACGGGTGGGGCAGAAACCTCTGACGGAGCTGACGAGTAGCAGCTGACCCCCACCAGCGCTGATACTTTGTCATCGCGTACTGGTGGGGGTCAGCTGCACTCAGGTGCTGATCTCATTGAGTTGACGCTGCGACTGCCATGGTTGCCAAGTAGCAGCAGTAGTGTCGAGTCCTGTATCAATTGCCGCGGTGTGCGGGAGTTCGACGAGGCGGTAGAAGAGTTTCTTGGCGCGGGCCAGTGTCCGTCGGTCCACATCTGCCCAGAGCTTGGCTGTCTCGAGCGCACTTGCCCGAACCTGTGCTGGACCGACAACCCTGTTGATCAAGCCATGCCGTTCGGCCTCGCCTGCCCCGAGTCGCCTTCCCGCAGTAATCATTTCGAATGCGATCTTCCTACTGAGTTGATGCACCGGCTGCGTCATCACCAACGCCGGAACTACACCGTCCATGAGTTCCGGATAACCGATTGCCAGATCCGAGCCTGCGACGGTGACATCGACTCCGAGGGCAAGTGCGGCGCCGGCACCGAGTGCTGCACCCTGCACTGCAGCCACAACCGGTATTGACATCGTCGGCATTAGTTGCTGCACCGACGCCAGAAGGTGCGCGCGCGCGATCATACGGTCGCGGGCGTCCGGCAACCCGAGAAACTCTTTCAGATCGCCGCCGCCGCAAAAGTGGGGCCCGGTTCCCGCCAGTACGACCGCCCGTACTGCACTGTCTGAATTCGCCGCCAGCAGTTGCGTGTAGAGATGCCGAAAAAGGTTGGTGTCGATCGCATTTCGCTTCGACGGCCGGTTCAACGTCAGGACGCGGACGACGCCCGACTCCATCGATTCATCCTCCACCAGCAAGGGATGATCTGCTTCGGATAACGCCATGATGTGGCCTTCCATGTTCGGTTGAAATCCTCAATCGCATCGCGGTGACCGTTGACACAATTTCATATTCAGCATAACGTACAGATGTTCCGAATTACGTACAAAATCAAAGTCGTGCCCGGCTCGGCGGCCAGAACCCCCGTCTCGATTCAGGGGTGCACGAAGGGAGAGCTACACAGTGGTTGAAGCACTCGTGAACGAGTCCGATGTCGATTTCGAATCGGCGTTGAGAGTTGCGATCGCCGAAGCGAACGTACCTACATTGCAAGTCCTCTACGTCCAACTCACCGGTGACGAGCGATATCTCGCTCCACCCTTCCTGCCCACGCGCTGCAAGGGCATCGACGAAAACGATTCCGGAGGATTGGCCCCGGAGTTGCAAGACGAAATCCGCACTGCCGCATTCGATGCCATCGTCGCCTGGCGCGCAGGGCGTCCGGTAGCCATTCCGCAGCCATCGGCCGACCAGCTCGTTCGCATGATGAGCATCTCGGTAGGAGAGTCCATACCGTCGGACTACGGCCCGTTCATGGCCGCAAAAATGGATTCCTACTCCGGCTATGAAACCAATCCCGTAACTCATCCGGTGCCCGAGGGATTCTCCGTCGTCATCATCGGGGCAGGGATGGCGGGTATCTGTGCTGCCGTGCGACTAAAAGAAGCCGGCGTTCCGTTCGTGATCGTGGAGAAGGGTGAAGACGTCGGGGGCGTGTGGCGGCAGAACAAGTACCCCGGATGTGGTGTGGACACTCCCAGTCACCTGTACTCGTATTCGTTCGCGCAGGGGGATTGGAAGCATTACTTCGGCAAGAAGCCCGAGATCGAGAACTATTTCCGTAGCGTGGCGGATAGTTTCGGCATCTACGAGCACATCCGCTTCCGATCCCACGTCAGCGCAACTCGGTACGACGAGTCTGCGCAGCGGTGGTGCACGGACCTCGAATTCGCCGACGGATCCACCGATCGTCTCGAATCCAACGTGGTGATCTCCGCAGTGGGTGCGTTCGGCACTCCCAAGTGGCCCGCCATCGACGGATTCAACACCTTCCAGGGACAGGTGCTGCACACCGCCCAATGGGACGAATCTGTCGACCTTACGGGCAAGCGGGTTGCCGTGATCGGGAACGGCGCGAGCGCTATGCAGCTCGTCCCTGCGATTGTCGACGACGTATCGAGCCTGACGATCTTCCAACGCTCCAAGCAATGGGCCGCCCCCTTCCCCAAGTTCAAGAAGGCAATTCCGGATCCGGTGCGGTTCATGTTCTCCGAAGTGCCTCTGTACGAATGGTGGTACCGACTGAGGTTGAGCTGGCTCTTCGACAGCAAGGTCTATGAATCTCTCAAAGTTGACCCGGAGTGGCACGATCCCGATCGTTCCCTCAACGCGATCAACGACGGACACCGCAGATTCTTCACCCGCTATATCGAAAAAGAACTGGGCGACCGTCAGGACCTGGCACCGAAAGTCATTCCGGACTTCCCGCCGTACGGCAAGCGCATGTTGCTGGACAACCAATGGTTCCGCACATTGACCCGGCCCAATGTCGAACTGGTCGATTCCCCGATCGGGAGCGTGGACGAAAACGGCATCCGACTGCGCAACGGTGATCATCACGACTTCGACATCATCATCGTTGCCAGCGGTTTCGACGTAGCGCGGTTCCTCGCGCCGGTGAATGTTTATGGCCGGGAAGGTGTTTCGATCCGCGACGCGTGGAACGACGACGATCCCCAAGCCTATCTCGGCACTGTAACACCGCAGTTTCCGAACTTCTTCATGCTCTACGGGCCGAACACTGCCCTCGGACACGGCGGAAGCTTCATCTTCGTCGTCGAATGCCAGGTCAACTACATCCTTTCTGTACTCGAGAAGATGTTCGAGTCCGGCACTACGGAAGTGGAATGCCGCGAGGACGTGTGCA
Organism: Rhodococcus sp. NPDC056743; assembly: GCF_042790355.1. Lineage (NCBI taxonomy): Bacteria > Bacillati > Actinomycetota > Actinomycetes > Mycobacteriales > Nocardiaceae > Rhodococcus > Rhodococcus sp. NPDC056743. Next base: position 371,043 of record NZ_JBHTZI010000005.1, on the reverse strand, counting down.
CGCGGTACAACGAGCTCATGGTCGACATGCACAGTCGAATGATTTGGACCCACCCCGGCATGAGCACCTACTACCGGAATTCGCGTGGCCGCGTCGTCGCAAATAGTCCCTGGCGTACCACCGACTACTGGAAGCTGACACAGGAAGCAGACCTCAGCGATTACCACACGAAGAGCGAGATCCCGGCCAGTGTCGGCTGAGTGACTTAAACGAACCGGCATATCAACTGACGAGTCGTATAGGCCGCTGTGCGCATCACCATTGCATGCAGCGGTCTATACGTATATACGTACAAGATAGAGTTGCCAAAGCCGCGGGTGTCGTACCACCCTTGAGTTTTACTGAGCCGCAGCTCAGGGCATCTAATAGAGCGTCCGAGGTGTGCTGCAAAGATGCTCATAATGAGATCCTTGACACACCGAGTTGGACGTAATACCGTACAAATATTCGTAATACGGTACGTCGATGGCGTTTCAGCCGCCTGCCGCACGAACTCCCTACACTTCAACGCAGGAGCCACCCAATGACAACGCAAGCCTCAGGTGGGCGCGCAAACCCACCATCCGGACCACACACGGTCAGGGACCCCGGCATGCAGAAGCGTGCCGCGGCCAGTGGCGCAGTCGGTCAGTCGCTCGAATACTTCGACTTCACAGTGTATGGCGCATTGTCCGCCACCCTGTTCCCGCAACTGTTCTTCAGCGATCTGGGGGAGTCCGGCGCACTGCTCGCATCGTTCGCCACCTTCGGCGTCGGTTTCGTTGCTCGGCCACTGGGCGCGATCACTTTCGGTTACCTCGGCGACCGAATCGGACGACGCCCCGTCTTGTTCATCACGCTGATGATCATGGCTCTTTCCTCCATCGCCATCGGACTACTCCCCACGGGCAAGGGGTTCGCCATCGCGGCGATTCTGGTGGGGCTTCGATTCCTGCAGGGCTTCTCCCTCGGAGGTGAAGCTACCGGCAACCAGCTCATGGTCATGGAACATTCGGATCCGCACCGACGCGGGTTGATGGGATCTTTCGTCAACGTCGGTGCCACAGTCAGCCAGGTCGTCGCAAACTTGGCCCTGCTCCTCCTGACAACGACCCTGAGCGAACAGCAGTGGCAGTCCTGGGGATGGCGCGTACCGTTCCTCGCCAGCATCGCGCTCGTCGCAGTGGCTGTCTACATGCGACTCAAGCTCACCGAGACGCCGGCATTCCAAGCCGTCGACGACTCTGTCACCGAATCTGTCGAGCCTAAGCGCAACTCCGGCCTCCGCGTAGTGATGACCCACCCCGGTTACATCCTGAGGTTGGCACTTGCCTGGGGTGGCATTCTCATCACCTTCTACCTCGTGCTCGTCTACGGCTTGAGTGTCATGAAGTCCGAAGCCGGTTTCTCAAGCAGCACAACATTCCTGGTGTTGGTCGTCGCAAGCGCCGCCGCAATCCCCGCATGTATCGCCGGCGGATGGGTCAGTGACAAGATCGGTCGCCAGAAGACCGTCATCATCGCCCTTGCGGGATGCGCCATCGGCCTCACACTGTTCTTCCTCCTGATGTCTACCAAGAACGTCCTGGTGATCGGTGCTGCAGCTACATTCGCTATCTGCTCAAATCAGTTCGCCAACGGTGCGCAAGCCGCATTGTTCGCCGAGCAGTTCCCCACCGAGGTTCGCTTCTCGGGTTCCGCATTGTCGATCACATTCTCGAACCTGATCTTCTCGGCTCCTGCTCCCTTCGTGGCAACGGCACTGACAGCCGCTGCTGGTGACATCGCTCTGGTCGCCGTCGCATTGACGATCATGGTGATCTCCTTGATCGCGATGTTGTCGATCAAGGATCGAACTGGAATCGATCTGGTCACCTATAACGAAGAACCTGGCCACAATGAAAAGTCCATGAGCACCGCCGACGACCCTCAGTGGCGAGCCTCGGTCTAACAGGATCGGGCCGGTCGACCGCCGGATCCCCAACGCCGAACCCGGCGCTGCACTACCTGCAAGTCCGTTTGTGGGGCCTGGCTGCGATACAGCCAGGCCCCACAATCGCGATCCGGCGGTAGACGTCTCACTTACCCACAGACTGGGCTTCGACGCTTTATCGGACCGCCCTTACTGCATCGGTCAATCGAACCCGATAGAGGAAATCTGAATCGAAGGGTTGTATGCGTCCACCAGAACGTCACCGCCGCACCTTGGCGTTTGCAACACTGTCCGTCGGTGTCGGTGCGTATGCACTGCTTCAGTCGCTTGTGATGCCGGTTCTCAATGAACTGGCAGTCAGGCTGGACACCACAGCTAATTCGGCAACATGGATACTGACTGGCTATCTTCTCTCTGCGTCGATATTCACTCCCATCATGGGTCGACTGGGCGACATATACGGAAAGAAACTTCTGTACGTACTCGCTCTGATCGCTTTGTCTGTCGGCTCCGCAATTGCTGCGCTAGCCACTTCTCTTCCCGTGATGCTCGCAGGGCGTGTTGTCCAGGGGATCGGTGGTGGAGTGCTGCCACTCGCTTTCGGAATCATCCGAGACATCTACCCGCGCCCGAAAGTTGCTGGCGCAGTTGGATTGATAGCAGCGCTGAGTGCTGCCGGCGCGGGAGTGGGACTTGTCTTGGCTGGGCCGATCTCCGCGACTCTGGGAGAAAGTTGGCTGTTCTGGGTTCCGATGCTGGTTGTAATCGCCACACTTTGTGTAGCAGTGTTCGTTGTTCCTCGGTCGACAGTGCGCGACCCAAGTTCGGTAAATTGGGTCGCTGCAGCTCTGCTGGCCGGCTGGTTGACCGCGCTACTCCTTGCATTGTCAGAAGGGCCGCGCACAGGCTGGCTCTCACCCTGGCCGATCACCTTGTTCATAGTTGCGATCGTCTTGACAGCTGCGTGGATAGTCCGAGAAATTCGATCACCCACACCCTTGATCGACATGACGATCATGAGACTTCGCAGCGTATGGTCGGCCAACATCGTAGCGCTGCTCATGGGCGTGGGCATGTATGCGGCATTCGGCTTCGTGCCGCAATTTCTGCAAACCCCGCCATCCGCAGGATACGGTTTCGGTGCGTCGGTTACCGACGCCGGATTGATGCTGCTGCCGCTCAGTGTCGGGATGTTCATCCTCGGTCTTTTCTCGGGGCGGTTGTCCGATCTGATAGGTGCGCGTGCACTGATCGTCATCGGATCCTCGATAAGTTCGATCGGGTATTTTTTGATCGCGTTTTGTCATTCCACCGAGCTGGGGATCTATCTGGCGATGTCGCTGGTTGGAATTGGGCTTGGCTTGGCGTTCTCCGCGATGTCGAATGTTGTGGTGGGCGCTGTGCCGCAGGGCAGCAGCGGAATGGCAAGTGGAATGAATGCAAATATTCGGACCATCGGTGGTGCGGTGGGTGCGGCAACGATGGCTAGCATTGTTACTGCGAAGTCCGGAATTCCAACTGAATCGCAATATGTGGTGGGTTTCGCTGTTCTCGGCATCGCAGTCGCGATCGGATCCTTAGCGGCGCTCGCTATACCCTCGACCTCTGTCAACAAAGAGGACGAAACGCAGACTCGCCTACAGGACGCCAAGATGAATAGCTCTCGTACTTAATTCTGTACGCATGTACGATATGATGTACATATAACATGCCCGCGGGTGCCTGAATTTGCGAAACGACAACGCGCACTCAGGTCGACACACCCTACGAACTCTAGTTGGAGGCGCAAGATGGGACGGCTCGAAAACAAGGTCGCGCTGATAATAGGCGCTGGACAAAGCCCTGGTGAAGCCATAGGCAATGGTCGAGCCACGGCTATCCGATTCGCTCAAGAAGGTGCTTCGATATTCTCCGTCGACCGCAACCTTGACAGTGCTCGCGAAACCCTGACCATGGCGGGCATCGACGACTCACGTGGAGCTGCTCATCAGTCCGACGTTCGAGACGCCGAATCTCTTCGATCTGCGGTGGATGCAGCTGTGGCGAAATGGGGTCGTATCGACATTCTCCATTACAACGTCGGGGTGAATGCGTTAGGCAATGATCAGCCACTTGAAACGATGACTGAAGATACCTTCGACGCTGTAAACGCCATAAACCTCCGTGGTTGCATCATGGTCGCCAAGTTCGTCGAGCCCATCATGCGTGAACAGAGGTCGGGTGTCCTGATCAATGTATCCTCGATGTCCGCGGTAGAGACGAGCACCTCTTACGTCGCATATCGCACAAGTAAAGCTGGGATGATCGCCTTCACACAGCAATTTGCGATGCGCAATGCTCCGTACGGAATTCGGGCCAATTCAATACTCCCTGGCCGGATCGACACTGCGGTTGCTGTGGACGTTCGGGCACAAAGAACTGGCAAGACACGCGACGAGCTTGTTGCAGAACGAAACGCACTCATTCCTTTGCAGGGGTACACCGCCACCGGATGGGATGTCGCAAACTCGGCGTTGTTCCTGGCGTCCGATGAGGCGGGTTTCGTTACTGGCGTCAGCCTGCCCGTCGACGGCGGGTCATTGACGAAAATCGGTTGGTAGATCCACGACCATTCACTTTCTCAACCGAATTGGCTGTAGGTCGTTGGAAGACTAGCGAGTCTGCCCTCGGCGCCGTAGGTAATCGCCGTTCGTCGAGACTATGGACAGGCATTGGACTTTCGTCCGGCATTCAGGAAGCGACCGCACGGTGAATCAGGTTGAACGGTGGGTCAACCACCTTCGAGTTCCGCTGCGCTGCAGCATGATCGACAATTGACCCGATCCGCGATCTCCGGCGCCTAAAACAGATTCATCAATATCAAGTCTGTTGCGACAGGGCAGGCGGGGGTTGCGTCACACCCGGTTAATCTGGCTACTTGGCCGCCGTAATCGCCAGGTGGGTGTCACAGCGTGAATGTTGTTGTTGCGCCGCACATTAACCGGACCCTACCTCCGGACTCCGAGAGTTGTGTCGATTGCAGGCCCGCAACAACGCGTCGAAAGCGCACCCTCAACACCTCGCCATTCGACAGACAACGGAGGTAACTAGCTTCGCCACCGAATATCACCGGGAACCGGAGAGACACCGACGCCTTTCATCTTGTGCGTCCAGTCTGCCGATCACCCCTACGTCCATGCATTTTCACCACCTTGAGGCCTCCAAATAGCCTCTTCCTCAAAAGGTTTCGCCCACGTTAGGCAAGGGCTTCGAAAATCGTGAAGACGATGCCAGTGGGGTTCCGGCATTTCTAACCGATTGAACGCCTCAGGCTACCGACCCAAGCGAAGCGACACTGGACAGATCTGGAAGTGGAAGCTGACAGATGCGATGAGCCTCCTCGGCCGGAAGACCGAATGCACGAAGAATGTCCTCCGTCATCCGATCCGTCGCTTCCGCATCGTCACGCTCGGGTTGATCGTGCAGTAGTTGTCCGAGTCCGACCGCTGCGCCGGCAGCGAGAGCAAGCGCAACCTGAGGATCAGCGACAGTGAAACGCCCTGCAGCAGTTGCTGATTCAATATCACGCAATGCGCGAGGCGCCAGCCCCTGATCCGACGTGATCAGTGCTGATCCGTGAGCGAGGAGGACGCGGCAGAGTTCAGGCTCGATCCGGTGCAGTCTCCCAGTCAGCCTGAAGGCATGAGCAAAGACCTCGGCGGGATCATCAATGTCCCCGGTGAGCCGATCGAGCAGGTTGCCATGAGCTTCGAACGCGTCGTCGACGGCAGCCTGGAAGAGTTGTTCCTTGCTCTCGAAGTGGTTGTAGAAGGACCCCATCCCCACGTCTGCCGCCTGGGTGATCTCGAGGACGGGGACGTTGAGCTTGCCCTCCGCGATAAAGGACTGCGCAGCCCGGACCAGCGCCGTTCGCGTGCGCGCTTTGCGTCGTTCGAGGCGACTCGCCCCGTCGCCAACAACTTCGGCCATGACATGTCTCCGTATTCCTCAACGCAACTCCCCCAACTTAGCATTTCCACCTCAATTCTGACGATTTCGTCAAAACCCTTGACTGACGGTTTGTTCGTAAGTGACGATATCGTCATAAAGTGAGGAGCAGCACACATGCATGTCTGGCCCGGTACACATACCGACTTACACAGTGATCAACCTGCCCTCCGGGGCGAACACCCTGGACGTGCGTCAAATCCGGTCATCAAGGTCCGCGATCTGGCTTGGCTGGAATTCGAGAAACCGGACCTCGCCGCGGCAGAGGCATTCGCCACGGTCTTCGGTTTCTCGACCACCCTCCGCACGCAACGCGAGTTGTACCTGCGCGGCGCCGATGCCGGGGCGCCGTGCGTAGTCATCAGAAGAGGGGAGCGATCATCCTTTGTCGGCGCCGCGTTTGCGGCTGCGGATACCGCAGACGTTCTGCGCCTTGCGGAGTCGACGGGTCACACGGTCCGTCCGCTCTCCGATGCCGTGGGTGGCATTGCGGTTGACCTCACCGATCCGAGCGGAACGCCGGTGCAGGTGGTTTCAGGCATGCATGCTCTTTCGGAACTTCAAGTGCAGCAACCACACTCGTTCAACTTCGGGCACCGGGTAGCTCGCACGAACAGCACTCAACGACCGCCCCGGGAACCGGCGCGTGTCCAGCGTCTCGGTCACGTCGTCCTGCAAAGCACCAGATACCTCGAGACCCTGAACTGGTACCTCCGGCACCTGGGTCTAATTGTCAGCGACTTTCTGTACTACCCCGGTCAACGCGAACGCGGGCCGGTCATGAGCTTCATCCGTTGCGACAGGGGGTCCGAACCCTCCGACCACCACACCCTCGCGCTGACACTCGGCCCTTCCAACCGGTACGTCCATTCCGCCTACCAAGTCAGCGACCTCGATGCCATAGCGGCAGGTGGCGAACATCTTCTCGCTCACGGATACCGTCGATCCTGGGGTATCGGCCGACACATCCAGGGAAGCCAGATTTTCGACTACTGGCGTGACCCCGACGGTTTCCTCGTCGAGCACTTCAGCGACGGCGATCTGTTCGACTGCACACTCGAACCTGGATGGGCACCGATGAGCGCTTCAGGGCTCGTCCAGTGGGGCCCTCCGGCAACAAAGGACTTCCTCGGCCTCGCCCCCGGACGTGACGCCTTATACGAACTCCGTGCGATGGTCTCCGCTCTCCGCGGGGACAACGAATTCGATACCCAACGCCTTCGTGGCCTACTGAAAGTTGCATCCTCATGAGCATTTCCGTCCTTCGCACCACTGACAGCTGGTGGGTGCAAACATCGGCCGGTGCCGCCAGAGTCGACACTGCGGCCACCACCACTGCCGAACTTCTCCGTGACCGCGCGGCGATCGACGCCGCCATGACCGTCGGCGAGGTTGTCCCCGTCGAAACCCTCGACTTGATCTCCCCCGTCACCGCTCCCTGCCGAGTGGTAGCCCAGATGACCAATTACGCTTCCCACGTGAAGGACTCGGGAATGAATCCCGAGACGGTGCCACTGACGTTCTTCCGGAAAGCCTCCGGGTCCATCAACGGACCGTTCGACGACGTGGTCAAGCCCGAGCACGTGAGACTACTCGACTACGAAATCGAAATCGGCCTCGTGCTCGGTCGGCCGGTCCCGGTGGGGACAGCCATCACCGATGACAACGTCGCCAATTTCGTCGCCGGACTGGTCATCACAAACGACGTCTCCGCGCGTGACGTCCAATTGCCGAAAACTCAGTTCTACGAAGCGAAGTCCTATCCCACGTTCACCCCTGTCGGCCCCGCACTTGTGGTGCTCGACGAGGGAGACTTCTCGCGCTTCACCGACTTGCGCCTGGTCTTACGGGTCAACGGGCAGGTTCGCCAAGATATGACGATCGGAACGGACATGATCTACCGTCCCGTGCAGGCACTGCAGACACTGACGAAGTTCCAGCGACTCGATGCCGGCGACCTCATTCTGACCGGCACACCCGGTGGCACTGCTCTGGCCGCCCCGCCCAAGCCCATCGAGATCATCGGCTCTCTCCTACCGCCTGCACTGAAGTGGAAGAGCTTCTTCAAGGCCCAGGCGAAGAACCCCAAATACTTGAAGGACGGCGACATTCTCGAATTGTCCGCGGCAACCGAGGACGGGAAACTCGACCTCGGGATTCAGCGCACACGAGTGAGGTACACCCGATGACCCACTCTTCACTGTGGCCGACTTACAGCCATCCCGATGATCTCACCGACATCGAAACGATTCCGATCGAGGACCGCCGGCTTCCTCAGTCCACCTATCAACTACTCGCCCGCGCAGCCGACCTGTGGCCCGAACGCCCAGCGTTGCTATGCCTGCCCGATGCGACGCGATGGAGAGAAAGTTCCTCCTGCACCAATGCCGAGTTGCTCGCTGATGTTCACCGAACGGCAAACTTACTGCATTACAATGGCATTCGACGTATCGATGCCGTGGCACTGTTATCCACCAACTGTGCCGAACTGGTCGCGGCCACGTTGTCCGCTCAGCTGGCAGGGGTGGCCGCACCCATCAACCCAGGCCTGTCCCCCAGCCACATTCGCGAGCTGCTCCGACGCTCCGCCGCACGCACCTTGATTGCCGCCGGCCCCGAACTCGATCCGCGTGCCTGGGCAACAGCGTGTGACATTGCCGAATCCGGAGCCGTCGATACGTTGTTCGTTCTGCGCCCTACGGGTGTGACCGACTCGCCGGATCTGGGGACAATCGACGGAGTCCGAGTTGCCTATCTGACCGACGCCGCAGTCGGATTCGACGACGCCGGATTTACCGGCACCGCCCCTGGCCGAGACGACCTTGCTGCGCTGTTCCATACCGGAGGTACCACGGGCACACCAAAACTCGCCGCGCATACCCACTTCAACGAAGTCTCCAACGCATGGATGATGGCGGCCAACTCCATGCTCGACGAGGACTCCCGAATCTTCGCCGCGCTGCCCCTCTTTCATGTCAATGCCCTTGTCGTGACGGTTCTTGCACCACTTCTGCGCGGGCAAACTGTGGTGTGGGCAGGTCCCCTCGGTTACCGCGATCCGGCACTGTACGGACAATTTTGGAAGATCGTCGAGAACTACCGGATCACCACGATGAGCGCGGTACCGACGGTGTACGCGGTACTCGCCCACTGCCCGGTCGACGCCGACATCTCCAGTCTGCGCATGTGTATGGTCGGCGCATCGACGCTGCCCGCCGCGACGCGATCCGCATTCGAATCGCACACCGGTGTCCCACTGATCGAAGGCTACGGGCTCACCGAGGCGACCTGCGCCAGTGCTCGTAGCTTCTTTGACTCTCCTCGCCCGGGTGCAGTCGGGCAGCGTATGCCCTACCAGCGCATCAAAGCGGTGCGCATCGATGCGGGCGGCGCCTGGACTGATCTTCCTGCCGGCGAGACCGGCAACATTGCAATCAGCGGACCAACGGTGTTCGCCGGCTACGTAATCGACCGAGGGCCCGACGGATATGTACTTGACGGGCTGGGCGCCCTTGTCGACGGCTGGCTCGACACCGGTGATCTCGGACAGGTCGATCGCGACGGTTTCGTGTATCTGACTGGTCGCGCAAAAGATGTGATCATTCGAGGTGGGCACAACATCGACCCGGCCGTGATCGAGGACGCGCTCCTCGCGCATCCCGACGTGACAGGCGCGGCAGCAGTGGCGTGCCCGGATATCCACTCCGGCGAAGTCCCGGTCGCGTACGTCACGCTTACATCGGATAGCACAGTGACCGAACAATCTCTCCTCGACTGGTCGGCCGGAAAGGTAATCGAAGCAGCTGCGGCACCGAAGTCGGTCACCGTCGTCGACGCACTTCCGGTAACCGACGTCGGCAAGCCGTACAAACTCGCCTTGCGTGCCGATGCCACGGGCCAAGTGGCCGCTCGTGTACTCGACCATGTCGCGGGCGTCGTAGATGTTGCCGGTCTGGTCGAGGACGGCGACGTGATTGTCGCCGTCACCCTGGAATCCGACGGCGATGCTGCCGGAGTGAAATCGGTGCTCGACGGATACCCGCTGGCGTGGCGTGTCGAGGAGCACCCGTGAACGGTCCGGCTTCCACAGTCTCCACGACCGTGCCCGCCCTGATCGCAGTGGTGCTCGCCTTCGCCGGTTTCGCCAAACTCGCAGCGGCACAGCCGATACGGGACTGCGCCATGCACGTGGGTGCGCTGCCCGCCATCGAGGTGCCCTCGTGATCATGACGCACTATCCGATTGTCATCGTCGGCGCCGGCCCAGCAGGGATGACCGCGGGAACTCTGTTGGCCCACTACGGTATCGACTGCCTGGTGCTCGATCGGTGGGAGGGCATCTACCCACAACCGCGCGCAGTACATCTCGATGACGAGGTGTACCGGATCGTGGCCCGACTCGGTCTGGCCGACGAATTCGCCCGAATATCGCGGCCCGCTTTCGGTCTACGACTACTCGACCGCGACCTGACCACACTGGCCGAGTTCCGGCGCGAGACCGCGCACAGTCCGCATGGCTTCCCCCAGGCAAACATGTTCGACCAACCCGAGTTCGAGCAAATTCTCCGGACAAGCCTCGCGCGGCACGACCCCGTCACGGTCACGGGCGGCAAGGAAGTGACCAGCGTCGTGCACACCCGCGTCGGTGCTCGCGTCGACTACGCCGACCGCTCCACCGGTGCACGAGGATTCGTCCATGCCGACTATGTCCTCGGATGTGACGGTGCGAACAGCGTCGTCCGTTCCTCCATCGGCTCACGGATGGACGACCTGGGATTCGAGCAACGCTGGCTGGTCGTCGACATTGCCACTGACAAGGATCTGGGCCATTGGGAAGGAGTGCACCAGGTCTGCGACCCGACACGCGCTGCGACATACATGAGAATCGGAGACAACCGCTACCGATGGGAATTTCGACTACAGCCGGGCGAAGGTGCGGACAACTACACCACTCTCGACAGCCTGCGTCCACTGATCGAGCCGTGGACCGGCAACGTCGACGGCAACGAACTCGAACTGGTTCGTATTGCTGACTACACCTTCCGCGCACAGGTCGCCGACCGGTGGCGAGATCGACGAGTGTTCCTCCTCGGCGATTCAGCCCACCTGACTCCGCCGTTCATCGGCCAGGGCATGGGTGCAGGACTCCGTGACGCAGCGAACCTGGCCTGGAAACTGGCCGGCGTCCTGCACGGCACACTATCCACTTCGAGCCTGGACACCTACCAACAGGAACGAAAACCTCACGCCATGTCGATGATTCGACTAGCAATGGCAGTCGGTTGGGCGATGACCGAAGGTGGCGAACTCGGCAATGTGGTGCGTCGGCATGTCTCCCCGCTGGCCGGGAAACTCCCTGCGCTGAGCGCGAAGATCACCGAAGGTGTCACCCCGGCATTGCGGACGTCAGAGTTCGTCCGCCGAAGCAAATTTCGCGGAGGTCTGGCTGGAACCCTGTGCCCGAATCCGATTCTCGACGGCAGCCTGCGCTTGGACAACGTAATCCCGGATCGCTTTGTTGTCGTGACGTCGATCGAGCCCACTGAAGGCCAGCGCTACGAAATCGAACGCCGCGGAGCCGTTCTCCTGCACACATCGTCCGGCTCGGACCTCGGTCGGTGGCTCTCACACGGCAACGCCACTGCCGCAATTATCCGCCCCGATCGCACCGTCATGCAGACTGCCCGTTCGCTGGCGAGTCTGCACACAACGCTTCCGACGTTCCTACCGGAAATCGATACCGGGCAACGATCGGATCCCCCGCACCTCATTCGCTAAGGACCGCAGGACCTCCAGGAGACACAAAGGTGAAGAATTCGACATCAGCAGCTCGAGCATGGCGTTACACCGTCATCGGACTCAGTGCAGCGCTATCGGTTTCACTGATCCAGACCACCGCGGCAGCGGCGGACCCACTTTCCACGGTCACGATCTATGTCGACGCCACCCAGCCTGGGCGCGCCATCCCCCGCGATTTCCTCGGCCTGTCCTTCGAAGCCGATCTGCTGCACCAACACTGGACGGACCCTGACGCGGGAAAATCGACAAAGAAGTCACCCCGATGATTTGACGCGGCTCGGTGCGCTCACCGAAACCCCTCCTCTCCAGCCTCATAACACGCTGGATAAACGGGCAGCCAACAACGAAATTCGAATGCAGTACGCATACCGTCCCGGCTTAGCCACGTTGCCAGGATAGTCGAGCCATTCTACCGCGCAGTGCTTTTCGTATTCCGACAAGAACTACCGGGTCGGCTACTCGCTCCGGTGCTGCGCCGCAGCCTGCCGGGAAATATCGCGTCCGAAGTCTAGAATGCCAAGAGCCTATATCACGTCCTATAGCCGAAATGCCTTTGCTTACAACGATTTATGACGTCGATCGACTACAGGTTTGCGCTGGACTACCGATCCACAGATACTTCGAAACGAACTGCGCAATTCGACAACGATCTCACCGTTGCACAATGGTATGGACGAGTCAGTCCCAGTTGGCGTAGCTGCACCGCTGCGGTGGTCAGCGTCGACCAAGTGGATCTCGATAGAACGATTCTTCGGCGGCGATGCCCGGAGTCTCTTTGGGTGCCGGAAACTCGGAATGCGATGGATCGGCTCTTCGCTCGCCGGCGAGCTCGGTCATGATCTGAACTACGCGGGGATCGTTCAACAGCGTTTCGCGAATGATGTCTGCCGTCGCCCTCGCCGAAATGCATGCATCATGTTGTGCTGCAACGATTGCACGCGCGAGAGCCGATGCGGTGAGTTGCCGCGTCGCGACCTCAGTGACACGAAGTTCGGTGATTGTCCCGAGTGCATCGACTTCGACTTCGATGTTGTCGTTGGCAGCGCTGCCCCGGCCCCGCACCGTCGTGACCTCGTCTTCGATGCGCCGTGCGGTGACGGTGAGTTCTTCTGTGATCGCCTCGCGGGTTGTCATGGCCGTTCGATCGTTTCGGGTGCGTCCGGGCGGTCATTGATATCTGGGCGAGGAAAGCATGGGGATGAACCGACGAGGCTGACCGTCGAGCCGCCGTCCTCGAGGATCATGCGGTACCCCGTTGGTGAGATCACCTCGGTGTTGGTACTTGATGCGGTGGTGAATGTTCTTGTTGCCCAGTTTCGTTGCTTCCAAGCGGAATTGATGAGGTCGGCGAATGTTTCGACCTCCTGGCCTTGCGCTGCCCGGAGGTAGTAGCGCACGTTGTAGTCCACGGAGGTGTTTTCCGACAGGTTACTGTCGTCGCAGGGAACGGTGGCTCCGGCACTTTGCATGCGGGTGGGGTCGACGGCGCTGCGACGTGTCAGATAGCTGCCAGCGGGAAGCGGTTCGAGGCTGTTGGTGAGGTTGTCGATGACTTGCGCCTGCGCAGCGGATCGGGTCAGGGTCGGATCGAAGTCAGCGCTCACCGAAGTCTCCTTTGAATTGCATGCGGTCGACAGGGCGACGACCGCGAGGACTGCGATCATCACCGAACACGGCTTACTCGAGGTTGTGGTCATGGCGCTCCCAGTCCTGCGATCACGCGTGCCATCCCGGTCAACGCACTGTTGCCGGAGTTCCAATACTCGCTGTGTGCAGCGGGATTCGGCATCGGGCCGAATCCCGGTACGTCGTAGTACGTTCCGGGGGCACTTTCAACGACGGTAGCCCCGAACGGTGCGTAGCCCAGAATCTCGCGCGCGGGGTTGGGGCCGTGGACACCGGCGACGTCGCCGATCATGGGTACCGGATCGAATGCCGCGGCGGTGGCATAGACGTGGCCACCCATTTCCGCGGTGCCGATGCCGTCGAGGTGCAATCCACTGACGTGGTTAACGTCCACTCCGGGACTGCCAACGAAGAACAGGTCGTCGGCAGCCAACGAGTGTGCATCGCTGGCGGCGTTGCCGATGACTGTACTTCCGTAACTGTGGCCGATGATCGTGTTGTGCGACGGGGCGCCGTCATGCGCGGCCCGCAATCCATCCTGGAACCGATCGAGCTGAGCGGTGCCTGCCTCGGCGAACTTGTCCAGACCGGCATCGGGAATCGTTTGAGGCGCGTCGTACCCGTACCACGCCACCACTGAAACAGATCCAGGTAGACCGGCGTCATCGAGTTCGTGAGTGGCTGCGTCGAGCATCCATTGAGATCGGTCGAGGTCACCGCCGATCGTCCCCAGATGGCTTCCGGTACCGGGGACGAAAGTGGCGACGTGTGTAGCAGTGTCCGGGTTCTCGAGAGCGACTGCAGCACGCCCCTGCTCGTCGACGCCGAGAAGGTAGCGCGGCGTGCCATCGGCGTTGACGTGTTCGGTCAATGTCCGGTACCCGTCGGCGGTACGCTGGGCATCGGTGCGGTCGCTGACCCACTGGTCGTAGTCTTTGCGTGCCTGCTGGTCGTGATCGGACACAACTCCTGAGTCCGGCGGAATGTTCCTGCCGTCCGCCCAGTCCGGGTGCGCGTCGTGCAAGGCGACGACATCGGCGGCGGCTCGGGCGCCGAGTGCATCGAGGTAGGCCCGGTTGAGGTTGTCTTTGTCGACTGCCGGCATCCCGTCGCGGTTCCCGATGCTCGGGTCGTAGGCGGCAAGTGCGTCTTTGTCGGTGGGGGAGAGTGATTCCCAGAAGTCGTTGAACGCGCGCGGATCCTCGGGGACGAAGGCATGACCGTCGAGAATTGCCGTGACGGAATCATCAAGCCTGGTGCCGCTGGGCGATTGGTTCAGATCGCCGAGATCGGTTGCGGCTTTGTTCAGCGCTGTTGCGGCGCTCCGGTCCACTTCGTCCGCGGTGTTCAGCGCAGGAATCAGCCGGGCTTCGATTTGTTTGGCTTGATCGTTCATTTGGGCTTGGAAGAACAGATCTGCCAGAGCCTCGCCGCTGCCGAAAGTCGGAGCTGTGACGTGACCGGAATCGGAGACGCGCATCCCGCGCGCGAGTGCGTCGTCGACGATTCCGAGGACCGTCGAACGTGCCGCTCCGAGTGCGGCCGCGGCTTCGGCGAGCGCATCACTTTCGGCGAAAACTGCTGTGAAAATATGGTTTCCGGTTAAGCAGTCTGCAAGAGCCCGCGCCGACGCAGCTGCGGCACCGTCACCCTCCCAATGTTGCAGGGTGTTGTCGACATCTGTATTCATCGACTCCAGGGACTGACGGAAGGTGCGGTTATTGGTCGAGATGGTCGCTGCGGCCGATTCGAGTGCAGTCGGATTCCATTGCCGTACTTGAGATATCGTCGCCATCTAGAGCCCGTTCTGGTAACGGCTCAGTTGACTACGGAACAATTGCTCAGTCTCTTCGTATGATGTGGCGCTTGATTCGGCCGCAGCTGCCATGTCCCGAATTTTCGCGGCAATTGTTGTGTATGCGGCCTCTGCAGGCGCAGCGGCAGCCGCGACGGCTGATCCTGTAGCCGAGTCCGGCATGCCGGATGCAGCTTCAGAAAACGGAGTCGCAACAGTGATTACTGCGATCTCCTCAGCACGGCCGCGAAGCGTGCCTGCCAACAAACGCAACGCTTCCGCATCGGCGCGCAGAGTTTTCCCCATTACGTCCCCCCGACGTCTGTTTGTATCGGACCGAATAATAGCAACACCGAGAGCTACTTCCCGCCCTCTCGCCCAAATCGGCCGTGAATTCACAGCAGAGTTGGTTGCCGGACGACGGCATATCGGACCTGGTGAGCGCCGCCTGGTCAGCGGAATGAAACTGTTGAACCATCGATCCTTCCGGCACTCGGTTGTCTTGGGCATTAACATCGACAGATGCCACAGACCCCGACCGCTTGGCTACATTCCGGAAGATAGTCGCTGGATAGGTCGATGAAGCACTACCGCAGCATTTTCCGACCCGCGAGGAGTGGCTGGTCACTATCGACGACGAAGACGACGGGCCGAGCGGCTACTACGTGCGGGCGCATCCGAATTGCGAAGATTCGAAGGCCACCATGTGATCATGGCCGATCCCGAGGTCAACGAATTCTGCGTAGCGTGATTCGCCCACCCGCCTGAGATCGCAGCTGGATTGTGCCGACCTCCGCCGACACGCACAGTAGATTTTCGACTGGAAGACGAGGATCGAACCAACCTGAGATTCTCACGAGAAGACATGGCAGTCCGGATGTTTACCGGAATAGGGCGGAGCCTTCTCGAGCGCGCGACCTTTCCCGAGGACGGTGCGGTCGGTCGTACGGTCGCGTGCCCATCTATGTGCCCGTAGGATTCCATTCCGTACGAAACGTGGGATGATCAGCACTGGGCAGCCACTCAAGATATTGAAGGCGATGGCCGGTACAGCCCCGAGGTGGAACTCCAATTCTGTTCCAGCTAACTTGATTCCGCACTCGACGTAGTCTTCGTCGGCCAGAAGAGAATCCTTCGCAACTGCCGGCATGATCGACGCACCACGGGTATCGAATAGGTTCCGATCGATTACAGTTCGGCTGCGATTTCGTCCGTCGAGGAAAGTAGGGCAACCACGGGTACGGCATACCCATCGGGCGAATTCCTTCGCGGTGGTGCTGATTTCGTAGGTGCAAATCTCAGTGACTCAAACCTGTCCGGGGCGTATTTCTCCGGGGCCGACCTGACCGGCACCGTCAAACGAATGATTTCCTCATCAACCAGCACCCTCTGAGCGGTTCACTTTCCGAGGAAGGCTTGAAGTACACATCATGTTGCAGTGCAGCAGGATTCGCTTACCCAAAAGGATAAGTCAAGAGTTGTCGACGGCAACAATCGACCGTGCCCACGCATACCAAGCCACTCCGGAGAATGCGGCGACCATGACGAGGTCGGCGACGAACGCAACGGGCGCCTCGCGCGTAACTCGAGCGATCGGGAACGCGGCCGCGGCGACGAGCACCAAGACGCTGCAGATCGGGGGAACCACGCGTGCACGCCACTGCATCGCTCCGAACACCACCAGCGCGAAGGGGAACGTCGGCCCGGCCAGCAGGAACATGATTGTGCCGGCTGTCGGGTAGCCGTCGAACGCCGCAAGAGCCGAACTGTCGTCGACGCCGAACACGCTCTCGAAGAACCCCTGCAGCCCGAACGCGACCGTCCCGAACATGCCGATCAACACAAGTAGGAACCACAGCCCGGACACGACGGGGAAGTGGGCACGAAGCTTCTCGTACTCTCCGAGGAGCCCGAACACCCACGGCACGGTCGATACAGCGATAAGCATGCCACCGACCACTCCGTAATGCCCATCATTCCAGAACAGCGGGGACAGCGCGAAGATCGCCGGACCCACAACCAGTGCCAGAGTTTGCATCCGCGCAATGAGCATGGACTTCACGATAGCCCCGTTCCGGGAATAAGACTCGGCATCAAGCGATCGCGTCGGCGCCCGACATAGGAGTGCAGGAAATGTCGGCAGCGGCACGCTCGAACAACGCCCCCCGGCTACGTTTGTGACATTTCCGATCCATGCGAAGCCTGAGCACCCGGTCGGCAATGCCGCCTCTACGCCTGCGCAATCGAACGTCACCCACCCCGCCCATCTTCGACAGTCACTACCCCACAAGTTCCGCAGATAGAACCGGAATCGCTGATAGTGGAGTGTGTTTCGGTTCAGCCGATCATCGGCGGCACGAAGACACAGGGCACACTCTCCGCGTTCGCCGGGTCCAGCGCGTTGAGCACGAATTGCTGGCCGCGCACGTTGGCCCCAACGGACGCGTGCCCGGAGAAATCCTGATCGCAGCTGTCCTGCACCACGATGTTCGTCGCGTTCGGCGCCTCGATGTAGCCGGCCGTGTACGGCATCACCATGTCGTCGTAGCGGGTCATGATGTTGGTGTACTTCACGCCTGGCGCGTATGGGCCGCCCTCCGTGATTTCATTCATGAAGTCCGAGCCCTTCGCCATCTGCAGCAGTGCCGGGGCCACAGGATCCCAGAACTCCAGCATCTGGTCCTTGGTGCCGAGCTGGGTCGCGAGATCGAGCGCTATACCCGCCCCGTGAGCTTCGTTGCCCTTCCATACCGGCGTCAACGCGATGAACTTGTCGACGACCTCCGCACCACCGAGGAGTTTGACGTAGTAGCCGCCCACCAGGGTGCCCTCCGAGTGCGCGACCATATCGACTTTGTCCGTCTTGGTGGCCGCGAGCACCTTGTCTACGAACGCCCCGACCTGCGCAGCGCTGTCATACATTGATGCGAGGCCGCCAACGGAGTCCAGCGGCCAATTGGTTGCGGTGGGAAGTATCCCGAAGGTAGGTGCGAACAGGCAGTAGCCTTCGCTCTTGAGCGTCGGTGCCATCGCGTTCCAGTTGATCTGCGCATTGGCAGCAGTTCCGTGGACGAGCACGACGGGCAGCGAATGCTCCGGTGTCGGTTCACAGTCCCAGTCATTTACCCCGGGCAGGGTGCCACCATGATTTGCGGCCTCGGCTGCGTAGCCCGCGAAGAACCCGCCGGGCACGGCCGTCGGCTCCGCGTTGGCCGAACCCACCCCCATCGCCAACACAAGTCCGGCGATGACGATCGGCACTGTCGACCACAATCTGCGCATCAGGACACCTGACCGTCCATGGAAAACTGATACAACGACGTGTTGCACCCTACGCCCGAGGGTCCGCGAGTGGGCTGCTTTCACCTGCGCTACTACATTTCTACCAAGTGGATCCTTCGACAATCCTGCGGCCAGGAGGCTCATCCGTCCCCGGAAATTCACGAAAACTTGAAGGCCGTCATAAGGGGACTGCCAAATTGATTGAGAGTCTTGATGATTCATTCTTGATATCCTGGCCCGACGCTCGCCACCGGGGGGGGGTTGCGTGCCACAGAGACGATCTACCACTGAGTCGACGCCGACGCACCTCTGACCGTTCAACTCGAGGCGACCGACATCGAACACACCACATGCCTTTCCAGCCACCCGGGACGTGATATCGACTTTGCGGTGCGAGATGCATCAAATGCGCGGATAGCTGGTGCGAATTCAAGCGCCACGATCGGGGTGTAGGTCTGCGAGTATCTGGCCCACCAGAGAGAAATCGTTTGCACCGTCCGGAGCGATGTAGGAGTGCGTCCGGGAACTCGCGACGGTGACGGGTGGTGGGCTCTTGATTAGGTCAACGACGTCAAGCCTCTGCCCGTGCCTGCCACGAGGCCGCGGTGTCCTGGTTCTCGACGGCCGTGGTCGTCTCGTCGATCGCCGGCGAATGAGTTCCCTATCGGATTCGGAAGCCAGCGCAGACGAGCGCCCATGGGCGGCGTCGATGTGTTCACGGGCGGCTTCGAAGGATCCCAGCCGGCGATAGCTATCGGCGCCGAGGTTGAGGTGAAGCGAGGGATAGAAGCCGGCGATGCGCAGGCTGGCGTGATGTTCTTGGACGCGCCGCTCGGTGACGGCGTCGGTGACGGCGAGTGCGCGCACATCCCGGGCCAGTGCCTACGCCGGATCAGCGCAGAGTTCAGCGAAGTAGTACGCGAGTGTGCAGCGGTGAAAGGGATCCCCCGTTGACTCCGATCACCTTCCACAAGTCCAGGAGCCGGCCGCAGGCACTGACCATATTTCCGCTGCGCCCCTCGGTGATGGCCTTGCCGATCACGTCCATCACCGCGTCCGTACTGGTGGTTTCTGGGGAAAGCGCACCCCGCCGCCGTCCAACAGACGTGGTCTAGCGGTCGGCGTCCGGAACGGAGGTCTGCTGGTAGAGCGTGAGTCGCCACTGTCCGTCGCGACGGGTGTAGACGCTGGACATCAGGGCGTGGAACGCCGGCGCGCCCTCGCCGCGGGAGGCCCGGCCGGTGTAGACCAGGATCGCAGTGTCCTCACCGACCTCGATGAGGCGGTCGCCGCTGATCTCGTAGTTCCGCCACGGCGGGGCGTCGTCGAGCGAGGCGATCACCGCGTCGCGATCCAGTACGAAGCCGTGCGAGAGAATCATGACCGCATCCGCTGTCATGAGCCGGCCGTAGAATTCAGCCCCCGTTCCCTGGCACAACGATGCCCATCCTGCATGTTCCAGCCTCAGAATCTCTGCGCCGTCCATACGTCGACCCTAGCCCGCCCGGTGGATTACGCGGCGATTCTTCGGTCAGTGGTCCGGCCTCGCGTGATCTGCTGACTGGAATTCCCCAAGACAGGTTCCTTCGTTCGCCGCGTGCATCGAGAACTCCTCCGAGGGCGTTTCTGTTGGTACAGGGACGCAGCATTTATGTGGCCGGATTCTGCGCCGCCCGGTACTCCGCTGCTGTAGATTCCCGATCTACTTGTCCGATCGGCCTGCGATTTCCGAGGCTTTCCGCGACAGTTGTCACTGAATTTCCGGGCGAAGATGGCCACTGCCGCAGCCCTGACCGAAAACGGCGCCACGTGGTCACAGGCGCGCCAATCCCGAACTCCCGTAAGCGCTTTCTATAACAGCGAGTGCCCAAAGTGTGATGCAAGGGCAGACACTCGGTGTCGTCGTCTCTTTCAGAGTCACCCGCGCGGCGAGTAACCATGCAGGAAGACGTCCACGCCGGCAGTGACCGCTTCCCGCACTTCACGATCATCGAGCGGAACAGCACCGAACTCGGATCGATCCTCGACCTCAGATCCCACCAGTTGAATGAAATGACGCGCGGCACGACGCCCGTCCCGTGTGCGTAATTGACCGTCCCGAGCGAGTCGTTCGAATGCTTCCGCGAGTGCGCGGTGCGCTCGACGCGGGCCGGCTTCCTGCCAGGCATCGAGAGCAGCCCGTACCGAGCACCCATACGCGGCCTGACATGCAGGCAATGAGACCGCACGAGTTCGGACCAGCGAAACCTGCGATACGAGCAACTCTCGACACGACGCGCAGGGCACGCGTCGATAGACCTGGATCGATTTCCCCAGCGTTAGAGGCGTCGGATGTGATCCGGATCAGTAGCTCAACCCCCAAGCAGGCTCAGCCGCAGACGTTCGACGCAGTGGGGCAACCAAGCGCTGATCAACTCACTTGAAGGGCCGCGCGCGTGCGATCTTGCACCGCCAAACCCGCGGCGACCATTGGTTCTGTCGAGCGCAGGCTACGGCACAACACGAAGGCACCCTCGAGACTCGTCAGGCAACTCAGGGCCAGACCCCGGCACACGTCATTCGGCAAGCCCGTGCCGGTAAACCACTGCGTCAGCGCATCTATCCAGCCGGAAAACACAGTTGCCGTTGCGATACGCAATCGTTCGTTCGTGCTGGCCACCTCGAGTGCAATGGTCTCGATCGAGCACGCCTCGGTGTAGTCGAGCTCCTCCAACAGCGCTGCCGCCGAGGCGAAGATGTCAGAAATCCCATCGGCGATATCGGTGATGACAGCGAGTTGCTGGCCCACGAGCAGGCCGTAACGCACTCCCTCGGCGTAGATGACCTCTTCACTGATCTGATCCTTGCCGCCGGGAAAGTGATGATAGATCGACCCGAACGGAGCGTTGGCCGCAGCCGCGATCTGCTTGAGTCCGGTCGCGGCCATGCCTTGGCGCCGGTACAACTCGGCGGTCGCGTCGAGGATGCGTGCCCGAGTGTCGCTGGCCATCGGTGCCTCCCTTGTGTTCGTTGACCACCCAGCGTAGCTTCCAATAATTAGAACGATCTACCTAGTGGAGGATCCATGCCGCATGTTGACCTGCCGGCCGGACCGATCGACTACACCGACACCGGCGGCGACGGCCCAGTACTCGTGTTCGGACATGGTCTGCTCATGAACGAGACTCTGTGGCGCAAAGTGATCCCGCTACTCGAGGGGTATCGCTGCATCGCGCCCACGCTACCGTTGGGCTCGCACCGCAGCCCAATGAAAGCAGACGCCGACCTTACCCAGCGAGGCGTCGCGAGGATCTTCGCCGATTTCCTCGAAGCGCTCGACCTCAGCAACGTCACCTTGGTACTCAACGACTGGGGCGGTGGGCAATTCATGGTGTCCGACGATCGAGCCGATCGGGTCGGACGTCTGGTACTCGCGTCATGCGAGGCGTTCGACAACTTCCCACCACGGCCCGCCCGGCCAGCAGTGACACTGTGCCGAATCCCAGGCGGCACAACGCTGTTTCTGCGACTGCTGGCCACGAGCTTCGTCCGACACAACAAGCAGGCGTGGGGCGGTCTCAGTAAGTCCGGAATCTCCGACGAGGTACTCGACGACTGGTTCGCCCCGGCGACGCACAGCGCGGAGATCCGTCGCGATCTACGAAAATTTTGCACCGGCACCCCTCCGCGAAAAACATTACTGCAGTGGGCTTCTCGGCTATCGGCGTTCGATCGTCCCGTGCTCGTCATATGGGCAACCGAGGACCGAATGATGCCACTGACGCACGCACGGCGCCTCGCGGAACTTTTCCCGAACGCACGTCAGGTGCACATCGATGACTCGTGGACCCTGATCCCGGAGGACCAGCCCGAAAAGTTCGGCGCGGCGCTGCGTGAATTCGTCCCTCCCGCGTAGCTGCGCTGATCAACCACAGACGGGTCAGTCGTTGACCGGGGCGCCGCCGATGTCGATGCCGCATCTCAACACCCGCGTCGTCGACGGCAGTCGGCCGATTCTGTTAGGCCCCTATGCCGAGTCGAGTCCGAAGTTCCTCAAAAAACGGATCGGTCTTGGCCCTCCCCGGATCTATCCGAGCGCAACGTGAAACCGTTAATCGCGATGGCCAAGGACAACCTCGCACTCGTCAGGTTGCTCGTCACCGAACTCACGGCGAGTAGGTCGAAGAAGCTCAAGGCACTACGAGAATTCGTTCCGCCGGCAAACCCGCCGGCAAACCCGCCGGACTGGTCGATGATCACAGCCGGTCAACGCACGCAGATCGTCAAGAAAGACCCCGCAAGAGGTAGAGTGCCGCAATTCGACACCGAAGTCGTTGCAGCCCAATACGGTACATTCGCTGCGGTACTCGGCACGCCACCAGGCGCTTCCACGGCGGTACCGATCATGCTCGAACTCCTCGACCGGTACTTCCCCGACCGTCGCGAGCAATGGGCACCCGCGCCGCTGGAGACGATCCCCACCCTCGGTACCAGCCTTTCCGACGACCCGGCACTCGCCAAACAACCATGACGACGACTGCCCGAAACTTGCGCCTGTCAGCATCGACTTCATCTGACAGCACCTCGTGAGCGTCACCGGCATGCTCGGGTAGTGATTACATCACTCGATCTATTAAACGTCCGAAAGAGTTTGGAAAACAACATCTCTGGGGATTGCGGTAATCGCCAGCGCAGCCGCAACTCATGCTGATGCCTCCGAATGTGGATCGAACTCCGAAGAGTGGACAACCCGCCCACCGACCACGGTGGCGAGTACGGAAATGGATTTGATGGCAGTGGGATCGACGGTCAGTGGATCATCATCGAGGATCACGAAATCGGCGAAGAGCCCTGGGGCGATACGGCCTTTCACCGCTGTCTCGCCGCTCAATCGAGCCGCCGAGGATGTGTACCCGGACAATGCAACCCACGGTTCGACGCGTTCGGTCGGCCCGAGGACGCGGCCACTGCGGGTGAGGCGATTGACGGCGGTGTCGATGGTGAAGAGCGGGTCAACGGGTGTGACGGGGCTGTCGCAATGCAGAGCGAAGGGAACCGCGGCCCGATTGATCGACGCGACTGGACTGATCCGGCTGCCGCGCTCATGGCCGAGGTAGCGATCGTGGTGTCGATCTCCCCAGTAGTAGACGTGATTGACGAAGACGGAGACCGCAACCCCCAGCCTGGCGATGCGGTGGATTTGATCCTCGCGGAGGGTTTGGACGTGTTCGAGGCGGTGGACGAGGGTTCGAGAAGTCTCTGGACCTGTTGTGGCGGCATTGTCGATTGCGTCGAGGGCTCGATCGATGGCCAGATCGCCATTGGTGTGTATCGCAACCTGCCGACCCCGCGAATGATGATGCGCGACCATCTCGTTCAGGTTCGCCTCGGGGATCGCCATGCCGCCGCAGGTGCAGTCTTCGAGATCGGAATAGGGTTCGGTGAGTGCGCCGGTGTGCAACTGGATCGAGCCGTCCGAGATGATCTTCACGCCCCCTACTGTCAGCATGTCGTCATCGGGTACGTCGAACAGGTCGGCATTTTCTTCACTCGCCTCGGCCGATGTTGCGGCTCCGAAACCTACGTACAGCCGCGCCCGGGCTGTCAACTCGTTCGCCGCGAGTAAGCGGCGATAAGAGTTCACCATGACCGGTGCGACGAACATGTCGTGGAAGCTGGTCACCCCCACTGCTGACATCGCTTCCAACGCGCGCCGCAGTGCGTCGTCGAGTAAAGCAACGGACGGCATTGTCTGGTCCGGGCGGACCACGAGATTCATCGCGGGGATTTCTCGAAACTCGCCGGTGGGGTTGCCGTCGGCGTCCCGCACGATCACGCCACCCACGGGATCGGGGGTGGTTTTGTCGATGGACTGCTCGTGCAAAACGAAAGAGTTGACGTATACGCCGTGCCCGGACAGATGCCGCACGATGACTGGTCGTTCGATACTGACTTGATCGAGATCTGCGGTGGTGAGTCCGCGGTCCTCCGCTACCAGGCTGTCGTCGAAACCTGCGGCGATCACGGCGGTGTCCATATCGGTGTTGTCTGCGCGCTCGCGGAGCGCAGACAGCAGGATGTCGATGCTCGGACTTGTCCTGATGCCGGCGTCGACGACTGCCATATCGGTTCCGAGCATGTGGGGGTGCAGATGGGTTTCGATGAATCCCGGTAGTACCGTCCGTCTACACAGATCGACGATCTCGGTGTCGGGGCCGAGGTATTGACGCACGTCGTCATCGCTGCCAACCGCCACGAAAACACCGTCGGTGACGGCAAATGCGGTGGGAACCGGATCGCTACGGGCGTCGTCGGCCATCGTTCGCACTGTCCCGTTGATGTACATCCGTTTCGCCGCCGTTGGCGTCACGCGCGAGAGGTGTTGTTGCATGGTTGTTCTCCAAAGTTGTTCGACTGACCGTGCAGTCTCAGGACCTGGTGGCGTAAGCGATGTGTAGTTAGCTTCCGGGGTGAAGGTGCTACCACGGTGTCGTCATCTTCGTGCTGCGAGACATGCCGCGCGGAGGTCGTTCTTCTTGACCTTCCCAGATTCCAATCGAGGTAACGCGCGTGCGAATTCGATGGAGCGGGGCACTTTGTACCCGGCAAGTCGCTCGCGCACGTACGTCCTCAGTTCAGCGGCGAGGCTGGCATCTCCGTCGGAGAAAGAGTGTGGTTCGACCACGGCGTGCACGCACTCGCCCATCTCGGGATCCGGTAGTCCGAAGACTGCAACGTCCGCCACCTGCGGATGCGAAGTGAGGCATGCTTCGATTTCCGCGGGATAAATGTTAACTCCGCCGGAGATTATCATGAAGGCTTTCCGGTCCGTCAGATAGAGATATCCATCGGTGTCCATGTATCCGACATCGCCGATGGTGGACCACCCGAACCGGTGCGGGTGCTGAGAGTCCATCGTTTTCTCAGCGTCGTTGTGGTATTCGAACGGCATCGTGTCACGTTCGAAATACACAGTTCCGATTTCTCCCGCGGCAAGGGGCTCGCCGAGGTCGTCGCAGACATGCGGTATGCCGAGGACTGCGCGCCCAACTGATCCGGGACGTTCGAGCCATTCCGGTGACGTGATGAAGGTTATTCCCATACCTTCCGTGCCCGAATACAGCTCGGACACAATCGGACCCAACCAATCGATCATGTCTTTCTTGACCGACGGAGGGCACGGGGCAGCGGCATGCAAAACCGAGCGCAGACTCGAAAGATCGAATGCGGCCCGCTCAGATTCGGGCAGTTGCAACAATCGCACAAACATGGTCGGTACCACCTGTGTATGGGTCACCGAATGACGTTCGATCGACCTCAGAAATTCGCGTGCGTCGAATCTGTCCATCAACACGACTGTGGCGCCGAGTGCCTGTGCACCGGCGGACCATTGCAACGCCGCCGAATGGTACATCGGTGCTGGAACCAGATACACCGACGATTCGTCGATGCCCAACAATTCACTGGCAAAGTACCCGGTTCCCATTCCCCTGGGATCGTCGATTTCGAGCCCCGTCAGAGCGCGGCGGATTCCTTTGGGGGTGCCGGTGGTTCCGGAAGAGTAGAGCATGACGTCGCCGCGGGGTTGGTGCTCGAGGGGCGTGATGGGCAGATTCTCCACTGCAGTTTCGTACGATTCGAATCCGTCGACAACGCCGTCCATCATGAAACGCAGCGGCGTCCCGACCAGTCGGGAGACAGCATCGGCCGCGTATTCGGCCAACAAATGGGTGGTCACCAGACACCGTGCCGCACAGTCGTTGACCACGTAGGCGATCTCCTCTGCTGACGAGTGCCTGTTGACACACGTCAGATACAGCCCCGATCGCATTGCGGCCCAATACACCTCGAAATATCGAGTGTGATTCTCGGCAAGGATGGCCACGTGATCACCTGGCCGGATCCCCAAGGACCACCACAGTTGGGCGAGCTGGTTAGAACGATCTTCCAACTCCCGGTACGTCACCACGCCACCACTGGCACTGCAGATCACTGCGGGACGGTCGGGGGCTGAGGATGCATACGTGCCGGGATACATTGTCGTCTCTCTCAATTGGTGTCGATCAACGTGAGTCGATCAAGATGTGGTTGGAAGCTGTTTGCAGCCAGGAATCTCACATGGGGAACGTCACCGAAGTGAGTGGATTGTTCTGACGGAGTTCAGTTCAATCTAAGGGAAATTCCTTATTTGCGCAATGGTCGACGCGCTCCTGACGCGCGACAGATTCAACTCGCCACTTGCGTGCAAGATCGTCCGCCCGAGCTCCAGGAAAAGCTGCTGGGCAATGCAATTAGGGTAAGGTCGGGAAATCGGCACGGTGCCCGTAGTGGAGCTTTTCCGCTGGCGTTCCCTTGATCCGAGAGGGTAGAGCACTGCGCTCGCTGCGGCGATTCTCTTTTCGCATGCAACGGCGAACGTTACGATCCCGGAGTCCTCTGGCGTCGAGTGTCGATGACGTTCGCAGTGATGTCGGTAAGATCGAGGTGATTGGCGTTGTGTTCCCCGAGGGCTGGGACAGGCGCGACACGAAAGGTGTGGATGTGCAGTCAGAGGTCCCGGAGAAGACAGCAGTGCTCGATCCCTCGTCGTTGCCGAAGGGGCAGCAACAACGACGTCAACGTGTGGTGGACGCCGCGTGGGAATTGTTGTTGTCCAACGAATTCGACAGTATTCAAATTCGCGATGTAGCTGAGCGTTCGGGTGTCTCGCTGGGCACGGTATATCGATACTTCACCTCCAAGGAGCATCTTTACGCGGCTGTGATGGCCGACTGGTCGGCGTCGGACCCGATCAAGAAGTCCGGAAAACTGGATGTGAGTCTCCCCCCGGATGAACGGATTCGAAGCCGACTTCACTACTCGGTCAATCGACTTCACGAGTTTCCGACCTTTTTGAGGTTGCAAAGCGTATTGCGGCAGTCGGCAGATCCAATTGTGCTTGGACTCTTTCTCGGGTTTTCCGATCAGGCCGTTCGCTCGTATCAGGAGGTATTGTTCGACCTCGACCCCGACGATACTGCTGACATCATCAGGATCACGACATCAATGCTGACGCACGAGATGGAGTTGTTCGGGTTGGGGCGACGGGACATTGGTGAGGTGCACCGGCTGGTCGATCGCTTGGTAGACATGATCTTTTCGTCCGAATCAGTTACCTCATCCGAGTCGCCGAGTTGAAACCTGAACATCTGATAGATCTCATCTGAGTCCGTCGTGGCCGCAGGCGAAAGGCTTGCGAACATTTTTCGAGCCGGGCCAGAATCGATATCCTCGGTCCGAGGTCTCCCAAATCGGCTGTGCAGAAACATCTTACGAATTCGAGCGATCAGGATGAAGTGGGAAGGTCGACACAGATGTCGAATCACGTAGAGAAATCCGTCGAATCGGCCCCCTACGTGATCTCCGAGAACGACGGGAGGCGTACTCACTGACCCCCTGCGGTGACCGCTACGCCGCCAGCGTATTGGCCGACGTGCAGTGCAACGACGCATCGCAACTCGTCGGACACGTTCGCGGTAGCGGACTAGATCGCGCCCGTTTGACTGAACGTATCCGCCAGCAGGGAGGTATATGCCTGGCGAGCAGGGATTTTCGGCGACCTTCTTCGTGAGTATCCGACATGCTTCCTCAATGGATGAGCGGAGTCCGGACCAGGGGTGGGGATACTAGGTGTTCGGCCACTGGGTGTGGTGCACGGTTTGCCATATTCGGATAATAGAACTAGATTATAGTTCTTGGCAAATGGTCGATCACCGCCACTGCCACGCAGGACGCAGGCAGGGATCGGAACCCTGCGCGACCAGACGCGCGTAGGGCGCTCAATGAAGTTGTGCCTGAACCATATTCGGAACTGCTCGCTACCTGTCATAGTCACAGGTTGTGTGGGTGCAGCGTATGTTGCGGTGGCATTTCTCATTGAGCCTGGCTCACATGGACACACAGTTTTCGACCGTTGACACGGTAAAAGGATTGGATTCGAAGGAGTATGACATGACGCAATCACTGAGCTTGGAAGGCAAAGTAGCCGCAGTCACCGGCGCCGGCGCCGGTCTCGGCCGCGCAGAGGCACTCGGCCTCGCAGCAGCCGGCGCAGCCGTCATCGTCAACGACATGGGCCCCGCAGCCAATGACGTGGTCGACGAGATCAAGGCCGCAGGCGGACAAGCCATCGCCATCACCGGCGACGTCTCCGACTGGTCGCTCGGCGCACGCTTCGTAGAGGAAGGCGTCAAGAACTTCGGCTCCTTCGACATCCTCGTCAACAACGCAGGCATCCTGCGCGACAAGATGATCTTCAACCTGACCGAATCCGACTGGGACGACGTCATCCGCGTGCACCTCAAGGGCCATGCCGCAACCTCCCATGCAGCCGCAGTGCACTGGCGCGCCGCCAGCAAGGCAGCCGACGCCCCCGTCTACGGCCGCATCATCAACACATCCTCCGAAGCCTTCCTCTTCGGCAGTGCCGGACAGCCCAACTACTCCGCAGCCAAGGCCGGCATCACGGCTCTGACGCTCTCCAGCGCAGCCGGCCTCTCCCGCTACGGCGTCCGCAGCAACGCAATCTGCCCGCGCGCCCGGACCGCGATGTCGGCAAGTACGTTCGGCGAGAACAACACCGGCGTCACCGGCCTCGATCCGCTTGCACCCGAGCGTGTTGCCACGCTGGTCAGCTACCTGGCTTCGCCCGATTCGGACGAGATCAACGGACAGGTCTTTGTCGTCTACGGCAAGATGGTGGCGCTGATGGAAGCACCGAAGGTCGAGAACCGTTTCGACGCAGCCGGATCCGCGTTCACCGTCGAAGAGCTCGGTGGTCAGCTCACGTCGTACTTCTCGGGTCGCGGACCCTACGAGAACTACGCCGCCTACAGCGTCGCCGGCCTCGAGAAGATCGCACTCGCAGTCGAGGAAATTGCAACCGTCTGATCAGATCACGAGGCGTACGGCCTTCGAGGCGGATACCCATTGGTCGACGCCACCGCCCGAGCCTCCGACGGCACTGACCCCTACACCGCTACAGCGTCGTCCACCGCGAGATGCTGGCCTCGGTCGAGCATCTCCGATCCAAGTATCTTCAGCAATCGAGCCGAGAACTCGCATCAACCCGCCAGACAGCGAGAACGGGCGATGAAACGCTTCACGTCACCCGGGCACGCCCAATGCTTCTGTCCACCTTCTCCGGCATCTCACCGCATTTCCGGCCCAACCGGGACAGACTGTCGGGGCCTGCATGGCGCACCGAGATGGCCGGCCGATTCGCGATCTGGCAAGAAGTCACCTCTACCGACGCCGTCGCCGCCCGAAAGTGAAGGGCAGGGCGGCGTCCTGGAACAGACTGTCCCAAACAGGCATCGCTGCTGGGCTTTTCGACTAACGTGACAGTGCTCCTTGACCAGCTACGAATACCGGGCCGGTCTAATTTGGGGCTCCGTGGCGGCACTACTGAAATGATCTTCGGAGGCAATCCTCAACCAGGCCACCCATTTTGGTGGTCCCAGGTCGAGGCCATATCGGCGAATACGCGGCCTGCGGCAGTGCGATAGGCGCCCTTCCGTCGGAGCAGAGCCACGGTACGCGGGGGCAACGCCGGTGACAGTGGAATCGAGAACAGGCCCCGTTGTTCGAGGGTGATCGCGTCAGGCAACACCGTCGCGAGGCTACCGCGCCGGACGATCTCCACGATCGCGCCGATCGAGCTGACTTCGATGGCCGTCCGGGGTTTGATGCCCTGATGCTTGAAGTACCGATCGATGTGAAGTCTCGTCGCGAAATCGCTGCTGAGCAACACCAGCGTCTGATCCTCCAGGCTCTTCGCAGGCAATGGTTTGGTCCGCCCGGCATGCGAATGCTCATCACCGACAACGAGACTGAGAGTTTCGACAAACAGCGGCTCGCTGTCGATCTCGTCCGAGCGCACGTCCGCAAACGCGATGCCGACGTCGAGTCCGTCGCGTGCCAACTCCGCCTCGATTCGGTCCTGAGTCATCTCTTGAACGGTGACGGCAATGCCTGGGTGTCGCGTCGTGAATCGGTCCATCAGCGGACCCACCAGGTAGGCCGCGAAGGTGGGCGTCGTCGCCAGCCTCAGCGAGCCGCGACTGAGGTCCTGGACATCGTGGATCGCGCGCTCGGCGGCATCCAGATCCTGCAGAGCTCGCCGCGCGTAATGCAGGAAAGCCTCGCCGGCGTCGGTGGTTCGTACCGTTCGCCCGGACCGGTCCAGTAACTGCACCCGCAGAGCGGATTCGAGCTGCTTGATCTGCTGGGACAGAGTCGGCTGCGACACATGCAGAGACTCCGCCGCCCGGGTGAAGTTTCCATGTTCGGCGACCGCAAGCAGATAACGGATATGGCGTAGCTCCATAACTAGAACTATAGGTGCTGTCTATCGAAGTCATGAATTCTAAGTCTTGGACACTATCGAAAATCGAGGTCATCCTTGAGTCATCACCACGGCAAGGAGGCAACATGCACGACATCATCAGCGGCTTTCTGACATTCCAGAAGGACGCCTTCCCGGAACGCTCCGGACTTTTCAAGGAACTCGCGACGACTCAGAACCCGCAGGCCCTGTTCGTCAGCTGCTCTGACAGCCGAGTGGTCCCGGAACTGGTAACCCAGCGCGAACCCGGCGATCTGTTCGTCATCCGCAACGCCGGCAACATCGTCCCGTCGTACGGGCCGGAACCGGGCGGCGTATCCGCGACCGTCGAGTACGCGGTCGCAGTTCTCGGTGTCACCGACATCGTGATCCTCGGCCACTCCGATTGCGGCGCGATGACGGCGATCTCCACCGGCAAGCCCCTCGACGAGATGCCTGCCGTCGCGCACTGGCTCCAGTACGCAGATTCCGCGAGGGTCGTCAACGCCGCCCGCACGCACGGCTCGGCAGCCGAGAAACTGAACGCGCTGGTCCACGAGAACGTCATCGCCCAGTTGACCAACCTCGCAACCCACCCCTCGGTCGCTCTCGCACTCGAGCAAGGTCGACTGAACCTGCACGGCTGGGTCTACGACATCGAAACCGGCGCGATCGAAACCCTCGACGGTGGCACTCGCCGGTTCGTTTCGCTCGTCGAACACCCCCAGACCTGCGCTGTGGCAACAATGCCCGGCGTCCCCGCCTGATCCCCCGCCCAAAATAGAGAAGGAAATCATTATGATTCAGTCACAGTTCACCCAGGGCCCCCGCGAAGAACTCGCCGCAGCCGTCATCGACGCCAAGGCCCGAAAAGACCTGTCCTGGCAGGAGTTGACCGACGACACGGGGCTGAGTGTGGCCTTCGTAACCGCAGCCCTCCTCGGTCAGCATGCACTTCCCGCCGACGCAGCGAAGGTCGTCGCGGACAAGCTCAGTCTCGACGAGGACGCGGTGCGATTGCTACAGACCATCCCCCTACGCGGTTCCATCCCCGGCGGCGTGCCCACCGACCCGACCATCTACCGCTTCTACGAGATGCTTCAGGTCTACGGCACCACCCTCAAGGCATTGGTGCACGAGCAGTTCGGCGACGGCATCATCAGTGCAATCAACTTCAAGCTCGACATCAAGAAGGTTGCCGATCCGGATGGCGGCGAGCGCGCGGTCATCACGCTCGACGGCAAGTACCTGCCGACCAAGCCCTTCTAGCTTCGACGTGGCGGCGGCCTTGCTCCCGAGGTCGCCGCCCCTGAACAACTTCCTGAAACACACTGCCAGACAAGGACTGTCATGAATCTTATTCAGCGAACCATCGATATCGCCAACGCCAATGTCACCGAGGGCGGCCGGCCCTTCGCCGCAGTCATCGCCCGCGACGGTGAGATCCTCGCCGAAAGCCCCAACCTGGTGGCCCAGACGAACGACCCGACAGCGCACGCGGAGATCCTCGCGATCCGTGCCGCCTGCACCGCACTGGGCACCGAGCATCTGACCGGGTGCACCATCTATGTGCTCGCGCATCCCTGCCCGATGTGTCTCGGTTCGTTGTATTACTGCAGTCCGGACCGGGTCGTATTCCTCACGCAACGCACCGACTACGAACCGCATTACGTCGACGACCGTAAGTACTTCGAACTGAGCACCTTCTACGGAGAATTCGCCAAGGACCCGGCTGAGCGCCGACTACCGATGGACTACCAACCCCACGACGGCGCAATCGAGGTCTATCGCGCCTGGCAGGAGCGGAACTGTCCCACTACCTAGTTCCAGTAACCCTGACGCTGGGGACTGTCCCTAGATCGGTGTTTCGGCCCGACAAGCTGAGTGAATGCTCGGTGAGGAGGTGCCAGGATGAGGACACCGGACGATGCGGGTGAAGTAGAGGGCCGAGCCCTCCGCGGAAGCTGCGGCGGTCGCGGAGCTGGTGCAACTCGCCAAGGAACAGGGCCTGTCTCTAACCAGCCTGGACGGACTGCTCAAACAGTTCACCAAAACTGTCCTGGAAACCGCTCTGAACGGAGAGATGTTCCCCGAGGACTGATATAGATCGGAGTAGCCCTTCACAAACACCTCCGGAGAACAAGAAACAAGCCCCGCCGGACCGCGATATCACTCCCGGAATTATTTGCCATGTTTTCCCCTGAATTATTTGGCACGGGGTGACCATCAGACGGGTGGAGGTGCCTGCGAACGCGGTGATTGAGTCAACGCCCAGATTCGGGTCTGCCCTCGCCGTCGTGGCGGCGAGGGCAGACCCGACGTCTCGGTCGGCGGGTGCTTTCGTTTCCTCCATTGAGAGGGGTGGTTGCTGTGATCACAGAATGCGATTCAGCTGGCGGGCAGAGCTAGCGCACTCGAACGGTGGTGCGGCGACTGGCGACGAGGATGATCGCGGCCGCGACTACGGCGATCGCGTAGAACCACACCGACGCACCGAAAACAGCCGAGTATGCGTGCGCGTCAGCTGGGGAGTGTGGGGTGGCACTGCTGCCTGCGGCGGCGCCGAAGATAACGGTCAGCACAGCCAGACCGATCGAGCCGCCGAGCTGGTGTGCGGTGTTGACGAGGCCCGACGCGGCGCCGTTGTCTTCGGGGGCAACATTCGACATTCCGAACTCGGTCAAAAGGATGATCGCGATTCCCTGCCCAGTACCTAGCACGATAAGTGGAAGCACGACGCCGGGGAAATAAGGGGTTTCGGGACCGATGGTGCTCAGCCACAGCATTCCGAGCAGCGCCACGACCAGCGAAACGAGCAGCAAGGCGGGCTTGCCGATGAGCTTGCTGAGGGGGCGGATGACATAGACGGTAGCGAAGAACATCAACGTCAGGGGGATGTAGGAAATGCCCGCGAGGAACGCGCTGAAACCGAGAACGTTCTGCAAATACTGGCTGAGGAAATAGAAGGTGGAGAACATCGCGCCGACGATGAGAATGCGCGCAATGTAGGCCCCGGTGCGTGTCACGTCTCTGAACAGTCGCAGCGGGGTGATCGGCTGGGAGGCGCGCCGCTCGATGACGATGAACGCGATTATGAACAGTGCTGCGGCGCTGAGCGAAACGATGGTGATTGGGCTTTCCCAGCCGGCCTCGCTGGCATTGACCAGGCCGTAGACGAGGGCAGACATGCCGATGGTGATAGTGAGCGCGCCGGGGACGTCAAAGCTGCCGCGGCTTCGGGTCGTCTCGGGCAGGAACTTCGGGGCCAATAGCAAAACGATGATTCCGATCGGGACGTTGATCAGCAGGCCCCAACGCCAAGACAGCAAGTCGGTGAATATACCGCCGATGATGATGCCGACGCTGCCGCCTGCTCCGATGACCGCGCTGTATATGCTGATCGCCCGCGACCGCTCCTCGGGCTTGGGAAAGGTCTGAACCAGCAACGCCAGGGTGGTAGGTATCGCGAATGCGGCTGCGAGACCCTGAAGTACACGTGCAGTGATCATGATGGTGGGATTCGGTGCCAGACCGGCGAGCAGTGACGCCAGTGTGAAGACAGCTACTCCAGCCATGAACACGCGGCGCCGACCCAGTAGGTCACCTGCTCGCGCACCCAGCAGCAGTAGCCCGCCGAACGCCAGCGCGTAGCTGTTCTGTACCCATGACAGTGAGGTGGCAGTGAATCCGAGGTCGCGCTCCAGGTGCGGCAGTGCGGTCGTCACGATCGAGGTGTCCAGCACCATCATCAGCTGACAACCCATGATCACAGCCAATACGACGAATCGATACCAGCCGGTGCGGTCTGTTGCGACTTGGCGGTCTGCTGCGAGTTCTGACGTGCTCATATCCCGGTCCTAATCTATGTAACTGACTAGTTGGTTACTAGGTAGATGCAAGTATGATTCGACGTAACACAGTTGTCAACTAACTAGTTACTTGCTAGCCTGAATGGATGGCAAGGGACTCGGAAGCAACCAAAAAACGCATCCTTGACGCGGCTGAAGAAGAGTTCGTGCACTACGGGATTGCCGGCGCGCGCGTGGATCGAATCGCCGAGAACGCGGCTGCGAACAAAGCGATGATCTACCGCTACTTCGAAAGCAAGGATCGCTTGTTCGACGTGGTGTTCTCTTTGCGGGTGGTGAACTTCGTCGACGAAGTTGGGTTCGATCCAGCCGATTTGCCTGGATATGCAGGCAGAGCCTTCGATGCTTATCAGAAAAGCCCGAACACCTTACGGCTGACGAACTGGTACGCGCTTGAACGGGGAGACAGTGCGGACCTCGATGCCCTCGTCGAATCGCACCGTCACAAGATCGAGAGCATCGAGCGAGCCCAAAGTGTCGGGGCACTGCCTTCCCGATTGGCGCCGCTCGAACTGCTGATCACCATTCGAGCGATCGCGATGAGCTGGCACAATCTGACCCCGGAGATGAACCGCATCCGCCTGCCGGATGTCGAGCGGCAGCGTGCGAGCGTAGTGGAGAATGTCCGACGCCTTGTGTCGAAAGACTAATCGGTACCACCGAGACTGCGGATCGGTTGACAAGGATCACCGACCTAGCTTTGGGGCGTCACAATTCGGGGCCGAGCAGGAACGATTCAGTCCAATCACCAAGCACCCCCTCATGTTGTTGCGATCGGCGATTTCAGGGCAGTCGTGTTGAAGTCACCCCGAAAAGTGGGCACTGGCCACACGGCTATCAAGGTGGCGGTCAGTGACTTTTCGTAATCGACGTGGCGATGCATCCCGATCGTAGAGAGCTTAAGGCGATTGCTACAGCAAGTTAATCCAGTCTTCAACTGCAGCAACGAATTTCGATACATAGACGGAAAGTGCACCAGTAATAGCATTGGTGCTTGAATGTCGGCCCAGGGCTCTCCGCACCGGCATTACCCCAGCATGTCCCGGTTTCTCCCATAGAACAGCGCAACCCGTACCGCTCGCAGGCCCGCTTCATGATGTCGGCCGTGTCATGATGTCGGCCGCGTATTGCGATCCCAGGTCAGGGTCTTGCGGAGCTGTCCGGCGAGCTGCGTCATCGAGGCCGTCAGAGCGGCGTTCATCGCAATGGCGCCGTAACCGCCAAGCGACAGACCGTTTTTCACAGCTGATTTCTCACCCAGCTCCAACGGCGGAAGGTGAACGAGGAGTGCGGATCGGCTGCTGCGCTCGACGAGCGTGCCGATCGCTGACCGGTCGTCCCGATGATCAGATCACCCTCCTGCGTTGTGGTGGATGATTTCGAAGAGTGTGTGTCGCAATGTCGCGATCACCCTCGGGCAGCGGGTATGGCTCAGATCGCCCTGGGAACGAGGCTGCCGCAACGGTGCCGCCGTCGCCCAGAAAGCCGTCGATGCGGCGAACTCGCAGCGCACGATACTGGCGACCCAGGCGATGGGATCGGCGTTGGCGACGAAACTGGCGGCCGAGGTCACCGTGATCGACCACGAGTTGAGCGAACTCTACCCTGAGATCACCGAACGATTCACCCGACACGAGAGCGCCGACGTGTTGTTGAGCCTGCCCGGGTTCGGGGCGGTGCTCGCTGCGACGTTTCTCGCGAACATCGGCGGCAACCTGGACGGCTTCGACACCGTCGATCAGCACGCTGCCGTCGCTGGCCTGGCACCGGTCCCATGAGATTCCAGGCGGATCAGTGGCAACTGCTCCGAACCTGTTATCTCGCTGCGCTGTCGAGTCTGAAAAACAGTCCGGCGTCCAGGGCGTTCTACGATCGGAAACGCCGAGAGAGGAAATCGCACAAACAGGCTCCCATTGCGCTGGCTCGCCGCCGCATCAACGTCATCTGGGCCATGCTCCGCGCTCACACCATCTACCAGGAACCTGCGCCAGCGACCCTGCCTCGTGTTGATTGACACCAGCATTGAGATTCCCAGTGGCCAGGGACGGCGCGATCCGCAGCTTCAGCCGAGCGTTGAGAGAGGACGACATCCGCGGTGACATGCCCTCGCGGCTTGTTCTGTGACCGCGCCCGAGGCTCCCGCAGCGCGCGGCCGGTGCGCGGTCACGTCACCAGTTCACGTTTGAGCGCGCCACGGCCCTCGACGAACAATGATCTCAACAGAATTACCGACAGATTTGTCACACGATCCCCAGTCAAAGCAACCGCCTGTATCGAGACCACTGGACGAAAGGTGCTGCCCGCCATACGGTCTGCGAAGAATCGGGCGAATAGCCTCCGTCGCAGCGGGCACATCACCCCTGAGCGAACCTGAATCCTCGGTGCAAGCAAAGCGATCACGAGAGGATCACTCCTCAGAATCGGTAACGACACTCAACATCGCCGCAAGTCGTCGCGTGAGATCGTCCGGATCGGCCTGCGCCAAGGCGGTAAACCCAAGCATCTTGCGCATGAGCCAGAAACCGGCGATGACCGAATGAGCCAGCATCGCACGTTCGTCGGCATCGGGGCCTTCGAGTAATTCACTTAGATACCGTCCAGCATGTTTCTCGACGCTGGCGCGGACAATTTCTGTCGCTCTCGGATTGGACACCGACCGAAGCATCAGCAGGAATGGGTCGAGATGTTCTGATTCCGGTGCAGTGCGTTCCACCAGCCGAACTGCAGCATCCCAGGCAAGGGTATTCGGATTGTCGGACAACACTGTTCGAGGCGTGAACGCGACATCCACTGCCTCGGTGAAGAGTTGCT
Source organism: Rhodococcus sp. NPDC056743 (assembly GCF_042790355.1). NCBI lineage: Bacteria > Bacillati > Actinomycetota > Actinomycetes > Mycobacteriales > Nocardiaceae > Rhodococcus > Rhodococcus sp. NPDC056743. Next base: position 333,620 of record NZ_JBHTZI010000005.1, on the reverse strand, counting down.
CTTTCGAACCGAAGTAGCGGTTTACCAACATGGCGGTCACTCCGGCCGACTGCGCGATCTCACGGACACCCACTCCGTCATATCCATGTCGGATGAAGGCGATCACCGCCGACCGAAGAATCGCTTCTCGCGTAGCAGCGGCGTTGCGCGCCCGCTTGGGGGGCGCACTGCCATCAACGTCGTTCGCATCTGGGGCCATACAGGACAGCATAGCGGACATGTTTACGGTCGTAGACTTTCTCCGAAACAAAGTATACGGTTGTAGATATAGAACTTCAGATGCTGCGAAGAGAGAGCGCCGAACATGGAAATGAATCTCACCGGTAAGCGAGCCTTGGTAACCGGATCTAGTGCAGGGCTGGGTGAAGTAACCGCCAAACTACTGGCGGTAGAAGGTGCCAGCGTGGTGATTCACGGCCGGAACGAATCTCGCGTGCAAGCAGTTGCCGAGGCTATCCGAACTGAGGGCGGTCAGGCCAGTATCGCCGTCGGAGATCTGGCAACCGATGCAGGAGCGGACGCAGTAGCAGCTGCTGCAACCGCCGAGGGCCCTATCGACATTCTGGTCAACAACGCGGGTGCCTACGACCAGGTTTCCTGGACAGACGCAACTTCCGACATCTGGGCAGAGACCTACAATGTCAATGTCATCTCCGGAGTACGCATGATCCAGCGACTTGTTCCGGACATGCGCACCCGCGACTGGGGACGCGTCATCCAGATCGGAGGCGGCCTCGGTCTCCAACCGATGGCCGTGCAACCTCATTACAACGCCACATTGGCCGCGCGGCATAATCTCGCCACATCTCTCGCCCGCGATCTCACCGGTACCCACGTCACTTCGAACACCGTCGCCCCGGGTGCCATTTTGGTGGACTCCGTCCAAGAATTGGTCACCAGCATCGCGCCCGCCCATAGTTGGACTGGAACGTGGCCAGAAATCGAACGTGCCGCCGCCGACGAATGGGTCCCGAACGACCTCGGCCGCTTCGGTCGGCCGGAAGAGATCGCCGCCGCAGTGGCGTACCTTTGCAGCGACTACGCGGAATACATCAGCGGCGCCACCATTCGGGTCGACGGTGGCACGATCCGCTCCGCATTCTGAGCGAAGCCGGTCAGGCGAAGCCCAACTCTGCCCATTCTGATCCTAGATGCACGACGTGCCGACACCCATGATTGCCATCGCCCGGGGCTTCGAGCACGACTCCGCAGATTAACAAATGATCCATCTCCCATGGCGACTACACAAATCCCAGTCCGTACTCAAACCCCACGTATATCGCAGTTCGACGCCGCTTCGCGCCTCCGCTCGATACGGACCGGGTTGTAACCAACCTTTTATTGACAGGACCAAGGACTCGACTCAGGTCTTCCGCGACCGCTAAGCCGACACCGATGGCCTTCATCCCGTCGTCAGCGACCGAGCCGTACTACCCCACACCTGACGCCGCATACTCAATCGGCGTTCCATCCAACCACTTCCCCATCAGGAGGAATCATGGAACTGAACCTCAACGGAAAACGAGCTCTGGTAACCGGAGCAAGCTTGGGACTAGGCGAGGCAATCGCCAAACTACTGGCGGCAGAAGGGGCTACCGTGATCGTGCACGGTCGCAACGAGTCACGCACCAACAAAGTGGCGGATTCAATCCGTGACACTGGCGGGACGGCTGTAGTCGCACTAGGCGACCTCGCAACCGATCCCGGCGCCGACAGTGTCGCCGAGGTCGCCCTTGCTGATGGCCCGGTCGATATTCTGATCAACAATGCAGGCTTCTACCGCCACCTGTCCTGGACCGACGCAACTCCGGACGAGTGGGCACTAACCTACAACACCAATGTCGTCTCCGGTGTACGGATGATCCAGCGACTCGTCCCTCAGATGCGCGAACGGAACTGGGGACGCGTCATCACGATCGGCGGCGGCCTGGCTCTGCAGCCGATGAACACCCATCCGCAGTACAACGCAACGCTCGCCGCACGTCACAACCTGGCGGTCTCCCTGGCCCGGGAACTGAGTGGCACCCGCGTCACGTCCAACGTCGTCTCCCCAGGGGCGATCCTGGTGGATGCCACCAAGGAACTGGTGTCCAGCATCGGGCCCAGCCGCGGATGGGGTGAAACGTGGGAAGAGATTGAACCAAATGCTGTGAACTCACTCATCCCCAACGACCTCGGCCGATTCGGTAAACCCGACGAGATCGCAGGCGCGGTCGCCTACCTGTGCAGCGACTACGCGGAGTACGTCAGCGGCGCCACGATCCGCGTCGATGGCGGCTTCATCAAGGGCGCTTTCTGAGACCGCCACTTCCGCGGGCATCCTGGGCGCGTCACTGCTTGCGAACAGCTGACCCCCGACACTCCCAACGCACATCGATCATGGTCGGCTTCGTAATCGCGCTCTCACCGGCATCGGTGTCTTTCTCCTTCGAACATGAACCGGCGCATGGTCCATCTCCGCCTTCCCCGGATTACTACTCGCCGGGCTGGGTTTGGTGCGGTACTGCCCCTTCAATCGAACGTCGTCCAAACCTCGTTCCTGAAGCACAACAAGGCGAGATCTCCGGACCGCCTCGGACCGCTCCCACGTACTGACAGTGATCGTGCTCGCAGCAATCGACCTCACCGAATTCCGCACCGCACGACTCGGCGTGCCTCGTGCGGAACGAACGCGTCGGCCTGACGCGCCTGGTGGAGTGCACCATCGCCTGAACCCATGCGCATCAGCGCTTTTCGGCTCTGTCGATTCAGCTGACACTGACCTTGCTCTCGGGCGGTCGACCAAGGTCGTTGTTCCGGGTCTGCTTGCGGTTTCTTTGCAGCGCCAGCGTGATAGCTGCTAGTAGCGCAAACGCACTGCCGGTCCACATGGCCACGGCGGGGTCGTTTCCGAAGATGCTGATCGCGAAAGCGCTCACCGCTGTCCCGACGGTGATACCCAGGGTGATGACCGACGTATGGAAAGTGCTGACAAGGTTTCCCGTACCCCCGACTTCCACGACGCGGGTTACCAGCGGCGGGTTCATGGTGACCCCTGCAAGTCCGACAATAAGCACCATCGCGAAGACCAGGGGTTGAACCTGTCCTGCGAGTGCAAGTATGCCTAGTGAGATGAAGAGCAAGGCGTGGCCGAATCGCAGAACACCGACGGCATGCTTGTCTGCCAGCTTCCCGACGATCAGGTTGCCGACGAGCGAGCAGAGTCCGTACGTGAGAAGTATCAGCGTCGTCGCATCAGCACTGAACCCGGCGCTTTCTTCCAGGAGCGGAGTGAAGTAGGAGAACGCCGCATATGCGGCTCCGATGGTCAGGAAGCTCACGAGGTAGCGCGACCACAGACTGGGCAGACGAAGGTTGCGCATGTCTTGTGCACTATCGTCCGCACTGGCTGCGCTCCTTGGGGCGAGAGCGAGGAAACTTACCAGGAACACGGCCAGAGCCGCGGCGCCGAGTATGTAGAACGTGGCCTGCCAATTCCAACGGCCGGCGATGAAGTGAGAAACGGGAAGCCCTACGACGGTGCCAACCATGATGCCGCTCAACACAATCGAGACGGACTCGCCGATTTTGTCCGCGCTCGGCGCAAGCCTGGTGGCGTAGACGATCGACAGTCCCACAGCCGCTCCCGCGAGACAGCCAGTCAGGATGCGCATCAGTACCACCCACCAATATTCGTGCACGACGGGCACGAGCATCTCAGGGATCGCGTAGGCGGCAACCACAGTGAGCAGTGCTTGCTTGGGCGGACGGTGCCGCAGGGTGTAGGCGATCACTGGTCCGCCGAGTGCCATGCCTAACGCGAAGATCGAGACAAGCAGTCCGATCTTTCCTGTGTCCACCCCGAGGTCCTGGGCCATTTCTGACATCATCGCGGGCACTTGCAGCTCACTCGAGACCACGATGATCATGGTCAGCATCAGTAGGTACAGGTGTTTTTTCATCGAATTTCCTTCGCTGATAGAAAAGCCCATTATGTATTTGAAAGTACAAAACTTGCCGAAAAGTCAATCACTTTGCCTACCAACGCTTATGCCACCAGTGAGTTGAGGCTGAGATCCGCGACTTTGCGCAGTTCGGCGGGCATCGTGCCCGCCTGCGCGAGAACGCGCATCCCGGAGATCGCCGAAACCACCATGAGGGCAGCCTCATCCGGTACGACGTCCGCCCGCAGGGTGCCATCGAGCCGCCCGGCCCTCACTGCGCCAGTGACGAGAGAGAGTTGTTCATCGAGAAAGCGGTCGAGGATGTTCTTCACTCGGGGCTCACGAACCCCGATGTCGGGCGCCATGCGCGACGCCACGATCATGCAACCCGCGGCGTGCCCTTTCTTCCTGGCTTCGTCTTCCTCGTCCAAGATAAGGGCAAAAAGAGCCGTCAGGCGTTCAACTCCTGACAGTTCGGCGTCTGTCAGGATCGCTTCCTGTTGCTCGCGGGCGATTGAAACGCTTCGCTCCAAGGAGCGGACGAATAGCTCGTCCTTCGAAGTGAAGGTGTTGTACAGGCTGCTCCGGCGCACACCCGCGGCGTCGCAGAGCTGCTCCGTGGAGGTGTCTGCGAACCCGTGCACGCGGAACTGTTTGACGGAAGCATCGAGAACCGCCACCTCGTCGAACTTTCTCGGCCTGCCCACGTCCAGCACTCTACACAATTATGTACTCGATTATCCAAAAGTGGACTCTAGCGCTCCGCAACCGGTCATCAGCGGCCGATCCTGTCGAGTTCAGCCACAGCCTCTTCCGGGAGCGATAGTGCGGCGCCGTTGATGTTCTCGTGTAGGTGCGCTGTCGATGAGGTGCCGGGGATGAGCAGGATGTTCGGGGAGCGCTGCAGCAGCCACGCGAGTGCCACCGACATCGGTGTTGACCCGAGCCTCTCGGCGACCCCGGCGAGCGCCTCGGACTGCAACGGCGTGAAGCCGCCCAGCGGGAAGAACGGAACGTAGGCGATGCCTTGCGCAGCGAGATGGTCGATCAGGTTGTCGTCGTAGCGGTGTGCGAGGTTGTACATGTTCTGTACGCACACAATCGGGGCGATGCCCTGGGCTTCATTGACCTGTTCGGCGGTGACATTGCTGACCCCGAGGTGTCGGATCAGCCCTTCCTCCTGAAGTTCGACGAGGGTTCCGAACGCTTCGGCGAGGGGCCCAGGTTGTGGGCCATTGGCATCGCCCATGCGCATGTTGACGAGATCGAGAACGCCGACTCCGAGAGATCGGAGGTTTTCGTGGACCTGCTTGCGGATGTCTTCGGGGCGTCGGGCGGTGGGCCAGCCACCCTGCGCGTCGCGGTTCGCCCCGACCTTGGTGGCGATGAACAGCGAGTCGGGGTAGGGGTGAAGGGCTTCGCGGATCAGGTCGTTGGTGACTCGCGGTCCGTACGCGTCGCTGGTGTCGATATGGGCGATCCCGGCGTCGACAACCGCACGGAGTACGGCCAGGGCGGCGTCGCGGTCGGCGGGTGGCCCCATGGCCCATGGACCTGCAAGTTGCATCGCTCCGTAGCCGAACCTGGTGACGGGAGAGTCACCGAGAGTCCAAGTACCTCCGGGAAGTGAAGTGCTGAATGCTTCCATCGTGTTCGCTTTGCTCCTCGCTCAAAGGTGGCGCCAATCGCTACCTGAGACCATCATCGAGGAGTCGCTTCCCTTCGGGAAGTAGGCACCTAGAAGTGCGTAACTAACACAAAGGACGGTGCGATTCGGTTGGGGACGACAAATGCAGCTCAAAAGCGAGCGCAGAACAAGGTGGAGTACAACGCGTTCCTTGCAGTGTGCCCCAGTCGCCAGTTGCTCGATCGAATCTCTGACAAGTGGGTGGTGCTGGTTCTGTGTGCGCTCGGCGGCGACGGTACCGATGCCACGGCAGGCCCCGCGAAGGCGCTGCGCTACTCCGAGATTGCGCGTCTGCTTGCAGGGGTGAGTCAGAAGATGCTGACTCAGACGTTGCGGGCGCTCGAGCGCGACGGCATGATCACCCGCACCGTAACTCCGACGGTTCCCGTCACCGTCTCTTACGAACTGACCGATCTCGGACTCTCTCTCCATGAGATGACACGCGGCCTCAGAAGTTGGGCACAAGACCACATGCGCCAAGTCCTTGTTCACCGAGCGATATACGACGAGCGCGACGCCTGACCAGCGACTGCTCGGTGCTGATGAGTCCGATTGTGCCGCTCGGTGGGGCGCTACCCTTCCCGGCTGCGGTGCGCGTGGGTGCGCGCCTTCAGTCGGTTTCCGCAGGCTGCCATGGAGCACCACTTCGCGGTGCCGGGGCGGCTGTGGTCAATGAGGAAAAGGTTGCATTCGGTATTGACGCACGGGCGAAGCCGACCGGGCATTTCTTTCACGACGTCGGACCACGCCATCGCCGCACGAACCGCGAGTCTCTCGACTGCCGGCGCTTGCAACTCCCATCGAATACCCCCTGGCGTGACCTCGGGCACCAGGACCGCTCCGCCGATCAGTGAATCGAGGGCGGCGCGGGGGTCGGCCTGCTCGCGAACCACCTCATGCAAAGCACTGCGCATCCGCCGAAGGTACGCGATCTCAGCCTTCGAACCCGTTCCGCCGAACCTCTGGGCAAGTTCTTTGCCGGCCTCACCTTCGAGGTCATCGGTCTGCTTGCCGTCGACTATCGGCGCGCTGTTCAGCAGCGCCAACAGCAAGTCCTCGTCCTGAACCACGTGCACCCTTTCGTCGAGCCACCCGATCGATGCGGGGCCAGTGTCCATGCTACCGTCATACTAACCATTTAAATCGAGTTAAAGGGTTAGTTATGTCTGTTGTGCACCACCGCACCGTACTCGTCGGCGATCATGAGGTCTTCTACCGCGAGTCCGGGTCCGAGAACGCGCCCGTTCTTCTTCTGCTGCACGGGTTTCCGACCAGCTCACACATGTTTCGGCACCTCATCCCGGCCCTCGCGGACCGGTACCGGGTCATCGCTCCCGCCCACATCGGCTTCGGACGCTCGTCGGCGCCCTCGGCCGACGACTTCGAGTACACCTTCGATTCCCTCACGAAGGTGACACGCACCTTCCTCGCGGACCTCGGCATCGCGAAATACACGGTGTACGTACAGGACTACGGCGCCCCGATTGCCTGGCGCCTCGCGCTCGCCGATCCCGAGTCCGTCGAAGCCGTAATCTCACAGAACGGCAACGCGTACGACGAAGGCTTCGTACCCGAATTCTGGGAGCCGATCTGGGCCTACGGAGCCGACCGGTCCGACGAAAACGAACGGGCTCTACGGCCCGCCCTCGAACGCGAAGCTGTCGAATGGCAGTACAAGCACGGAGTCGCCGACGAGGCCACCGTCGACCCCGATGCCTGGGAACACGACCTCGCCCTCCTGAGCCGTCCGGGAGTAGATCGCGCTCAGCTCGATCTGTTCGCCGACTACGCAAGCAACCGACAGCTCTACCCCGCGGTCCACGACTGGCTGCGCACCAACCAGATCCCCCTACTCGCGGTGTGGGGCAAGAACGACGAGATCTTCGCCCCGGCCGGTGCCGAAGCCTTCAGGAGAGACGTCCCTGGTGCGCACGTCGAGCTGATCGACGGCGGCCATTTCCTCCTCGAATCCAACCTCGACGATGTCGTCCGCACTATCGAGGAGTGGCGCAGCACCTTCTAGGTCCTTCTCGAACAAAGAAGCCGCCAGTCGAGCACTATCGTTCTGGCGCGCAACAGAACTGGCCGCAGAACATCAAATCTCAGCATTCACCTGGAGATCGGAAGACACTCGATGAACATTTTTATTATCGGAATCACCGGACGAATCGGCCGCCTGCTCACCGATCACCTGACGGATCGAGGCGACACCCTCAGTGGCCTCACACGGTCGACCCGCGTCCAGGCCGAGTTCGCCGCCGCCGGCATCGAGACACACGTCTGCGATCTAGCAACGATGACGCCGCGGGACCTCGCGACTGCAGTCACCGGCGCAGATGTGATTGTGTTCGCCGCCGGGTCGAACGGCGGAGAACGCGGAGTCACCGAAGCTGTCGATCGAGACGGTGTCTCCAAGACAATCGAAGCGGCACATCTGGCCGGCGTTCGTCGGGTAGCGCTCGTGTCCGTCTTCCCGGAGTCCTGGAGAGAACGCCAACTTCCCGCCAACGAGGAGTACTACTTCGCCGCGAAAAAAGAAGCGGAGGTCACACTCACCCACAGCAACCTCGACTGGGTCGTCCTGCGCCCGTCTCTCCTGACAGACGACGCCGACACCGGTCTTATCGCACTCGGGCCCGCTGAAGTGCATGAACACATCAGTCGAGGCGACGTCGCCTCGACACTCGCCCACATACTGCACGAACCCTCCATCAACAGAGAGATCCTTGAACTCAACAACGGTGACATGCGCATCGACGTAGCCGTGTCGCGCGCCGCGCAGAACCGAAATAGGCAGGAAGCGATCTAGACCGTGTCCGACAAGCCCGGAGCCTGGAGCCGTACGTTGATTACGGTGAGCTTGTCGTATCTTGTTGCCACGGAACGCTTCTGCTTGAGCAGGTTCATGCCGCACTCAACCGAGTGACGTTGCTCGCAGTGGTCGCGATCGAAAGCTGGTGCCCGTCCTGCGAGAACAGGAACGAAACCAAGTGGGCCCAGCGGGCATCGGCCGGAACAGCAGTGCGCGACACCGATCAAGCACGACCATCATCAGCTACGCGGTTGAGCTATGCGCCGTATCCACCGTCGATCCTCAGCACTGCGCCGGTGACGTAAGAGGCCTGCGGGCTGCTCATTTACGACGGTAGAGTCGAAAACCGTTGTGTTGTAAGTTCATTGCGGACATCCAGGACGGAAACCCAGCAGGGGTTGGCTCACCCGGTCGCAATACTCGCAAACCACAGCCTCGGTTCCCTTGCAAGAGACCGACGATCGGCGATCCGCGATCGCCGCGTCAACCGTTCTTGCCGGACGTCAGGAAGTCGAGCAGGATCTGGCCACACTTCCGTCCTCCCCGACACCGGATGACGACCGCCGATCACCGGACCGAACTAGCTATCCGATTTCAGGCGTGGAATCAGGTCGCCGAGCGGGCGATCTTGGGATAGCACATGTCGAAAATGCGTGGGATTGAGTTGCACGCTGGTCGATGTCACGAGCGGAAGCACCGCCCTGTGAAAACAAGTTCCAAGATCAAGGCTGGGATGAAATTTCACACCCAGTTCATCTCGGAAATGAAATTCGTTCAACTCTCACAGGTTTACTTCCGCTTGTGACGAACACAATCCCTGTAGGCAAGGCGTCGACCAAATCGACTGGCGGAACAGGCATCGTCGAGCGCCTCCGGGCAGCATCGACCTCATTCACGCCGGCAGAACGTCGTGTGGCTGAGGCGATTCTGAGTGAGCCTGCCGCAGTGATCCACCGCTCGGTGACCGAGCTCGCGGCCGAAGCAGGCAGCTCTCCCGCCACAGTCGTGCGTCTGTGCACGACGCTGGGTCTTCGGGGCTACCAGGAACTCAAGATCACCCTTGCGAGCGAATCGATCCCCGAGGATCGCCGCGTGCTCGGAGACATCACGCCCGGCGACACTGCTGGCGACATCGCCCACAAGGTCATGGACAGTACTGCCCGAGCTGTCGACAATGCGTCGAAAGCCCTCGACGTGCATGCCATCGAGACTGCCGTCGATTACCTGATCAGCGCCCGTCGCATCGTATTCGGGGCTGTTGGTACCTCCGCGCCGCTCGCAATCGACATCGCGTACCGGTTCGTCTCTCTCGGCCTCGACGCTTCCTTCACCCCCGACGTACACAGCCAGCACGTCACTGCACGCATGCTCGGGCCCGACGACGTGTACTTCGCGATCAGCCACACCGGCTCCACCGTCGAAACCCTCGCGACGACCCGAGCCGCCAAGGCATCCGGGGCCGTCACCATCGCACTCACGAGCTTCTCCTCCTCACCCTTGACCGAAGAGGTAGCCGTGAGCATCGTCGCAGGCAGCGTCGAGACCAGCTATCGCGTCGAAGCGATGTCCAGTCGCATCGTGCATCTCGCAGTACTCGACGCTCTGTACGTAAATCTTTCCCGTCGCGCCGAAACCAGCGCGACCGCCCTCGCTCTCGCTGAAGACGTGCTCATCGAGCACCGCATCTGACCAGCCTTTTCGAACCACACCCCACTGTCTCGGCGTGTCAACGCCACAAAGGAGTTCGCAATGCACGGAATCGTGTTGTACGACAACGGCACCCCCGCCGTGGGAGTGGCCGTCGCCACCGGTGGCACCGTCACCAGAACTGATGACGACGGCCGTTTCACCCTCGACCGCCAAGCACAGTGGGGAGGGTTCGTCGTCCTCACCCGGCCCACCGGATACACCGCCGATCCCTGGTGGCACCGTGTTCCCGACGCCGAAGACACCGACGACACCGAACTCCGTTTCGTTCTCGTTCCCGAAAACCAACCCCTGCCGTACGAGTTCCTCCACCTCACCGACACCCATATGACGACCAGAGGTGTCATCGACGCCGGTTATTACGCGCACCGCCTGTACACGGAGGGGAGCCTGCCCGAACAGGTCGTGGGATTCCTCGACCGCCTGCCCACGCTCGCGCCCGCTGCGCGACGCATCCTCGTCACCGGAGACCTCGTCGACAACGGGTTGGCGGAGGAATACGAGGCATATATCGAGGCGCTGCGGTCCAGTCCGGTGCCCGTCGAGTTGATCCCGGGCAATCACGACCACATGAACGGTCAACGCGGCTTCACGATCAGCCGGAACAACTATCTCACCAACTCCTCGGACCCGACCCTGTACGAACGCTACCTCGGACCGCGGTGGTTCAGCCTCGACGTCGCAGGCCTGCACATCGTCGGCTTGGACTGGCACAGCCACGAAGCCGGCATCGACCATGAGATCCAGAACGCCTGGGTCAAGGCGGACCTCGCTCAACTCGAGTTCGGCGCCCCGTACCTGCTGCTGTTCCACGATCAGCCGAACGCCTCCATTCTCGACGAACTACCGTGGGGGCCGATCGCGGCGCTGTCCGGGCACTGGCACACCAGCCGTGTCATCGACGTCGACGGCACCCTGCACGTCAACAGCCCGACCACGTTCTTCGCGAATCTCGACTACAGTCCGCCGGGATTCCGGCACGTTATCTGGGACGGCACGACCGTTACCCTGCGCACCGAAACGTTCTTGCCCGGTGAGACTCCCGAGGCCCTGACGGACGTGCGCACATCGACGTTCTCGGCGACGACCGTGACCTCCACCGACCGGTCGATCCAGTGGTCCGCACACGCGAGTGGTGCCGGGCATCGGCACGGCGCCGCGGTACACGACGGCGCGGTCTACGTCGGTACCCAGATCGAAGACCGACCCGCCGGCACTGTCGAATGCCTCGACTTGGAAACCGGTGCGGTGCGGTGGCGGGCCCGAACACGATCCGCGGTGAAGACGACACCGGTTGTCGGTGACGGTCTCGTGATCGCCGCGGAGGTCTCCGGGGACCTCGTGGCCCTCGACACGACAACCGGGGAGGAACGGTGGCGCGCCGCCTCGAGCGACCCACTGCGCCGCTTCGCCTGGGGGGCACCAACACTCGCCGACGGGACCGTCTACCTCGGGGATCCGTCCGATCTCCGCGCCGTCGATGTCCGTACAGGGCAGTACATCTGGCACCGCACCGACCTCTCGCCCCACCACAACCTCGTCAATCATGCGGCACCACTGGTCGTCGACGACCTCCTCGTCATGGGCTTCTGGCCAACCCCGACGGACCCAATCGGCCTCGACGCACGTACCGGCGAATCCCGTTGGAATCGTTCAACTCTCGATTCCAACGACCCGTTCACATCGTTGAAGCGGATGCTGATCATCGGCACCGGAGCGCACGATACGGCGCGCGATGTCGTGGTCATGCCTGCACACGGTCACACCACGGCCCTCGACCGAGGTACCGGTGCCATACTCTGGACCGCTTCGCACCCGGGCAATTACGCCCCGACCACCCCGGTGATCACCGGGCACGGCTACGTCGTCACCGTGCCTGGGCTGGGACTGCGGATGCTCGACCCCGACACCGGCGAGACGATCTGGGAAGCCGCGATCGACGGCGATGCTCCGTTCCCGATGAGTTCGTACACCAAGCGTCCTCACCCTGTCATCGCGGCGCCGCTGCTGCGCGACCGCCACCTTCTCCTGCCCGGGCTCGACGGCACGATCCGTCGCATCGACCTCGACGGGACCGAACTGGGCCGAACCCAGTACGCCTCACCATTCGCTGCCGCGCTCACCGACGCAGGGGACCGTGTCCTCGCAGTCGGCACCGACGGCACCGTCCTCGCACTCGACCCCGCGGCGATCGGTGGCGCTGGATGACCGCCACCATCGACGTACCCGACCGCGTCGTTCCACACGCGACGGGGCGGCGTCGCAGTCCGCGTGGTGACCGGTTCGCCCCGGCATTGCTTGTACTGCCCGCCGGAATCGCCATGACCATGTTCGTGATCGTGCCCGCGATATTGTCACTCGTGGCGAGCTTCTTCGCCGTGCCGCTCGCCGGAGGAGAATGGAAGTTCGTCGGATTCGCCAACTTCCAGCGGATCATCACCGACCCGACGGTACAACAGTCGATAGTCAACACCCTCCTCTACACCGTGCTGACCGTCGTCCCCGGCCTTGTGATCGGCCTCGCTCTCGCATTGCTCGCCGAGTCCGTCGGCCGTGGCCGATCCTGGGTGCGCACCGCTCTGTTCCTGCCGATGACGGCGAATCTGGTGGCTATGGCGGTCGTGTTCCGGTGGCTCTTCGCCTACCAGGGCGGCTTCGTCAACCAGGCACTCGGCTTCCTCGGCATGGCCCCGGTCAACTGGCTCGGCGACCCCGACACCTCCCTGCTGACGGTCGCCCTCGTCGGGATCTGGCGCGGCGCCTCCTTCAGCATGATGATCTTCATCGCCGGCCTCGCAACGATCCCGACCACCATCGACGAAGCCTCCCGGGCCGAAGGAATCCGCGGTCTCCCCAAACTGTGGCGCATCACGTTGCCGATGATGAAGCCGACCGTCGTCTTCGCAACCGTCCTCGCGATCCTCCACTCGGTACAGGTCTTCGACGCGGTCAACGTGATGACCCAGGGCGGCCCACTCAACTCCACCGAAACCGTACTCACGCAGTCCTACAAGCTCGGGTTCAGCTACTACGACCTCGGCGCGGCATCCGCCCTGTCGTTCCTGCTCCTCGTCGCCCTGATCACCGTCGGCGTACTCCAACGCCGCCTCCTGACCGGAGAGAACCGATGAGCATCCTCGTCCGCGGCACCCGATGGGTTCTACTCACCGTCGCCATCGTCATCAGCCTGTTTCCGCTCTACTGGATGATCCGCACCTCACTCGCCCCGGTGGAACAGGCCAACAAGAACGGCATCCCGTTCATCCCCACCGAATTCGACCTCTCGTCCTATGCCCGAGCCTGGGAGGACGCGGGAATGGGACGGGCCGTCATCACCGGGCTGATCGTGACCCTCTCGATCCTCGCCCTACAACTCGCGACCTGTATACCCGCGGCCTACGTCCTGGCCAAAGTACGCACGCGGGCATCGTCGGTGGTGTTCCTGATAGTGCTCGCCTGTCTGCTCATGCCCTCACAGGCCACCATGATCCCCACCTTCATCGGCATCAACGCCGCAGGTCTCGCCGACAGCTACGCCGGACTCGTACTTCCCTTCACCACAAGCGCTTTCGGAATTTTTCTCCTACGCCAACAGATGCTCTCGATCCCCGATCCGCTCCTCGAAGCCGCCCGCACCGACGGTCTGGGCCACTTTCAGATCCTGCGCAAGATAGTGGTGCCGCTCGCCGGCCCCGGCATCGCAGCCTTCTCGGTTCTCTCGGTCTTCGCTCACTGGAACGAATACCTGTGGCCTCTGCTCATCGCACGCAGTCCCGATCTCGCGACCCCGCCCCTCGCTCTCGCCGCGTTCCAGCAAGCCGATATCGGCTTCGACTACGCAGCCCTTGCCGCCGGCGCCGTCATCGTGACCGCACCCGTGGTCTTGCTCTTCCTCGCCGCCCAGCGCCGTTTCGTACAAGGCATGAGCGGCGCCGAAATTCCCGGATAGCTCGGACCGCCCGACCGCTATCCGCCGCCAGCGCAACACTCACCCAAGGAGAAACCGCCATGCGCACAGCCCTGCTCGCCGGAGCCCTCGCCGCCGGCATCGTCGTCCTCACCGGATGCGGCAGCGCCTCGTCCACCAACACCGCCGTCGCCGAAGCGACGGACATCAACTCCTGCACACCGTCAGAACACACCCTCGACGTAACCTTCGGATCGCAGGCAGAAAACGCCATGAAGGTCGCCGTCGCAAACCTGCAGGCGCAGTATCCGGGCCTGACTGTCAACGCGGAACCCTTGAAGACGACGAGCTACGACGAACTCACGAACACCGTCGTCGCGGACATCGCAGTCGGCAAACGCCCCGACCTCATCATGAGTGGCCTCGGCCAGCTCCGCTTCTGGGTCGAGAAGTACTCGCCCGCCACCATCGACACCGCCGGCCTCGCGGACACGTACCAGTCGCAGTTCCTCACCGCCGGTACGGTCGACGGCAAGGTCTATCTCGCCCCCGCCCAGGTATCCGCCCCGGTACTACTCGTCAACCAGAAGATGCTCGACTCGGCGAACGGGGGCAAGGCCACCGACATCCGCACATTCGACGACGTCGTCACCGCAGCCGCAGCAGTCACCGCGAAGACCGGGAACCCGTCGGTGTCACTGCCCACCCAGCGCCTGCCGGACTGGCTCGGCCAAGGCTTCGTTCAAGGCGCCGGCGGGACATTCGTCAGCGCGGACGGAACCGCCGGTTTCGGCGACGCGACCGGCATCGACGCGCTCTCCCTCTGGACGAAGCTGAAGGAGCGCGGCCTCGAAGCCGGCGTCAACGAGACGGATGCGATCTCCGCATTCACGAGCCAACAGACCGCTCTAGCCTTCACCGCGACCTCACTCATTGCCTCCGTGGCGGATTCCGTCGGTGACGGATTCGAGTGGACAGCAGTGGATCTCCCGACCGCCAACGGCGGTGACGGGCTCCTGCCTGCCGGTGGCAATGGATGGGTCGTTCTCAGCGACGACGGTTGCCGCGCGGCCTACGCCAATGCGCTCGTCGCCGACCTCCTCGGTACGGAGGCAGTGCTCGCCGCCAGCGGCACCGACTACTCCTACATCCCGGTCGACAAGGCGGCCGCCGAACAACTGCTGGCCACCAGCGGAATCGGTCAGCCCCAGCGGTACGCCTGGGCCTACGACAAGGAACTCTCCCCGTGGGGCGGCTTCGACGGCGCCATGACCTCCCAGATCAACGACGTACTCCGTCAGATGTCACAGAAATTGCAGTCCGGTTCCGAACTTGACCCCACTGTGAAGCAGGCCGCCACCACCATCAACTCGATCGTCGGGCAGGGCTGAGACATGACCCGAGTCGAACTCCACGGCATCAGCAAGTCCTTCGGCGACGTCACCGCGCTCGACGGCATAGACCTCACCATCGGCGACGGCGAACAGGTGGCCATCCTCGGACCGTCCGGCTCCGGCAAGAGCACCCTGCTCCGAATCGTTGCCGGC
Source organism: Rhodococcus sp. NPDC056743 (assembly GCF_042790355.1). Classification (NCBI taxonomy): domain Bacteria; kingdom Bacillati; phylum Actinomycetota; class Actinomycetes; order Mycobacteriales; family Nocardiaceae; genus Rhodococcus; species Rhodococcus sp. NPDC056743. The sequence goes on along the minus strand of NZ_JBHTZI010000005.1, from coordinate 318,037 downwards.
CTGGAAACCCAAACCGCCGGTAGTGTCCACTTCGACGGCGTGCCGCAGGAAGGCATCGCCCCGCACCAACGCGACGCGGCCATTGTCTTCCAGCACTTCGCGCTCTATCCGCACCTGACCGCACTCGAGAACATCACCCTCGGACTGCGACACGGCCTTGGTCTCCCCAAACCAGAAGCCGAGGCTCGGGCCCGCGACATCGCCACCCGCATGCGCGTCGAGGACCTCCTCGTCCGCAAGCCGAAAGCGATGTCCGGCGGGCAACGCCAGCGCATCGCGCTGGCACGAGCGCTCGCCCGCCGGAGCGGCATCGTCCTCCTCGACGAGCCCCTCTCCGGCCTCGACGCGCAACTGCACGTGACGCTCCGGGTCGAAATCGCATCCCTGCTGCGTGAGGTCGGTGCGACCGGCATCAACGTCACCCACGACCAACTCGACGCCATGGCGATGTCCGACCGCATCGCAGTCATCAACCACGGCCGAATCGAACAGGTGGGCACCCCCGACGAGCTCTACGCAGCACCTGCCACCCTTTTCGTCGCCGGTTTCGTGGGATCTCCGCCGATGAACCTCGTGCCCCTGTCCGGCACCGGGGACTCGGTGTTCGGGCCCATCGGCGGCCGAACCGAGCCGATCACCCTCGGTATCCGCCCCGAACACCTCTCGATGCGCGGACACGAGAGCGACTGGACACTGACCGGTACCGTCGTCCTCGTCGAACCAACCGGCCAGGACCGCGTCGTACAGATTGCACTCGACGACCACAGCACTGTCGCGTTCCGTTGCCCGGTCACCGACACCCCACCGGTGGGCCGGCCGGTCACGATCGGAGTGCGCCGCGAACACGTGCACGTGTACTCGACCGAAATGGGTGTTCGACTGGGTACCGCCACCGAACTCGGGCTTCGAAACGAAACCCTTGCGAGAGTGAGCGCATGAGCATCCCCACTGCTGCACACACGATGGTGCTGTTCGACTGGAACGGCACCGTCGTGTGCGATGCGGACCGCGCCCGTGATGCTCTCAACGACGTACTGGCGAGCTATGGCGCCCAACCGGTGTCCGAGGACGAATTCCCCACCACGTTCCGCCTGCCGATGGCAGAAATGTTCGAGGGCCTCGGCCTGCCGCCCGAACGCGGACCCGACGCCGAATCCCGATGGAACACAGCGATGACCCGGCGAACCACAACGCTACGTCCCGGCACACGCAGCGCCCTCCTCACCCTCGCCGGTAGCGGCACCTGGCTGGGCGTCGTCTCCGCTGCGTCGGCCGATGCCGTCGCCTACGACATCAATACTCTGAACGTACCGACACTATGGGATATGGTCGTCGCCCCGGCCGCGGACAAGACCTCGGTCCTGCAGTCACTACGGCATCACGGTAACCGGGCCTTCTACGTCGGCGACACCGCCTACGACATGGCCTGCGCGACGGAAGCCGGCTACATCCCCATCGGGGTCCGCGGCGGTTACGCGGGTGAAGCCACACTCCGCGCCGCCGGCGCACACACCATCATCGACACGCTCGACGAGCTAACCGCGATCACCGCAACGAGGAGGACGGCTCTGAACGACCTGACCACCTGATCCGGAACTGCCGCACGACGAGGTCCATGTCACCCCGTTCGTGCGGCAGTCCCATCACCGCCGAGAGGGTGTTGTTAGTTGTTTCGGAGTACATATCAGATCAGTCGGGAACACCCGGCCGATCCGCAGATGCGGGCCTCGCACGAGAAGATCTACGGCTTCCTATACATTCCGTCACGGAAAGTGTTCGACAGCACGGTATTTCACGAACTGCGCGTCTCTCGGCCGAGTTGGAATTTTTTCACCGCTCACGACACTCCGTGCCACCCGCAAAATGGCAGACCGGTACCAAAACGCAGTCATTTTGGACGTATTGGCTGGATCACGACAAGTGTGGGACGTATAGATCTGGAAATGCCAACTAGATCGGGAACCTACAGCAAGCTCTAGCCGTCGAGATGCAGCGAAGATTAGCGAAACGCGACGGTAGTTCAACTAGACCGCAGCCGACCCTCGACGCCGTTGACCTGCTCTTTGTCTGAAAGTGCTGATCGAACGCGGCGCCGGTGATCTAGGTTGATCATCGTTGATCTAGGTTGATCATCGTTCGATCTGCTCGAGATGGGGGAAATACGTGTTCGGCTTCTATGTGACGATGCTGTTCGTCAGCGGAATCGTCTTGACCGTTTGGGCGCTGGTGGCCTCCGGACTGCACCCCGGTCGCCGCGTTGTCAACGGTCTCATCGGCACCGCGTTCCTGAGCTACGGCATCTACCTGACCGTGTTCTTCCACAGCGGCGAGTACACAATCTTCTTCTTGGTCTTCATCGTCCCGTTCATCCTGCTGGCCGACGCGATGCGCACCGTCGACCCCGCAGCGCCGCACTGGGAGCCCTCGCCCGACCTCGATGCCGACCTCGACGCCGACCTCGTCGATCCCGCCCCGACTCCGGCTCGTACAGCCGCCACCCGCGAACGCATTGCCGCGGCCAAGTCTGCCCAACTCGAGGCCCTTCGCGCCAAGCATGCCGCCAAGAGCGATGAGTTCGACGATCACGCGCCGTCTACGCCTGCCTGACGAGAGGCATAGCGGCGGCAACGAAACCATCAATGGTTTTGCTCCGCCAATATCTTCCCCGCCACCTCGACCTGCGCGTCTTCAGCCAAGCCGGCCTCGATGTACTCCGAACCCCAGCAGCCAGCCCGCTCCAACCGTGCAGCCGGACATCAAGACACACCGCATACCGCACGCAACCTGTCCGCCTGGGACTGTTCTTCTCCCTGCTTCTCCATACTGGCCGCCCACTGTGGAAGGGAGTCGGGTCAAGGGTGGGTGTATGCCCCTCGAACTACCGTGCGGTCCGACGCACATACTTTGACGAAGTTCGGCGACTCGCCCGAGACCCGTCTAAGTAGCGGGGCGTGTCTCGCTAATCTGCGCTGCATCTCGACAACAAGCTCTAGCCGCGCGCCATATCCACGAACTTGGACAGGTGAAGTTGGTGCGCCACAGTGATTGTCGCGGTCGGACCGTTACGGTGCTTACCCAGAATCAGGTCGGCTTCACCACCACGAGGATCATCACGCTCAGTCGCATCGGGACGGTACAGCAGAATCACCATGTCGGCGTCCTGCTCGAGTGAACCGGACTCGCGAAGGTCGGCGACCTGAGGACGCTTGTCGGTTCGCTGCTCAGGACCACGGTTGAGCTGGCAGATTGCGACAACCGGAACTTCGAGCTCCTTCGCCAAAAGCTTTAGGCTACGGGAGAATTCGGAGACTTCCTGCTGACGGGACTCGACCTTTTTACCCGAGCTCATCAGCTGCAGGTAGTCGATGACAATCAGGCGAATATCGTGTTTCTGCTTGAGCCGCCGCGCTTTTGCGCGAATTTCCATCATCGTGAGGTTGGGGGAGTCGTCAATGAAGAGCGGCGCTTCGCTGATCTCACTCATACGACGCGCGAGCTTGGTCCAGTCGTCGTCCGTCATCTTGCCGGAGCGCATGTCACCGAGCTTGATCTTTGCCTCTGCGGAAAGCAGACGCATCACGATCTCGGTTTTGCTCATTTCCAGCGAGAACATGACGCTGGCCATGCCGTGAGTGATTGAGCAGGAACGCAAGAAATCCATTCCGAGCGTGGAGTTATGCGTCGGCACCATCGAATGCCCGGCCAAGTACATGTGGTCGGCGTTGTCGACCTCCACGCAGCGGACCGGAACGCTGACAACTGGACGAACATCGACAATGAAGCGCGATCCATGATCACTCGCACGAAGTTCCTTGTGCAGTAACATCTTTTGTGAGACTCGGAAAACATCAACATTTGCCGTCAGCGACAGAGCGGATTCGCTTGCAACGCCTACTCCGAAGCCGAGGCCCACGACCAACTCTGCGACATCGTCCAACAGACCCCGATGACCAAGTGCCAATTCAATCGCACCGTCGTCGCCGACAACACCGGCAACGTCGAGAAGGCCGGCTAGGAGATCGCGTCGCTGCCCAAGGGCGCCACGGAGATATTCGGCTGGAATGCGCTTGTCTTCCAAAGAATCCGGCGCGAAATCCTCACCTTCGATGAACATGGCGATCTCGGGATCAACCGAATCAAGGGCACCGCCAGTGCCCAGCCACGCACCGAGAGTGTAGGCAGGAATCGACAGGTCTTGTGCCGCGAGATCCAAGGCGGCCGTGTTGACAACTCGATGCCCGGAATCCACATCGGCGTAGATGTCCGCAGTAGTGCGAACCGCCTTAGCGGAACTTTCCGTCAACCACTGATGCTGCTCGTCGGCGACCAACACAGTTCCGTCGGAGAACTCGACCTCGTAGCAAGGGCGGTCGACCATCACGTCGGTGGCGGCAACAACCCGCGTCGGCTTGCCGTGGTTATCGATCAACAGATCACCGACAGCAACGTCGCCCATGGTGGTCCAGCCGCTTGGCGTCGCGAGAGGAGTGTCGAGAGCCAGCGCCTTACCCACACCGGGACGGGCCGCGACGATGATCATCTGACCGGCGTGAAGACCGTTGGTGATTTCGTCGAGATCCTTGAAACCGGTGGGCACACCGAGGGAGATGCCGCCGCGGCTGGCGATGGAGTCGATTTCATCCATCGTCGGCTGGAGGAGTTCGGTGAGGGGTACGAAGTCCTCGGTGGTACGACGCTCGGTGACCTCGAAGATTTCAGCCTGCGCGCGATCGACAACCTCGGCGACATCCTGACCGTCGGTGCCGGCGTAGCCGTATTGAACGATGCGGGTGCCGGCGTCGACGAGGCGTCGTAGCACTGATTTCTCGGCCACGATCTCGGCGTAGTAGGCGGCATTGGCAGCGGTGGGCACTGTCTGGGTGAGAGTCACCAGATAGGACGCGCCACCGATTTTGCGGAGCTCACCACGACGGTCCAGTTCGGCGGAAACCGTCACCGGGTCGGCGGGCTCACCGCGGCTGTAGAGGTCCAGGATCACGTCGTAGACGGACTGATGGGCGGGCCGGTAGAAGTCGCCCGGCCGCAGGACCTCGAGGACGTCAGCGATGGCGTCCTTGCTCAGAAGCATGCCGCCGAGGACGGACTGCTCCGCAACCATGTCCTGGGGTGGTTGGCGGCCGAATTCCTGATCGGGCTCGGACTCGGGAGGCCCCGGGTAGTCCTGTCCGGAGTAGTCGGAAGGTCCTCGATCATCCACAACAGCCATCAGAGAGACCTTCCCGTAAAACACTCGACGACACTGCGAGAAAAACGCAGGGCCCTCACCATTTGTACCTGCCCACACCGACATCATGGTGGTGGAAAATCACCGGTCGGTAGATAGACGCCGAGACGACGTTAGGGACTCACCGGCCCACAAACAAACCACCCTGTGGATGAATCTGTGGAGTAATTGTGGAAACTCCTGAAAAACTGTGTGCACCATCTGGGGATAACCTGGGGACAACTTTGGGTGTTTCCCATAAGTCTCCAGGTAGAGGTGCATGTGGAATTTCACACACCTGTTGATGAAAAAACTTTCTCCACAGTCGGCGCGTCGGCGTGTCGGGCGTGTTGCGAAGGCCGAATCATCACGGTTCGGCCCGTTGAACATCACACTGTGACAGTTATCCCCAACCCCGGATCGGGTCGCAGCGAGCACAATCCACGTGCCAAAAAGGGTCGAGCCCCGCACACCGAAGTGTGCGGGGCTCGCCCGGAGAACGAATCGACTATGCGCCGACGACGTTCAGGTTGAACTTGGCAACCACATCGGGATGCAGGTTCACGGACACGGCATGCTTGCCCGTGTTCTTGATGTGAGCCTTCGGCAATGCGATGGTGCGCTTGTCGAGAACCGGTCCACCGGCAGCCTTGATCGCAGCAGCGACGTCAGCAGCGGTAACGGAACCGAAGAGCTTGCCCGAACCACCGGCGGTCTTGACCGACAGCGTTACGGACTCGAGTCCCTCGATAGCGGCCTTGAGCTCCTTGGCGTGGTCCAGGCCGCGCACTGCGCGCAGTTCCTGTGCACGACGGATTCCTTCGACCTGCTTCTCGGCGCCACGAGTAGCGACGATTGCCAGCCGGCGGGGGAGCAGGTAGTTACGGCCGTAGCCGTCCTTGACCTCGACGGTGTCGCCAGGCGCACCGAGGTTGTCCACGTCAGCGGTGAGGATGAGCTTCATGTTCTTTCCTCCCTTTCCTTAGCGAGCCACGGTGGCGTAAGGCAGCAGTGCTACCTCACGTGAGTTCTTGACGGCAATGGCAACGTCGCGCTGGTGCTGGACGCAATTGCCGGTGACACGACGAGCACGGATCTTTCCGCGGTCGCTGACGTACTTACGCAGCAACGTCGTGTCCTTGTAGTTGATCTGCGTGTTCTTCTCTTTGCAGAAGGTGCAGACCTTCTTCTTCATAACCTTGTCGCGCAAGGGCGGCTTCGGCATGTCTTTGCTCTTTTCTGGATGTCCCTGATCAGGTACGGATCAGAAAGGCGGTTCGTCGTTGCCGCCGCCACCGAAGGAGCCCGAAGCCGGAGGGGCACTGCCCCACGGATCGTCTCCACCGGAAGGTGCAGCGCTCGGACGTCCGCCGCCCGATCCGCCGGAGGAACCTCCGAAGTTGCCGCCGCCACCGCCGCCACCACGGTTGGCCTTGTTGACCTTTGCCGTGGCGTACTTCAGTGAAGGACCGATTTCATCAACTTCGAGCTCGACGACAGTTCGCTTTTCGCCCTCACGAGTTTCGTACGAACGCTGCTTGAGCCGGCCACTCACGATTACTCGCGAGCCACGGGTCAAGCTCTCCGCGACGTTCTCGGCTGCTTCGCGCCAGATGTTGCAACGCATGAACAGCGCATCGCCGTCTTTCCATTCATTGGAATTACGGTCGAAGGTGCGGGGTGTGGAAGCAACCGTGAAGTTTGCCACCGCAGCACCCGCCGGGGTGAAACGAAGCTCAGGATCAGCCGTCAGGTTTCCGATGACGGTGATGATGGTGTCGCCAGCCATGTGGTTCCTCCTGCTTTTGATGTAAGTCTGTTGGGTGCGAGGTTAGAGTTCGCTACCGACAGAAATCACTTGTTGTGGCGCAGAACCTTCGTGCGCAGAACCGACTCGTTCAGACCGAGCTGACGATCGAGCTCAGCAACGGTGGCGGGAGTGGCGTTGATGTCGATCACCGCGTAGATACCTTCAGCATGCTTCAGGATCTCGTAGGCGAGACGACGCTTACCCCAGACATCGACCTTGTCGATCGTGCCGCCGTGCTGGCGCACAACATTGAGGAACGTATCCAGCGAAGGAGCGACAGTGCGCTCGTCCAGGCTGGGGTCAAGGATGACCATCAATTCGTAATGACGCATAAGACCTCATCACCTCCTGTGGACTAAGTGAAAACGGCCACGGACTATCCGTGGCAGGAGGGTCGTTGCGTCAGCAACCCTCGTAGGTTACACGAGGTGCCCCTGACCAGCGAAATCGCGTCGTCGATCACAGGAAACGCCCTGAACCTACCCGGACGCCTCACCGAACCGCGTTTCGGCACCAGACCATAGGGTGGGACTCATGCGAACGGACCGAAAAACCTCGGCGTCGATCCTGACGCTTGTCGTCGGTCTCTGCGGGCTGGCCATGACCCTGGGCTACTTCAACAAGGCACGATGCGCCGGCGCGCCCTTCGCGCCGGACGGCCGTAGCCTCGTCTTCGACGTCGACAAGAACCTCCGTGTCTGTTATTCCGACATCCAGCTTCTGTGGCTCGGACGCGGCATCGACCAACACCTCTTTCCCTTTGTCACCGGCGGCATAACCCCGGAAGGCACCCTCTACGGCGGAACCGTCGAGTATCCGGTGCTCAGCGGAATCCTGATGTGGCTGGGCGGAATCGGATCCCACAACGATGCCGAGTTCCTGCTGCATTCCGCGTTGATCCTGGCCCCGTTCGGGTTGCTGACGGCATGGATGCTTGGCCGGATGAGCGGCGCGTACGCGTTGATCTGGTCGGCCACCCCGCCTCTGGTGCTGTACGCGTTCCACAACTGGGAACTGCCCGTCGTCGCAACCAGCGTCGTCGCGATCTTCGTGATGACGTTCGAGCGCATACCTTTTCGGACGCGGGCGATACTGGCGTCGATCATCCTGGCCATCGGCTTCTGCCTGAAGTTGTATCCGGGGATCTTTGTACTTCCGCTCATCGCGTATGTCCTCACGCGTGGCCGAGACGGTAAGAAGTACGACGTCCGCGGCGCGCTGATGACGGCCGGCGCTGCGGTGGCGACCGTAATTCTCGTGAACCTGCCGTTTGCCCTCATCTCGTACGACGGCTGGCGTGCGTCCTTCAGTTTCCAGGAGAAGCGCAGCGCCGACATCACCACCAACTCGCTGTGGTTCTGGGGTCTGCGACCGCTCTACGGCTTCGGTGTCCGCGACACCAACGCGGACTACGACGCATTGGTGAGCATCCTGTCCCCGCTGATGATCCTGTTGTCGTTCGGGTTGGCGATGTATGTGGGTTGGCGACGCTTCGTGCGCGAGGGCTACTTCCCGTGGATCGCGGTGAGCGCGGCAATGTTGTGTGGATTCATCTTGCTGCACAAGGTGAATTCGCCGCAGTACACACTGTGGCTGCTGCCGTTCCTGGTTCTGTTCCAGATCCGTTGGTTCTGGATCGTCGCATATCTCGTGGCGGATGCGGCACTGGGAATCGGCATCTTCCGCTACTTCTACCAACTCGACATGAACCTCGATCCGAGCAAGTACGAAACCGTCGTACAGGCCAGTGTGTGGGGTCATGTGGTGTTGCTGATCGTGTTCTTCTTCCTGTTCCTGCGGGTACCGCTGCGCTATCCGCTCGCGGGGACGGCCGTCGAGAAAACCCCACCGATACCGGAGCTCACCAGATGACCGAAAACTGGTTCCGATCACCGATATTGACCGGCACGCATGTCCGGCTCGAACCATTGGTCCGTGAGCACGCCGACGCACTGATCGCCGCGTCGGACGATCCGAGCATCTTCCGCTGGACGGCCGCGCCGATCACCACTCACGCAGAGGCTCTCGCGTACATCGAGGCGGCCGAGTCGAATCCGGATCGGGTTGCGTTCGCCCAGATCGACACGGTCACCGGCGCCGTGGTGGGTAGCACGTCTCTGTATCAAATCGCCCCGACGTACCGGAGTCTCGCGATCGGGTACACGTGGTTGTCGAAGTCCGCTCAGGGAACTCGAATCAATCCGGAGGCAAAACTGCTCCTGCTGCGGCGGGCTTTCGACGATCTCGGTGCCGTCCGCGTCGAATGGCACACGGACGAGTTCAACGAACAATCCCGAGCCGCGATCGCCAAACTGGGCGCGCAATACGAAGGCCTGCTCCGTAAGCACCGCCAGCGCGCAGACGGCAGTTGGCGCACAACCGCCCTCTTTGCCATGACGGACGAGGATTGGCCGGCAATCGAACCGCAGTTGGAGCGACGCGTCGGCAGCTAACCAACCGCCTGCGCGGTTTGCCTGACTTCGTACCGCAAAATCAGTGCATGAGCGAACCGGGCCCGTACGGATATCAGCAGCAGTACCCGCAACAGAACTGGCAGCAACCGCGGCCGACCAACGTCTTGGCGGTCCTGGCGCTGGTATTCGCGTTTCTCTTTGCTCCGCTGGGAATTGTGTTCGGCCACATCGCGCGCAGTCAGATCAAACGGACCGGCGAGCAGGGCGACGGGTTGGCCCTGGCCGGCCTGATCCTCGGATACATCTTCACGGCGATCGGCATACTCTTCTTGATCGCGTGGATCGCCTTCTGGGGACTGTTCGCGACCGCGGTCAGCGAAGCTGCCGACGACGTCCGCTCCAACACGTACAGCTACACGACACCGCAGTCGTACGCGGCGACCCCAGCGCCTCGCATCACTACGACTACCAGGGCTCCGCAGACAACCACGGCGCCCCGCGTGACCACAACGGTGTCCGGCCCACTTCCCACCGTCGCCGGGACGGACCGGCAAGGATTCATCTCGAGCGGACCCCGCTGCAATGCGTCCAACCCGGCCGTTGCTGTTGCGATCACCACCGCTTCACGAATCGTCGTGTGCGAAACCGGTGTCGGCCGCTACTACTACAAGGGCGAGAGGCTGAGCGACGGAGCGGCAATCGAGATCGACGATCCGATTCGCACCCGAGAAGGCTTTGCCGCCCGCAACGGCGATGTCACATACCAACTCAGCCCAAGTGGATTGGTGATCCTGGACGGTGGAAGCGAACTGGGCAGCGAACCGGCCCTCGAGGTGTGGTTGAACTGAGCAGCTTCCAGGCCTCCCACAGATCTCGGTACGGCACCCGGGGGGAGGCATGAATGGTGACTCAGACGAGCGAAGGTTCCGGCTCCCGGACCGCTTTCGGGCGCAGCCACCGCGGGAACCACGACGGCTGCTTGTCCGGTGCCTGATCGAGAACGCCACCGGCCGGGTCGTCGATGAACCCGTACCGAACCAGGTCTTCGTCGGGGCGGTAGATCTGGCGAAGAATCACTGCGCACAACACCAAGACCGCAATGTCGCGCAGCACAACAGTTCCCGTGAACCACTGCTCCGGTAGCCCCTTGTTCGAGACCCCGAGGTAGTACATCATCCGCGGAACCCATACGAGTGCGTCGATGGTCATCCAGGCGAGAAGCAGCCGGCGATGCGGCAGAGCAAGAACCGCGAGCGGCACCAACCACAGCGAATACTGCGGACTCCACACCTTGTTGGTCAGCAGGAACCCCGCGACAAGCAGGAAACACAATTGCGCGACGCGGGGGCGTCGTTGCGCCGTCAAAGCGACGTACCCGATCCCGACACAGACCACGGCAAACAGAATGAACGACACGGCATTGAGATTCGACGGCGATTCACCCTGCGCCAGGGGACCGTCGAGACCTGTCCACGACGTGAACGACGCGATCACGTTGTAGATCGAGTCCGGATCGGCGCCGCGTTCGGAGTTGAGCCGGAAGAACTCGTACCAACCGTGCGGGTAGAGCGCCGCGATCGGGAGGTTCACCGCAAGCCACGCCGCGACCGCGCTGAGTGTGGTTACCAACCACTCACGTGTCTTGTCCGCTCGAAGGCACAGAACCAACAGCGGCCCGAGCAACAACAACGGATACAACTTCGCGGCCCCGCCCAACCCCAACAAGATGCCGGCGAGGACCGGTCGCTTGCGCGCCCACGCCAACAAACCGCCCATGGCAAACGCCGTCGCCAACGGATCGAAGTTAGTGAACACATGCACGATCACGAGGGGCGAGCACGCGACCAACGCGCCGTCCCACACTCGTCGGCCGGCTAAGAGCGTCGTCGCCCACACTGTCACCAACCATGCCAACGCCAAGCCGAATGCAACTACGTTGAAGTACAGGGCAACTTGAATTGCGCCCGGCAGCCACGTGATCGAATCCCACGCCTTTGCCACCTTCATGGAGCCGTACTGATAGAGCCCCGACAGAACGGGATACTCCATGTACCGCGTCTGCACGGAACCGTCGGAGCGGGTTTCCTCCCACGACTTCTTGTACGGGAACGCACCCTGATCGAGGCGCTCCGCACCGTACAACGGCACCGTGTCCGAATAACACAGCGCGACGTACTGGCGGGAACCTCCCCAATCCAGACCCAACTGGCCCTGCTCACCGAACGGCGCCTGTTGAATACATGCAGCCTTGGTCGACCACCCCAGCGCCAGAAACACGACAGCCAACAGCAAGATGACGCGCATCGGGGTGAAGAAACGGGTCCGGCCGATCAGCGCATGCCGACCGACCGGACCACCTACCGTGCCTGACAACGCAGACACCATTACATCGTTACGACTGGGAACGTCGCGCCAATCCGCCGACCGCGTGTCCTCCGCCAACGGGGCAGGAGACTCGTACACCCGAGACTCCGCATCGTCTGTCACAGAAGTCGCATCGGCATCATCTACATTGGCGGCCACTCCGCGAGGCTACCGCCTTAGCGGCCGGGGCTGACACCCGCCGGAGCCTCTTCCGTCGTGGTGACGGCCCCCGGTTCCTCGGTTTCCGTGGTCGGCCTCGAGATTCCGGGAATCGGAATCGTGATGCCCGGCAGGATCTCCACGTCCGTCGTGGTCACCACAACCGGCGGTGCCGTAGTCGTGGTGGACTCCGGCGTAGTGGTCGGCGGTGCCGTCGTCTTCGGAGCAGCGGGAGCCGTGTACTCGGGAACACCACCGGCCTGGCCGTTGATCTTGCCCGGCTTCGGGAACGTCTCGTTGTCCGTACCCTCCAGCGCTCCGTCCATCGTGTCCTTCCAGATATCGGAAGGTAGCCCGGAACCGTAGATCAATCCGCCGTTCGAGTTGGTGATGGCCTGAGCGTCCGCGGTACCGACCCACACAGCAGTCGACAGCGACGGCGTGTAACCGACCATCCAGGCGTCCTTGTTCTGACCGGTGTCACCGAGCTGAGCGGTACCCGTCTTCGATGCAGACAGACGCCCACCGGCCAGGTTGTGCCCACGCGAGTACGCCGCGATGGGCTGCATAGCCGCAGTCACGTTGTCCGCAACAGCCGGATCGATCCGCTGCTCACCGGACGGAGTACCGCGGTCCAGGAGAACCGTTCCATCCGCGGCAACAACCTTTTCCACGAAGTGCGGAGCGTGGAACGTGCCGGACGCCGCGAGGGTTGCGTACGCCGACGCCATATCCAGCACACGAGACTGGTACTGACCCAACACGATTCCGTTGTTCGGGCCGGAACCGTCGGACTCGGTCAGTGACGGGCCGACACCCGGAATCGTCTCCGGGATACCTGCCTTGTGCGCGATATCCGCAATTTCCTGCGGTCCGTTGCCGTCGAGGCTGAGCATCTGACGGTAGAAGCTGGTGTTCAGCGAACGCTTGAGAGCTTCTGCGATGGTGCAGGTTCCACAGCTTTCACCTTCGACGTTGCCGATCGAGATGCCGTTGATCGTCAGCGGCGAACTGTCGTACATCTGCGAGAGCGGAATTCCCTGGTCGAGGGCTGCTGCCAGACCGAACACCTTGAACGAGGAACCGGTCTGCAAACCGGCATTTGCGTAGTCGAAGCCGATTCCGTCGTCGCCGCCGTAGTACGCCCGGACACCTCCGGTACGTGGATCGACGGAGACAACGGCTGTCCGTAGCTCCTCGTTCTCGCCCTCCATGTTGGTGCGCACGGCGTCCACCGCCGCGGCCTGAGCCTGCGGATCGATAGTCGTAGTGATCTGCAGGCCTTCGGTATTGAGTGACTGCTCACTGATCCCGGCATCCGAGATCTCCCGGAGCACCTGGTTCTTGATCAGACCCTCGGGCCCCGTCGTACCCTGACTTCCGTTCTCTACCTGAGAAAGTGGAATGTAACCCGGATAGGTCATGGGCGCGCGGGCGGCTTGTTCCAACGTTCCAGCCGACACCATGCCGTCGAGCACATAGTTCCAACGCGATTCCGCGCCAGTCGGATTGGTCTCCGGATCGAGAAGCGACGGCAACTGGATCGATGACGCCAACACGGCGCCTTCCTCGACGGTCAGCTGGTCGACGGGCTTACCGAAGTACGCCTTGGACGCAGCTTCGATGCCGTACGCACCGCGACCGAAGTAAATCGTGTTCAGGTACGCGGCAAGAATGTCGTCCTTGGACCACTCGTTTGCCATCTTCGACGAGATGACAAGTTCCTTCATCTTTCGCGTCAACGAACGCTCGGAACCGACAACCGCCGTCTTCACGTACTGCTGAGTGATCGTCGATCCACCACCCGCGCTGTCACGGCCGAGAACGTTGTCACGAGCGGCGCGCGCAAAACCGGAGATCGAGAATCCGGGGTTCGTGTAGAAATCCCGGTCCTCGGCAGCAAGTACTGCGTTACGCACATGCACCGGAATCTGATCGAGAGCCACCTCGGTGCGGTTACCTTCTTCCGGCGGAACAACGGTACTGAGCACCGTGCTTCCGTCCGACGCGTAAATCGTCGCAACCTGATTGGTCGGGAGGTCGCCGGGCTTGGGGACGTCCTGCACGATGTATGCCGCCATGAAGGCAAGCACCGGCAGCACCAGGCCGAGCGCCACCAACACGTACGCCGAGCGGCGAACTGTGCGCCACTTCGACTTCTTCTTCACTGCTTTCTGTCCCTTCGGGGGCTCGCCACCATTGCCGTCGCCACCACCGGGGCCGCCGGTCGGCGGCTTCGTCGGCGGGGGGCCGGCGGGTGGACGGGAACCGGCATCAGCGCGAGGCAGTCCTGCAGCAGCTGCGACGCGCTGCGTGGGTTCGGCTCCGGGTGCTGGTCGATTCTGGGGTGCACCTTGCTGCGGGCGTCCCTGCTGGGGACTTGCGGGGCGACCCTGCGGCGGGGGACCCATCGGTCGTTCCTGCTGGGGACCTCGAGGAGGCGGACCAATGGGGCGGCCTTGCGGCGGGGGACCCATCGGTCGACCCTGCTGCGGGCCTTGCGGCGGGCGGCCCTGCGGGGGCGGACCCATGGGGCGGCCTTGCGGCGGGGGACCCATCGGCCGGCCCTGCTGCGGGCCTTGCGGCGGACGGCCTTGCGGAGGGCGCCCCTGCGGCGGACCGCTCGGACCACCTGGTCCCGAGGGACGGTTGCCGGGGGTGTTGTCGGGGGAACTCACGAAATCAAATCTCCAGTGGTCATGGACCGATCACATGGGACTTCGATCGGGCCCTTTTTCGGGTGTTGCGTTACTCGCTGGCGGTGCGCCGGCTCGCAGACTGAGTTCGCCTGCTCGGTGGACGTGCTCGCCGCGGTCGCGGCGGCGCAGGCACTGCGCCGAGCACATAGGACTGCACCAAGTGGTTCCAGCTGCAGGAACGGCACACTTCTACAACGTGCACCGTGAACTCCTCTGCTGTCTCCGCAAGCCGAGCGAGCTCGTCCGTCGTCCGGGCTGATCCCGAAACCTGGCCGAGCTTCTCGCCGAACACCCAGGACACGAGCGTCAACTGTTCCTTACGGCAGATGGGGCAGAGAACATCACTGCCCCGGCCGTGGAACTTCGCGGCTCTGAGTAGGTAGGGATCGGCGTCGCATACCTGCTTGACGCCAGTCCTACCCGCGGACACTTCGGCCAGCACAGACCGACGCGCGAGCGCGTAGTCCACAACTTGCCGCTGTATCCGCACCTGACCAGAGTACGTGCGTCGGGGAAACAGGGGACTGTTCGGGAGGGTCACGGTGGACACATTTTTGCTCATCACCTTGGGGCTACCAGCAGAAATAAGTTGCGGCTGAGAGTTTCTACACGCTGGTGGCGTTGCGGCGATCCGTATCGCGACTGGCAGGAACGGTCGAAAATCGTCCCATTTTGTACGGATCTAGCCGTGACAGTTCGATACATCTAACGTCCCCGAGTGTGGTTTTATATATCGGCGCGATATAGTTGGGTATCGCATCAAGCGGTTAGATCCACAGACTCGGGAGGTGTCAGTTGCTCGAACTCGCAATTCTCGGGCTACTCCTCGAGTCACCGATGCACGGATACGAGCTGCGTAAGCGGCTCACCGGTCTGCTCGGCGCATTCCGTGCGTTCTCGTACGGATCGCTGTACCCGGCACTTCGGCGCATGCAGGCCGACGGCTTGATCTCGGAAGACATCGACAACACCACCGGCGCACTCAAGCGCCGGGCCCGTCGCGTCTACCAGCTCACCCCGGAAGGCCGGCAACGGTTCACTGAATTGGTCGCCGACACGGGACCGCAGAACTACACCGACGACGGCTTCGGCGTTCACCTCGCCTTCTTCAGCCGCACCCCCGCAGAAGCGCGGATGCGGATCCTCGAAGGCAGACGACGCCAAGTCGAAGAGCGCCGCGAAGGCCTTCGCGACGCCGTCGGCCGGGCCAGCGGATCGCTGGACCGATATACCCGCCAGCTCCACCAGCTCGGACTCGAGTCGAGTGAACGCGAAGTGCGTTGGCTCAACGAATTGATCGCAGCCGAGCAATCGATACCAGGAACATCCAAGAAAGAAGGAGAGCCCGACCATGGGTGAGAACAGCACCGCGGTGCGCGTAGCAATTGTGGGCGTGGGCAACTGTGCCTCGTCCCTGGTTCAGGGCGTCCACTACTACAAGGATGCAGACGAGACCGGCACCGTTCCCGGCCTCATGCACGTCAAGTTCGGCCGGTACCACGTCCGCGACGTGCAGTTCGTCGCCGCTTTCGACGTCGACGCCAAGAAGGTCGGCTTCGACCTCTCCGAGGCGATCCTCGCCAGCGAGAACAACACCATCAAGATCGCTGACGTCCCGCCGCTCGACATCCCCGTCCAGCGCGGCCCGACACTCGACGGCATCGGCAAGTACTACGCCGAGACCATCGAACTGTCCGACGCCGAGCCCGTCGACGTAGTCCAGGCACTCAAGGACGCCAAGGTCGACGTCCTCGTGTCCTACCTACCCGTCGGCTCCGAAGCTGCTGACAAGTTCTACGCACAGTGCTGCATCGACGCAGGCGTCGCCTTCGTCAACGCACTCCCCGTCTTCATCGCCTCCGACCCGGAGTGGGCTGCCAAGTTCAAGGACGCCGGCGTCCCGATCGTCGGTGACGACATCAAGAGCCAGGTCGGTGCCACCATCACCCACCGCGTGATGGCGAAGCTGTTCGAAGACCGTGGCGTCGTGCTCGACCGCACGTACCAGCTCAACGTCGGCGGCAACATGGACTTCAAGAACATGCTCGAGCGCGATCGCCTGGAGTCCAAGAAGGTTTCCAAGACTCAGGCCGTCACGTCGAACCTCACCGGCTCCCTCGCCGGCAAGGTCCACGACCGCAACGTCCACATCGGTCCCTCGGACTACGTGGAGTGGCTCGACGACCGCAAGTGGGCATACGTTCGCCTCGAAGGCCGCGCCTTCGGTGACGCTCCCCTCAACCTGGAGTACAAGCTCGAGGTTTGGGATTCGCCCAACTCCGCCGGCATCATCATCGACGCCGTGCGCGCAGCCAAGATCGCCAAGGATCGCGGCATCGGTGGACCGGTTTACCCGGCTTCCGCTTACCTGATGAAGTCCCCGCCGGTCCAGATGGCTGACGACAAGGCTCGCACCGAGCTCGAAGCCTTCATCATCGGAGCCGACGAGGCGTAGCTCGACGCCGGGCCGATCTTGCTGTGCGCCTTTGTTAACCGCCCGCGGTTAACAAAGGCGCACAGCGCTATTTGATCCAGGCCTCATCCAGCAGAATGATGCTGTCCAGGCTCGGCATCAGTCCGTAGACGTTCTCGCTCCACGGCACGTAGTTGGCACCAGCACCCCAGACCATGATCGGCACCTGCTCGTTGAACAACGTCTGCAGATCAGCCAAGGCTGCCTTCTTGTCCTCAGCCGTAACAGCGGCCTGAACAGCGTCCAGGGTGGCATCCATCTCCGGGTTCGCAACTCCGACGGTGTTATTCGCAGACGTGCTGTAGAGCGCGGAGTACAGACGCAGGAACGGCGCGGCATCGAGTAGCCCGTTGCCGCCGAGCGCCAAATCGTAGCTGTGATCCGCGTAGAGTCGCTTGACCATATCCGCGGTGCTCGCCGCATATTCGACGTTCACCGTGAACCCGACCGACTGCAGCATTGCCTGTACCGCCAGCGCAGCAGCCTGGCCGTTGGGATCCGACGTGCCGACGTAGGTGATGTTCCCGTCGTAGCCGTCCTTCTTGGCATCGTCGAGCAACTCTCGAGCCCTCGCAGGATCCAGCCCCGAAGGTTCGATATCGTTGTGCCACATGGACCACGGCTGAAATATCTCCCCACCGGGCATGCCTTTGCCGCCACGAGCACGTTGATCGAGGACATCCGGATCGATCGCCAGGTTCATGGCCTGCCGAACTCGAAGGTCCGCACCCGGGTGCCCTGGACGATTGTTGATCTGGCCGACCATCGAGAGGCTGATGAATTCGGCGTAGCCCGGGAATTCACCCTTCGCGGCTTCGACGGTCTCGGCGTTGCGGAGGTAGGCCATCTGAACACCGCCCGTGGCGAGTGAATCGATTTTCGCCTGTTCGCCCTGAATCGCGACAAACTTCACCTGGTCCAATTTCGCTGCGCCGCCCCAGTAGTCAGCCCTGGCGGCGAGAACCAGTTCATCCGGGGCCGAGAACCGCTCCACTGTGAATGCACCGGCCCCGACAGGTGTGAATGTCTCTGCTGCATAGGAACTCGGCGCAACGATAACGCCGTGCCCGAAGCTCAACATAGCCGGGAACTCTGCCCACGGGCGGTTCAGCGTAAAGACGACATTCGACGGACCATCTGCCACGGTGCTCTTGACACTTGACGTCCAGACTTCGTTATTGGCGCCGCGTTTATCGTTGTAGCGGTTGATACTTGCCACTACAGCCGCACTGTCCAGCGGAGCACCGTCACTGAATGTGACGTTCTCCCGTAGGGTCAGCGTCCACGTGAGATTGTCGGAGTCTTCAGTGAGACTCTTCGCGAGTTGTGGATCATAGCTTTCCGTTTCGGCGTTGTACCGGATTAGCAAGTCGTAGATCGCCGCCAGTTCGGTTCCACCGGTCGCGCCGGTCACCTGAGTCTTGGCCGGATCCAGGCTCGTTACGGGGGCGTACGACGCGTAAGTCAGTGTTCCGCCCGCGACCGGGGCACCCCCATCACCTTGATTGCCGAGAATTCCAGCCCCGACTCTCGCCGCGGATTCCTGTGTACCACTGGCATTTTCCACTTCCTGACTTGTTCCCTCAGCACAACCGGCCAGCAACATTCCGCTCACGAATGTGGCTATCACCAACTTTCCGAACCGCACACGCTTTGTTCGAGTCATATCTTCTTCCCTCACGGTGTACTTGCAGAAGTATCGGACGGCGGAATTACATGGGGGCTGGTCGGCCTGCACCGACCGTGCACCGGCGAACCTTCCGAACCAGGCCGGCATGGTCGCTCAGAGCGCGGTGATTGGTGCACCGCTCGTCCCACAACGCAATGTCGTTATTTCTCCAACGCCAACGCAATTGGAGGCTGGGTTCTTCGAGACCACGACGGAGAAGGTCCAGAATGGTCTCGCTTTCGCGGGGAGTCATGCCAACAAGATTCCGTACATTCGATCCGCACATGAACAAGGCTGGGCGCCCCGTTTCCGGGTGCTTGCGAACGAGAGGGTGGTAGACGCCGGAGAAGTCCGAAGCAACCTTGTCCCACACTTCCTGCCCGAACTTCTCGATGGTGATCTGTTCCATCAACTCACCTGGATGGACGTACTGTTCCAACTCGAGAACAAGACGCTTCATGGGCTCCGACAGGTTCTCGTATACCTGATACAGGTTGAGCCACATGGTATCTCCGCCCGCATCGGGAGTATGACGCATTGAGAGTACGCCAAAATCAGGAGGTGTCTCGAGGATTGCGACGTCGGTGTGCCAGAGATCTGCCTTGGGCGAGCTGTTCGGGCCGTCCTCGATGAATTCCATCGGTCGATCGAGTCCGCGCGCACGAGTGGTCGGGTACACGTTCGGAATGCCGAAGTTCGACGCAAATGCCAGATGTTGCTCGTCGGTCAGATCCTGGTCGCGGAAGAACACGACCAGGTGTTCGCGGATTGCGTTCGAAATATCCTCGAATTGCTGTCCCGAGAGCGGCTGAGCCAAGTCGATACCACTGATCACGGCACCCAAACTCCGGGTAACGGGCGCAACCGAAATCGTTTCGTATTCCATAGCGATCTCCTCAAAGATGGATCTGCCAAAGGCAGAGACGACAAATCAGACCGGCGCACTCGAATAGGTACGCCGAAGAGACCGATGCCTCCATGGTGGAGACACCGACAATGTTGCAAAAAGGAAGATTCGACAGTTCGCGAATCTCGGCTGTCGGAGTTAGATACCTGGACTGTGCGGTGCAGTCAGCGCAGCTACGGACATCTCGATCAGATGTGTCACCATGTCATCGAAAGAAGCGGCTCCGCCGAGCAAACCTTCTTCCTGACGCTGTTCGTATGCCGCAAAAGCAGAAACGATCATGTTCATCGTCAGATCCACTCGAGCAGCTGCTGCTTCCTCCGAGAGGTGCACCAACGCACGACGAAGCCTCACGATAACTTCACGACTCACATCACTGATATCCGCAAAATCGCGGCTCGTAAAGTCGACCCGTGGTGTCATGCGCGCCGAGAATCTTGCGTAATGCGAACCCTCCGTGGCACTCCGGAGATAATCCGCAAGGGGTAGTACCGACACTTCGATCAGTGAACGAATATCGTCACCGCGACCTTCGCGGTCGACAATTTCCATGTAGGCACTGCGTACCTCGTTCAGTTTCGCCAGACGGCGGCGAAAAACCGCAAGGAACAATCCGTCCCGGCCACCGAAGTAGTACTGCACGGCGGACGCATTCTTTTGTCCGGATTCGATCACGATTTCACGCAGAGAAACCTCGTCCACACCGCGTTCGGCGAACATCCGATCTGCTACATCGGTGATCACGTCTCGCGCCGGACTCGACTTACTCATGTAATGGACCATATGATGCAGTACATTAAAAGTCAACGAATTCGGAAACATTTCAGTCGGCTCGAGGCACGGAAACCGTTATCCGCAGGGCGTTTCCGCAGCCGCGCGATTGATCAGGCCTGCGGATGCGGAATCGGCGCGCGGCCAGGGCCGGGGCTGCGTGGAATGATGGACGTCAGAACCTCACACGGATCGAGGACCTGATGTCGCTTACGTCGTTGCCAGTACTCAATCTGTCGCTGGCGCAGAACCCCGATACCGCCGAGCAGTTCCGGACTCAACTCCGCGATGCGACCCATGACATGGGCTTCTTCTACCTCGTCGGCCACGGAATTCCCGACGCTCTGCAACGACGCCTGCTGGAAGTCGCTCGGGAGTTCTTCGCTCTCCCGTTGGCGGAGAAGTTGGCGATCGAGAACCTGCGCAGCCCGCACTTTCGCGGGTACACACGGCTGGGCGGTGAGCTCACCGAAGGTAAGCAGGACTGGCGCGAGCAGATCGATATCGGTGCCGAGCAACCTGCCACCGTTCGCACTGCCACCTCGCCTGACTGGGAGATTCTGCAAGGCCCCAATCAATGGCCTGATACTCTTCCCGAACTACGCGAAGTCATCACCGAGTGGAATGACGAACTCACCGGCGTCGCGTTGCGATTGCTCCGGGAGTGGGCGGTAGCTCTGGGGCAGGATCCACATATTTTCGACGCCGCGTTTGCGGAGGATCCGTCGATCCTGATCAAAGTAGTCCGCTATCCGGGTCGGCCGAGGGATGCCGGAACTCAAGGAGTTGGCGGCCACAAGGACGCCGGCGTACTGACCCTGCTGTATGTCGAGCCAGGCAAGGCCGGCTTGCAAGTGGAGCACGACGGCAACTGGATCGATGCGCCGCCACTTGAAGGTGCGCTGGTGGTAAATATCGGTGAACTGCTCGAGGTGGCAACGGGCGGATATCTGAAAGCCACAGTGCACCGGGTTATTTCACCGGAAGGTAGCGGCGATCGGATCTCCGTGCCGTTCTTCTTCAACCCGAACTACGCCACTCAGGTCCCGGAGTTCGACCTCCCACCGGAATTGGCGAAGCACGCCACCGGCGTCACCGTCGACGCGAACAACCCGATCCACGATTCCTACGGCGCCAATGCGCTCAAGAGTCGGTTGCGTGCGCATCCCGACGTGGCGGAGCGGTGGTGGCCGGATATCGTTGCTGTGCGCCTTTGTTAACCGCCCGCGGTTAACAAAGGCGCACAGCAAAGAGCTCAGATATCCATCGCCACTTTCCACGCGGTGTGCATGGCGCCCTCGATGTAGTCGACCGCGGAGGCGTCACCGACAACACGTACGTCGGACGCCACACCGGCCAATGCGTCGGCCAGCGGCGCCTGAGCCGACACACCCGACGCAACGACAACCATGTCGGCCGGCGCGGTCAGTGTCTTGTCACCGGCGCGGAACTCGACGTGCTCCTTGGTGATTCGCTGCACTACCGCATTGCGATGGATCTTCACACCCGCTTCCTTGGCATGACGCACAGCCGTCCAACGACGCGGCATCGCCATCGGGATACCCAACTGCTGGCCTTCCTCGACCAGCGTCACGTTGCGACCACGCTCGGCCAGGAACTCCGCAAGTTCGAGTCCGACCAGCGATCCACCGATAACCACGACGTCCTTGCCCATGGGCAGGAACTTACGAGTGACCGCACGAATCGCGGCTGGGCTCTTGGTGATTCCGGAAAGCTTGCCCAGCTTGGCCATCGTGCGCAGGAACGGCGGAACCTGCGACGTGTCACCGGCACCGGTCATCAAGGCGCGCAAGGTATCACCGGTGTGCACGTGGGGCAGATCCCCACCGGGTACCGACGGGCGGTCACGAACAGCGCCGGTGGCCACGACAACCACGTCGGCGCCGAGAGCCTTGATCGAAGCGACTGTGGCCTCGGTGTTCAGCCGGATGTCGACGCCCAGGCGCGAGGTTTCCACCTTGAGCCAGTCCAGCAGACGGCCGTTGTCCGGGGTCGTGAGGCTCGAGAACCAGAGTGTGCCGCCGAGCCGATCCGCCTTGTCCACCACAGTGACTCGATGCCCACGTTCACTGGCGACTCGCGCCGTCTCGAGGCCGCCGGGGCCCGCACCGACAACAACCACGTGCTTCGGGGTGGCGGTGCGCACGAACGGAATGAGCGCCTCGTTGCCGAGCGCCGGGTTGACGGCGCACAGCGGCGTCTCGTCCCAGAAGTTCTCCTGCACGCAGACGTAGCAATTGATGCACGGCCGAACCCGCTCGGGCGCACCGGCCTTGAGCTTGTTCACCAACTGCGGGTCTGCCAGAAGCTGACGGCCCATTGCCGCGAAGTCCGTGCGTCCTTCCGCGATCATCTTCTCGCCGACCTCGGGGAGCATACGTCCGACGGTGATCACGGGGATCGATATCGCCTGCTTGATTCGCGTTGCATTGTCGGTGTAGTAGCCGACCTTGTCGGGCAGGGGACCGTCGGTGAAGTTGGCAAAAGCATTCAGTGCGGTACCGGTGACGTGGATGGCGTCAGCGCCGGCCGCCTCGAACATCTTCGCGGCCGCAACTGCCTCGTCGACGGTCAGCCCGTCGGTTTCGCCGTACTCTTGACCGGCCAGACGCACGATGACGGCAAGTGAACCGGCGACCTCTTCCTTGACTGCGCGAATGACTTCACAAGCCAGACGAGCCCGATTCTCCATGGAACCCCCGTACTCGTCGGTGCGCTGATTCGTGTACCGACTCAGGAACCCGCCGAGGACGTAGTTGTGGGCACAGTGAATCTCGACGGCGTCGCCGCCCGCGGCCTTCACCCGTCCGGCAGCCTCGGCGAACATGCGGACCAGCCAGTCGAGATCTTCCTGGGTGGCCTCGTGGTAGGTCGCCCTCTTGCCCTCGTTGATGGCAGCCATCTTGCCCAGCTCTTCGGGTGTGCAATCGGCCATCGCACTCATGTCACCCGGCGGCTTCGGCGTAGACGGGACCAGCTGCGGTCGGCCGTCGAGGGTGTCGATCCGCGCCACCTTGCCGTGGTGCGTCATCTGCACACACAGCTTGCTACCGGCGTCGTGCACCGCATCGGCCAACGCCTTGAGTCCGGGGATGAACCGGTCTTCCGAGAGCCCCGGTTCCTTGCGGCTGGTGCAGCCCATCGGATACGCAACAGCGCAGCAACCGGTGATGATCAGCCCGGTTCCGCCGGCCGCACGCGCCACGAAATGGTCGATGTCGCCCGACTCGATTTCGCCGTCTTCGCAGAGGTTCATGTCCATGGCGGGCAGAACGACGCGATTGGGCACGGTGATGGGACCAATGGTCCCGGACGCGAGCAGGTGCGGGAAGGTCTGGTTGCGGGTCACGAGCACACGCTAGAACCGTGAACAGCACCTCGGGGCGCCGCTCCCGATCAACGGGACTTCAAGCACCGTGATCCGCGAGACAGTCTGAAATCACTTCGAGCGCGTACTCCAGGTCGACTGCATCCACCCGGCCGTACCCGATCACCAGTCCGCCTGGCTCGTGGTGACTGCGCGCAGACTCAGCCAAGGTCGGTACCTCCACTCCGCGTTCAAGCGCCCGACGCGCGACGGCACTGGCCAGTTCCGCATCCAGCACCAGTGTTGTGTGCATGCCGGCTCCCAGCCCGCGCAGTTCCCCGAAGCGAGACAGCGCGGTATGAACCAACCGATCGCGCTCTCGATATCTCCGACGCGCCGCCCGAACCGTTCTATCCCATTCACCATCCCGCAGGAGTGAAAGCAGAGCCCGCTGCAGTGGAAGAGACGGGAAATCCCCGATGCGAACCCGATGCGCGGCAATTCTCACGGCAAGCTCTTGCGGGGCAACCAACCACCCCAGCCGAATTCCGGCGCCGAGCGTCTTGGCGACCGTGCCCAGATACACCACCCGATCCGGCGCGAGTTGTGCCAGCGCAGGCAACGGCGCTACGTCGTAACGGAATTCGGAGTCGTAGTCGTCCTCGAAGATGAGGACGTCCCGAGCCCGGGCGTAGTCGATCAACTGATTTCGACGACTCACCGGCAAGAGTCCACCGGTCGGATACTGATGTGACGGCGTCACGTACACGCCACGAACATTCTCCGGCGCCGACTCCAACTCGTCGACGCGGAGGCCGTGTGCATCCACAGGCACGTCGAGCAACGACCACCCGCTGGCAAGCGCAGCCGTCGACGCGCTGCGATAACCCGGATCTTCCATTGCCAGTGCCGCTTCGGGTGATCGCAACGCCGACAACGCCAATCCGAGACCGTGCGTGGCTCCGGAAGTAATGATGATCCGTTCGGGTTCGACTGCCATGCCGCGAGCCCGGGCCAGCAGTTGGGACAACGCAGAGCGCAATTCGACGTCACCCGCCGGGTCGGGATCCCCGAAAGGTGGTGGCCTGGAACCGACATCTCGCCAGGCTCGACGCCAGGCCGCGCTCGCCCGCACTGGGGTCCACGGCACTCCGGGGCGCAATTGAACCTGCGGTGGCGCCGCGGCAACCACCTTCGCGAGCTGGGGCGTCGACTTGACGACGGGCGAGGGAGCTTCGGCCACAAAGGTTCCCGAGCCGCGCACCGCTACCAGCCAGCCCTCGGCGATCAACTGCTCGTAGGCTCGTTCCACCACTGCCCGCGCAACGCCGAGTTCGGCGGCCAGTTTCCGCGTACTCGGCAGCCGCAAACCCACCACGGCCGATCCACTGCGAATACCTGACCGCAGGTGGTCGGCAACCTGAATCGGCAGCGGTCGTCGATCCGATCGGTCGAGCACCACCGCAACCGCCGAGGGTAGAAGCATCTTTCTCCCATCCGTAAGTGGCCTACCAAACTATCCACAAATTGGACCATGACTTAAAGCCACTTGGCTACGAGTATTGCTCACATGACACATACCGTCGCACTCGCCTCACTGTCCCCAACAGCACGTACAACCCACAAGCGCGCGCGTCATCACGGTGTCACCGATCGGGAAGCACTCTTCGACGTTCTGCGCTCCGCCAAGTTGTGCCACTTGGGCGTGTGCACCGACGGCGCGCCCCTCGTGCTGCCAACCGCGTACGGATTTGATCCCGAAGGCCCGGATCAGGACGGCACGCTTTACCTTCACGGTTCGGTGGCGTCACGTAGCCTGGCGCCCGACGGCGAGATCTGCGTAACGATCACCGTGCTCGACGGACTTGTTCTGGCCCGCTCCGGGTTTCACCATTCGATGAACTACCGCAGCGCCGTGATTCTCGGCCGTCCTCGTGTAGTCACGGACCCGCAAGAACGGACCGATGCGTTGAATCTGATTGTCGATCAAGTAGTTCCCGACCGCTCGCGGCACCTGCGGGCATCCACTCGCAAGGAACTGGCGGCAACCTTGGTGCTTGCGCTACCCCTGTTCGAGGCATCCGTAAAGGCACGCACCGGCGGCCCCGGCGACGACAACGCGGACATCGGCGTCGAAAAGGTCTGGGCTGGTGTCATTCCGGCAACCGTGCAGTTCGGTGAACCCATTCGCGCCGAAGACCTGGATGCGGATATCACTCTGCCGGAGCATGTCTCGGCCGTGTTGTAGCCGGACCAGCTGTAACCGAACCAGCACTACCGAGCGATCGGCGGGGAGAACGGCGGGCGGATGTCCAGACCATTAGGTAGCGGTTCGGAAGCAACCGGCGTGGCCGATCCGGACTCTTCCCGGGTGCCCTCGTTCTTGCTATCCAGGAATGGACGAACCAGGTCGAGCGGCAACGGGAAGACGACGGTCGAATTGTTCTCGGCGCCTATCGCATGCAACGTCTGGAGGTAGCGCAATTGCAGGGTGGTCGGGTTACGACTGATCACGTCGGCTGCGTCGGCAAGCGTTGCGGATGCCTGGAATTCGGCTTGGGCGTTGATGATCTTGGCTCGCCGTTCTCGTTCGGCCTCCGCCTGACGGGCGATGGCGCGCTGCATGTTGGCGGGAATCTCGACGTCCTTGATCTCCACCGTGGTGACCTTGACTCCCCACGGTTCCGTCTGCTGATCGATCACCTTCTGGAGGTCTTCGTTGAGACGTTCACGTTCGGAGAGCAAGGCGTCGAGATCGGCCTTTCCCAGGATCGAGCGCAGAGTTGTCTGCGCAATCTGAGACGTTGCCGCCAGAAAATCTTCGACCTCGACGATTGCGCGATCGGCATCGACGACTCGGAAATAGGTGACGGCAGTGACTTTTGCCGGCACGTTGTCGCGGGTGATGACTTCCTGCACCGGAATTTTCAGTGTCACGGTCCGAAGGCTCACGCGTTCCATCCTGTCGACCGCCGGGATGAGAATCACGAGACCAGGACCCTTCGACGTGATCAACCGTCCGAGCCGGAACACCACGGCGCGCTCGTACTCTCGCAAAACTCGAATCGACATGCCTACCAGCGTCACGAGAAGCAGGATGACGATGGACAGGGCGATGAGAATGGTGGTCATAGCGGCAGCTCCCACGGTTCACGACGGCGCACTGTCAGGGTCAGACCACGAACCTGCTCCACGACGACGGGATCACCCGCCTTCGGCACGGAGTCGTCGCTGAACCCGAAATCCATTCGAGCGCTCCACAACCCGCCCGCAGCCTCGACCTGCCCGCGCGAACCGTCCCAACTGCGAACCGTTGCATCGGATCCGATCAACGACTGCACTCCGGTACGCACGGGTGCATGCCGGGCGGTCAGAACTTTCCGGCTCGCCACCGCGGTGACGCCCAGGCCCACCACTGCAACTCCTGCCGTCACCGGAATTGCAACTACCTGGCCCGCGTCGCCGGAGGTGAAGAGCAACCAGACACCCGCCCCGATCAGGAGCGCACCAAGACCGCCGAGCACCCCCGCAGTCGGCGCATGTGCCTCGACCACCATCAGCAAGACACCCAACAGCAGGGCCGCGATACCCAATGTCGTCATCACTTGTCTCCACGTTCACGAGGGCGCGGTCGCGTCGCGTAGCCATCGTGCGATCGGGCCCTCGACATCAACGGTAATCACGTTTGCCCGGATCTGCCACAACCTGAAGTGATCCCATCGCTAGCACGTGACAGATACCGGACGGTCTGCCATTGTGAAGGCATGCAGCGGCGCGTGGGTGAGAGTTGGTCCACGCGACCAGTCTCAGGGGTAACCCCTGGGTTGGACAGAAGAATCGGATACTGCGTCCGACGGCATTCGGCACGCTCCGCGTGCTCCCCGCCGCCCCGGACAAAGGATTTGGTCACCCCGTGCCGCCGCATCCAGGATCCGCATCATGCGTGACTTCGAGCTCGATGCCGAGTTGGCGCGGCGTCTGGCAGATGCCGCCGACGACGCACCATGGACCCTCGGCGGTCTCGAAGAGGCCTTCGGAACCGTCTTCGGCGTTTCCCCGACGCTCTTGGCGGTCCGAGTTCTCGATCTCATGCCGGCCCCACCGTTCGAACCGCAGACGCTGTACCGATTGTTGCGTGAACTACCGCGCCTGCGGCCAGTTCCCCTGTCGTTGGATACCAACGAGTCTTCGGTGTGGCGGTTCGACGTACCGCGATACAACACCAATGGTGATTTGGCCCGCTCACTTGATCTGACGGTCTCGGAACTCGAGTGGTTCGCTGATCGCGGAGAGTGGCTACGCACGAAACCTCAACCGCTGCGCCACTATCGGCCCGTTCAGATCAGCAAGAAAGCCGGCGCTCGCCTCCTCGAGATACCCAAGCCCCGGTTGCGCGAAATCCAACGGAAGATCCTGCGCCGCATCCTCGACCGGGTTCCGGCACACGACGCCGCACACGGGTTCGTCCGTGGCCGAAGCCCACTGACTTTTGCAGCGCCGCACGCCCAGTCGGAGATCGTGCTCGGTGTGGACCTGGCTCAGTTCTTCCCCTCGATCACCGGTGACCGCATTCAACCGATCTTCACCGCCATCGGGTACCCGCCCGCGGTAGCGGGAATACTCACCGGATTGTGCACTGTCGCAACGCCTGCCGATACCCTGCGCGGCCTGCCCTACGCCCAGGCGTCGCAGTTGCGAGCCGCACATCTACCCCAGGGCGCACCGACGTCACCGGCACTTGCGAATCTCGTTGCGCGCAACCTTGACATCCGGTTGAGCGGGCTGGCGAAGGAAAACCACCTCACATACACCCGCTACGCCGACGACCTCGCGTTCTCCGGAAGCGAGGCCGCCGACGTCGGCGCCCTCCTGTGGACGATCGAACAGATCGCCGGAGACGAAGGGTTTGCCATCCATCCCCGTAAGACAAAAGTGATGCGTCCGCATCGACGCCAGCACCTCACGGGCCTGGTGATCAACAACCAACCGTCGTATCCGCGTGACGATTACGACCGATTGCGCGCACTGCTCCACAATGCCGCCAATACCTCGGCGCACGAACAGAATCGAGAGGGAGTCGAAAACTTTCGCGCCCACATCTACGGCCGGATCGCGCACGTCGGCGAAACCAGCGCGGCGCGTCGACGTGCACTACTCCGCTTGGCCGAACGCGTTGATTGGGGCGTCGAGAGTCAGGAGCCCGACTGACTCACGGGTTTCAGCGGTTCTCGACCAACTCGGCTGCCGAAGCGAGGGGGATGATCGGGTACAGCGGCGGCTCGTCCTCGGGGACCAGGGCGGTCGGCCCGTAAATCCAGTCGGTGTAGGTGTAGTCGTACGCATCGCGGGCTCGTAGCAACACATTTCGCTGCCGCCGCGGCGTCCCGTCCAGGTGCCACAACTCGCCCCACACGCGTGCCGTCGTCAACACCCGGCGGCAGTGTTCCGGGCGAACGGCCTCATAAGCGGCGAGAGCTGCGTCCCAGTCGATCACGCCGTCGGTATCGCGCAGGCGAGCAACGTGCTCGGCGAGCACCCAGCCGTCTTCGATCGCCATGATCGCGCCCTGCGCCATGTACTGCAACGGGGGGTGCGCTGCATCGCCGAGCAAGGCGATCCGGCCCGAAACCCACGTCATGATCGGGTCGCGGTCGTACATCCGCCACCACTTGTCACGCCACATGTAGGGGATACCCTCACGCACCTCCGAGCACGAATCGGCGAATGCCGCGTCGAGTTCATCAGGAGTTCCCCAGTCCTCTTCACCAGCAATCGCTTTAGGCGACTCGAAGACGGCAACCTGATTGAGCATCTCGCCGCCGCGCAGGCCGTAGTGCACAAAGTGATGCCCCGGTCCGACGTAGACCACAACCTCGGACAGGTCGACGGGGCGATCAGCCAACTCCGTCACCGGCACGGTGCCGCGGTACGCGACGTAGGCGGACGACACCGGTTCGTCGTCGACCAACAACTTACGGGCGACCGAGTGCAGGCCGTCAGCCGCGATGACGACCCCCGCGACATGCACATCTCCATCCGAAAGACGCACCTGCGCACCGGCATCGGTGTTCTCGTAAGCAACAGCCCTGGCATCGGTGACCAGTTCGACTCCAGCCCGCTCACACGCGCGCAGGAACAGTCCGTGCAAATCGCTGCGGTGGATGACCAGGTATGGAAACCCGTACCGGCGTTCGAGGTCGGTGAGATCCAGCTTCGTCAGCTCCGACGCGTCGACGGCATCACGCATCACCATCGACGTGGGCACGACGCCAAGGCTTTTGGCCTCGTCCAGCAGGCCGTACTCGTTCAAGATGCGGGTGCAGTTCGGTGCGAGCTGTAGTCCCGCGCCAACCTCACCGAACTCGGCGGATCGCTCGAGCACCCGCACGGTAAGACCCTGCCTGGTCAAGGCAAACGCAGCGCTGAGGCCGCCGATACCGCCACCGACAACTATGACGTCAGGTGTGTTCATGTTGTGCTCCGTTCACAGCCACGCCGGCAATACCGGCACGGGAGATCCGTCAGTTGTCGACAGATCGTGAGGGCGGCCGCTCAGATAGGCGACCAAGTCGGCCAGCGGTCCGGCGACACCGACGGGTGCATCCGCGCCGGGAAGGTCCCAAGCCGCTGACGCGTCGGTGGCTTCGAGCCGTAGCGCCACGGCAGGCACTGCGCTGCGCTTGCCCACGATGTCATCGCCAAGCGCCGCAAGGAAATCGACTGGCAGATCGGCGAAGGTGACGCCCGTGCCGAGATCAACGGCATGG
The DNA here is from genome assembly GCF_042790355.1 of Rhodococcus sp. NPDC056743. Lineage (NCBI taxonomy): Bacteria > Bacillati > Actinomycetota > Actinomycetes > Mycobacteriales > Nocardiaceae > Rhodococcus > Rhodococcus sp. NPDC056743. The sequence continues at coordinate 287,452 of NZ_JBHTZI010000005.1, read as the reverse complement.
ACGCACACCTCCCGCGCCCGCATCCACGGGATCTCCGTGGCTGGGACGGTCCGGCCCTGGGCCGTCACGATCAGCTGGGCCCACTGCTCGTCTGCGAGTGACCCCATTGCAGCCTCGAGCTTGTCGGCCGAGGACCGCGGCCACGCCAGCAAAGTGGCCGCCGGCAATCGGGAACCTTCCTCGATCCCGCGGGCGCGAGCATCGGGGGAGGCGTACATCGGAGTTTCGTCGCCGGTTCGGGCCCACTGGACGAGGTTGCCCAGCGCTTCGGCGTTGGCGGCAACGTGAGCCAAGAGGTGGCGCCGGCTCCAGCCCGGAAGCCCGGACGGCGCAGCCACACTGGTGTCGTCGAGTCCGTCGACGCCGCGCAGGAACAGCTGCGTTCCGTGCTCCATCCAGTGGCGCGCGTCAGTCATTCCGTCACTACCTTGTTGGTGCACGCACCGAGGCCCGAGATAGCGGTCACGACGGTCTCGCCGCCGAGCAGGTAGATCTTCGGATCACGGGCATGGCCGACACCGGCGGGAGTGCCGGTTGCGATCATGTCGCCCGGGTTGAGCCGGGTGATGGTCGAGATGTACTTGACGAGCGTGATCGGGTCGAAGAGCAGTGTGCCGGTGTCGTCACGCTGCATGACCTCGCCGTCGACGGTTGTCGTGACCTCGAGAGCCGGGCGGACACCGCCGACCTCGTCCGGCGTCACGAGGAACGGTCCAACGGGAGTCGTGGAGTCCCAGATCTTGCCCTGGGTCCACTCGATCGTGCGGAACTGCCAGTCGCGCACCGACACATCGTTCATGACGGTGAAACCGGCGATCGCGGCCTCGGCCTGAGCGTCGTCGGCGCGGCGCACCTGCTTGCCGATGACGATGACCAGTTCGACCTCCCAGTCGAAGGCCTCGGTCTCGTCCGGCCGGACGATGTCGTCGTTCGCGCCGATCAGGCTGTCGGCGAACTTCGGGAACAGCGTCGGGTACGACGGGAGCTCGCGGCCCATCTCCTTGATGTGGTTCGTGTAGTTGTGGCCCACACAAATGACCTTCGACGGTGCCGGAACCACCGGCGCGAAGTCGGCACCCTCTAGCGGGTAGGTGGTGGCATCGTCGACGGATACGGCTTCTGCGCGAAGCTTCCAATCATCATGAGCGAGAAAGATTCCCAGATCGCTCTCGCCGAGATCGACCAGGCGGTCGCCGTCGAGCTTGACTGCGCGCGTCGCTGCGCCGGTGCGAATTGTCGTGAGCCTCATCGTGAAATCTCCATTCGGTTGAGCTGCAGTGCTTCGAAGACGGGGGCGTCGCCGAAGCGGAAAAGATCCAGGGCACCGGAATCCGAGTCCGTGTTTCCCGCTTCGGATTTCGCGGAGAACGGCAGCCACGACGGTACGACGAACAGGTCGCCGCGCGTCACGGTCCAGGTCCGGTCGCCGACCGTCACCGAGCCGGAGCCGTCGAACACCTGGTAGACGCTCGAACCTGTCTCCTTCACGGGAGCGGTCTCGGCGCCGCGGACGATGCGGTGGAACTCGGTGCGCATCGTCGGCAGGACGTCGCCGCCGGTGTGCGGATTGGTGTAGCGGACCGCCGCGTGGCCGGGTTCGACTGTGCCGCCGAAGCCTTCGGCCTCGATCGCCAGCTGATCCCGCAGTGCGCGGTCGGTGAACTCCCACTTGTACGACAGCAAGGGACTGCCGGGAGCGACCGGTGTGGCGCTCAGTGGCCGCAAGCCCGGGTGGCCCCACAGCCGCTCGGATCGGGAGCGCTCCGGGGTGATGCGCTCGGCGTCGCTGATCTCGTCGCGGCCGAACTCGAAGAACTGCGCTTCCGTCAGATACTGGAACGGAATGTCCAGGCCGTCGATCCACGCCATCGGCTTGTCGGTTGCATTGTGATGAGCGTGCCAGTTCCAGCCCGCCTGCGGCAGGAAATCGCCCCGGTTCATCGAGACGGCGTCGCCGCCGACAACCGTCCACACTCCGGAGCCCTCGACGACAAATCGGAATGCGTGCTGGGTATGGCGGTGCTCGGGAGCGTCCTCGCCCGGCATCAGGTACTGGATCGCTGCCCACAGGGTCGGCGTGGCGAAGGGACGGCCACCCAGGGCCGGGTTCGCCAGCGCAATCGCGCGGCGTTCACCCCCACGTCCGACCGGGACGATCTCGCCGGCTCGCTCGGCAAGGCGGACCAGGTTCTCCCACTTCCACAGGTGCGGGACGGCGGACGAACGCGGATGGGCGGGCATGAGATCACCGATCTCAGTCCACAACGGCACCAACAGTTCTGACTCGAAGCCGCGATACAGGTCCTCGAGCGCGGGAGTCACATCCGGCTGGCCTGGCGCGTCGACGGCGTTGAGCCGAACGGGGGAGTCGGTCGAAGTCATGATTCAAGAGTGACTGGATTATTCAAGACAGAACACTAGATTCTGCTATACAGAATTTGATGCTATACAGAACTACATGGACAAGCCGCAGAAGACCCCACCGGCGTATGCGATCGCCAGCGTCGACCACGCCCTGAGATTGGCGACGATCCTGCAACTCGAAGGAAACCTGACCGTCGCGGAAGCAGCCGAGCGACTCGGGGTCGCCAGATCGACAGCGCATCGACTGCTGCAAATGCTGGTCTATCGAGACTTCGCGGTGCAGCACGCCGGTCGACAGTACGGCGCCGGGCCGGTGCTGGAATTGGCCGAACACTCGCGCTCCGCGACCTCGTTGTTGCGATCGGCCGCGCTACCGCACCTGGAACTCCTCGTCCAGGCGGTCGGGGAGTCCGCCAACCTGACCATCCGCACGGGCATCGAGGCCCGGTTCATCGTCTCGGTGGAGTCCACCCAGGTACTGCGCGTCGGGTCACGCGAGGGCATGGTCTTCCCGGCACACCGCTTGTCCGGCGGGTTGCTACTGCTTGCCGAACTCTCCCCCGAGGAATTGAGCCAGGCCTACGAGAGCAAGTCCGACGCGGATGTGGCCGACCAGCCGGATCTGCCGAAGTTACGGGCGGAACTGGCTCGGATTCACAAGCAGGGGTTCGCGGTGAATCAAGGCCGCTCCGAGCGTGGCGTCGTCGCCGTCGGAGTACCGGTACGCGATCCCCAGGGCAAAGCCCTTGCGGGACTGTCGGTTTCCATTCCCTCAGTGCGCTACGACCGACAGAAGCTGCCATCCCTGGTCGCGACCCTGCGCATGGCCGCCGACCGCATCGAGGCGGACCTGGCACCTTGACCATGAATCTGATGCATGTTTGTCCATGCAAAATATGAGTTGGATTTATGTGAGCGCAGTCACTTCACTGGGTGTATGCGCAATACTCCCGCCAGTTCCACCGTCGACCTGTTCGCCGACGACGTCCTGACCGACCCCTACCCGATCTACGCTGAACTCCGCGACCTCGGCGCGGTGGTGCATCTGCCCGCCAATGACGTCTACGCCCTGACGCGCTACGACGCGATTCGCGACGCTTTGGCTGACCCCGGCACGTTCTCGTCCCGGAGCATCGGCTTCAACCCGATGGTCAACGAGGCTTTGCAAGGCACGTCGTTGGCCTCCGATCCGCCGATCCATACCGAACTGCGTGCGACACTGACGGAGAATCTCTCCCCGCGTGCGTTGCGCGGGCTTGCGGGCCAGATCCAGACCAAGGCCGATGTGCTTGTCGCGGAACTGGTTTCCCAGGGATCGTTCGACGCCATCGACGCGCTTGCCCGCGCGTTTCCCCTCGAGATCGTCGCCGACCTCATCGGCTTCACCGGTTCCGTTCGCGAGAACATGCTGCGCTGGGGACAGGCCGCGATGGAGGTTATCGGCCCGATGAACCAGCGCACTGCCGAGAGCTTCCCGATTGCCGGAGAGCTCTACGGCTGGTGTGCCGGAGTTCGCGCCGAGGATCTGACCCCCGGATCAGTCGGCCGTGGCATATTCGATGCCGAGGCCAAAGGTGCGATCCCGCCGGATACTGCCGGCAAGATCATCCACCAGTACCTGGGCGCCGGAGTCGACACGACGATCGCCGCAATCGGCAACATTGTCGCGCTGTTCTCTGCCTTCCCGGACCAATTCGATCTGGTCCACCGCAATCCCGATCTGGTGCCGGCCGCATTCAACGAGGCACTCCGATACTGGGCACCGGTGCACGCCTGGGGGCGCTTCGTCACCAAGGACGTGGAGATCGACGGAGCTCTGGTCCCAGCCGGATCCCAGGTGGCGATCCTCTTCGGCGCCGGCAATCGCGACCCCCGGCACTACGAGAATCCCGACGCCTTCTCGGTCGAACGGAATCCGGTCGACCACCTCTCCTTCGGCTACGGCGCTCACGGCTGCGCCGGGCAAGGGCTTGCCCGTCTGGAAGGCCAGGCTGTTATCGGGGCGCTGGCCAAGCATGCTCGAAAGCTGGAGGCCGATGATCCGATTCGACTACCCAGCAACATCACTCGCTCTATCAACCAACTCGACATCCGGAAAGTGATCCCCGCATGAGAATCGTGCTCGACCGACCCCGCTGTGAAGGCCATGGACTGTGCGAAAGCGTAGCCCCCAACGTGATGCACCTCGACGACGACGGCGAACTGGTCCTCGACCGCGAAGAGTTCTCCGATGACAGCCCCGAACTCGCCGACATCGGCGCCGCTGTGCGGGTCTGCCCGGTTGCCGCGCTCAGCCTCACATGAACAGAGCCCTGACATGAATAGAATCGAGGATTGTCGACGAATTCTGGTCGTCGGCAATGGAATAGCCGGCCAGACCGCCTGCGACAGCCTTCGGGCCGCCGGGTTCGACGGCAGCCTGACCATCGTGGGGGACGAACCCCGAACGGCCTACTCGCGGCCGGCGCTCTCCAAGGCCCTGTTGGTCGACGGCGGCTCCCCCGAACTGGCGCCGCCCCTGCACCGCGCGACCGAGCTGCTGGGGATGGCCGCAGTCGGTCTCGACGTCGAATCCCGCCGGGTGCATCTCGACGACGGTACGGACTTGCCGTACGACGGACTCGTCATCGCGTCCGGCTCACGAGCTCGCCGGCTGGGCGGGCCGGAGAGTACGGAGAAAACGGAGAGTACGGAGCTGACCCTGCGCACGCTCGGCGACGCCTGGGTTCTCCGGGAACGACTGGCGGCCCAACCGTCCGTCGTGGTGGTCGGTGCCGGACCGCTGGGCATGGAGATCGCTTCCGCTGCACTGTCGGTGGGGTGTGAGGTCACGGTGGTGGCTGACGGCAGGCCGATGCTCTCGCATCTGGGCCCACACTTGTCCGACGCATTCACAGCGACCGCGATCGCCCAGGGACTCACTATCGTCGACGGCTCCGCTGCCCGCATCGACGCTCCGCGTGGAGTGATATTGCGAGACGGATCACGGATCGAGGCCGACCTGATCGTCACTGCGATCGGCGACATTCCCAATACGGAATGGTTGGCGACCAGCGCACTGACTACCGATGGCCGCCTCGAGGCGGATTCACGCGGGCGGATTCGGCCGAACATCGTTGCAGCCGGGGACGTCGCCGCCATCCCGACACGCTGCGGTGTGCGCCGGATCCCGTTGTGGAGTAGCGCAATCGAACAAGCGAAAGTCGCTGCCGTCGCACTCCTGTCCGGTGACGACGCGCCGGAACTCGACCTCGATCCGTACTTCTGGACCGAGCAGTTCGGGTTGAACCTCAAGGCCACCGGTCACCTGCCCGTGTCGGGCGAACCCGAGTTCCTCGTCGGCGAGCGCCCCGAGGGACCGTCGGTGATGCGCTGGACTCATGACGACGGCCAGGGCGTCGCGGTCGCAGTCAACCACCGCATCGCGATCCCGAGACTGCGCCGCATGGCTTCGGCCACCGGATGACGCAAACCGCGTAGCTTCATGTGGATGAACCAACCCGGGAACCACGAGAGTGATCTTGGCCTGGAGCGGCTCGGAGGGGTCAACCTCAACCTGCTGGTGCCGCTGCTCGCGCTGCTCGAAGAGGGCTCGGTGACGCGAGCAGCGGCCCGGGTGGGCCTGACCCAACCCGCGATGAGTCACGCCCTGGGCAGGATGCGCCGGATGATCGGGGACGATCTGGTTGTTCGGCAGGGGAGTGGGCTGGTGCTCACTCCGCGCGCCCTGGAGTTGATCGATCCATTGCGCGAAGTGCTGCGCCAGACCGCGCGAGTGGTGAACTTCCCGGGCTTCGACCCGGCTCACGACGCTCGCACCATCACCGCCGCGATGACTACCAGCACCGCCTTCGTGGTGGGACCGAAGTTGACGCAACTGATCGCCGACCGCGCCCCGAATGCGACCCTGTGCATCCGCAATTTTGTTGCGCCGCAGGCCGAGGACTTCACCGACAACGGCGTGGACGTCGTACTTCTGTCGGAAGAGTTTCATTCGCCGTACCCGCGTGAGCGCCTGTACGAGAACCGGTGGGTGGTGATCGCCCACCGAGACAGCGACCCGGAGGCATCTGCACTGGACCTGCTGACATCGTTGCCTCATGTCACGTACGACTCCCGGGACCGAGTGCCGCCGTACGCCGCGATGGACGCGCATGGCGTGGACTACCGCATCGGGACGTTGATCTCCGATCACCTACTCATCCCGCACCTGGTGGCGACGGCCGGCGGAGTTGCCGTGCACACCTATCGAGTGGCGGTCGCCATGGCGGCGCGCGTCGACCTGCGGATCGAGGAGTTCCCGCTACCGATCACACCGTTGGTCGTCGACATGGTGTGGAACCCACGCCTGGCCGATGCGGAGTTCAAGAACTGGTTGCGGGAGATTCTCGTCGAAGTGGCCCCGCCGAGCTAACACTCTGTCCACCCTTTCCCGGCCTGCAGAACAAACTTGACAGACCGTAAACCGATATGACACCTTGCTCACTCAGTGCGTGATACGTATCACAAGCGCATGCCCGCTGCCGGTCTGGCGGTACGGGATCCTCGAGCAAGGAGCTCACAGAAATGAGTAACCCGACTGCGCGGCCATCGCGCTACCTAGCGACCCTCGTGGCCGCATGCCTGGCCGTCATGGTGGCCCAGGTGGCGTACTCGCTGCCCGGCGCCCTGAACGGAACTTTCCAGCAGGACTTCAACATCTCCGGCGCCGAACTCACGTGGATCAGCGCCGCTTTTGCCACGACGATGGTGGTGTTCGAACTGACCTTCGGCGTGCTCGGTGACATGTTCGGCCGCAAACGACTGCTACTCGGCGGAGCGCTGCTGATCGTCGTCGGCGCAGCCCTGTGTGCAAGTGCGCAGGAAGTGCACCTGATGTGGATCGGCCAGGCCATCGCAGGCATCGGTGCCGGTGCCCTCTACCCGATCTCACTGGCGATGATCGCCGCCGCAGCACCCGACGCTCAGGCCCGCGCCAAGGCGATCGCGCTATGGGCGGGTTTCCTGTCCCTCGGCGCCGCGCTCTCACCGATGATGGCCGCGATACTCACCGAGTTCGGCAGCTGGCGTTGGGCTTTCGGCGCCGTGATCGCCGCCGCACTGATCTCGTTTGTCGTCTCACTGGGCGCGCAGGACTCGTCGTCGCCGGAAGGCCGCAAGCTCGACCTCCCCGGCCAGGTAACCTTGGCGGTCGGTTTGATCGCACTGCTGTGGGCACTGACGCAGGGGTCCGAGATCGGTTGGGGCAACACCACCATCATTGTCGGTTTTGTTGTCGGTGTCATCTCCCTGGTCGCGTTCGTCGTCATCGAATTGCGCACCGAAGTTCCACTGCTGCACCTGAATCTGTTTGCCAACCGCGTGTTTGCGATCTCGGGCATCACGGCCATCGTCGGTATGTTCGCCTTCCTCGGCCTCTGCTTCTCGATGAGCATCTGGCTCGGCGCGGTACAGCATGTGTCACCGCTCGAGATCGGTGTGCTGTTCCTGGTCATTCAGGGTCCCGCGTTCCTGCTGGTGCCGCTCGTATCTCGCCTGATCCACAGCGTTTCACCGCGCTGGGTGCTGACCTCGGGCTTTGCACTGATCGCAATCGCCGGCTTCATCTGCGCGCAGTTCGACGTCCACACCGCCACGTGGACGGATTTCATCCTGCCGATGCTGCTGCTCGGCGTCGGGTTCGCCTTCACGGTCGCGTCGATCACCGCGGTCGCTATCAACACCGTGCCCCTGCGCTTGGCAGGCATGGCGAGTGCCACGACAAACCTGTTGCGTGACTTCGGCTTTGCGCTCGGTCCCGTCCTCGTCGCCGCTATCGCGAACAGCGTCGCGAACGACAAGGTCCGAGACGGTCTCGGCGCCGCCGTCGGTGAATCCGATCTCGGCCAGGCCCATACCGGCGCTGTCATGGGAATCGGCGATCAAGGCGGCGCAATGGCGCTCAACTCGATGCCGGTCATCCCGGTGCCGACCGATCCGAGCATGGCTCCCGGCCCCGACAACCCCATGCTCGCAATGCCTTCCGCGATCAGCGATCTGGCGTTATCGTCGCTCGGCAGTGGCTACAGCCTGGCTTTCCTGGTGTGCGCGTTGTGCGCCGCCGCCTCCGGCATCCTGACCCTGTTCGGGCTCTTCGGAAGCCGGCCGGAATCCGAAGCCGCCGCCGATCTGGGCACCGACGTACTGCATGAGATCGCCAATGTCGCCGACGACGTCAACGTGCGGTGAGCCGTCAGTTATCCGCTGCGAGCAGGTAGCACCAGGATTCGGTGATTTCGTCGAGGCAGATCTCACGCGGCGTCCGCCAGCCGATGGAGAAGTAGCGCCGCGAGAGGTGCTCGAGCTGACCGAAAGCGAGCACGCAGCGGATCCGGCGACGGTCGGCCGGCAGCCGCTTCGCCGCGTCCAGCCCCGCGGTCATGTCCTCGACGGCGGACTCGAACCACTGCTCGGTCTTGGCCTCGACGTCCGGCTCGTACGACGCCTCGTATGACGCGGTGAGGTAGGGCTTGATCTCGTCCCATTGGGAGAACTTGCGGTCCAGCCACGCATGGATCTCGCTACGCGAGCCGGAGGCAACCACTGCGGTCAGGGTGGGGTTGTCTGCCGCGGTGAGGATGGCGTCCACCTTGGTCAGCAGCGCACTCATCACCTCGGCCTTGGATGAAAAGTGCAGGTAGAAGGTAGTCCGGGTGGAACCTGCGGCCGACGCAATGTCGTCGATCGTGGTCGCGGAGTAGCCCTTCTCGCCGAACAACTCCAGTGCCTTGGCAAGGAAGAGCTCGTAGGTCATCTGTTTCTGGGCGGCGCGGAGCGACATGGCCTCAGATTCTAGCCGCAGTAAAGCCACAGTTCAGTGCGACAAGTCAGATGTCTGTTAAACAACTCACTTGACGCTTTGTAATGTTAATGGCTACTGTGATCGGTACCACGTCATGCAGGCATGACGATGACGAAAGGAAGTGCCGATGAAGGTCGACCAGATCGCTGAAGGCAACACCGTCAACACCGTCCTCGGCCCCGTACCCGCCGACCAGTTGGGTGTCGTCTCGGTTCACGAGGCACTGCTGTCAGTGCTTCCGGGTGCGGAATACGCATTCGACATCACCATGGACCGCGCCGACATCTTCGAGGCCTTGGCGGAAAAGCTGAAGGATTTCCGGGAACACGGCGGGCAGACGATCGTCGACGCCACCGGCATGTTCCACGGCCGCGACGTCAAGCTGTACGAGGCTCTCTCACGCACCACCGGAGTACACATCGTCGCTTCGACGGGCCTGGGTCCGGAGGAGATGCTCGGCGGTTATTTCCTTACACCGCAGACCAATCCGCCGACGCCGTGGCCGGCCGAGAAGTTCGCCGAGCTCTTCACCAAGGAGATCACCGAGGGCATGGTGATTCCACGCGTCGAGCGTCGTGGCACCCCTGGACTGGTGGCCACCGCCGCCCATCACGACGGCATGACCGCCACTGAGGAAAGCCTGTTCCGCGGAGCGGCCCGCGCTGCACTCGCCACCGGCACCCCCGTCTCCATCCGCTACGGCAACGACGCGGTGTCCGACCTCGAGATCCTCGCGGACGAAAAGCTGCCGGCCGACCGCGTCATCGTCGGCGGACTCGACCGAAAGGATGCGGTCGCCACCGGCGCACCACTCGACATCGCCCGCCGCGGCGCCTATGTCGCACTCGACCATGTGGGAACAGCCGACGACGTCCACATCACGGACGACGAACGCGCCGCATTGGTGGCCGAGCTGGTCGAAGCGGGCCACGGCAACCGGATTCTGCTCTCCAGCAATGCAACCGGTGTCGCCAAGGGTCATACCGGGAACGATCTGCCGTTCAGCTACATCCTGTCGACGTTTGTCCCCGCCCTCACAGCGCAGGGACTGAGCGATGAGGACGTACAGCGCATCCTCGTCGGCAACCCGCGCGATCTGCTGAGCGCGTCATCGGCTGCGCCGACGCGAGCCATGCGCTGACGTTCCGCGACAACGGATAACCATCCAATTTTCGAATTTTCTTAGAGGTGAGTGTTGTGTCGAGAGTGAACACCGTTCTGGGGCCGATCCCCGCCGAGGAGCTGGGGATCGTGGCCATCCACGAGCACATCGGGTACGGCATGCCCGGCTCCGAGCTGGACACGAAGTGGTGGAAGACACCGGAGGAGCGATACTCCGAGACCGTTCCCAAGCTTCGCGCATTCCACGAGTACGGCGGCGGAACCTTCGTCGACGTCACCGGAATCTGCAACGGTCGCGATGTCGACTACTACAAGTCGCTGTCCGCCAAGACCGGAGTCCACATCGTCGCGTGCACCGGCTTCGTCGGCGGCGACACGGCGTTGCCGTTCTTCGAACGTGCAAGCGTCGAGTACCTGACACGGCACTTCGTTCACGAGATCACCGTCGGCATCGGGAATACCGGCAGCCGAGCGGGTGTCATCAAGGTCGGCGTGAGCCGCGGTGGCCGAATGACGGACCTGGACAAGCGCATCTACCGCGCTGCCGCTCGCGCCGCCCTGAGCACCGGCGTGCCGATCCTGACCCACCTGGCCATCGACGCCGAGAACGCCATCGCCATCTTCAACGAAGAGGGCCTGCCACTCGATCGCGTGCTGTTCGGGCACGTCGACGACGGTGTGAACGCCGACAAGACGCGTGACACGTGGATCGCCGAGCAGGGCGGCCGCGTCGGCTTCGACACCTTCGGTTACGAGACCGAACTCCCGGACCCGCCGTTCTGGGCACGGCCCCGCAAGGAACGCCTCGACCACTTCCTGCGCTTCCTCGGCAAGGGCCACCTGGACCAGGCACTCGCGGGCGTCGACGCCAACTGCAGCCCGCTCGGATGGCCAGGTGTCAAGGGCCACACCGTGAATTACCTCTTCGAAGACCTCATTCCCGACCTGCGCGAAGCCGGGTTGGACGAAGCCACCATCACCAAGTTGTTCGTCGAGAATCCGGCCGACTTCTTGACCATCCAGAACTAGCAAGGACTAAGAACAATGCAGTCTTCAGAGCTCGAGAACCTGAAAATCGCCATCGTCGGCGCGGGATACGCCGGTGCTGCGGCAGCCAAGGCCCTGAGCCTGCTCGGCGCCGACGTCAACGTGTACGAGCAGGCCGGCCAGATCCGGGAGGTCGGTGCCGGTATCGGTCTGCGTCCGTCCACCATGGAACGCTTCCGCCAGTGGGGCATCTTCGACGCCGTCGCGCAGGTCAGCTCGCCGAGTGACTACTTCGAAATCCTCACCGGCACCAATGATCCGATCATGAAGGAAGAGTGGCCCGCTGTCCCCGGCGACACCGAGAACACGAAGACGCACCTGATCCATCGCGGTGATTTCATCGACGCTCTTCTGGGCGTACTTCCCGAAGGCATGGTGCACCTCGGCCACAAGCTAGAGACCCTCGAGGACAAGGGCGATCGCTCCGTCCTCACCTTCACCAACGGCACGACCGTCGAGGCCGACCTGGTCATCGGCGCCGACGGCATCAAGTCGGTTGTGCGCCAACAGCTTTTCAGCGACAAGGGCCCCGTGTTCTCCGGTGAGCACGCCTACCGCACGGTGATCTCCGTCGACGACGCCTACGGGATGGCCACGGACGACAACCTCCGGATGTACATCGGGCGGGGCACGAAGGTCTACCTGCTGCCGCTGCGCCACCGCGGCCAGGTCTCGTTCGACATCACCGCACTGTGCCCGGACAGCACCTGGGCGCCGACGATCACCAAGGAAGACATCCTCGCGACACTCGAAGGTTTCGACGAGCGGATCGTGAACATCGCCCGCGACCTCGACATGGACACAGTGAGCATTCGCGCGGTCTACGACATCGACCCGGTCGATGTGTGGCACACCGACTCTGTTGCCCTCGTGGGCGACGCCGCCCACTCGATGCTCCATCACCAGGGCCAGGGCGCGAACTCGGCGATCCTGGACGCCGGCAGTCTCGCCGACGCCCTGAAGGAAGCAGATTCCGTCAAGGAAGCACTGGCGTTGTACCAGGCGAACCGCAAGCCGGTGACGGACGAATTGCAGCGCATCTCGCGTCAGGGCTGGACCGAAGACGAAGTCAACGACGTGTTCCCCGGCCAGAAGACTGCAGCTCAGCCGGCTGCAACCGAGTAAGGAAGCCACGACATGCCCTTGCACCCCCAGATCGCTCAACTCATCGCCACCCTGCCGGCCCCGCCCGAGGGCCCGATCGACCCGGCAGCCATGCGCACCGGCGACGAGGCGCACGTTGCTCCCCTGGAAGAACGCCTGCCACTGCACGCGGTGGAGGACACGACCGCGGGCGATGTGCCCGTACGGATCTACACACCGGTCGACGCCGACGCGTACGGACTGCTGGTGTACTTCCACGGCGGCGCGTTCTTCCTCGGCAGCCTGAACACGCATGACCATGTTGCGCGGAACCTCGCGAAGGAAACCGGACTCAAGGTCATCTCCGTCGACTACCGCCTCGCTCCCGAGGCGGCTTTCCCGGCCGGGCTCGAGGACTGCCACGCGGTAGTGCGGTGGGCAGGCGAGAACGGCGAGGCACTGAAGTGGGACGGGAAGACACTCGCACTGGCCGGCGACAGTTCCGGTGGCACTTTTGTTGCCGCAGTCGCTGCAATGGCACATGACGAGGGATTCGACCGCATCACGCACCAGGTTCTGCTCTACCCTTCGCTGGACCTGGACTTCGACGTCGATCGCTACGAATCCCTGCGGGAGAACGCCGTTGGGTACGGGGTGGAGACCGCAGGGCTGAAGGGCTTCAACAGTTTCTACTTCGAAAGCGGTGCGGACGCGGCGAACCCGCTCGTCTCACCGATCAAGCGTGAGGATCTTTCCGGGCTACCCCCGGCACTGATCGTCACGGCCGAGTACGACCCGATGCGTGATGAGGGCGAGTCGTACGGCAAGCGACTGAAGGAAGCCGGCACACAAGTAACGGTCAGCCGTTATGCCGGTGCCAACCACGGCTTTGCGCAGAACTTTGCTTGGATCCCGGAGTACTACACGGTATTCGAGGAGATTGCCTCCTTCCTTCGTACCACCGGTGAGTGACATGACGGACGACGTGAAGATTCATCCCCTCGTCTCGCCGTGGGGCAGATTCGGCCTCTACAGCTTTTTGATCGACGCCCCCGAACTTGCGATTGTCGACACCGGGATCGCGTCGTCGCCGGCCGAGGGAATGGCGCCGGCACTCGAGGCAATCGGGCGCCGAATCGAAGATGTTCGGTGGATCCTGTTGACCCACGGCCATATCGATCACATCGGCGGGGCGTACGCCCTGTGGGAACTCACCGGCCGGCGCGCCCAGGTTGTGATCCACGAGGCCGACGCGCACCTGTTGCGCTCGCGCCAGGCACACGTCGACGAATACCTGACGGGGCGTGGGCAGTACCTCAACGATCCAGAGGGTGTCGAGAAGCAGATAGCGTCGGCGAACGCTGTCATCTCCGGCGAGATGGAGCCGTCCATACTGGTCCGGGGCGGCGAAACACTCTCCCTCGGTGGCGGTATCACCGTGTCGGTGCATTCCATCCCGGGCCACACGGCCGGGTCGGTCGCCTATGTGGTTGACGGCCAGAACGATGTGTTCGTCGGCGACGCCGTGCAGGTCCACGGAGCTGCCAACGGCTTTCCGGGCTACGAAGATCCACTCGCTTACCGGACGAGCCTTCAGTACCTGCGTGACGAGATCCGGCCGAACCACCTGTATCTGGGGCATCCGTACCGCCGGGCCGACGGCGTCGCCTACGGTGTCGAACTCGACCGCGACCAGGCGTCCGAAGCACTGCGCGAGAGTGTCGACATCGAGGTCGGCGTCCGCGGCGCAGCGCATCAGTGCCTGTGCGGCGGTCTGCCGGAGACGGATTCGGCGTACTCACCGTTTGCACCGGTCGCCGAAAAACTCGGCTACGAGGGCGACCCCACCCTCGAACCGTCTCCGTTCTTCACGACGCTGCACGGCTACCGCACCCAGTACGACGAAGCAGAATAGGAGTCGTTGACTCATGGCCGAATTCGAAATATTCAACGCGGGTGGACAGCCCATCCACATCCGTAAGGATCTCCGGGTCCCGATGCGCGACGGGATCGACTTGGCGGCAGACGCTTACGAGGGTGTCGACGGTAAACCGCGGCCGGCGCTCGTGGCTCTGAGCCCCTACGGCAAGGAACTGCAGGCACTTGCCCTGACCACGCCACCGCAGCGACGCCCCAGCCCGATGTGGGACGGATGCATCGAAGCCGGCGACATCGCGCGCATCGTCAGCGAGGACTACGTTCACGTCATCGGCGACCTGCGCGGTTCCGGCGCATCCGAGGGCGAGCACATCGGCAACTACAACGCCGGTGGTGTCTCGCTCGGACAGGATGCCTACGATTTCATCGAATGGGTTGCGGCACAGCCGTGGTGCGACGGCAACGTCGGAATGGTCGGCATCTCGTACTTCGGCTCCATGCAGGTACTGGCCGCCGCCGAGCGTCCGCCGCATCTGAAGGCGATCTTCGTGAGCGGCGGCCACTACGACTTCTACGAGACCACCTACCACGGTGGCATCATGTGGTTCATGCCGCGCGCAGCCCGCGAGGGTCGCGGCGGTGACTCCGGCTGGGCGTTCACCGACGGCGTCAAATCCCGCATGCTCGAGACGTACAGCCCCGAAGAGGTCGAGAAGCGCGTCGCTGAGCGCCTGCAAGATCCCGACGTGGCCGCGTGGCCGAATCTGGTTCACGTGCTGAACTATCCGAAGAACCACGAAGCCTGGTTCGACATCGTGATGAACGAATTGGACGGCGACTGGTACGAGGAACGCAATCCGATCACCCTGGCCCCCGACATCGACATCCCGGTCTACCTGCAGATCGACCAGGGCCGCGGCTGGACGATGGACGGCACGATCGAACTGTTCGACGCGCTGAAAGGCCCCAAGAAGCTGGACATCGGCCCTTACCCGCCGATGCAGTCGCGCCCCTTCATCGAAGAGCACGACAAGATGTTCCGCTGGTACGACTACTGGATCAAGGGCATCGACAACGGTGTCATGGACGAGCCGGCAGTGAGTGTCTTCGTGGAAGGCTCCCGCGAAGTGGCGACCGGAAGCCAATGGCCGCCGAAGGACATCGAGTACAAGTCGCTGTATCTGCGCCCGCGCCACAAACTCTCCGTCGAACCGGAGCCGATGGGCGCCGAGTACGCCGCCCCGGACGGTTTCTACCAGGCACCGCTGACCGTCACCGACAAGGTCGAGATCCTGTCGTGGAGCACACCGGTTTTCGAGGAATCCACCGAGATGATCGGCACCGGTGCCGCGCACATCTTCGCAGAAATCGACGCCACCGACTCGAATTTCATTCTGCGTCTGTGGGATTACGCGCCGAATGGCAAGCGTCAGCTGATCACCTCCGGCTATCTGAAGGCGTCGCACCGCGAGCTGGACGAGCGAACCACCGAGGGCAACCCGCACCATCCGCACACCCGTGCGGTGCCCGTGGAGCCGGGCACGATCGAGGAATACGTGCTGCGCCTCTACCCGTTCGCGAATACCTTCAAGCCGGGTCACAAGCTGACCGTGGAGTTGTCCAACGCCGAACCGTTGGCGGACGAGCACAACGCTCTACTCCCACCGGACGCGTTCCATCTGCCGGTCGGCCGCCCCGTGACCCACAAGATCTACCGGGATGCCACCCACCGATCACGGCTCGTGCTTCCGTTCACGACAACTGCGGTGCAGAGCTAGCCCGAGTGAGCACCCTTTTTATCAAGCTCGCACCCCTTCCAGTGCTCTGGAAGGGGTGCGAGCTTGAGAGAAGGTGTGCTCACTTCACCAGGCTCTCGATTCCGACCGGCGGACGACCGAGAACCAACTGGACGGCCGCGCTACCGGCAAGAAAATCGTGGTGATTGTAGAAGTCGAACATCGCCGCCAGACGCGAACTGGCGTTGACGTCCAGACTGTTTCCGGCCTCGTCGCGCCACTGCGACAGACTGATCTGGTCGACGGTGACGGTACGTGATGTCTTCTTCTCCACTATCTGCGCCACCTCCATGACACTGAGGGCCTGCGGCCCGCCCACCTCGTACGTTGCACCGTGATGCACCGCAGCACCCTCGACGAGTACTGCCGCGGCAACAGCGGCGACATCACCGAGGCTGACAAAGGAGAACCGTGTATCTGCGCTGTACGGCAACAGAATTCGATCGGATTCTCCGTTGAGTACAGCCTCGAAGTTCTGCGCGTAAGCACACGGCTGCAGCACGGTCCACTTCAGCGGCGACCGGTGCAGTTCGTCCTCGCACTTGGCCTTGTCCAGGTGATGCGGCATGGCGGGGCTGAACGGCCAGGCAACGGAGTGATACACAAAATGCTCCACACCGGCAGACGCCGCTGCCGTCAAAGCGTTTCGGAGCAGGGCAGGCTCGTCGGGATGGACGTTGGGCGCAATGAAATACACCCCCCGGCATCCGACGAGTGCCTTCCTCAGTCCGCCACCGGTTTCGAGTTCCACCTCGAACTCGGAATCGGTTCGTGCCCGTCTCACCAGCCGTCGAACATTCACGCTCGACGACAGCGCGGCCACCACCGCCTCACCGGTCTTGCCCGCGGCTCCGATCACCGCAATGTCGTCGCCGCGAGCAATTCCGTTTGTCATGAGGGTTACCCGTCCTAGATGTAGTCGTAGACCGCGGAAGTGTTGCCGCCGGACAGTTGCGCATAACCCGGCCCCCGGTCGAAGAAGGGCTCATTGTCGCCGCGCTCGGTGCGCAGACGGTCCCGCAGCTGCGCTGTGGCCGTCTCGTCGACAGAGGGTTCGCCGCCCTCGACTACTACAACGACACCGTAGTCGTCGCGGGCACCGTCGACGGATACCTTGCGCCACTGAATGTCTCGCAGCACCTCTTCGGTCGGACGATCCAACGGATCTCCCCAGCCACCACCGCCAGTGGTGCGAATGCGTATCACCTCGCCGGCCTTGATCGGCTCGGCGTCGGTCAGTGCGTCGAACTCACGCTCGTTCGGTCCGCCCGGATTGAGGACCACGGAGAACGGCCGGCCGGCCTTGCCGCCCTTGACGCCCCAGCAGGAGAGGATGGAGCGATCCGCAATGGACATGAAGTGCCCGTCCTTGAGCATACGAATGTGCTTCTCGTAGCCCAAACCACCGCGGTAGCGTCCAGCTCCACCGGAATCCATTGCCAAGCCGAGTCTTTCGACGATGAAGGGGAAGCGGCTCTCGGTGAACTCCGTCGGGAGGTTTCGCGAATCGGGCACGACGTGAATCGTGTCCTCACCGTCGGCGTAGTAGCGTCCGCCCGAACCACCGCCGAGCACCTCACGCATGAGGTACGAGTGGCCCTCGAAGTCCTCGCCGTACACGCCCGTGTATCGGATGGTTTCCTGATCGGCAGGCATGTTTCCGTCGACGGCCTTGGCGACCACACCGGCGAGCACACCGAGCAACCGGAGGATGACAAAGGTACGAGCGTTGGTGGGGGCGGGGAAGATCGGAGTGATCAGTGTTCCCTTCTCCGGGAACTTCATCTCGATCAACGGCACGACGCCCTCGTTGACGTCGAGTTCCGCCATTCGCTCCGGGGAGTCCGCCAGGTTACGCAGAATCGGAGCGAGCCACTTGATGAGGAAGTTGCCGTCGGCGTAATCACCACAGTGGTTGATGGGCCCCTTGGCCTGGGGGCCGGTTCCGTTGAAGTCCAGTATCAGTCGCTCGCCGCCCTCGTCTTCCGGACGGGTCTTCGTGAGGGTGATGCGCTGAACGTGGAGCATCGGTTCGTCGACACCGTCGTGCTCCGCGTAGTCCTCCCACGTGTACTCACCCACCGGAATCTTGCTGAGGATCTCGCGACGGTACGTCTCGGTGGTCGCGTCCATCATCGCGTCGAAGCACGACTCGACGGTATCGACTCCGTAGCGCTCGAACAGTTCGGTGAGTCGACGCGCACCCATCAGGCAGGCCGAGCACTCGGCGTCGAGGTCGGCTGCCAGAGCGTCTGGCATGCGGGAGTTGCGCGTCATGATGCGCAGCGCGGCCTCGTTGGGTACGCCCTGGTCCCACAGCTTGATCGGTGGAACCATCAGGCCCTCTTCGTAGACCGTGGTCGCACCCGAGGGCATGGAACCGGGGCAGCAGCCACCGATGTCGTCGTGATGTCCGAAGGCCTGGACGAACGCAACAACTTTCGGCTCGGCATCGGGCGTGACGCGGGCAAAGACCGGCACGGTGACGCAGAGGTCGGGGAGGTGGCCGATTCCGCCTTCGGAGAGGTAGACGTCGTTGTGGAAGTAGACGTCACCAGGCTTCATGGTCTCGAGCGGGAAGTCTCGCGCGATGGGATGGACGAGAGCGGAATACGAACGGCCCGTGAGCTTGCGGAGGTTCCGGTCGTGAATACCCGCGCGGAAGTCGTGAGCGTCGCGGATCATCGGCGAGCGCGAGGTCCGTGAGATCGAGGTCTCGACCTCCATCTCGACGCTGGCCAGGTAGCCGGCCACGATCTCCACGAGAATCGGGTCAGGTGACGCGCCGTCTACGGCGGTGAGTCGGTACGGCTTTGCCGCGGTCGCTGCTGCAGCATCGAGAATGGCGGTCATCACTTCACTCCGTTCGAGTCGGAAGACTTCGAGATGCGAATATTTCCGAAGGTGTCGATACGTGCCGAGAATCCGGGGTGGACCGGAACCGTGGAACTGAACTCTTCGATCACGGCCGGGCCTTCAATGACGTCACCCGCGCCGAGTCGAGTGCGATCGTAGGTAGTGGTTTCGACCCAAGCGTCGAAATATGCTTGACGCGACCCGGTTCGAGCGTTTTCGGCACCCGTGCCGGCTGCGATTTCCTTGAGCGTCGGGCGCTTGATCGGTCCGATGCCGCTGACGCGCACGTTGACCCATTCCACATGCTGCGACGGGTCACCTCGGAAGTCGTAGCCGTACAGTTCGCGATGCGCCTGATGGAAGGCTTCGGCGGCGGCGTCCATGATCTGCGTCG
Organism: Rhodococcus sp. NPDC056743; assembly: GCF_042790355.1. Lineage (NCBI taxonomy): Bacteria > Bacillati > Actinomycetota > Actinomycetes > Mycobacteriales > Nocardiaceae > Rhodococcus > Rhodococcus sp. NPDC056743. The sequence goes on along the minus strand of NZ_JBHTZI010000005.1, from coordinate 268,071 downwards.
TGATGGCACCTTCGGCCACCGGGACACGCACCTCGAATGCCTGGCCGAGGTAGCGGAGATCAGCGGTGCGGGTGTACCGGCGCTGCGTCTCGTCGAATCCTTCCTCGGCAAGTGCGACTTCGGCCTCCGCTGCCAGCAAGTCGAACTGCTTCTGCAGATCTTCGGTCTTCAAACGGTCGTGTCGGCTGACGTGAGTCTGGACGTAGTCGTTGCGAACGTCGACCGTCAGGAGGCCGAACGCGGACACGTTGCCCGGATTGAGCGGGACAAGAACGTCTTTCAGCCCCAGAATGTCGACGAGGCGGCACGCGAGGAGCGATCCGGACCCACCGAACGTCACGAGCGTGAAGTCGCGGACGTCGAGCCCACGCTTCACGGTGATCTGGCGCAGGGCGTTTGCCTGGTTCCAGGCGGATACCTCGAGGACGCCGACAGCACACTCCTCGAAACTCAAACGCAGTTGTGCCGCAAGATCGTCGAGACCCTTGCGCGCCAAATCGGTGTCGAGGGGGATCTCACCGCCGAGCAGGTGGGGTGGGATACGTCCGAGCGTCACGTGCGCGTCGGTGATGGTCGGTTCGCTGCCGCCCTTGCCGTAACACAATGGCCCCGGATCAGCACCTGCCGATTGCGGACCTACTCGCAGCGTGTGCTCGGGAGTCATCCAGGCGATAGAACCGCCACCGGCACCGACTGTGACAACGTCGATCATCGGAATCTTCGACGGGTAGTTTCCCACTCGCCCTTCGGTGGTCAGCGCGGGTTCGCCGCGAACCACGACGGTGACGTCGGTGGACGTGCCACCACCGTCACAGGTCAGAACCTGCTCCACGCCGGCAGTGTCGGCGATCAGTGCCGCACCGAGGGCACCGGCGGCCGGACCGGAGAGAACTGTCGTGATCGGCTGGTGAACAACCTCTTTGGCCGAGAGCACGCCGCCATTGGACTTCATGACGTAGAACGGGATGTCACGCGGTTCGCCGTCGTTCGTGGAGAATTCTCGCAACCGATCGGCGATGTTGTTCACGTAGTTGCGGATGTTCGGCTTGACGGCAGCGTCGACAAGAGTCGTGATCGACCGTTCGTACTCCCGGTACTCCCGAAGCACCTGGCTCGAAATACTCACCGTGGCATCGGGGTACACCTCGAGAAGGATGTCACGCAGCCGCTCCTCGTGGGACGGATCTGCGTACGAGTGCATGAGGCACACACCGATGGTGCGGATTCCACGGTCCTTGAAGAACTGGGCGGCGCCGCGAACGTCGTCCTCGTTGAGCGGCCGGATCTCACTGCCGTCGAAGGAAAGTCGACCACCGACAGTGCGAACACGATCGGCGGGAACAATGCGCTCGGGCTTGACCCAGAAGTACGAGTTGCCATAGCCGTCCGGAACGGACTGCCGCGCGATTTCGAGAACGTGCTCGTAACCCTCGGTGGTGATGAAGCCGAGGTTCTCGACCTTACCTTCGAGCAGCTTGTTCGTGGCAACAGTCGTGCCGTGGCTGACGGCACCGATCGAATCGCCGCTTTCGCCGAGCTTGGCAAGTACCTTCTCGATACCCGCAAGGAACCCCTCAGCGGGATCTGCCGGAGTGGACGGCGTTTTCGTGGTGACGATGGCGCCGGTCTCGTCGTCCACTGCCACGATGTCGGTGAACGTTCCGCCGGTGTCGATACCGACCCGAATCTTCCTGGGTTCCACGCTTCCTCCTGAGATCTCTGACTCGTGTCGTCTGGTACCGATGAACGGATGTGGCCCTCGCCGGTGAGCGACTCGTACCTGACGTGTAGAGCTATTCCACAGGTTCTCCCGTGCGGTTTCTTTGGCAGAAGTAGCCGAATCGAACGCCCGCGGTTCGGCGCACGATCACGAGCCGCTACAGCGGAAACTCCAGGCACGACCCACGGACACGAAAAACGCCCCGAACCGGGGCGGTTCGGGGCGTTCCCTCATCACACGCGTATGCGGCGAGCGTCGTGGTTCCTATCGGCGCACACCACCGCGCGCCAGGAAACCGCCTATAGCAACACCTGACAAAGCGATCGCCGCACCGACCACGGCACTGACCAAGACGGTACGGGCATCGGAGCCGGCGGCGACGGGTGTACCGGTCGGGAGAATGCTCGGCGTCGCAACAACTCCTGCAGGTTGCGCCGCTCCCTCAGCAGACACCGTCGCGGTAGCCGGCACGGCCGGCGACACCTTTTCGGGAATGCCATTGGCGATCACACCGTCGATGCTCTTGAAGAACACTCCTGCCATCTTCTTCGCCACACCCGTGATCATGCGCTGACCGACGCCACCGACCATGCCGCCGACCACTGCATCCGCGTCGTACGACAGGAGCGTTCCGCCCTCACTCTCCACCAACGTGACGGTCACATCCGCCTTCACCGTGCCAGGGGCACCAGCGCCCGACGCCGTCATGACAAACGAATTCGGCCGATTCTGTTGCGAAAGAACCACTTCGCCGTCGTAGACACCTTTGATCGACGCGACACCGGCCATGATGGACAGCTTGTAGTGATTGTCCGTCACTTGCTCGAGCGACTGCACACCGGGAATGGTCGCAGCCAGTACACGGCCGTCCTGGAGCTTGTCGTAAACCTCTTCGCGAGGGGCCGTCAACTGCGCGGTGCCGGCGATTCTCATGCATTCTCCTCTGATGACGAACCCGCATGTGCGAGTCGAAGTTCGAACAGTTCCGACGGTGAAATGGGCATGGACGTGATGGGGATTCCCTCGGCGTCCTCGATGGCTGCCGCGATGACGGCCGAGGTGGGAATGACTCCAGCCTCACCCGCGCCCTTCATCCCCAAGGGATTGAGTCCGGAGGGAGTGACGGTGTGGTCCATCTCGAGCGAATCCGGCATCTCGGTGACAAACGGCATCAAGAAGTCCATGTACGACGCGTTGAGCATTTGCCCATGCTCGTCGTAGACAATCCGCTCGTAGAGTGCGCCGCCGATTCCCTGAGCGACGGCGCCCATGACCTGTCCTTCGACGATTCGCGGATTGATCACGTTGCCGCAGTCGTGGATGACGACATAGCGTCTGACCGTGATTTCCGCTGTCACGGGATCGGTTTCGACGATTGCCCCGTGTACACCCGACGCGAAGGTCGAACTGGGCGGTGAGTAATACCCTGTCGCTTCCAGACCGGGCTGTTCACCCTCCGGAATCGGGGGCTTCGACATGTCCATGTCCGGCTTGGCGAACCCGGTGGCCAGCTTCGACTCACGGTCGAACGCGTAACGTAGTGGATTCGACAGCACTGCAACGACGCTCAATGGAATTGAAGTCCCTTCCACGCCGGCTTCGGTGCCGATCTTGCACACGTGGCCGCCCCGCAATTCCAACTCGGAGGGCTCCAGATCGAGAATTCCCGACGCGATCTTCTTGGCCTTCTCCGCCACCATCTGCGCAGCAACATGGAATGCGGAACCCGACATGACGGCACCACGCGAGGCAAAAGTTCCGACGGCATAACCGAATCGGCGGGTATCGCCGGTGACGATCTCTACGTCGGAGACCTTGACGCCCAGGTCGTCGGCAACGATCTGGGCGAACGCCGTCTGATGACCCTGCCCCTGCGTCGTCAAGCCGGTGGCCGCCTTGACCTTTCCGGACGTCTCGACCACGACGTGTGCACCCTCGTACGGTCCGGGACCGGTGCCCTCGACGTACGCACCGATTCCGATGCCCACCGTCCGCCCCTCGGCGCGAGCCTTCTTCTGATACTCGGGAAATCCGTCCCAGTCGATGAGTTTCTTGAGCTTGTCGATACCGGCCTGATAGTCACCGGTGTCGTAGATCAGCGGGCGCCCGTCCTGGAACATCAGGCCGAAGTCGTACGGCATGTCTTCGGGGCGAATGAAGTTCGCTTCCCGGACCGCGATCTTGTCTTTGCCCAGGTACTTGGCGATGGCGTCCATCGACCGCTCCATCGCGAAGACCGCCTGTGGCCGTCCGGCACCACGATAGGGGGTCACCAGGACGGTGTTGGTGTAGAGCGAATATGCGTTGACCCGGAACGACTTCGGCTTGTACGGACCGAGAACCTGTGTAGCCGTATTGATCATGACGATGATGCCGTACGGCAGGTACGCGCCGTTGTCGTGCCAGAACGTGAAGTCGAAGGCCAGCAGGTGCCCCTCGTCGTCGAATCCGATCTCGACTTTCTGGATCTGTCCACGCTCATGGGCACTCGAGATGAAATGCTCACGGCGATCCTCGACCCACTTCACCTCACTCGAGATACCGGCCTGCCCGAGCCGCCTGGCCGCCCACGTGACCATCACTTCCTCGGGCCACGGGTGAACGATCTTGACACCGAATCCACCGCCGACGTCGGGCGCAATGCAGTGAACCTTGTTGAGCGCCATTCCCAACCGCGCGGCAATCGCGGCACGAGCCGACGTGGACGTCTGCGTCGACGTCCAGAACGTGAGCGTGTTCTCGTCGCCGTCCCAGCGTGCGTAGACGCCCTTGCCTTCCATCGGCATGGATGCCGACCGCTCGATTTCGAGGTCCAGCGTCAGCCGGTGTGGGGCAGCCGCCAATTCGGCGTCGGGATCACCGAACCCGTGCTGCAAGTGAGCGGCGATATTGTCAGGAACGTCGGCGTGGACAGCGTTCTCGGCACTGCGCGCGACATCGATTCCCACAACCGGCTTCAGCATCTCGTACGTGACGTCGATCTTCGCGCACGCATCCTCGGCGATGTACCGGTTGTCGGCAACCACCATGGCGATGGCTTCCCCGACGTGGTTGACCTCGTCCTTCGCCAGCGGATAACCGTTGCGCGGAGCGATAATTCCCGGATGCGGGATCAGCAGCGGCAGGTTCTCCGCCATTTCCGGCGTATCGGCGAGCAGATCCTCGTAGAGATAGATGGCATGCACGCCGGGCACTTCCAGAGCTTGATCGATGTCGATCTCGACTATTCGCGCATGGGCGTGCGGCGATCTGACAAACGCCGCGATCAGTGCGTTGTGACCGAGGTCGTCGAGATAGCGGCCCTGGCCGCTGAGCAGCCTCGTGTCTTCTTCTCGCGGAATCGGTTTGCCGAAGAACTTGTCATCGGCGACGGCATGGTCGGCAGGAACCTGTGCCCCGTTGTTCTGCTTCGATGGTTTGACCGGTGCACTCATGCCTTACCCGCCCGTCCCCCCACAGGGTTTGTTGTTCCCCGCACTTTGCGGTCCAATGCTTCCCGCGTTGCTTCGTCGTCGACTCCGAGCGGAAACTGGCCTGCTCGTTCACGTTTGATTTCTGCGGCGCGCAGCACCGATGCCCTGATGTTCTGATACCCGGTGCAGCGGCACAGGTTGCCGGCAATGGCGTCCGTCGCTTCCTCGTGTGTGGGGTCTGGATTCTCTTCGAGGAATGCGGCGATGGTGGTCACGAATCCCGGGGTGCAGAATCCGCATTGCAGACCGTGACAATCCTTGAACGCCTGCTGAACCGGATGCAGAGTCCCGTCCGGTTCGACGAGTCCTTCGACGGTAGTCACCGATCGACCTTCGAGACTGGCGGCGAGTACGAGGCAGGATCGCACCGGCTTGCCGTCGAGCAGTACGGTGCACGCCCCACACACTCCGTGTTCACAGCCGACGTGTGTCCCCGTCTGACGTAGGTGGTGGCGAATGGCGTCCGAGGCCAAGGTCCGGGAGGGAAGGAGAACGGTGTTGGTCACCTCGTTGAGCGTGAACGTCACGGCCACATGGTGTTCACCGGTATCCGCCGCAAGTTCGGACAGTTGATCATCGATAGAGCGTTCCGTCTTGGACATGGTCACCGCTTTCCTGCCGGTAGTGCATCTGTTGCCGCCGCAAAACCCACCCGCGCGGTCAGAGCCGACACCAGTTGCGAGCGATATCGCGCGGTCCCGTGAATGTCGGCCTCGGTGTCGATCTGCTCCCGGGCGATCTCTCCCAGACTGCGCCAGAGCGGATCTCGGGAATCCGTCGCCGACGCGCCCGCCAGCACGTCCGAGTAGTCCACGACCTGGCCGAGTTCACCGGCGGACACATACGTCATGTGCGCGCCCGCCACCACACCGTCGACCACCCGAACTCGAGCGACCACACCGACCATGGCGTAATCGCCGTGGCGTCTGGCGATCTCGTCGACGGCAGTGCCGACACCGTCTTCTGTCCCCGGCACTGACACCGACACCGCGATCTCGTCCGACTCCAACGTCGATTCGAGAGGCCCCGCAAAAAGGTCCTCCGAAGCGATTTCTCGCGTCCCACGCACCGACTGGACCGTCACGTTGCCACCGAGCAACGTCAACACCGCAGGCATCTCGGCCGACGGATCGGCGTGCACGATGGATCCAACGGTTGTCCCACGGTTACGGATAGTGGGGTGCGCGACCAACTGCAATGCCCGTCCGAGCAGCGGTTGGACGCGGCGAGCACCCTCGTCGGCTGCCAGAACCGAGTGCGTGGCCAATGCCTGAAACGTCACTCCGCCGCCTTCGCTGGAGGTCACCGAATCAAGGTTCGGGATCGACCCGATGTCGACGATGTGAGCCGGAGCGGCCAGGCGCATGGACAGCAACGGGATCAGCGATTGCCCGCCCGCGAGGACTTTCCCCTCGTGGGAGACCTCCGAGAGGATGCGGCACGCGTCCTCGACCGAGGACGGTCGGTGATAAGTCAGCGGCGACGGTTTCATTACTCAATCCTGCCTTGATCGGACACTTCACGTTTTGTGGAGATGTGACAACGGTCACGCACAATGCCTGGCACACATTCGACTTGGCATCACGTGAGCTGCGGCGCAGGTTCTTCCCGATCGTCGGAGGAATGGCGGGGCGTCGGCTTGACGACCGGCTGGTTCAGTTCCGGGTTCCTGGATCCGAGGTACTGGCAGAAGTGATACATCACGATCACGACGATGGTGCCGAGCGCGATGCCACTGAGCGAGAAGGTGTCACTGAACTTCAGGGCCGTGTCGCCGATACCGATGATGAGACCGGCTGCGATCGGCATCATGTTCAGCGGATTCCCGAAGTCGACACCGTTCTCCTTCCAGATCTTCGCTCCGAGCAGGCCGATCATGCCGTAGAGAACCACTGTGATGCCGCCGAGAACACCGCCGGGCGTTGCCGAGATGACGGCACCGAACTTGGGGGAGAAACCGAGCAGCATGGCCACGATGCCGGCGCAGGCGTACGCAGCGGTGGAGTACACGCGAGTTGCCGCCATGACACCGATGTTCTCGGCATACGTCGTGGTGGGGGAACCGCCGACGCTGCTGGCGATTGCGGTGGCAAAACCGTCGCCTGCCAGTGCGCGTCCCATGTACGGATCGAGATCGTCACCGGTCATTTCGGCGACAGCCTTGACGTGGCCTGCGTTCTCCGCGATCAGCGCGATGACGCCGGGAAGGACGAGAACGATGAACGTGAGACTGAACGACGGAGCGTGGATACCGACGATGCCGTTGGCCTCGTCCGAGAACGGCGGCAGGCCGAACCACGACGCCGACTGCACGGAATCCCAATTGACCCGGAAGTGCTCAGTGATCTCACCGGTCCCGGCGTCGTACGACGTGATCGTGCCGAATACCTTGTCGAGAATCCACGACAGCACGTAGCCGAAAATCAACGCCAGGAAGATCGCGATGCGTGCCATGAAGCCGCGTAGGGCCACACTCATGACGATCAAGGCAACCATGACGATCATGGCCACCCACTGATCCTGCGGCCAGTACAACCCCGCTACGACGGGCGCCAGGTTGAACCCGATCAGCATCACGACGGCGCCGGTGACCACCGGCGGCAGAACCTTGAAGACGATGCCGCCGCCCAGGAAGTGGATGGCGACACCGATGGCCGCCAGGACCAGGCCGGCCACGAGGATCGCGCCGGTTACTTCGGCCGACGTTCCGCCTTGTGCGCGGATAGCAGCGATACCACCGACAAAGGCCGCCGACGTTCCGAGATAGCTGGGAATGCGTCCCTTGACCACCAGCAGGAAGAAGATCGTACAGAAGCCCGACATCATCACGGCGAGTTGAGGATTGAGCCCCATGATGATCGGGAAGACAAACGTCGCACCGAACATCGACACCACGTGCTGCCCGCCCAGCCCGATCGTCCTTCCCCAGCTGAGTCGCTCACCGGGAGCAACCACTTCGCCGGGAGCGATGTTCTTTCCATCTCCGTGCAACGTCCAAATCGGCATGATGGGACCTTTCGTGCAGAGGAAGGTGTCGCAGCGCTGTGCTCCAGCTCACAAAACACCGTGATTAGGAGTGAAACGTTATTACAGCCGAAGGGTGTGGACGTGATGACAATCTGCCAGATCGACGTGACCGAGATTGGCAATATTAGTGATTGATGCCCCGCATCGCGATTATCTTCAGTGCTAGAGACAAATCCAGCCGAAGTTCTGGTTGTGCCGTGAACGGCCCCAACATTTTCTCCAGCTTAACAACCCTGTAACGCAGTGTGTTGTAATGAAAGTGAAGTTTTCGCGCAGTCTCCGCAATGTTGATGTTCGTTGCCAACAAGACCTCCAAGGTGTTCCGCATGTCTTGCGCCTCTGCGGTTTCCTCGGTCAATTCGCGCAACGTCTCCCGCGCGAATGTCTCCAATTCGTTCTGGTCCTCCACCAGACTCAACAACCGGTAGACACCCAGGTCGTCGAACTGCGTCACCGTCCACGGCCCGGAAATTCGACGTCCGACGGTGAGGGCGGTGCGCGCCTGCGCGTACAGCGTCGGGACCGCCTCGATCGCTGCGGCCGGACGGGAGACTCCGACACTGAACGGCCTTCTCCCACCTCCACCTTCGCCGCGAACAACGGTGGCAAGTTCGCGCACCAAGGCCATAGTGTCGGTACCGACGCCCATCACGATCACCGTCTCACCCGTCAGCGCGGTCACTGCCGCACCGCGATCACGGTGCGCAATTGCGCCGGAGAACGCCATGGCCTGCCGATCCACGACGGGTAGCCGCGCCGGCATCGCAGTCACCGGTTCGTCGACGGGATCCGGCTCGATCGAGACGACCACCAGAGGACGATCGAAGTCCCAGCCGAATGTCTTGGCATGGGAGACAACATGATCGTGGTCGCCGGCTCGACCGAGGAGTAGATCGTGAACGAAATTGGCACGATGGCGTTCCTCCACCGATGCCACCGCTTGCTCACGGGTGATGACCAGTGCGCACACCGATGCCGCTCGCTCGATCAGGTACAGGTCGTAACTGCTGAGCCCACGTTCGCCACTGAACAAAGCCAGGCGCCCGTGATCGATGTGAGTGGCGGAAATCGCCGCGACCGCAATGAACCGACCGTCGAACTCGTGCAATCCGAGTCCACCTTCGACACAATCGGTGCGCAGACGCCCCGTCGAATCCACGGCGGGACTGCTCGACAACCGCTTCCACTCCGCGGACGGCCCGGCATGGCAGATCTCTCGTCCGTCGGACGTCGTGACAAGGGCTGCACCCTTCATCTCCCGCGCAATGACTTCTGCCAATTCGGGGAGCCCACCGCTACTCATCACGACATCCACCAGAAGTCGGCGAAGTCGCTCCGCACCGAACATCGCGTCGATCTGTTCCGACTCGACTGCCACGCGGTTGTTCACCGCGTGGTGTTCGCAGGCACCATGGAAGACGATGACCGGAAAACCGACCGCCTCGGCGGCGTCGATCAACTCCGGCGCCACAGTATCTCCGTCGCCACCGAACTGAACTGCCAGTGCCGCAACACCGCGCGTGGACAACCGTGAGATAAACGACCGGAACGGTTCACTCACTCGGGCAAGCGTTTCCGGAGTCGTGATCAACAACTGCCCGCGATGCAACCACGGTCCGATGTCAGGGACGGCCATGAAGCCGACCTCGGTGACCGTCACGTCGTCGACAGCACCCGCCACACATGCACCCCGCGGAAGGAGAGAAGTTCGAAGAAGTTCGGAGAGAACGACATTGAGCTCGGATGCCGGTACGGCCGCGTCAACCACTGGACAGGCACCTCAATTTCGCTTCTACTCGGGGACAACAGTTCACCAAAGAAACGATCTTATCCCCACCGAATAACAGATGTCCCTTTTTCAGTGCCACCGTCCGCGGTGCGCTCAGACGACCCGCGTAGCGAAGGCCGGATTCTCTTGCGGCGGCGGGTGGATCGGCCCGTGCAGCTCACGCAATTCCAGCCCGGACGCATTGCGCAGCGTTTTTGTCATCTCGGCAAGGATGGACACCGCAGTCTCCTCCGGTGTTCGAGCCCCCAGATCCAGTCCGATCGGTGAGTGCAGCCGCGCCAACTCGTCGTCGGTGACACCACATTCCTTCAACAGAGCTACTCGACGCTCATGCGTCGAACGGCTTCCCATCGCTCCCACATACGCCGCGTCCGAGCGCAGCGCTACTTCGAGCAACGGAATGTCGAACTTCTCGTCATGGGTGAGTACCGCCAGGACGGTACGCCCGTCGATCGGCGCCGTTTCGAGGAACTTGTGCGGCCACATCACCACCACGTCGTGTGCGGCGGGGAAACGCGCCCTGGTCGCGAAAACCGGACGCGCATCGACAACGCTGACGCGATAGCCGGCAAACGCACCCAACGTGCACATAGCTGCGGCAAAGTCGATGGCGCCGAACACGTACATGCGGGGCAGCGGCGCAAAGATCTCGACGAGCACGTCGTGCTCCGACGCCACCAATGTTCCAGCCGGGGCGACAAAAGCCACCGACTCACCGGTTTCCATTGCGCGACGGACCTCGGCCACCTCTGCAGCGGTCGCCCGTAGATCACCGCTGTAACCGGCGGTTGCCTGGAGATCACCGCTGTGACCGTCGCCGACAACCGCGTGACGCGCGGCGGCGCCGGGACGGACCTCGGTCACCACGGCAACCGGAGCATCTGCCTCGATGCGCTCACACACCACGCCGAAATCAGTGAAGTCCCGCGTCACCGCCCTGACGAACACCTCGATGGTTCCGCCGCAGGTCAGACCCACTCCGATAGCGTCATCGTCCGAGACACTGAAGACCTCGACCCGGCTTTTGCCGTCGGCAAGAACCTCCTGGGCGATCTCGTACAGCGCCCCCTCGATGCAACCACCCGAGACACTGCCGACCACCTCACCGGAGGTGGAAACCGCCATCGACGCGCCCGGCATCCGCGGCGACGAGCGCCACGTTCGGACCACGGTCGCGAGTGCAAAATCCTCGCCGCGGGCGTACCACTGCGCCAAGTGGGTGGAAATATCGCGCATCGCCCCGCCTCCCGTTCTCGGTGTACGTCTGTAGAAAGTTCACGGTATAGGGCCGCCGCAATCCTGCCTGTCACACATTGCGCCGAAATCCGGGGCTCCTCGTTGTGCAATGTCGCCGTCGAATCAAACCGGGCTCTCGACCATTCTCGAGTGCCAGGCCAGACTCTCCAGAACCGAGGATCACTTCGATGGATCAATTGCTGCGCGGTATCAAAGTTCTCGACCTCACCCGAGCGCTCGCCGGGCCACTGTGTACCTCACTGCTATCCGATTTCGGTGCCGACGTGGTGAAAGTGGAAACCCGGGGAAGCGGTGACAGTTCACGTCAATGGCCGCCTTTCGACGGTGATCAGAGTTTGTACTTCGCGGCGGTCAACCGCGGCAAGCGATCACTCGCACTAGACATGCGCAGCCCGCGCGGCCGAAATCTACTGCGCAGCTTGGCCGTCGAGGCCGACGTGATCGTGGAGAACTTCCGCCCCGGCGTGCTCACCGACATGGGCCTCGATCCCGATTCCCTCGAAAAGGAAAACCCGGGAATCGTCATCATGAGCATCAGTGGCTTCGGCCCGGTCGGTCCCGACCGGTTCGCACCGGGACTCGATCAGGTCGCCCAGGGCATGTCCGGACTGATGTCGGTGACCGGCGCCGGCGATCAGAGCCCGATGCGCGTGGGAATCCCTGTCATCGACACGGTTTCGGGTATCTACGCGGCGCTGGGAATCACCGCCGCCCTCGCTTCGCGGGGACGCGACGGCCGAGGCCACCGCGTGCAGACGTCTCTACTCGAATCTGCGATCTCGATCATGACGTTCCAGGCCCAGGACTACCTGAGCACCGGACGGGTTGCGACGCCGAACGGCAATACTCATCCCACGATCACGCCGTACGGCGCATTCGACACCGCGGATTTCCCGATCAACATCGCCACCGGTTCGGACAAGCACTGGATCGCACTGTGCGCGGTGCTCGGTGACTCCGATCTTGCATTTCGCACCGAATACGCCACGGGCAAAGACCGTTTGGCACATCGCGACCAGCTGACCAAGGAACTCACGGAACTTCTCACCGCGAAGGGCGCGGCGCAGTGGATCACCGAAATTCGTGGCGCCGGCATTCCGTGCGGTCCCATTCACACCATCGATCAAGTGTTCTCCGATCCCCAGGTTCAGGCCTTGCAGATGGTCGAGCAGACCCAGAGCCCTGACGGTAGCTCCATTCCGATCCTGCGGGGCCCCTTCTGGGTCGACGGCCAAGCCCTCCCCGTCAAGAACGCTCCGCCCATGACTCTCGGCGGCGACACGGAAGCGATACTGGCCGAATTCGGCTTGTGCCCTGCGGAAATCGACGACCTACGTCAGAACGCGGTGATCTGACCACGCACCAAGATGTCATCAGGCAGAGCAGCTTCCACATCGTCGGCGACACTTTCGGGGTCTCGACCTTCGGTGCTCAGAACCAGGTCGACCCCGCTCAGCGACGGCATCGCACCGGCCAGGAGTTGTGACGCTTCCACCAGCTGATCCAACCCTGCCCAGTTGGCCGGTTCACGCTCGATGATTCTGCTGCGCAACGTATCCGGATCGGCTTCGAGCCGTACCAGCAGGCGACCGTCAGCTCCCGTCGCGGTCAGCAGAGCGTGCCCGTAGTCGTCGTCCTCGACGGTCGCAGTGAGGAACAGGAGTTCGTAGCCCGCCTCCCGGTACGACGTGCACAGCATCTCGACGTGCGCGATAGCCCGTTCGGTTCCCAGTGGCGGGTAACACCGCTCCAGTTCGTCGACCTCGATCATCGCGTTCTTCACGCCCGCCTCGCCGAGCCGGTCGTGAAGCGCGGTCGAAACGGAACTCTTTCCCGCGCCGGGCGGGCCTGTCAGCAGCAGTACGAACACGCCCTCCACTATTCCAGAGTCTTGTGCATGCTCAGCGCGGCGACAAGGCTGGAGAAGACAGCTCAATCTGTACTAAAGCCCTGATCGGAGCACAGCGATGAGCACTACGATCACCGAGATCGCGCCGGACATCTACCGCCTGTCGACATTTGTTCCGGAAGCCAACCTCGCAATGAACCAATTTCTTGTCGACGGTGAGGAACCCCTGCTCTTCCACTCCGGGCAGCGAGCGTTGTTCACCTCGGTCTCGGACGCACTGTCGCAGTTGATCGACATCAGCCGGTTGAAATGGATCACGTTCGGACATGTCGAGGCCGACGAATGCGGGGCGATGAATTCGTGGCTCGCGGCCGCACCGGACGCCCAGGTCGCGCACGGTGCCATGGGGTGCTTCGTTCAAGTCAACGATCTTGCCGACCGGCCACCAATTCCCCTGCAGGACGGCGATGTTCTCGAAACAGGCATCCGACGCGTTCGGCACATCGACACACCACACGTCCCGCACGGCTGGGACGCGGGCCTGATGTTCGAGGAGACAACGTCGACCCTCTTCTGTGGTGACCTGTTCACCGCGTTCGGGAACCACCCCACCACGACCGAGCACGACATCATCGGCCCCGCACTGGAAGCCGAAGACTTGGGACATGCCACCGCTCTGACGCCGGATCTCGAACCCACGATCCGCGCTCTGGCAGATCTCGAGCCCCGGATTCTGGCGACCATGCACACGTCCACGTTTTACGGAGACTGCGTCGACACGCTTCACGAACTGGCAAACGCGTACGCAGAACGGTTCGCCGCCGAATCCGAACGGTGGAAGTCAGACTAGAGTCGACGCGGTCGTCGTCATCCGCGCCGCCACCGCCAACGCCACGTGCTCATGGAACGGGCGCGTCACTACCTGCACGCCGATCGGTAAACCGTTGCGCGAGAATCCTATCGGCGCGACAACCGAGGGGACCCCGAGCACGCTGACGGCCCGCGAACTCGCCAAGGCATCCATCCAGGTGAGGCTCTGGCCATTTACCTCGAAACTCTCCACACCTATCGGAGGAGCCAGAACGGACGCAACCGGAAGGATCAGGACATCGCCTGTCTCGCTGAGGAATTCATCGATCAGCACCGCTCGATCCGCCCACAGAGCTTCGACGTCCGCGCTGGTCCGCTCGTGCACAGCAGCCAGGATCGCGGCAATGTCCCGGTCGTAGGAGTGCGCTGAATCTCCGTGAAGGGCAAGAATATCCGCGTGTGTCTCGACTGATCGCAATGCACCGAACAAGGCGTTCCCCCTGCCCAGGGAACGACCGTCGTACTCACGCGCGTCGAGACTGCGCGCCGCCGACCGAACCGCCGCCACGATCTCGTCGTCGACGGGCATTGTTCCCTCGCCCGGCGCCCACCGGATGTCGAGATCGTCGACGCACACGGAGTCGGGCTCCGTCCACTCGACATAGGGCCTCGACAGGACACGCAGCGCAAGTGTGACGTCTCCTAGGTTGCGAGCCAGCGGGCCGACGGTCTGGATAGTTCCGTGCATTGTTGCCGGGTTGGCCAGTAGCCGACCCCCAGAGAGCACACCCGGGTACTGCCCTTCCGGATCAATCCGGCCGATCGTCGGCCGAACAGAACTGAGACCGGTGCAGTGCGCGGGCCACCGCACCGAACCGCCGAAATCCGTACCGAGGCCGAGCACACTCATCCCGGCGGCGATCGACGCAGATTCACCACCACTCGACCCCCCGGGCGAGCGGACAACACCATCGGGCCGCACCGGGCTTGCCGTCGTTCCGAACAGTTCGTTGCGCGTCAGCCCACACGCCCCGAACTCCGGAGTGTTGGTCTTTCCGATCAGAATTGCGCCCGCGGCTTTGAACGCAGCAACGGCAGGGGCGTCGACGGTGGGGACATTGTCGGTCAGCGTTCGCGAACCAGCCGTGGTGCGCACGCCGGCGGTCGCGATCAGGTCCTTCACCGTGAACGGAACACCGGCCAACGGACCGAGGTTCTTTCCGAGACGGCGTTGGTCGTCCAGTCCGTCCGCGGCATCGAGCGCTTGCTCCGCACAGACGGTGACCAGGGCATTGAGGTCACCGTTGCACTCGGCGACACGGCGCAGATGCTGCTCGACGACGGTTCGCGCCGACACCTGGCCCGCTCCGACCGCCGCGGCAATGGTTCGTGCATCCCGGCCCACCCAGTTCTCACGACTCATCGCACACCTCTTGTCATCGTTCAACGCCGCTGCCGAGACTAGGGCCGGCATCCGGACCGGGAAACGACCACAATGCACATACCCACAGCTCGAACGATGTGAGGTTTTGCCACAACGGCCGGCGCCGCTGTGAGGAAGGATCGGTGAGATGCCGGTTCCGTGGATTCGAGTTGCCTTTGCCGTGTTCGCGGTGAGTTGGGGCGCCAACCAGTTCGCACCGCTACAACTCGTCTATCGCGAGCATTCGGGACTCGGCAGTTCCGCGTTTGCCGCGATGCTCGGCACCTACGCGTTGGGGCTCATTCCGTCGCTCCTCTACTTCGGACAACTCTCCGACCGTCGCGGCCGACGGTTTGTCATCCGCCCCATGATCGCGGTGGCCGTCGCGTCGTCGCTCATTCTCGTCGCGGGAGCGGATCTGCCCGCTCTGCTCTACGTCGGACGCATCTTCGCCGGCATCGCGTCGGGCATGGCGTTTGCCGCCGGCGGCGCGTGGATCAAGGAACTCAGTGAGGCCGACGGCCCCGGCGCAGGTGCACGCCGCGCCGCTATCTCGCTCTCGGCGGGCTTCGGTTGCGGGGGATTGTTCGGTGGCCTGATCGCTCAGTGGCTGCCCGCTCCCGAAGTTGTGCCGTACCTGGCCCACATCGCCTTGATGATCGGCGCCGGCGTGGTGGTGTGGGGTGCCCCCGAAACCCGCACCGGCCGACGTGCCGGCACAAAACTGCGTCTGACCGCGCTACGGAGCCGGTACTTCGTCGGCGGGGTCGCACCATGGGCGCCCTGGGTGTTCGGCACTGCGGCGGTCGCCTTCACGACGCTCCCTCCGCACGCCGCCGACTCCACGGGATCGTTGTCGATCGCCTTCACCGGCACGATTGCCGCGCTCACGCTGCTCACCGGCGCACTCGTTCAGCCCTGGGCTCGGAGGCTCTCCACCCACGGAGACATGACAGCCGTGGGAACGGGCGTGGTACTCGCCGCTGCCGGTTTCCTGACTGCCGGTATCGCGTTGTCGACCGACGGCGGCTTGTCGGTCTCGCTCATCGTCGTCGCGTCGGTGTTACTCGGCTCCGCCTACGGTGTCCTACTGGTGTGCGGTTTGGTCATCGTCGAGAAGAACGCCACCGCGGAGGATCTGGCTGGGACGATCGCGCTCTTCTACTGCTTCGTCTACGTGGGTTTTGCGGTGCCGTTCGTCTTCTCCCTCCTCGAACCCCACATCGGCTATCCGCTCTGCCTGACCGGCGCGACGGTACTCATGAGCGCGGGTTTTGCTTTCGCGGCGCGCAGTTCACGGCAGTTGTCGGCGCCAACCGCTACTCTCACGCCAAGGGCTTGACGGCAGGGGTTCGAAAAAAGTCGGCAAGCCCCTTGACCGGTAGAACCCCACCCGTGAAGGAGCGTCGATGTCGGAGCACACTTTCGATCTCGAGATCACTGCCGCCTGGACTGCATTCGGGACTCGCCTGTCTCGGTACATCACGGCAATGCAGGACAACGACACCCTCGTCGTGGAATCGCAGCACGACTCGCAAGACAACCTCGACTACGCGCCCGCGTGCATCCAGTTCTTTGCGTGGGATCAGACCCGCATCAGGTGCGAGGTACCGTCCAATCAATTCCTGCACCCGTTGCGGATGCTCGAACCCGAAGATCACGAGTCGCTGATCGGGTGGGGATTCAATCGCCCCGACCAATGCGAGCATGACAACACCGGCAACGGCTCCCTGTCCTTCTACATCGATGTGGATCGGTCCCGGCCCGACGGCGTGGTTGCACAAGCGTTGCGAGTGCTCGGCGACATGTGGAGCATCGCGCACCCGAGTTTTCTCGGCGTACGGGTGAGCGGCCGCGAAGATATTCCGGCGTTCGACAACGGTCAGACGAATGCCAGCGAATACGACTCGTTGAACGAGCTGGTCGACAACGCTCTCGGCCGGCTTCTCGACTACACCCCCGAACGCGACGACGACGGCGACATCCCGCTCGTTCGGGGAGAACAGATCACGTATATTCGCGTGCTCGAAGACGACCAGTACGTCGAAGTTTTCTCTCGGGTCGTTCACTCGATACCCGACATGAACCATGCGGCTCTTGTTCTGTCCCAACTCAATCGGCAGTGGCCCACCATCAAGCTCATCCTGGTGGAACAGAGCGTTCTCGGCGTGGCCCGGGTCGACGCCGCCCCGTTTGCGCCCGATCATCTACTGCGAACGATCCGGTCCTTCGCCGAACTGGCCGACGCGTCGGACGAACTCGCCGAAGAACTTGGTGGGCAACCGATTCGAGCCGATGGGGAGCTGTTCTCCACTGACGAATCAGACAGCGACGGGCTCAATGCCGTTTTCGACGGCTCTTCCGTCGAATGGCACGACTGCAACGAGTTTCCGCCCGCACTCATGTCGATCCTTGAACTCGACGCCGACGTGACCGGGGGACTCACCCCCGACGACGTCGCAGAAATCTGCGGACGCGACCGCGACACCATCCTCGAGTATCTGCGTATCAGTCAGGAGCAGGAAGCCGAATGGCATAACGCCCTGACAAACGCTGTCGCCGTCGGCGGCGAAGACATCGAATTGTGCACCGGCGAGAAACTCGCCTGGACTCAGGCGATTGCCCACCTGCGCCAGGCACTGCGCGTTGTAGTCCTGCCGCGAAAAGGCAGCGGCACGCAGTAGCTCCGGCCGGTGCGACCGATCAGCCGGGCAACGGAATGACGATGCCCGGAAGAATCTCGATCGAACGGGGCCGCTGCGGGATCTGCGGAATTTCCACCGGCGGCAGTCCCGGAATGTTCAGAGTGGTGGAAGGCGGAGTAGCTGCCCCGGTACTGCGGTCGTTCGGAGACGTCGCACCGGAGTTGGCGGGAACACCGGCCTGTCCACCGATCGGATCCGGCCACGGGAACGTCTCGACGTCGGACCCCTTCAGAGCGCCGTCCATCGTGCTCTTCCAGATATCGGCAGGAAGCCCCGAACCGTAAATCAATCCGCCGTTGTAGTTGGTGATGGCCTGGGCATCCGAAGTGCCGATCCACACCGCCGTGGACAAGGACGGCGTGTAACCGACCATCCAGGCGTCCTTGTTCTGACCGGTGTCACCGAGCTGAGCGGTGCCGGTCTTCGAAGCAACGGCGCGACCGCCGGCCAGCGCGTGGCCGTTGGAGTACGACGCGATCGGCAGCATCGCCTGCGTGACGTTCTCGGCGACGGCCGCGTCGAGTCGACGCTCACCAGGGGAGACCGGGCGATCGAGGAGAACTTCACCTTCGGCCGTCACCACCTTCTGGATGAAGTGTGGCTGCTGATAAACCCCGGAGTTGGCGAGAGTGGCATAGGCGGAAGCCATGTCGATGACTCGGGACTGATACTGCCCGAGCACAATTCCGTTCTCCGGCGGATCGCCCGCCTGGGTCAGGGTGGGGTAGTCGAGCCCGGGAATACGCTCGGGGATGCCGGCCAGGTGAGCTGCGTCGGCGATCTTCTGCGGACCGTCCTCCATCGACAGCATCAGGCGGTAGAAACTGGTGTTGAGCGAACGCTTCAGCGCTTCGGCGATGGTGCAGGTTCCACAGGATTCGCCGCCGACGTTACCGATGGTCACGCCGTTGATCGTGAGCGGTGAACTGTCGAAGCGAGCCGAGAGCGGGATGTCTTCCATCAACGCGGCCACCAGTCCGAAGACCTTGAACGCCGAACCCGTCTGCAGCGGCGCCTGGGCGTAGTCGAAACCAGCGCCGTCCGTGCCGCCGTAGTACGCGGACACTCCACCGGTTCGCGGGTTGATGGATACCGCCGCAGTGCGCAGTTCCTCCGGTTCCCCGTCGAGGTTCTTGCTCACCGCGTTGAGTGCGGCTGCCTGCGCCTGAGGGTCGATAGTGGTCGTGATCTGCAGACCGGCGGTATTCAGCGTCTCGTCACTGATACCGGCTTCGGCGAGTTCCTTGAGGACCTGCGCCTTGATGTGGCCTTCCGGGCCGGGAGCCTGATTCAGATCGGTGGGGCGGTTGGCCGCCGCGACAACGGGAAACGTCATCGCCTCACGGTCCGCCTTGGCAAGCGTCCCCAGATCGACCATTCCGTTCAGCACGTAGTTCCATCGCGCTTCGAGGGCGGGGAGATTGGTCTCCGGGTCGAGGAACGACGGACTCTGGATCACCGACGCGAGAACAGCGCCTTCGCCGACGGTCAGGTCACTGACCGGCTTGTCGAAGTACGCGTTCGACGCGGCGGCGATGCCGTACGCGCCGCGGCCGAAGTAAATGGTGTTCAGATAAGCCGCGAGGATGTCGTCCTTGGACCACTCGCGCGCCATCTTGGCGGAGATGACAAGCTCACGCAGCTTTCTGTCGATACTGCGCTCGTCGCCGACCAACACGTTCTTCACGTATTGCTGCGTGATGGTGGACCCACCGCCGGCGCTTGCCTTGCCCATGATGTTGTCTCGGGCCGCGCGTGCGAACCCAGAAATCGAGAAGCCCGGGTTGGTGTAGAAATTGCGGTCCTCGGCAGAAATGACGGCGTCACGAACATGGATCGGGATGGCCGACAACGCAACTTCGGTGCGGTTCCCCTCCGGGGGCACCACCTTCCCGAGCACCGTGGTGCCGTCGGCCATGTAGATGGTGGAGACCTGTTCGTTCTGCATGTCAGCCGGACGGGGAACCTCCGTGCGGCTGTAGGCAACAGCGAACACGGACGCAGGCACGATGATCATCAGCAGGACGAGCACGTAGATCGTCCGCCGGACGAACCGCCACTTGGAGCGCTTCTTCTCGGCCGGTTTTCCCGGGTTGCCGGAGCGATGCGAAGTCGATGCAGCACCACCTGCCGCATTCGATCTATTCGATGGACTCACTTACACACTCCCGGTCGGGGACATGACCTCACAGCATCATTGCACCAGGGTGTTGTCTCGATCAGATAACTCCCGGCAACTGCGATACCGAAACGTCACACTACCGGGAGGTCTATCGCCGACGCTCCGCACGAACCGCTTTTCGGTATCCGCGGTATGCAAAGCCCAGCGCAACGACGCAACCGAGCAGCACCAGTGACGGGGTCACTCCGGGGTCACCTTTGACTATTGCGACCACAGCGCTGATCAACGCCATGAGAGCAAACACCGAGATGAAGCCGGCGATGAGCTCCATGCGCTGGGCGCGCGAAGCCCGCCTCATGTGAACCGCGCGCGCGAAGCCCGCATCACGACTTGACGCCGCCTGCGGTCAGACCTGCGATGATCCGTCGCTGGAAGATCAGAACCATGATCACGAGCGGGATCATCACGAGGGTTCCGCCGGCCATGATGGACGTGTACGGCGTGACGAAGGGATCGGTGCCGGAGAACTTGGCCATCGCCACGGTGACGGGCGCCGTTTTGTCGCTCGAGAGCTGCAGTGCCAGCAGGTACTCGTTGACCGTCGCGATGAACGCGAGGATCGCGGTGGTGAACAGTGCGGGTGCGGCGAGCGGCAACATGATCAGGCGGAAGGCTTGACCGCGGGTAGCGCCGTCGATGCGCGCGGCTTCTTCGAGTTCCCAGGGGAGTTCGGAGAAGAAGGAGGTCAGCGTGTACACCGTGAGCGGTAGGACAAACGAGATGTTGGGAATGATCAGCGCCTTGTAGCTGCCGATCCACCCGAGGTCCGTGAACATCTGGAACAACGGCGTCACAAGTGCGACGACCGGAAACATGGACGCGCCGAGGATGATTCCGGTGACGAAGTATTTGCCACGGAAGTCGAACCGTGAGAGCGCGTACGCCGTGAAGACACCGACGATCAAAGCGACAAGAGTGGTTGCGCCGGCGATGATGAGGCTGTTCATCAGGGCGCGGGTGAAGTTCACCTTGGCATCGGGATCGAGCGCCGCGGTGAAGTTGGAGAACGTGAGATTGGTGGGCCACAGCGACGTCGAGAACGTGTCCGCCGGGTCGCGCAGCGCCGTCACGATCATCCAGTAGCAGGGAGCGAGTCCCCACACGATGATCAGTACGACGCCGATGTAGGTGCCGATCTTGCCGCGTAGTGCCTTGTTCATACCGGCTCCCCATTCCGCTGCTTTTCCTGCGTGCTGACCGCGTTGGCTCCGAGGAATCGGACCAGGATGAAGGCCACAGCGAAGATGATGAGGAACGTGATGGTGGACAGTGCTGATGCCGAATTGGCGCCGACGCGCATCTGATCGACCACCAGGACCGAGATGGTGGACGTAGCGGGATTGGATCCCATCATGATTGCGGGCAGGTCGTACATGCGCAGGGCGTCCATCGTGCGGAAGAGCACGGCCACCATGAGTGCGGGCTTGACCAACGGCAACGTGATCATGCGGAAGCGCTGCCACGCGGTTGCGCCGTCGACCTTGGCTGCTTCGTAGACGTCGGCGGGAATCATCTGCAGGCCCGCGAGGATGAGCAGTGCCATGAACGGCGCGGTCTTCCAGACGTCGGCGACGACGATCGCGAACCGCGCCGGCCAGGGATCAGCCGTCCACAGGATGTTGGTACCGAGAATCTTGTTGGCGATGCCGTCGTTGGCAAAGATGAAGAACCACAACTTCGCGGTGACGGCGGTGGGGATGGCCCACGGAATCAGGACCGAGGCGCGCAGCAAACCGCGTCCACGGAAAGTCTTGGCCATGATCAACGCCATCGAGAGACCGATCAGCGTCTCGAGCAGAACCGTGACGATCGTGAATCCGAAGGTATTGCCGATCGACTGCCAGAACTGCGAGCCGAGTGTTCCGGGGGGACACGGAATAGCGCCGTTCGCCGTGTTGCAGGACTGGGTGATCCAGTTCTTGTAGTTGTCGAACCACGTGAACTGACCGGTGACGAACATGCCGGTCTCGGGATCGAGTTTCTTGCCGTCGCTGTGCATCGACATCCAGATCGCGCGCCCGAGCGGGTACACGATGATGACTGCGAGCACGATCAACGACGGAGCGACAAACACCCACGGTGGGACGCGTCGACGCTTTTTCGGCTTGTCGGCGGCCGGTGGTGGAGGCATATCCGGCGGGGGCGGCGGAGTGTCTGCAGAGTCAGGCAGAACCTTGGTCAGGGACATCCCTGTGCCCTCGGATACCGACGGTTCTTCGAGAGGTTCCGGCGCTCGGTGTCTCCCACCAACGCCCGAACGGTCGGGACCGGTTGACCCGGCCCCGACCGTGGGGTTGGCAGGCACAGCCGCGGAAGGATCCTGCGGTTCTGCCATTGCTTATTGCTCCTGGTAGATCAGTTACCGGCTGTTTCGATGCCGGCCTTGGTGTCTGCCAAAGCCTGCTCGACGGTCTTCTCGCCGCGAATAGCAGCGTAGGTGTTGTCGGAAATCGACTTCGACACCTGCGTGTAGTACGGCGTGACGGGACGCGGCTGCGCGGAGGCAAGCGCTTCCTTCAGTGTCGCGAAGTACGGGAACTGTGCAAGCACGGCCGGGTCGTCGTAGACAGCCGAGAGGACGGGCGCGCCGCCGACCTCGGTGAAGTACGTCTGCGACTTCTGGGTCTGCATGAACTCGAGGAAGTCGCGGGCCGTTGCCGGTGCGTCCGAATAGGCACTGATGCCGACGTTGTAGCCACCGACCGTCGAGGCGCCCGGTCCGTCTACACCCGGGAGAACCGTGTAGCCGTACTTGCCGGCAACCGAGGTCTCTTCGCCGTCGACCGAGAAGCCGGACCAGCTACGCATGAACAGGGCCTTGCCGTCGCCGAAGGCGCTCTGCGACTCGCCCTCGGAATACGTCAACGCTTCCTGCGGGATCGTGTTGTCTGCGAAGGAATCGACGATGAACTGCACGCCTTCCTTCGTCTTGTCGTCGATCGCCGGGGTGATGCCGTCAGCGCCGACCCACGGTCCACCGAACGCATTGGTGATCTCGGTGGTGTTGACCGTCAGGCCTTCGTAGTTCTTGAACTGGCCGACGTAGCAGGAGATGCCGGCTTCGACAGCCTTCGGGCAGTTTTCCTTGAGCTCGGCCCACGTGGTGGGAGCCTTCTCGACGAGGTCCTTGCGGTAGTACAGGAACGCGGCGTTGGTGTTCTTGGGCGCTGCGTAGAGCTTGCCGTTGTACGTGCCGGACGCGACCGTGGACTCCAGCAGGCCCGACGTGTCGATCTTCAGGTCGCCCTCGAGCGGAACCAGCCAGCCGTTGGCGGCGAACTGAGCAGTGTTGACGACGTCGACACCGATGAGGTCGTACTCGTCGCTCTTGGCCTGCATGCGCTGCGTGATGTCGTCGACCTGCGCGTTGGCTTCCTTGGCCAGCGGCTTCAGGGTGACCTTCTCGTCCGGATGCTCGGCATTCCAGTCGGAGATGATGTTTTCGAGCGCCTCGTTCAGGGCATCCTGGCCCTCGACGATCGTGATGGGGCCGCGGCCTTCACTGGAGGACGATCCCCCGGATGCGGCTGTGGTGGTGGTGTCGCCGCCGTTGTCCGAATCGGATGAACAGCCTGCCAGTACCAGCATCGACACTGCCGACGCTGCAATTGCAGCCCGACGCATCGCCTTCGAGTTCAGAACCATGGATTCGCTCCCCGCTTGTATACGACAAAAGACATCCCGGTAGCCGACCTCATGGCATGCGCCATGAGTGCCGGCTCCCAGCATCGGCCCCTACTGTGGCACGAGACACCCCTACTTGTTGGTATTACGGCGATCCTGAATCGTTCATGTGTCGGATTAGATCGTCGAATCAGCCGAGGCGACGGCCGTCGCTGGATGCAAAAATGTGCACCTTGTCCGGGTCGACTCGAAGATTCACGCGATCACCCTTCTGCGGCGGATTGCGCCAGTCACCTCGTGCCACGATCTGTTGTGGGCTGCCACCGATAGTCGTTCGGCCGTAGACGTAGGCATCGGACCCGAGTTCTTCGACGACGTCGACGTCCATCGGAATGCCCGAGGCGGCAATTTCGAGGTGTTCCGGGCGGATTCCGAGTGTCACTTCGGTCTCGGGTGTGCCGTTCAATGTTTCACGGGAAACAGGGACAACCACGTCACCGAACACCACACCACCGTCGGTGAGCGGAAGAGTGAAGAGATTCATCGCGGGCGAACCCATGAAGCCGGCAACAAACACGTTCTTCGGCCGGTTGTACAGCTCCCGCGGCGACGCACACTGCTGCAGAATTCCCTTGTCGAGGACGGCGACGCGGTCACCCATGGTCATCGCCTCGACCTGATCGTGCGTCACGTAGACCATCGTGGTCGCGAGGCGTCGCTGCAATTGCGCGATCTGCGTACGCGTCTGCACTCGTAGTTTTGCGTCGAGGTTGGAGAGCGGCTCGTCCATCAGGAAGACCTGCGGCTGACGGACGATGGCGCGGCCCATGGCAACTCGCTGGCGCTGACCACCCGAGAGCGCTTTCGGCTTGCGATCCAAGTACGGCTCGAGGTCGAGCATCTTGGCAACTTCTTCGACACGAGCTCGGGTTTCCGTCTTGTTGGTGCCCGCCAACTTGAGGGCGAATCCCATGTTCTCGGCCACCGTCATGTGCGGGTACAGCGCGTAGTTCTGGAACACCATCGCGATGTCGCGTTCCTTGGGTTCCTGACCGGTGACGTCGCGGTCACCGATGAGAATGCGGCCGCTGTGGACGTCTTCGAGACCCGCCAGCATGCGGAGCGTCGTCGACTTTCCACAACCGGACGGTCCGACGAGAACAAGGAACTCGCCGTCCTCGATCTGAAGGTCGAGCTTGTCGACTGCGGGAGAATTCGATCCGGGGAACAGACACGTCGTTCCCTCGAATGTCACTGAAGCCATGACTGGTTGATCCCTTCTACCGGCAGGAACGTGCCGGACGATCCAAGTTGAGGGTGAGTATGTGCCCCAGCAGCATAAACGTCGCTGTCAGTATCCGGGAGTACCCTTCTTTCGGTGAGTTCGGAAAAGATGTTGACCCGCATCGGCGCTCTGCTTCGTCAGGCAGAATCCACCGACAATCCCCACGAAGGTGAAGCCTTCATGGCGGCCGCGCAGCGGTTGGCCACCAACTCGGCCATCGACCTGGCGGTGGCTCGCGCGCACACGGCGTCGTCGGAAAAACGGGCGACGCCCACCCAACGGCTCATCACGATCGGTGAGCCCGGCAAGCGGGGACTGCGCACCTACGCGCAGTTGTTCATCGCCATCGCCGCTGCCAACGACGTGCAGTGCGACATCGCACAGACGTCTGCGGTCATCTTCGCGTACGGATTTGCCGGCGACATCGACGTGTGCGAGGCCCTGTACTCGAGCCTGCTGTTCCAGATGGTGCGAGATTCCGACGCGTATGTCCGCTCCGGCGCCTACCGCGGTGAAACATCGGTGCGGACGGTCGTCGAAACTCGTGGACGACGACGCGTCAGCACGCAGGTCCGCAAGCCGGTTGCCGGGGTGACGGCGCGGCTCAATTTCCAGATGGCCTACGCGGCGCGCATCGGTGCCCGGTTGTCGGAAACGAAGAAGGAAACCGAAACGGTGTCCACCGCGTCGTCCTCGGACACCGCACTGGTGTTGCGTAACAAGGAAATCGAACTCAAAGACTATTACTCGTCCAACTCCAAGGCGCGCGGTACGTGGCGCGGCGGCGGCAGGGCCAGCGCCGGGCATTCGTCGCATGCACGTCAAGCCGGCGACAAGGCCGCCAGATCAGCACGGCTGGGAAACCTTCCGGAGATCGGCGGCGTCCGGGGGCAGATCGATTCGTGAGGGATAGTCAACGTTCCGCCGTCTACGAGGCAGAAACCTTGGTGCGCACCATGTTCGACCGCGCCGATCAGCGGGGAACACGGAGCGTCGAGGTTCTGGGGTCAACCATCACGCTGCCGGTCGAACGCAAATTCGGTTCGGTGGAATCGGTACAAACGTATTGCAATCAGGTCCTTTCACTGAACTGGGTGGTCGAATTCTGGCCTCGCGCAAGCGCTTCGGTAGTGGTGCGCGCCCGCGCCGGAAACACTGCCGCCCACTACTCGAACAACACCATCGCCGTCCCGGATGACCGCGATGGGCGCTGGGCGCTGCGTGAACTTGTTGTTCTGCACGAACTCGCACACCACCTCGGCAACTCCGACTCCGACTCCGACTCCGACGAGGCTTCCCACGGGCCCGAGTTCGTCGACCGCTACCTGAGCCTGGTCGGCGAAATCATCGGACCCGAGGCCGCCTTTGTTCTTCGCGCAATGTTTCTTGCCGGTGGCGTCCAGTCGAGTTGAGGGCAATCAGCCCTCGGCGAACCCGGTGGTGGCCGAACCGGCCGACTGGAATACTCGGCGTATGGATAACCAGCGCAGATTGGTCCTGGTCCGGGATGAGTCCGAACTCCCGAGCTCTGATGCACCTGCGCGTAAGCCCCCACTGATTCGCGAGGCGTACGGGCGAGTGTTACGCGAGGTTCGACGCGATCAGGACCGGACGCTGGACGACGTCGCCGCCGAGGTCGGAATGTCGAAGCAATACCTGTCCGAGATCGAGCGAGGCAAGAAGGAACCGTCGTCGGAAATCCTGCGGTCCATCTGTCAAGCGCTGGGAATGCCGCTCGAGCACTTGTTGTTCCGTTCGGGGAACAAACTCGTTGCGCTCAATTCCCTCACGTTCGGGAACTCTCCGGCACCGATTTCCGGGCCCGTCCTGATGGCAGCTTGAGTCAGTTCCCTTCTATGAGAGTGTCGGCCAATCCGTAAGAGATTGCGTCGTGAGCGGTGAAAATCCGGTCCCGATCGGTGTCTTTACGAAGTCGCTCGACGCTCTGACCGGTGTGCTTACTCAGAATCGTCTCCGTCTGCTCGCGGATTCTCAGGATCTCGGCTGCTTGAAGCGCCAGATCCGAGATGGTGCCGCTGCCTTGCGTCGACGGTTGATGCAGCAGCACCCGCGAATGGGCGAGAACGTGACGATGCCCCGGAGTGCCGGCGGCGAGCAGCACCGCGGCAGCCGACGCCGCCTGCCCCATGCAGTACGTGGAAATGGTGGGTTTCAGGAATTGCATGGTGTCGTAGATCGCGAGCATCGCCGTGGTGGAACCGCCGGGGGAGTTGATGTACAAACCGATTTCGCGATCCGGGTTGTCGGCCTGCAGGTGCAGCATCTGCGCCATCACGACGTTGGCGACGCCGTCGTCGATCTCCGTGCCGAGAAAGACGATGCGCTCGTTGAGGAGCCTGCTGAAGATGTCGAAAGATCTTTCACCCGTCGGCGTTCGCTCGATGACACTGGGAATCGTGTACTGGGACATGATGTTCACAATCCGATCTTGGGGAAGGTGGCCTGCGGGGCGATCTCGGCGAACGTCGTCACGACGCGGTCGACGATTCCGTACTCACGTGCCTGCTCGGCGGTAAACCAGCGATCCCGGTCGCTGTCGATCTCGATCTCTTCGACGGTCCGGCCGGTTTCGGCGGCAAGGATTTCCTGCGATTGACGCTTCATCAATTCGAGGCTCTCGGCCTGGATCGCGATATCCACCGCGGTGCCGCCGATACCGGCCGACGGCTGATGCATCATGATGCGACTGTGCGCCAGGCTGATTCGTTTTCCGCGAGTGCCGGAGCAAAGTAGAACCTGGCCCATACTGGCGGCGAATCCCATTGCGACCGTCACTACGTCGTTGGGGATGAGTTTCATGGTGTCGTAGATGGCGAGCCCGGCAAATACCGAACCACCAGGCGAATTGATGTACAGCACGATGTCGCGCTTGGGGTCCGTCGTGGCAAGTAGCACCAGCTCCGAACACACACGCTCGGCCATCTCGTCGTTCACCTCTCCGGTCAGCAAGATCGTTCGCTGACGAAAGAGCCTGTCTGTCAGCAGGTCACGGTAACCGGTGTCGGTGGGGGTTGGAGTAGTCATGAAACCATTCCTACCGGCGCAGCGACCCCGGATACCCGTTTGTCTGCTGTGGGCAGACCTGGACCTGAACCCGGCGATTCGGACCAGGCTGAACTAAACCCGTGAGCAGCACTTTTCCGCCGAATCGCGGGCAGTCGCCATTGTCGCCGCTACGCAGTGGGGGTTATATGGGGTTATGCACATCAGTGCAGGTCAGAGAGTCGAGTTACGAGAGAGGCGGAGCAGATGCCAAAAATCAACGTCTATGTTCCCGACGACCTCGCCGCCGCGGTACGCGCCCGGCAACTCCCGATCTCGGCGATCTGCCAAATGGCTCTACGCGGCGCGCTCGATCGTGAAGCACCCGATTCTTCCGTGCGCATCACCGAACATATCGAGACCGATCTACCGTTCAGTCCTCACCTGGCATCGGTGATATCCCTCGCTCCAGCTGCTGCAGCCAGAAAAGGGTCTCCGACAGTTGATTCCGAGCACTTGCTCCAAGCTCTCTTGGACGAGGAAGAGAACCTCATCCTGCGCGGCCTCGACCACCTCGGGCTGACCCGAGCGTCGATCCAGAAAACTCTCGATCTGCTGGTACCCGACAAGCCGCCGATCAACGACAGCGATGTCACGTACGGCCCTGCGGCCCGCGTGATTCTCGAGGCAGCGGTTGCCGACGCGCAATTGGTCGGAAACTCCGTCGTGAACGGCGCGAATCTGGTGTGGGCCTTGGCAAACGCTTCCTCGGGATACGCCGCCGACGTCCTGGATCAGCTCGGATTCTTTCAGGTGACCACTCACCAAGCCCTGGGATTGATCGAAGTCGGTGTCGGCCATACAAACCGATATGCACCGGCCGGCCAAGCCGCGATCCTCACGGAACTGGCCAAGATCACCGACCGCCTCGCACGCCTCGAGGCCTCGCTGTCGTCTTCGTGTAGCTAGAGCGAACAACTCGTAGCCCCCTCTCTTCTCACGCATTCCAGAATGGAGGTGCGCTGTCATGGCGCGCTCACTCCCTCGCTTTCACGGGCAGATAGTCACGGACGACTCCGAGAATCTGCACGTGTCGACCGACGTGTTGATTGTCGGCGGCGGACCGGCGGCAACATGGGCGGCAGTTGCCGCCGCCGAATCCGGCGCCAGTGTCACGTTGGTGGACAAAGGCTATGTCGGCGCAAGCGGTGTAGCCGCGACGGCAGGAGTCGGACATTGGCTCGTGCCCCCGGTTCCGGAACGCCGCGACGAAGAAATCTCGCGGCGCGAACGCTCCGGCGGTTTCATCACCGATCGAGTCTGGACCGAAGCGGTTCTCGACGAGGCTTGGGAGCGAACAGCTCTCATACCGGAATGGGGCTACAAGCCCAGCGCCAGCCCGCGCGGTCCCGGCTCCCTGTTCGGCGCCCGGCCCGGCGAGCGATCGTTTTCCGGCGCCGCCCCGGACTACCTCCGCTTCCTCCGCGGCAAGGTGAAGAAATCCGGAGTACACGTACTGGATCACAGTCCTGCGCTGGAACTTCTCGTTGATTCCAACGGAACCGTCTCCGGGGCAACGGGTTACCAGCGCCAGGTCAAACGGCCTTGGCGCGTCGACGCCGGTGCCGTGATCCTCGCGACCGGCGGAACCACGTGGAAGAGCCACTCGCTCGGCGGTGACGTGAACACCGGGGAGGGTCACTTGATGGCCGTCGAAGTGGGCGCTCACCTCTCCAGTATGGAGTTCTCGAACTTCTACGGAATGGTGCCGTTCGGAACCAGCATGGACAAGAACGGTTTCTTCGTCTCCGCGTCGTACTGGGATCACCGCGGTGAACCGATCCGGTATCACGACCTACATCAAAGCCGCGCAGAGCTTCTCGGCGCTTCACTGCGCGGCACGATCACGGCACAGTTCACTCAGTTCGACAAAGAAGTGTGGCCGGCTCTGCGCGCCGCGATGCCCAACTTCTTCATGGTGACGGACAAACTCGGGATCGATCCGTTCAAAGAGCGATTCCCGATGGATTGGGTCCAAGAGGGAACGGTCCGGGGTACTGGCGGAATACATGTTCTCGACTACGAGGCGTCGACGGGAGTACCCGGCCTCTACGCGGCCGGCGATATCGCGGCGCGCGACCGGATAGTCGGCGCGGCCACCGGAGCGGGTGGACCCAATCTGTCCTGGGCCATCGCGACCGGAACGTGGGCCGGACGTGCTGCGGCCCGATACTCGGCAAAGCGGGGATTGCCAACCTCATTCGGCGGAAAACCGTCCGGAACCCTCGGCGTTCGTGGGCGGGGCGGCATGCATGTCGCCGACACCGTTCGCTCGATCCAGTTCGAGATGCTACCGATCGACAAGGCCGTCTTCCGCAGCAACGACGGTCTCGCCGACTCGGCTGCGCACTTGGATCGGCTGTGGGAGAGCGCGTCTTCTGCCCCGAGCGTCGAGTACTCCGGCATGGAGGCCATAGCGCAACGCGAGGCCGCCGGAATGCTTGCAATGGGCAGATGGGCGGTACGTACTGCCATGGCGCGCACCGAAACCCGTGGCATGCATACTCGCACCGATTTTCCGGACACGGATTCGAGGCAGGCCCACCGACTGCTCAGTGGCGGGCTGAACGACATCTGGGTACAACCGGATACCGAATTACCTTGTGTTGGTAGCACATTGGCCGCGCAGGGGAGTGCGTCATGATCGAGATCATCAACGCCGACCGATGCACCACCTGTGACATCTGTGTCCGGATCTGCCCGATGAACGTCTTCGAAGCCGTCCCGGATGCCCCTCCCGTGATCGCCCGGCACTCGGACTGCCAAACGTGTTTCCAGTGTGAGGCGTACTGCCCGGCCGATGCCATGTTCGTCTCGCCCTCGCGCACACCAGAACCTCAAGGTTCCGAGTTCCTCGACGAAGAGCACCTTCTCGGACAGAACCTGCTCGGGATGTACCGCGAACGCGTCGGGTGGCGTAAATCGTCTCCCCGCCCGACACAATCCACAGCCGACTATCACCAGCTTGCACAGAACGCCAGGAGAACACCATGACCATCCGCACTCGTACCAAAAGCCTTGCCGTACTGCTGGGAATCGCACTTCTCGCAACGGTGACCGCGTGCTCGTCGACCTCGGAAGCGACCGAGGGTACGTCAGGCGCCCTGGTTCCGTTGACAGTGGGCGCCCCGTGGAACGGTGCGGCGGGTAAATCCCCGGCGGACACAACCTCGTTCGGTTACGCCGTCCACGAGGGTCTTGCGCAGCCCATTCTCGAGAAGTACAGGTTCGAGTACAAAGCCTTCGTGGGCTTCAACAACGGTCCGCCGGTGGTGCAGGCACTACAGACGGGCGACGTACAGGTTGGCATAATCGGTGACACGCCTGCCGTTCAGGCGAAAGCGAGCGGAATCGATGTGCCTGCCTTGGTGATCGACAAGCCCGCATCCGATATCTGGTTCCTCGGGCGCGAGGGTGGAGTGTCGAAGATCGAAGATCTTGCCGGCAAGAAGGTGGGGCTGCAGTTCGGCTCCAACTTCGACAAGTACGGACGCGCGGTTCTCGAACGGGCCGGTGTCGCGGATCAGGTGGAGCTGGTGAATCTCCTCTTCGCCGACGCGCTTCCGGCCCTGCAGCGCGGAGACATCGACGCCGTTCCGCTTCCCGCCACCACGGCCGGCATCTGGCGCAAGCAGATCAACTTCCCGATCCTGTCCAAGGCAAGCGTCGACGATCCGGATCTGCTGGCCACCAGCGTGGCTCTGACGTCGCGTGAGACTTTTTCAGCGAATCCCGAACTGGCAAAGGCCATCTGGGAGGTTATTGCGGCCGGAGACAAGGCAATCGATGCAGACCACGATGCCTACGCCCAGTTCGTCTTCGATGCCACCGGCTCACCGGTCGATGTGGTCAAGGAAGCAACGCTGTGGAATTTCCAGACCGAACCTGTTGATCCGGACGGATTGAACACGGTGCGTTCGACGCTCGACTTCCTGGTCAAATCCGGTAAGGCGCCCAACGCCTTCGACGTCACAACCTGGGCAGTGTCATGAGCGTGGAAGCACCAGCACCACCCCGGGTCGAATCTCCGCAACTCGTCGCGCCGGTAGCCAGCCGCCGTCGACGCTCACGATTGACCGATATCGCACTGCGCGCGAGCGTCCCGGTTGCCCTACTCGCTTTGTGGGGGGTGGGATCAGCCACCGGCAAGATCGACGAGAAGACCTTCCCGTCACCGGCGTCGGTGTGGTCGGCCTTCGTCGAGCTACTGACCACCGGCGTTCTCTGGGAGAACCTTTCGGTATCTCTGGTTCGTGTTGCCATCGGATTTGCCATCGGCGGCGCCCTGGGTCTGTTACTCGGCATCGTCTCCGGTTTGTTTGCTCTTGCCGACAAACTGCTCGACCCGACGCTGCAAATGCTGCGCACCATCCCGTTTCTGGCCATCACTCCGTTGCTGATCTTGTGGTTCGGTATCGACGAACGACCCAAGATCATCATCATCGCGGCGGCAGCGCTGTTTCCGCTGTACATCAACACTCACAGCGGCGTGCGCAACGTCGATCGCAAAGTCATCGAGGCGGGACGAGTGTTCGGGCTCCGTGGCATCGGGTTGATCCGTCAGGTGATCCTGCCGGAGATGATTCCGTCGGTGCTTGTCGGACTGCGGGTCTCGCTGTCGGTGTCGCTTCTCGCGCTTATCGTCGCCGAATTGAGCAATGCCCCCAAGGGCCTCGGCTTCCTGATGACGTCGGCTCAGCAGTATTTCCAGACCGACATCCTGGTGGTTGTCGTGATCATCTATGCAATCTGGGGGTTGTCGGTCGACCTTCTCGTTCGAGGTCTCGAGCGAATCCTGATGCCGTACAAGCAATGGGGGAAGTCCGCATGACGGTTCGAGCATCCGACACCGGTGTAAACGCCAGTGGTGTCGTCAAGACGTTTGGTGATCGCACAATCCTGGACGGTTTCTCGCTCGATGTGAGACCGGGGGAATTTGTTGCACTTCTCGGAGCCAGCGGCAGTGGCAAGACCACCTTCCTGCGCATTCTCGCCGGCCTCGAGGGATACGACGCCGGAGAGGTGCGTGCACCGGACGCACGGACGGTTGTCTTTCAGGAGCCTCGCCTGATCGCGTCGAAGCGCGTCCAGGACAACGTCATACTCGGTCAGCGGGCAACCCGGAAGAATCGCGCCGCCGCAGCTGCAGCCTTGGCTGAGGTGTCACTTGCCGGACGCGAACGTGCATGGCCCACAACCTTGTCGGGCGGCGAAGCACAACGCGTCGCATTGGCCCGCGCCTTGGTTCGCAATCCGCAACTGTTGTTGCTGGACGAGCCTTTTGCGGCACTCGACGCGCTCACCCGACTCCGCATGCAGGCGTTGGTGGCGGAACTGTGCCGCAAACATCGCCCGGCAGTGCTGCTGGTGACTCACGACATCGACGAGGCAATCCTGCTTGCGGATCGAATTGCGGTGTTGCGGGACGGTCGTTTGAGCATCCTCGAAGACGTCTCGTTCGCGCAGCCGCGCAATCCGGCGCAACCGGGGTATGCAGCTCTGCGCACCCGCTTACTCGAGGAATTGGGGGTCTACGAAGCGGTAGGTGCCGCACTCACGTAGCGGCAACCGGGCCTTCCCGGCCATGATGAAAGGTGCAACCATTTCCTCTCGGCAGGAGCACGGCATGACTCGTCCGGTACGCATCGGTGTTCAACTCCAACCCCAGCACGCGCCCGACTACGGGCTGATCCGCGACGCGGTTCTGCGATCAGAGGACGCCGGTGTCGACATCGTCTTCAACTGGGACCACTTCTATCCGTTGACCGGTGATCCCGACGGAGCTCATTTCGAGTGCTGGACCATGCTCGGAGCCTGGGCCGAGCAGACCGAACGTGTGGAGATCGGAGCCCTGGTCACCGGCGGTGGCTACCGCAATCCCGATCTGCTGGCCGATATGGCGCGCACTGTCGACCATATGAGCGGTGGGCGGCTCATCCTCGGCATCGGCGCCGGCTGGTTCCAGAAGGACTACGACCAGTTCGGCTACGACTTCGGTACCCCGGGTTCACGTCTGAAACTGCTCGGCGAGTACCTGCCTCGCATCACACGGCGACTGGCCGCCGGCAATCCGCCGCCGACGCGCAATATCCCGGTTC
Organism: Rhodococcus sp. NPDC056743; assembly: GCF_042790355.1. Lineage (NCBI taxonomy): Bacteria > Bacillati > Actinomycetota > Actinomycetes > Mycobacteriales > Nocardiaceae > Rhodococcus > Rhodococcus sp. NPDC056743. The sequence goes on along the minus strand of NZ_JBHTZI010000005.1, from coordinate 233,766 downwards.
TGATCGGCGGTGGCGGCGAGAAGAAAACCCTGCGTTTGGTCGCCGAATACGCCGATGTGTGGCACAGCTTCGGCGACCGCGAGACACACCTGCGTAAGTCCGACATCCTGGCCGATCACTGCGCCGCCGTCGGACGCAATCCCCTGGACGTGGAGCATTCCGCCCCGTGGCCCGGATTGGAGAATGCCGCCGACCTGGTGGCAGATGGCGTCACTCTCTTCACGGTCAGCGTGAGCGGTCCGGACTACGACCTGACAACCCTCGTCGAGGCAATCGGGTGGCGCGATGAGAACACCGCGCCACCGTTGAGCGGTCTGGCCTAGCGGCCTGCGCACCGGCGTTACGCCCTCGCGAGAATTCCTGCGAAATCGGTTCCGACCGGCAGGGTTCCGTATTCGTGGCCACGATCCTCGCCCAGGCGAGCGGCGATGAACGCCTCCGACGACGCAGCCGGGGAGTAGCGAACCATCAGCGAAGCCTGCAACGCGAGCGCCATGGCTTCGACAACGGTCCGCGCCCTCAGCTGTGCGTCGGCGGGTGCCAGCGTGGCGAGTTCACCGAGCTGGCGGCGTACGCGGTCGAGATGCTGATCGAGAACCGGGTTGTTGCCGCGAGCAAGGTTGACCTCGAGGTCGAACGCGGCGACGGAATCGGGTTCACGAGTCATCGCACGCAGTACGTCGAGCGCGATGACGTTGCCTGAGCCCTCCCACACGGCCATGACGGGCTGTTCGCGGTAGCGACGAGCCAGCGGGAAGTCCTCGGTGTATCCGTTGCCTCCCAGGCACTCGAGAGCCTCGTACGAGTGATGCGGGCCGCGCTTGCAGATCCAGTACTTCGCGACGGCTGTCGCGAGGCGCCGGAACGCCTTTTCCTGCTCGTCTGCATCGTTGTCCTGCGCGCGTGCCAACCGAAGTGCGGTGATGGTCGCGGCCTCGGATTCGAGAGCCAGATCGGCAAGCACCGACGTCATGGCAGGCTGATCCGCCAGAACCGCACCGAAAGCACTGCGGTGGCGTGCATGCCACACGGCTTCGGCGACGGACTGGCGCATCCCGGCGGTACTGCCGAGGATGCAGTCGAGGCGCGTCTGCGACACCATCTCGATGATGGTTCGCACGCCGCGGCCCGGTTCACCGATCATGGTGCCGACGGTGCCGTCGAGTTCGATCTCCGACGACGCGTTGGACTTGTTGCCCAGCTTGTTCTTCAGACGCTGGATGCGGAAGACGTTCCGGGTACCGTCTGGCAGGATGCGGGGGAGAAGGAAGCAGGAAAGTCCTTCGCCGGCAGCACCTTCAGCCTGAGCGAGAACCAGAAACGCATCGGACATCGGTGCCGAGCAGAACCACTTGTGACCGGTGAGCAGGTAATCGGCGCCCGGGCCGCCGCGGCCGGCTGGCTTGGCGATGGTGGTGTTGGCGCGTACGTCCGAGCCGCCCTGCTTCTCCGTCATCGACATACCGAAGACGGCGGATTCCTTCCCCGGGGCGTCCAACTCTGGGGTGTAACTGCGTGAGAGTGCGCGCGGCGTCCAGAGAGCGGCGACATCAGGTTGCAGCTCGAGCGAGGGAATGACGGCGTGCGTCATGGAGATCGGGCACGCATGACCTGGCTCGACCTGAGAGAACAGCATAAATGCCGCTGCGCGAGCAACATTGGCACCAGGCTTGGGGTTTTCCCACGCCGACGTATGCGCGCCGTGAGCGACCGCCGCCGAGATGATGCGGTGATACGACGGATGGTATTCGACCTCGTCGATGCGGTTTCCCCAGCGATCGAAAGTCTTCAGTTCGGGGATTACCGTGTTGGCCAACTCGGCGTCGTGCTGGAATCCCGCACTGCCGACCAGTTCACCGATATCGGTGAGTTCGCCTGTTGCCCAATCGGCATCGTGGCGCGCGACTCCTTCGGCGAGCACCGGATCGAGCAGGAACTCGTTGACATCCGTGCGCGGCACCGACTGGTTGAGCACTGCGTGCGTGCGATGCGGAGCCGGGTGGGTGACGCTCTTCTCGGAAATATCAGTCATGACTGGCCTTTCAGCTCGCTGCGCGGATGAGGTGCTTCTGGATCTTGCCGGTCGGTGTACGCGGGAGCACAGTCACAAACTCCACCTCGCGCGGAATCTTGTAGCGCGCCAGCTTGTCCGAGAGGTAGTTCTTGATGTCGTCGGCATCGATGGCACCGGGTTCACGCCACACGACATGCGCAACGACGGTCTCGCCCCACTCCGTGTTCGGCTTGCCGACAACGGCCACGTCGACAACGTCGGGGTGCCCGGAGATCACGTCCTCGACTTCCTTGGAGTAGACGTTCTCACCGCCCGTGATGATCATGTCCTTCGCACGGTCGACGATGAACAGGTAGCCGTCCTCGTCACTGCGCGCGAGATCGCCGGTGCGGTACCAATCACCGTCGGCAAATGCGGCTGCCGTTGCCTGAGGGTCGTCGAGATAACCCTGCATGACGGTGTCGGCGCGCAACCAGATCTCTCCGATCTGCCCAACTCCGACGTCGATGCCGTCGCCACCGACGACCCGCAGATCCACCCCGGCGAGCGCGTACTTGCCGATGGACCCGGCCTTGGTCAATTGTTCTTCGGGGTACAGCACCGTGCCGACCGGGCCGGTCTCGGTCATGCCGTAGACCTGACGGAATTCGGTTGTGCCATAAGACTCCACGAGTCGCCGGGCGACATCGGCACCAATGGGGCCGCCGCCGTACAACCACGCACGGACACTGCTGAGGTTGTAATCGGCGAAGTTCGGCACCAGGTTCAGCGCGGTGGTGTAGATAATGGGAGGACCGAAACACAGGGTAATACGTTGTTCCTGAACGGTTTCCAGGAACTTGACGGGGTGATATTCACGCAGCAGAACGACTGTTCCACCCATGTACAGCGTGGACATGAACCAGTTGTTGAGCGGGGAAGCGTGCCAGATCGGAACAGCCATGAGCAGGCGTTCGTCACGCGTCGTCGAGACAGCAAGGCCGGCAGTGATTGCCACCCCGACCACATTGCGGTGACTGTGGACGCAGCCCTTCGGAGCGCCGGTAGTGCCTGAGGTGTACAGGATTTCGGCGGGGTCGTTTTCGTTGATCGGGGCGCCGTCCACACCGGCCAGGCTGGTGATGGCGTCGTCGAAGAAGTCGAAACCATCTGCGGCAGAGTCGGTACTGACCAACGTGGCCGTGGTGTCGAGCCGACTGACGACCGGCGCCAGCTCACCGTCGAAGACACACACCGATACCTTTGCATGTCCCAGCACGTAGGCGACCTCGGGTGTCTGCATCTTGTGATTGATGGGAACCACGACGGCACCCAGACGCCACGCTCCGAGCATCGCGTAGACAAAACCTGGAGTGTTGAAGCACATCAGGGCTACCCGATCGCCACGTTCCACACCCAGATTTTCCAGATACGCGGCGGCCCGCCGGCTTCCGTCCTGAACCTGCTGATACGTGTGTTCGTGGCCGCCTGAGATCAGGAACGGTTTGTCGGGCGTCTTGGTGACATTGCTGTCGAATACGCGAACGATGTTCATCGGCAAATCCTTAAAAGTTCTGATGGAGAGAGAGTTTCAATCCATCGAGCTGTTCAGTACTGCGTCGGGGATCTGAAGGGTGGCAAAGATGACGGCAACAGCTTCCTCGAGCGAATAGCCGAAGCTCTCGCCGGTAGCCGTCTTCTGAATGACAAGGCCGAAGATCGCAGACCAGAAGGCCTTCGATTCGACGTCGATGCCCGCGCGCAGCTGCCAGCCGGTGCGGACCAAGGTACGGAGGAGGGCGGTTTCGCCCGAGGAGTGCAAGGTGCGGAGAGTTTCGGAGATGAGATCGCGAAGTTCGCCGCGCCGCCCCGTCATCATCATCGCTTCGACAAAGATCTCGACGCTCGGAGCTCCCGCACCGAGCAGCGATCCGACAAGTTTCTCGGTGTAGTCACCGACGGTCGCGGCGTCCGCGGCATCAACCTCGGCTCGCTTACCAGCGCGGAGAACTGCAGCGCAGGCGACCTCGACGAAGAGCTTCTCCTTGGATCCGTAGTAGTAGGTGACCTGATTGGGGTGGGCGCCGGCGGCCGTGCAGATCTGGGCGATGGACACGCACTCACCATGCTCGAGAAACAGTTCCGTTGCCGCGTCGAACAGCGCCTGGCGGGTCTGCTTGCCGGATTGCCGTGTTGCCCTTGCTGCCGGTACTGCTTCGGTGGCCATGGACGCTCTCCTACTTGTTTGTATGACAAACAATAACTCGGCGTTGTTTGTATGGCAAACAAATTCTTTTCGACCGCGAATCCTCGGGTGAGAGCTACGACCAACGGCAATCGACACTCCACACACAGCGGACTAGTCTTTTCGCAGAGAGCGAAGCCCGTACTCACTCCATCGGGATGAACTGCAGACTAGGCACATTCGGTGTTTAGCCAACCGAACAACTCGATTCTTCTGCGAGGAGGTGCCCTGCAATGCTCGGGAAACCTGACGTTCCGCTTCCCATACGGGCAACTATCGCCGGGGACTGGGCAGACCTACTACGCGAGCATTTTGTCGCTCTGGACGTATCCGATATCGACGACCACACACGTTTCACCGGAGCGGTCCAATCGGCACAACTTGCCCACGTCAAGGTTGCTGCCGTTCAGTCGATGGAACAACGAATAGTGCGCAGCACCAGTTTGATCAGGGACGACGGCGCCGATTACCTGCAAATCGGCATGATTCGCCGTGGCAGCGCGATAGTGCGGCAAGATGAGCGCGAATGCATACTGCGATGTGGTGATTACGTCCTGTACGACACCACTCGCCCATTCGATTGGCAATTCGAGGGACATCCAGACGACGGTTTCTGGGGACTCGAGGTCTTCACCTGGCCAAGGCCGTCGCTGGCGCTCGCCGACGCCGAAATCCGGAATCTCACTGCCATTGCGTTTGACGGTCACACCGGCGTGAGTGGGCTCCTGGGTCGCTTTCTCCACGATCTTGCGTCGGTTCGTATGGCATCCGATAACGCCGGAGGCGAGGCTGAGATCATCGAGGAAATCAGCGGTTTGGTGAAGTCCTTCCTGCACAACACAATCCGTCCGGTCTCCTCGTATGGGAACAACCTCTACGACATGGCACTTTCGGTCATCGACGATCGCATCGAGGACCCGTCCCTGTCTCCGGCGCACATCGCGGAATCGGTCGCGGTGTCCATTCGGCAGTTACATCGGGTCTTCGCCGAGCACGGCACGACGGTGTCACGCTCTATTCGACGTCGCCGCCTCGAAGTCTGTCGCCGTGAAATGATGCGACACGGCACAGCAGGGCGATCGTTGAGCCAGATTGCCTACCGTTGGGGATTTGCCGACCCCTCCACGTTCAGCCGGGCGTTCAAAGCCGAGTTCGGGATGAGCCCTCGCCGATACCGCTCGGAGTCACTGGCCGCCACACTCGATTCGACGCACCCCATCCCACTTCGGCAGCAAGCAGTAACACACACGTAACCTGCTGCGCCACTGGCCCATTCGAGACCATCGCGGAAATCCGGCGCCAACGGGCAGAATCCGAGACTCTTGGCACTGTCGTCCATGTTTCTGGCATTCATGGTCAAGTTTCTCCAGCCCTGCGGGCGTAAATTTTCGATACGCCGTTGCCACACGTCAGGCAACCGGAAATGACCTACTCGGATGGAGTTCTCATGGAATCTGCGATCAGTGAACATCTCAAATGCCCGCGAACTCTGACCCGCAGAGTTCCCGATACGTACGTACCGCCATTTCCCATGTGGGTCGGGCGCTCGGACGACAAATTACAACAGGTGGTGATGGGCTACCTCGGCGTGCAGTTTCGCGGCGATGAGCAGCGCCCGGCAGCACTGCAGGCCATGCGGCACATCGTCGCCGGCTTCGACCTGCCTGACGGACCGGCTCACCACGATCTCACCCACCACATCGACAACCAGGGGTACGAGAACCTGATCGTCGTCGGGTATTGGAAAGATGTTTCTTCCCAATATAGTTGGAGCAAATCTGCCCCTGTCGCATCCTGGTGGGAATCGGACGACCGCTTGTCGGACGGATTGGGGTTCTTCCGGGAGATCGTGGCGCCGCGAGCCGACCAGTTCGAAACGCTGTACGCATTCCAAGACGATCTTCCCGGCGTCGGAGCCGTGATGGACGGCATCAGCGGTGACATCAACGAGCACGGCTACTGGGGTTCGATGCGCGAGCGATTTCCGATCTCCCAGACCGATTGGATGCAGGCCTCTGGCGAACTACGGGTTGCCAGTGGCGACCCGAGCGCAGGTGGCCGTGTGGTGGTGCGTGGGCACGACAACATCGCGTTGATTCGATCCGGCCAGGACTGGGCCGAGGCGGAAGCAGACGAACGCAGTCTGTACCTGGACGAAATCCTGCCCACTCTCGAGGCGGGCATGGACTTCCTCCGCGACAACGGCCCGGCCGTCGGCTGCTACAGCAACCGATTCGTACGCAACATCGACATCGACGGAAACTTCCTCGATCTGAGTTACAACATCGGTCACTGGGCCTCGCTCGACCAACTCGAACGGTGGTCGGAATCCCACCCGACCCATCTGCGGATCTTCACGACGTTCTTCCGTGTTGCCGAGGGTCTGTCGAAATTACGTCTCTACCATGAGGTCTCGGTATTCGACGGGGAGGCTCAGCTGTACGAGTACATCAACTGCCATCCGCAAACCGGAATGCTGCGCGACGCGGTGACAACCGCTGATCACTGACCGAAGCTGCCAGAATCTTCGGCCTGGTTCTTTCCCTCGGGGGCAACTCGAGATATGTTGATGAGTGTCGACATATCTCAGTAGAGGCCCTCGAGGAAGCGCGGACAGCACACAGTGACTACTCAACGAAACGAAGAGTTGGCGTTTGCTGTGCTGGCCGACCAAGTGCGTCGACAGATTCTCGACACTCTGGCAACCCATGGCGAGTGCAATGCAGGCTTCATCAGTGACCAGATTTCAACGGTAGGTCGCACCACTGTATCCACGCATCTCAAGGCGCTGCGGCTGTCCGGAGTGATCGTAGAACGACGCCAAGGACGCCATCGCTTGTTCTCGATCGATCCGTCGGGGCCCGCCAACGATGCCCTCCAGTTCCTGCGCGACGTCCTCGGGCGAGCTTTGGAAGCAGGTACGAACTCCTCGGACTCACCGACAACGACGACACTCGATTCGGACTCCGCTTCGACACGTCGCCAGGCGTGAGGCCAGACCGCAGCATCTATTTCAGGCAGGACGTAGAACGTGCCAGGTCTCTCCGTAACGGCACACATCGTGACGACCGACCCACCAGGGTCGGCCTTCGAGCGCCTCGAGACAGGCCAGCTGCTCGAACTCGAATGTGAGCAGCTGACGGTCGGGTCCGCCGTCGCCATCTCCCTTCCCGTCGGCGACGGCGCACGCGCCGATGTCGCAGGAATGCCGATCACCCTGTTGGGGTATGTGGCCGGCGTGAAGCGGGGCCGATCGGTTGTGATCGCGCACCACCAACCGTGGCGCGGCCGCCTGACGATCAGGTTCTTTCCCGACGGCACGGGGACCCGGATCGTTCTCGAATCCAGCCTCGATCAGGACGGCATTTCCTGGCTTGCCCACAAGCGTGGATTCGCTCCACCAGAACCGCCACGCTCCGATCGCCATCGGATCGGACTGTTGGTCAGCAAATCCGGCTCGGCGGCTGTATTTGCCCAGGCCACAGAGGCACTCGCCGCCCTGGCTGTGGAAGAGATCAATGCCAACGGCGGTGTCGGCGGCGTTGTCGTCGAACTGGTGATCGGCGATGATGCTTCCGACTCCGCAGCTGGGGCGGCGACCGCACTGCGGCTGATGAAAAGCGGGTGCCGCACCATTTTCGCGTGCGTGACGTCGGCGACCTTCAACGCTGCTGCGTCTGCACTGCAGAACACCGGTGTGTTGTTGGTACACACCGTTCTCAACGAAGGAGGCCGATCGCGCCGCGGGATTCTTCGCTTGGGTGAGCGGCCACTCGAACAGGCGCGGGCGGGCATCCCCGCTCTCATGTCCGAAACAGGCTCTCGCACATGGTTCCTGGTCGGTCAGCGGTACTCGTGGTCGTACGGAGCGCATTGGGCGACTCGGCGCGTGATTGCCGAATCCACCGGTTCGGTGGCCGGTGAAGCCTACGTACCGCTGGGGACAATCGACTTCTCACACGTCATCGAGTCGATAACCCGCTCCGGCGCCGAATTGATTCTTTCCTCCCTGGTCGGTCACGACGAGGTCTTCTTCGAACGGCAATGCGCCGAATACGGCTTACGGGCAACAACGCGGACGTTTGCACTCGTCCTCGACGAAGCTACTCAACAACTCATCGGCAACTCCGACGCCGACGGCGTGTGGGCGGCATTCGGTTACTTCCAAGCGGCAACAGGCAATGACGATCTCGAAAAGCGTTACAACGCGAACTCGAACGAGCTTCTACCGCCACTGAGTTCCTTGTCGGAGACGACCTACGAGGCCATCCTGGCATACGCGCGCGCAGTCGATACTCCGTCGGCCGGCGATCCGGAAACCATACTGCGGCAGCTGGCCGTGACGCCGAAAAGCTTTACAGACAACGATGTTCCACTGCACCGACCGATTCTGATCGCCGAATCACGTCGCGGCCGCCTGTATCCCCGCTCCCTCTGAGAGCGCGTAACCCGAATTTAACGCGTCAATATGTCGATACCTATTGACTCAATTGCAGATCTAGCCCTAGTCTGAGCAGCAAGTGAAGCCGATCACATCAGGAGCACACTTCTCATGGCGATAATCCGACCTGACGACAAAGCAATAAACACTGCTGCAGAGCACTACGGCCTCACTCTGGACGACGAAGCCAGGCGCGAGTGGCCGGCGCTGATAGACGGAGCACTGGGCTCCTACGACGTAGTCGACCAGTTGTATGCCGACGAGGCAACTCCGTCGCCAATTTCCCGCGAGCACACGGTACCGACAGCAAGCGAAAACCCTTTGAGTGCTTGGTATGTGACCACCAGCATCCCGCCGACGTCGGGTGGCGCCTTGACCGGCCAACGCGTGGCGATCAAGGACAACGTGACCGTGGCCGGAGTTCCGATGATGAACGGATCTTCGGCACTAGAGGGGTTCACTCCGTCTCGCGACGCGGCTGTGGTCACTCGACTACTGGCAGCCGGGGCAACGGTTGCCGGCAAGGCCGTCTGCGAGGACCTGTGTTTTTCCGGCTCGAGTTTCACCCCGGCAAGCGGACCGGTCCGCAATCCGTGGGCCCCGCAGCGCGAGGCCGGTGGATCATCCGGTGGCAGTGCAGCTCTCGTGGCAAACGGTGACGTCGATATCGCAATCGGTGGAGATCAAGGAGGATCGATCCGAATCCCGGCGGCCTTCTGCGGCGTCGTCGGACACAAGCCGACCTTCGGACTCGTCCCGTACACCGGCGCATTTCCCATCGAGCGCACAATCGACCATCTCGGACCGATCACACGCAACGTCCACGACGCCGCACTGATGCTCTCGGTCATCGCCGGTCGCGACGGCAACGACCCTCGTCAGCCGGACAGCCTGGAAGTGGGCGACTATCTGTCAACTCTCGACGCCGACGTGAAGGGCTTGCGGATCGGCATCGTTCGAGAAGGTTTCGGGCATGCAGTCTCACAACCCGAGGTCGACGACGCGGTCCGCTCGGCAGCACACAGCCTGGCCGAGATCGGTTGTGCGGTAGAGGAAGTAAGCATCCCGTGGCACTTGCACGCCTTCCATATCTGGAACGTGATCGCCACCGACGGCGGCGCCTATCAGTTGCTCGACGGCAACGGATACGGCATGAATGCCGAGGGATTGTACGATCCGGAACTGATGGCGCACTTTGCTTCTCGACGCATTGAGCAAGCCGATGCTCTGTCCGAAACCGTCAAGCTCGTCGCGTTGACCGGTCACCACGGCATCACCTCTCTCGGCGGCGCGACCTACGGCAAAGCTCGCAACCTCGTGCCGCTTGCCCGCGCCGCCTACGATGCGGCTTTGGAGCAGTACGACGTCCTGGTGATGCCCACACTGCCCTACGTCGCATCCGAATTGCCGGCGAAGGACGTAGACCGCGCAACCTATATCACCAAGGCTCTCGGAATGATTGCCAACACAGCACCATTCGATGTGACAGGCCACCCAGCCCTTTCCGTTCCCGCCGGCCTGGTGAACGGGCTTCCTACCGGAATGATGATCATCGGCAAGTCCTTCGACGATGCGACGGTCCTTCGGGTCGGACGCGCATTCGAACGGGTTCGCGGCCCATTTCCGACGCCGGCCGACCGTTCCTCCCATTCTGCACCACAATTCAGTCTCGCCTAGTTCTGTACCCGCAGTTGCACAACAAATTCCACCGATTCACACATGATCAGCCCACAGAGAAAAGGTGAACCAGATGTCAGTAACGATCGACCACAAAACGGATAACGCCGCACCGGCCCAGGCGCCGGTCTCCGATCGCGCGTGGGCGCTGTTCCGCGCACTCGACGGCAAGGGATTGGTACCGGGCGGTTACGTCGAGGGATGGAAGAAGACCTTCGAAGAGGACTTCAGCCCCAAGCGCGGTGCCGAGTTGGTCGCCAGAGCCTGGACCGATCCCGAGTTCCGGCAGTTACTCCTCACGAATGGCACTGCAGCAGTTGCTCAGTACGGCTATCTCGGACCTCAGGGTGAATACATCGTGGCTGTCGAAGACACTCCGACGCTCAAGAACGTGATCGTCTGCTCACTGTGTTCATGCACCGCGTGGCCCATCCTCGGCCTGCCGCCCACCTGGTACAAGAGCTTCGAATACCGGGCGCGAGTGGTGCGCGAACCACGGAAGGTTCTCTCCGAGATGGGAACCGAGATCACTTCGGACGTCGCAATCCGCGTCTACGACACCACGGCCGAAACTCGCTACCTGGTCCTACCGCAACGCCCCGCAGGCACCGAGGGCTGGAGCCAGGAACAACTTCAGGACATCGTCACCAAGGACTGCCTGATCGGGGTCGCGATCCCGCAGGTCCCCACCGTCTGATCACCCCGACAAGAAAGAAGCACACCCATGGATGGAGTACACGATCTTGCCGGAGTTCAAGGCTTCGGCAAAGTCCCGCATACCGTCAACGCCGACATCGGCCCCACTTTTCACGCGGAGTGGGAACATCTGCCGTACAGCCTGATGTTCGCCGGTGTCGCCGAACTCGGCGCCTTCAGCGTCGATGAGGTTCGATACGTCGTCGAGCGGATGGAGCCCCGCCACTACATGACGACCCCGTACTACGAGCGGTACGTCATCGGCGTCGCATCGCTGATGGTCGAAAAGGGGATCCTGACGCAGGACGAGCTCGAAACCCTTGCCGGGGGACCGTTCCCGCTGTCGCGGCCCAGCGAATCCGAAGGACGACCGGCACCCACCGACACGACCACCTTCGAGGTCGGTCAGCGAGTACGCGTGCGTGACGAGTACGTTCCGGGCCATGTTCGAATGCCCGCCTACTGCCGTGGACGGGTGGGAACCATCACCCATCGGACCACCGAGAAGTGGCCGTTTCCGGACGCAATCGGTCACGGGCGCAACGACGCCGGCGAAGAACCCACGTACCACGTGAAGTTTGCAGCGGAGGAACTGTTCGGTCGCGACACCGATGGCGGAAGCGTCGTTGTCGACCTTTTCGAGGGCTACCTCGAGCCGGCGGCCTGATCGTCCGGCAATGCGAGGCGGCGATCATGCGATCACAGCGTGTTGCATGACCGCCGCCTGATCACAGCGATATCACTCATTCGGAAGGACACTGGGAATCATGGACACACGACTTCCGGTCACGGTGCTGTCAGGTTTCCTGGGCGCCGGGAAGACGACGCTACTCAACGAGATCCTGCGCAATCGGGAGGGCCGGCGAGTGGCGGTGATCGTCAATGACATGAGCGAAATCAACATCGACAGTGCAGAAGTCGAACGCGAGATCTCGCTCAGCCGATCCCAGGAGAAATTGGTCGAGATGACCAACGGCTGCATCTGCTGCACTCTGCGAGAGGACCTCCTCGCGGAGATCAGCGCCTTGGCCGCCGACGGCCGGTTCGACTACCTTCTCATCGAATCTTCGGGCATCTCCGAACCGCTGCCCGTCGCGGAAACGTTTACCTTCATCGACACCGACGGTCACGCTCTCGCGGACATCGCCCGGCTCGACACCATGGTGACCGTCGTCGACGCCCACAGTTTTCTCCGTGATTACGCCGCTGGAGGTCGCGTCGAAGCCGATGCCCCGGAAGACGAACGAGATATCGCGGATCTGCTTGTCGATCAGATCGAATTTGCCGACGTCATCCTGGTGAGCAAAGCCGATCTCGTTGCGGCAGAACACTTGATCGAACTGACCGCCGTGCTCCGATCTTTGAACGCGACTGCCGCGATACTGCCGATGACTCAAGGCCGAATCCCACTCGACACGATTCTCGATACCGGTTTGTTCTCGCTCGAGAAGGCTGCGCAGGCCCCTGGCTGGCTGCAGGAACTCCAAGGTGCACACACGCCCGAGACGGAAGAGTACGGAATCGGATCGGTGGTGTACCGCGAGCGCGCACCCTTTCATCCAGGGCGCCTACACGAGTTCCTCTCGAGTGAGTGGACCAACGGAAACCTTCTTCGCGCCAAGGGTTACTACTGGAATGCCGCCCGGTTCACCGAAATCGGGAGTGTTTCCCAGGCCGGGCATCTCATCCGGCACGGGTACGTCGGGCGATGGTGGAAGTTTCTGTCCGACGATCTCTGGCCCGCCGATGACTACCGTCGTTCGGGGATCCTCGACAAGTGGGAAGAACCCGTCGGCGACTGCCGACAAGAAATTGTCTTCATCGGCCAGGGCATCGATCCGACTCGACTGCGCAGAGAACTCGACGCCTGCCTACTCACCACAGCGGAGATCGAACTCGGTCCAGACGCGTGGACCACGTGGGACGACCCACTCGGTGACGGTCACAGCGAATCAGTCGCGTTGATCCCCTGAGACATTGGCGACGGTAGTTGCCGGATCCAGCTCGGCGAGCAAGACGCGGATCGCCGGGCTGGAATCGGCGCTGCGCCGCCATACTGCATGCACCTCACGCTTCGGCGGCCGCGCCAGCGGTCGGGACACCAACTCTGCCCCGAAGGGCGGACGGGCAAGGCGAGGAATCAGCGCGATCACCTCGCCGGAAGAAACCAGCGACAGCTGCGTGGCAAAGTCGTCGACCAGATGCCGCACGTCGGCGTCTTCGGCAATGTCGGCGAACAACCGTCGAAACCATTGGTGACACACCGTCCCCGGCGGACTTGTCACCCAGGCGTGGCCCACCAGGTCTGCACTGGTCAGAGGCCGGTCGAGCTGAGCAAGCGGATGCGTCCGATTCATCACGACATCACCGACATCGGTGTGCAGGTGACGCTCGGCCAGTGACGAGGGGAGTGCGGGCGGCAATCCGTCGGCATCGTGAACAACCGCAAAGTCGGCTGTTCCGGCGTCGACGCTGTGGATCGCCTGGTCTGGGTCCTGCTCGGTGACGTGCACCTGTAGGTCCGGGCACTCGGTGGCCAATCGCCCGATCGCCGGCGCCAGCAGCCCCCGAATGGCAGTCGAGAAGGCGACAACACGTAGTACGCCGCGCGGCGCACCAACCGAAACCGATTGTGCCGCTTCAATACAACGCTCCAGTGCGTCGAATACGTCGGGCGCCGAATCGACGATGGCCTGCCCGGCGGGGGTGAGCACAACTCCGCGGCCCGCAGTCGCAAGCACCGGCACACCGACTTGCCGCTCGAGCCTCTTGATCTGCTGCGATATCGCCGAGGCTGTGAATCCGAGTTCCTCAGCGGCTCGCACCAGCGTCCCGAGTGCGGCTACCGACCGCAGTGCCCGCAAAGCTCCGACATCGATCATGAAGCAAGGTTACGCAATATCGCGTAAAAACCATCGCTGGACCAAAGGTATCGGCGAAGGCACGATCACATCATGACCAACTCGCCGCACCGCGCCGAACTACTGTTCGGCACCAACCTCGTCGCCATGGTGACGCCGATGCGCCCCGACGGAACGCTCGACGAAACTGGCCTCACCAGGCTTGTCGACCACCTGTTGGACACTGGATGCGACGGCATTGTCATCGGCGGGACCACCGGCGAGTCAGGCACGGTGACCGACGCCGAACTGGCACAACTAATCAGCGCGGTGAGCGCCCAGGCGAAGAATCGGGCTCGGGTCATCGCCGGTGTCGGCACCTACAACACGGCCGAGAGCATTCAGCGTGCGCGTGACGCCGAAGCCGCTGGAGCAGACGCATTACTACTCGTCTGCCCCTATTACTCCAGGCCAACTCAGGCCGGAATCGTGGCTCACTGCATCGCGGTTGCAGACGCCACCGAACTGCCCGTGATGCTGTACGACGTTCCCGCCCGCACCGGCATCGCGATGGAAGCCGCCACACTGATCGAACTCTCCGACCACCCCCGGATCCGGGCGGTCAAGGATGCCAAGGGGGACATCTTCGAAGCGATGACCGTCATGGCTCGAACACCGCTGGCGTATTACTGCGGTATCGACGAGCTCAACTTGCCCTACCTCGCTTGTGGCGCCACCGGGGTGGTCAGCGTCGTGGGTAACGTCCTGGCCCACCGCAACGCCGAACTCATTCAAGCCGTCAAGAGCGGCGATCTCAGCTCCGCGAACACTGTCCAAAGATCGCTGCTCGACATCGTGGATGCCGTCATGCGCACGTCGCAAGGCGCGGTGATGGCCAAAGCTGCCCTGGCAGAACTCGGGATCATCCCGCATGCAAGCGTGCGTCTTCCGCTGATCGAATCGCCGCCGGCTCACCTTCAGAGGCTCGCCGAAGCAATGGATACTCTGTCCATGACGGTCTGATCGTTTCCCGCACCTGCTGGTACTTAAAATCACGCTGATTTGAATGCGTGCACCCAGTGCAGACGCATGATGTCCAGAACCTGCCGGAAGTTTTCCGCCCGGAGATCGCTACCGTTAGGACTACGCTGCTCGCATGTTTTCCTCCGTCGCAGCGAAGATCCGCTTGGTGGTGGCACTGCTCCTCACCGCACTCTTGGCACTCACTCTGTCATCGTGCTCGAGCGGTTCGGATTCATCGGCAGCCCCTACAGACCTGTGTGCGCCTCCCGGAGTGGGAGCTGCAACCGCAGCGCCCACAAACCTGGACGCAGCCGCAGGTGCGGGCGCCGAAGACCGATACACCACAGCCACCGTCACCCCGATCGATCAGATCGACATCTCGAAACTCAACCTGATCAAACCCGGCGTCATCACCGTCGGCACGCTTGGCGACGCGCCTCCGAGTATCTGCGTCAACTCCGAGAATCAGTACACCGGATACGACAACGAACTCCTCAAAGCCATCGCAGACAAGTTGGGCCTGAAGGTCGAATTTGTCGGCACCGAGTTTGCCGGTCTGCTCGCTCAGGTCGCCGGACGCCGCTTCGACGTGGGCTCTTCGTCCATCACCACCACGGACGAGCGTCGTAATACCGTCGGCTTCACCAACGGTTACGACTTCGGCTACTTCTCCCTCGTAGTTCCCAACGGCAGCCCCATCACCGGCTTCGGTGATCTGGACGCGTCGAAGCGCATCGGCGTCGTGCAGGGAACGGTTCAGGACGACTACGTCGTCAATACCTTGAAGCTCGATCCGGTGAAGTTCCCCGATTACGCAACCGCGTACGCGAACCTCAAATCCGGCCAGATCGACGCCTGGGTTGCACCGTCACAGCAGGCCGAAGGTGCGATTGCCCCGGGTGATCCCACGTCGATCATCCAGAACACCTTCTCGGTGAACAACTTTGTCGGCTGGGCAGTGAACAAGGAAAATCAGCCGCTCATCGACGCCCTGAACTCGGGCCTCGACGCCGTTATCGCCGACGGAACCTGGGCGGAGCTGTACGCCGACTGGGTTCCGCGTGAACTTCCCGAGGGCTGGAAGCCCGGCTCCAAGGCAGCTGCGACGCCTGAGTTGCCGGACTTCGCCGCCCTCGCTGCCGAGAAGCCCGCCACCACGGACGAGACGACGACCTACCAGCCCAAGTCGACGTTCCAGCAACTCAAGGACACGTTCTTCGACTGGCAGCTGTACAAGCAAGCATTCCCGGATCTGCTGAAGACCGGCCTGCCCAACACCATCATTCTGGCGCTCGCGTCGGGCGTCATCGGCACCGTATTGGGCATGCTGCTGGCAGTCGCAGGCATCTCGCGGACGCGTTGGCTGCGCTGGCCCGCACGCGTCTACACGGACATCTTCCGCGGCCTGCCCGCCGTCGTCATCATTCTGATCGTAGGACTGGGCGTCGGCCCCATCGTCAAGAACATCACCGGGAGCAATCCGTACTGGCTGGGCGTCGCGGCGCTGTCACTACTTGCGTCGGCGTACATCGGTGAAATTTTCCGATCAGGTATCCAGAGCGTCGAACCGGGCCAGCTCGAGGCCTCGCGCGCGTTGGGCTTCAGCTACCGCAAATCCATGTCGCTTGTCGTCATTCCTCAGGGTGTACGACGCGTTCTGCCGGCGCTGATGAATCAGTTCATCTCGCTGATCAAGGACTCGTCGCTGATCTACTTCCTCGGACTGCTCGTCACACAGCGCGAACTTTTTGCCGTGGGACGCGACCTCAACGCGCAGACCGGAAACCTGTCGCCTCTCGTTGCGGCCGGTCTGTTCTACCTCGCGCTGACCATCCCGCTGACCCACCTCGTCAACTACATCGACAACCGCCTCCGAACGGGTCGCGCCGACACTTCCGGCACATTGGATCCGCTCGAGCAAGCCATCGTCGTGGAAAGGGGCTGAGGACATGACCAGCTCTGAACTGAAATCCGTCTCCCTCACCGGCACGGACCTGCACCTGTCCTTCGGCACCAACAAAGTCCTGCGGGGCGTCAACCTGCACGTCGACGCCGGCAATACCGTCACCGTCATCGGGCCGTCCGGCTCGGGAAAGTCGACGCTGTTGCGAGTGCTGAACCGCCTGCACGAGCCCGAGCAGGGTGACGTTCTCCTCGACGGGAAGTCCGTTCTGAAGGACAACCCCGACGCGTTGCGTCAGCGCATCGGCATGGTGTTCCAGCACTTCAACTTGTTCCCGCACAAGACGGTGGCCGAGAACATCGCGTTAGGCCCGAACAAACTCAAGGGACTGTCCAAGGACGCGGCTCGCGCCTTGGCCCTCGAGCAGCTCGAACTGGTGGGCCTGCGCGAGAAAGCGGACTCTCGTCCGGGCAACCTGTCCGGCGGCCAGCAGCAACGTGTGGCCATAGCCCGGGCGTTGGCCATGAAGCCCGAGGTCATGTTCTTCGACGAAGCAACCTCGGCCCTCGACCCTGAACTGGTCAAGGGAGTGTTGGCCCTCATGGCAGACCTCGCGAAATCCGGTATGACGATGGTGGTCGTGACCCACGAAATGGGCTTCGCACGTTCCGTTTCCGACAAGGTACTGTTCATGGATCGTGGTGCCGTTGTCGAAACAGGTACTCCGGAGCAGCTTTTCGACGATCCGGAGACCGACCGGTTGCAGGCGTTCTTGTCGCAGGTCTTGTAGGAGCTAGATCCACCCCTGTCGGCGGGCGATCACCGCAGCCTCATGTCGATTGGCCGCACCGAGTTTGGTGACGGCTGAAGACAAGTAGTTGCGTGTTGTCCCCGCCGACAGGTGTGCGCGGGACGCGATCTCCTCGATGGATGCCCCGTCGGCCGCGTATTCGAGCACATCCGCTTCCCGCGGCGTCAGCGGCGAATCGCCGGCGCCGATTGCTTCGGCGGCCAGCGACGGGTCGACGTACCGCCCACCGGAGTGAACGCTGCGAACCACTTCCGCGAGGGTAGTTGCAGAGGTCGTCTTGGGAAGGAATCCTCGAACACCGGCCGCAAGCGCCTTCTTCAGGTAGCCCGGACGGCCGTGGCTCGTCACGATGATCGACGCACACCCCGGCACGGATTGTGCAATCTGCTGCGCCGTTTCGATCCCGTCGATACCGGCCATCTGAAGATCCAGAACAGCAACGTCAGGCTTCAGTTCCGACGCCGCAATGACGGCCGACTCCCCCGATTCCGACTCTGCCACAACAACTATGTCGTCCTCGAGCGAGAGGATCATCGCAAGTGCGGATCGGATCAGATTCTCGTCGTCGGCAAGCAATACCTTGATCGGCTCGGTCACCGAGACTCCTTAATCGGGGAGGAAAAATGTGCGGTCAGCGTAAAGGTGTCTTCACCATGTGCGACCTCGAGGATGCCACCAACAGCGACGACGCGTTCACGTAGCCCGCTCACACCCGTACCGTCACTTGCCCGTTGCTTCGCTGCGCCGTCGTTTTCGATCGACACGGATTCACCGGTCACCTCGATAACAGCCTGTTGCGCGGAAGAATGACGCAGGATGTTCGTCACGCCTTCACGGACGACCCAGGCCGCCGTTTCGGCCAGTTCGATGGGCAGTGCATCTGCGGATCCGCGGATGTCGGTGGTGATTCCCGCCGCCTCGAGCAGGGACCGTGCACCCGCCAGCTCCGACGCCAGAGCAATGGATCGGTAGCCGCGCACCAACTCCCGCGCCTCAGCCAGGGATTCCTGCGCAAGATCACGGACTTCGTCCATCTGTTGCGCTGCACGATCGTCACCGCGACGCGACAATGCGGCTGCCAGATCACTTTTCACCGCAATTGCCGACAACGCACTACCCACCACGTCATGCAGATCACGCGAAAAGCGCAGGCGCTCTTCGGCTACCGACAGTGCTGCCGCAGCGCCGCGCGCCTCGTCGAGTTCGGTGACCATCCGCAGAAGCCACGCTGACAGCTGCACCGTGAAGGTCATGAAACCCACCACACATGCAACCAAGATTCCGATCTCGGGTCGCCCGGCAAGTACACATACGCCGCCGGCAACGGCCGCTCCCAGCATCACCCAGCGCCAGGACATCAATGCCGCAAACGGCACCGGGACGATCATCGCAAGCCAGAAATACGGACCTTGACCCACGTCGTCAGATGGTAAGGCGATAATCGCAGAACACAGCGCCGCAAGGGTCATGACCACCACCGGCACCTTCACCGACGCGGTTTTGGTACCACCCAACTCGGGAATCCGATCCACCGCGACAACGGCTGCGGCAGCACTGATCACGACAAAAAGTGCTCCGAGGTAACGGTGCATCCCCACTTCGGTGATACCGCCGAAAATCCCGAAGAAGATCCCGAGAACGAAGAACGACTGCCGTGTGTACAGGCGAACCTTGTCGACGCTGGACGCCGTTCGCCACGTTCGGGTCGGATTCCAGCGTCCGAAGCTCTCCGCAATCATGCCTACTACCTTCTCAGAGTTTTACGAGCGCGGTTCCCAGCGGAAGTGCACATTGGCGATCAGGACCGACCCGACGATCCACGCAACCAGAACCAATAGCGGTTGACCGGCCGAGACAAACGTGTCCGCAAAACTCGCTGCTACGGCGCCGTCGTCGGCCAGTTCGGACGACGTGCGCCCCACCCATCCCAGATTCACGAGATCGAGAACCGCGGCCATCGGCGTGAAATCGAGGACACGAGCGATGTTGTCCGGCACGACATTTCTGATGCTCGACATACCCGCGGTCGCCAGAATGAGGATCGGCATACAGGTGATCTGCGCGGCTTCGGCATTACGCGTCACCGCGGAGGTGATGAGAGCCAATGCAGTAAAGACGGCAGCGCCACCGATAAACGCCACCAGCACCAGCACGGGATTGACCGGCACCCGTCCACCCAGAACCACCACAGCGATACCGACAACGACCGTCAGCAGGCCCGTCAGCACCCACGACGGTACTGCTGGGCCGGCCAGGATCTCCGCGTCACTGCACTCCCCGGTGCGCAGACGCTTGAGCACCAACTCGTCACGCCGTGTCGAGTACACCGACAGCAGGTTGTAGAACACGACAAACACGAGCAGGAAAAGCGCAAATATCTCGAGGCCCGACGATACCGCTGTATCGGACAGACCGTCTTCGCGCGAGAGAATCAGAATTCCGATCGGGAAGATCAATGGCAGGACTATTGCGTTGAAGAGCAACAGGCGGTTTCGGCCCAGAAGCGTGAACTCCGAACGGGAGAGGGTTGCTATGCGGTTCATGCCGACACCCCTTCAAGATTGACGTGATGGTCGAATTGATCTGCTATGGAGAGAAATACGGTCTCGAGGGATGCGGCTCGCGCATCCAGACCGGACAACGTCACGTTGTTGTGCTGAGCCCAGACGAGGAGATCGGTGAGCGTTTCCTGCACGGTGGCAGTAGTGATCACCACAGAGTCACCTTCGACGCGCATCTCGGCACCGGGCAAGTTCGGAAGCAGGAGATCCGGCCTGCGCAGCTTGATCTGCGCGGGGTGATCCGCAACCACCTCGGCAACCGTTCCACTGCGCACTACGGTTCCCCGGTGCATGATCGCCAACTGATCACACAACGACTCGGCCTCGTCCAAGTAGTGCGTCGTCAACATGATGGTGACGCCAGAAGCTTTCAATTCCGCGATCAATTGCCAAGTATTACGCCGACTTTCGGGGTCGAGACCCGTCGTCGGCTCGTCCAGGAACAGAACAAGCGGTTGACCGATAATGGCACAGGCCAAATCAAGTCGACGCGCTTCGCCACCCGAGAGGAACTTCACGCGGGTCTCGCTGCGATCGCGCATGTCGACTCGCTCGAGCACCTCGTCGACCGGTAGGGGGTTCGAGCAGGTTCCTGCCCACATCGACAAGCTCTCGCGAGCTGTGAGATCTTGAGGGAGGCCGCCCTTTTGGAGCATGATGCCCAAACTCGGGCGGAGTTCTCGGCGCTCTCGCACCGGATCCAGACCCAGAACGCGCACCGATCCGTCCGTCGGCCGCGAAAGTCCTTGGATCACTTCGAGACTGGATGTCTTCCCGGCGCCGTTGGTTCCGAGCAGTCCGAACAGTTGTCCCTCCGCTACCGTCAGTTCGAGATCGCGGACCGCGTAGAACGCATCCTTTCCGGAGCCGTAACGCCGGGACATGGCGTCAACCTCGATGACCGGATCGCCCTTCATCGCGCGGCCTCCGATCGGTTCCGGCCGCGCAATCCGATCGCACATCGAACGGCCATGGCGGGCGCCGGCCCCAGTTCCATCAGGTCGGTCAGGAAGCTTCCTTCATGCGGTTCTCTCATGCTTCCAGCCTCGCGGGCCGGTAGGCGCAAAAACAGTGCGAGGCGTCATCGGACTGAGTGACACCGTCACGAATCTGCGATGACAAATGTCATGGTCGGCCCACGTTTTAGGGTCGCCTCATTGTTCTGCCGTTCATTTTGACTTTCCTTTACCCTCGCTTACGGCTTCTACGGTTCCCGAGACCATTCATCGAATTTCGGGAGTTCACGGTGGCTATCAAGCCTTTGGCACTGTTTGTCAAACACGACGGTTTGTCTTCACGCGCGTCGATCACCTGCCAGTACAAGTGCGGAAACGCCTGTTCACACGAGGTGCCCAACACCTCGGAAGGCGCGTACTTCCGCGATATCGCCCGCTCAGCCCTGAGTCGACGCGGGATGCTGCGCGGCAGTGGCATGGCAGTGCTGGCCGTTGGAGCGGGTAGCGCGCTCGCCGGTTGCTCCGACGGCACAGCGGAAGCCGCCCCAGGGACCGGATCGGCAGGAAGCAGCGAGGGCGCCAGCACACCGGCGGGCACCAACTTCACCGCCGTAGCCCCCAACAAAGCGGATGCAGTTACCGTTCCCGATGGGTACGAGCAGGGCGTCGTCATCCGGTGGGGTGACGCTGTTCTCGCGGGAGCCCCGGCCTTCGACTTCGAGAACCAGACCGCGGCGGCGCAGGCACTGCAGTTCGGATTCAACAACGACTTCGCCGGGCTCCTGCCCGTCGAAGGGCAGCCCAACACCTACTTGCTCGTGGTCAACCACGAGTACTCCACCGAACCAGCCATGTTCCGCGGCTACGACGCCGAAAACCCCACCGAGGAACAGGTCAAGATCGGCTGGGCCAGCCATGGACTCTCCGTCGTACAGGTCAAGGGCGACTCCGGGAGCGGCAAACTGGTTCCCGAGATCGGATCCAACAACCGTCGCATCACCGCGACAACCGAATTCCTCGTCACCGGTCCCGCTGCGGGCAGCGATTTCCTCAAGACGAGCGCCGATCCCACCGGAACCAAGGTGCTCGGCACCCTCAACAACTGCGCCGGTGGCGTCACACCTTGGGGAACAGTGCTTTCCGGCGAAGAGAACTTCAACCAGTATTTCGCGAACGCCGAGGGCGTCACCGATCCCACTGCCGCAGCGCGACTGAAGCGCTACGGTCTGGCCGGCGCCGCTTCCGAGCGCAAGTGGGAACGCTTCGACAAGCGGTTCGATCTGGTCGCCGAGCCCAACGAGGTCAACCGCTTCGGATACGTCGTCGAAGTTGATCCCTGGGATCCTTCGTCGACCCCCGTCAAGCACACCGCGCTCGGCCGCTTCAAGCACGAAGCCGCAACCATTTACATCACATCGGACGGCAGCGTCGTGGCCTACAGCGGCGACGACGAGCGATTCGACTACATGTACAAGTTCGTCTCCAGCCGAAAGATGCAGAGCGGCACAAGCCAAGCAGCCATGCGCCACAACATGACTCTGCTCGATGCCGGAACGCTGTACGTCGCAAAGCTCAGTGGAAACTCCGCCGGCGAGATCGACGGCAGTGGCAAACTCCCCGCGGACGGCAAGTTCGACGGAACCGGCGAGTGGGTAGCCATCCTGCGCACCGGCGAAGACGGCAAGGGCGAATCGCTGGTCGACGGCATGAGCGCCGAAGAGGTGGCCGTCTTCACCCGACAAGCCGGCGACAAGGTCGGGGCCACGAAGATGGATCGCCCCGAGGACTTCGAGGCAAACCCGAAGAGCGGCAAGGTATACGTCGCTCTGACCAACAACACCAAGCGCGGAGTCGACGGCGGCGCAGCGGCCGACGAGGCGAACCCGCGCAACAACAACAAGAACGGCCAGGTCCTCGAAATCACCGACGACCACGCCGGCACCACCTTCGGTTGGAATCTTCTTCTCGTGTGCGGAGATCCAGCCACGGCCGACACTTACTTCGGCGGCTTCGACAAGAGCAAGGTCAGCCCCATCTCATGCCCGGACAACCTTGCCTTCGACCCACACGGAAACCTGTGGATCTCCACCGACGGCAATGCACTCAAGTCCAACGACGGACTCTTCAGCGTTGTCCTCGAAGGCGAAAACCGCGGTGAGACAAAGCAGTTCCTCACCGTTCCCGTCGGCGCCGAAACCTGCGGTCCCATCGTGGACGAGAAGCGCGTCATCGTCTGCGTCCAGCATCCCGGCGAGACCGACGACGCCAGCATCGAAAGCCCCGCATCCCATTGGCCCGACGGTGGTTCCTCACAGCCTCGCCCGTCGGTAATCGCAGCCTGGAAGAAGGACGGCTCCCGGATCGGTTCCTAACACCAGCACGAAAACGACTGTGGGGCAGATCGCATACTCTGCGATCTGCCCCACATCGTTTACCTCAGATTCTCACGAGAATCAGTTGTCACCATCCTCGCGACGCTTACGCGTCAGGAGAACAACACCCGTTCCCAGCGCCAGCAGCAGAACCAGTCCACCCGCTGCAAGCAACGTGGTGTTCACGCCACTCTCACCAGCGCCACCACCCGAGTTGATCGTTCCGCCCTTGGGAGCAGAAGTAGTCGGCTTCGGCTGACCCGGCTGACCGGGGGTTGCTGTCGGCGGCTTCGGCTGTCCCGGAACGGTGCTCGGAACCGGCTGGCCCGGAACCGTCGGCGGGATGACGATCGGAGGCACAACGACGATCGGGGGAATGATGATCGTCGGTGTAACCGGCACCGTCGTCGTCGGAACCGTCGTGGTGGGCGGGTCCGTCGTTACCGGTGTCGTCGGCGGCGTTGTCGTCACGCCACACGGATCCACAATCTCTTCCGCGACAACTTCTTCTTCTGTCGTGGTCTCGTCTGTGGTGGTCTCCTCTGGGGTGGTCTCCTCCGTAATGGTGGATTCCTCCAGGCCGGTCACATCAGCGTCACCGGCAGTGGTCGCGCTAGCCGTCGTCGTCGCAGCCGTGGTGGTCGGAACCATCCGCGTGGTCGTCGTCGGAGGAACACAAGGCTCCGTCGTGACCGGCGGCGTAGTGGTGGTCTCCGGCGGGTCCACCGGATGCTCGGTGCAGAGAGCGTCGCCCGGTACACAGAGCACCGGCGGGTTCTCGCCACCAACCACCAGGTAGTTGTTCAGGACACCCGGCGAGAATCCGGGACCCGACAACGTTCCGATCTCAGGATTGACCTTGACGGTGTACGTCACCGTTGCAGTCTCACCCTTGGCCAGCTTTCCGGTGACGGTGAAGACATTGTCGACAACACCCGAAACAACCAGTGTGGAAGTGGTAGCCGGATCCTTCGTCATTACTGCATCGTCGAGAACATCGGTCAGATCATCGTAGAAGCTGACCTCACCGTCCGCGGTGCCCACATTCTTGAACGTGAGCGTGTACGTGATCTCCTGGCCGGCAACCACACGGTTCGTGGTGGACGGATCAGAGGACTTCAGTACCTCGATGGCAGGAGTGCCATCCACCGGATGCTCGGTCGTGACCGGCGGAGGAGTGATCTCCGGACCCGTCGGCGGCTTCGCAGTACCGGTGACCTTGTTGTTGATCAACGTGCCACCGGCAACACCGGCATTGACCTTCACCTGATACGTCAGAACAACCGACTTACCAGCCTCGAGAACACCAGTC